>JBIOZG010000034.1:0-4475 GCA_044870765.1 Nitrososphaeraceae archaeon
TGATTAGACGCATATTAATTATATAAAATATAATACTTGGCTACAAATAATAAAGTAAACTCCTATTATAGTAATGTTAAGTAATGTCAATTATTGATTCTTACTATAAATTATTATCTACTTTTCAAATATTACCAATCTTTATTTTAGTTTTCATCGTA
Source organism: Nitrososphaeraceae archaeon (assembly GCA_044870765.1). Taxonomy (GTDB): domain Archaea; phylum Thermoproteota; class Nitrososphaeria; order Nitrososphaerales; family Nitrososphaeraceae; genus TA-21. Next base: position 162 of record JBIOZG010000034.1, read on the forward strand.
AAATAAACTGAAATTGAACTCTATGCTTTCATCATAAACGAGGGCACTTGCAGAGTAACAAACACGCTAGAAATTGAAATTCATAAAGAAAATAAACATAACAGCTTCAGGTCAGGATCTGAGGGTCAAAGTTTAACTATTGTGTCTAACATGACGGATTATGTATATGTATAATTGGTAACAAACTTTACATTATATAATTTTGTAATATTTACAAGTAATTCGTTGATCAGCGGGTTCGGTGGGAGCCATGTGGAATTTTACACTAGTCCAATTGAAGAACTAAAAAGAGTGTGGCAAAAATTTTGATTCTTCTGCATGGAGTGACAGTTCAACTATAATATTATCTTTGAAAACTGCTGTATTAATAGTAAAAAATTATGGTAATGTGAAAGAGAACTACTATCGGTACAGCTATAGATGCAGCAGATTTGACCATGGAGAATTTATATGCCTGTACAGTAATTTGCTTGCATTTTCAACAATCTTCGTCGTGTCTTGATCCCCCCTGATTAATTCAGCCAGTTCTTTCGCGTTATCAACTGCAAAACAATTATACCCTTCTCGGAAATCACAGTAAGATGGGTTGAGGTCTTTATTCTCAAGCCACTTTCTGTGTAAAATAAGAGCGCACTTGTTATGTATAGCTTCCAAAAAAGTATATTGGGTGCCTCCCCCATCGTGCTTAAGAACCGAAAGGTCTACGACGAATTTGGCTTGAGACAGAATATCGGTAAGTGCTGAAAAAGATTTTTGGAACATGCCAAAATAACACTTGTTGAATTCTGCTTTTGCACTTCCAAGAATTTTGTGTACATATATTCTGCTAGGACATCCATATATCATTACAGACAAGTCGTCATCCAGCATTTTGTTAGTGGCTAGTATCAGATCTGTATTTTTTTCAAAACTGATTCTAGATATCGATACAGCTCTATGTCGTGATTTCTTAATGATTACAGGATAGGCGTAGAAAGGATGGTACATGAAGTCAGAATTGAGTTCGTACTTGACTTTTAAAAAATTTTGAACACTCTTCCTCATAGTAATTAACTTATAATCTATAATAAACGGTAGAACTCTATCGGAGATATCGCGGTAATCATGAATTACCATTACTGTGGGAGATGATCCTGCAGTTTTCCTATTTAGCGAGCTGAGTACTGGAAGAAATTTGTCTTTGAATATAACGATAAATGGATGGTCTATGTCCGACAATACATTTTTAGAAATATTCATGTAATTCAATCCGTATCCAAAATCACGCAGCTTCATTTCAGACGTCTTGCAAACTCTTAAGACTATATTGTTCCCCCTTAACTTAGATAGCATGTGCATCAAATGAGCAGTAAAAGTTGTAGCTCCACCATACAAATATCTATGAAGATAGAGGAGTTGAGTCTCATCAGTAAGAGAGGTCATAATCATCCAATAATTAATACGATAACCAAGTAACTATATTACCGTTATTCTGAGTAGTACTGATTAATTCAAAATGATTCATAAATGTCATTATTTGATGATTCCGACCAGTTGCTGGCCAGACCAAAGTATGAAACTAGCTTTAGAATTTTTTACGTTGCCCTAGCTTGTAATTTAGACATGATATTCACTATGGATTAAAAACTACTTAAAACTCTCCGTTTGAATCCTGCTAAAGGGAAGAGGTATTTCTAATTAAAATTGTAAAGATTAATTTAAACATTATCTAAAATTACTAATTGTAGTATCAATAATTCGGGTTCGCTGGTTCTAGCAACTGTAGTAGTTCTATGGGTGAACTCGCATTAATAGTAACTATATCCAGGCTTCATAGGTTTCTTGGTTTCAATTTTTGAATATAAAGACACTATGAAATAATACCTCTAGAGATTTTCTTAATCTATTGTATTCCTCAAAAACCTGTTATCATTCATAGGTTATGTCAAAGAGTAAAAGATGAATTGAATGTTTAGGAAGACGCTTACATCCTTAGTATTTAATCACAAAGTCGATGCAGAATTGCGTCGTTTAGCCAGAAAATATGTAAAGGGGTAATGCTCTGCTAGGTACTTTAGGTAAAGCACAAGACAACGCAGAGATTATGCGAAAGATTGTAAAGCATATCCACCAACACGCGGATGCTATGGAAAGAGAAACAGCCGTAGAATCTTCAATGTTAGATGATAACAATGTTAGACAATATATAGACTTGGTAATTGGGGAGACTGAAGGAAAAAAGGATGACAGAACAGTAGGTGCCCATCTTTAAGCTTAGTGGCTAATGCTTGACACAAAGTTCTTTAGCCTTAACTTTCTCCTTGTACCCAATCATCAAATATTAATAGCAGTATGAGACCTGACGTACATTAGGTGGAAGATGTGAAGGAGAATAAAGTAATGCTAAATGGTTACCAGATAAGGTATCTGAAATCTGAAAAAAGCAATAGTTCGAAAAAGAAAAATATTTTATTTATCCATGGTCTCGGATCATCATCGGATAGATGGTTGGATATCCCTGATGCTTTATCCAGATATTTCCATCCAATAGTAGCCGTTGACCTCATAGGTTTTGGTGGTAGTGATAAACCCGTAACACTAGACTACACAATAGAGTATTTTAGCAAATTTATTAGAGACTTCATTGATTGTAAGCAAATTTGGAGAAATGATGATGATATCGATGATGATAGTTGCAAAACAATAATAGTAGGTCATTCACTTGGAGGATATATAGCCGCAAAAGTAGCCATAGAAGGTCAAGATCTGATAGAAAAACTTGTTCTCATAGACTCTTCTGGAATGCTTAAGGAGCCAACACCTCTACTTGAACAATACCTTAATGCTGCATTAAATCCATCGTTTGAAAAAGTTAAAAATGTATTCGAACAGATGCTTGGAAATCCAGCGTTACTCAATCCTACGCTCGTTGACGTCTTTATTAAAAGAATTAACTTGGCAGGGGCAAAATATGCATTTAAATCAGCTTTCGATAATAGTACAAAAAAGAATATTGAATCATCAGAATTACAAAGGATTGAGAATATACCGGCTCTGATCATATGTGGAGCTGGTGATAAGTTAATACCAGTTGCACATTCTAAACGGTTTAATAAGTTACTCAAACATAGCCAACTTCAAATCATAGAAAATACAGGTCACGCACCGTTTTCTGAGAAACCATCAATCGTATTTGATATAATGCGCTTATTTTTAACTAATAACAAATAATGGCGATTCCACCAAATGTTGTCGGTTATCTTGTTTTCACATCACACATAGTTTTCTGGTTTGATTCTTAAAACATACAAGACTAAATTCAATATCGATTTTTAATTAAACTATAAAATGAGATAATGTTGTTTTAAACTTGCACATGTTTACTAATTATGGTATCAATAATATTCGGGTTCGGTGGGATGCAATACACTAGTGTATGTAATCCATTTAGGATTTGAGCTCATTTGGTATTATATCATAGACTTGAATATTCTAAAGACTACTTACTTTAATAGTAGTTGATATCATGTATGAATCAATTAGCAAAAATTGTATTACCCAAAAAAATCAAGGGAAGTAGTATCCGTCATCTTCTTGTTTGTGTTGATTATCCCCACTTCTATAATAGCAACTAATACGCCACTTGTTTATGGTCAAACAAATCAAAGTATAACGAAAAATGAAGGCTTACTGAATATACAAGATATCCCAGCAAAGAAGGTTCACGTTGGAGATATTGACATCGCATACAAGATGCTAGGTAAAGGTGACCCGGTTTTACTTTTCAATGGCGCTTCTGATGGTATGGATGCCTGGGACCCATCCTTTCTAGAAGGACTTTCTTCAAATCACATGGTAATTGCTTTTGATACTCGTGGTATTGGAAATACAACAACTGGTTCCAAACCATACACTTATCAGCAACTAGCAAACGATAGTGCTGGTTTGCTTGATGCTCTGAAAATACCAAAAGCAGATGTTATGGGATATTCACTTGGATCATATATAGCCGAACAGCTTGCAATCATGTTTCCAGATAAGGTAAACAGTCTTTTACTTGTTGCTTCATCATGCGGAGGAAAAGATCATACACCTAAACCACATGAGTTTATAAAATTGCAATCCGATATTGTAAACAAATCTCTAAATAATGTTTCTATTTCTCACGAGGAGATGAAAGAGCTTGTATCTGCTTCATTAGGATCTGGATGGATAAGACTGCATCCTGAATCTCTTGACATTCCAGCAAACATTACAACATTACAACAATTGAAGCCTGGTTTGCGCCCTGAAATAGCGAATAATCAGAATAACGTAGGAAAGCATTGGGAGGAC
>JBIOZG010000035.1:0-83381 GCA_044870765.1 Nitrososphaeraceae archaeon
AATCTCTCATTTTGGGGAGGAGTGATAGGAGCCATTGCATTGGGAGTGATTGGAGCAGTAAACGTTTACTCATTGAAGAAATGGGGTAAAACTGGGTCAGCAATCCTTGCAACCAAGATTCTATCTAGGCTCGGAATAATGAGTCCTTTTAGTTCTGCCTTGATTACAGGGATAGTATTTGGGTTAGGATTTGATACCGCTACTCAAATCTCTGCTATCACGCTATCTGCAGTGGCCTCAGCGACTCTGGGGGTCCAAGTAGCCCTAGTCCTTGCAGGATTCTTTGCAATGGGAATGATTCCTATTGATACATTAGACAGCTTCATATTACGATCCACCTTTTCCAGAATATTCAACACTAGGGGCTTCAGATATATGGCTTATTCTTTAAGCGCAGCTGCCCTGGCTGTCGCAGCTCTTGCTTCAATTGAAAAAATCACCAATTCTGAAATATTGCCAGACATGACGGGTCCAGTTTTGGCAATATTAATAATTTTAGCGTCCTTTGGATATGTATATGCTACCAGAAAAAAACAAATAGTAAACTCCAATGGCATTAGTTCAGCTTCACAATTTACAGATAAGCATAGAAATGACCTAGAGGATGAACCTTAGGTCTCTTCTAGTATAACTCACCAAATACCCTATCAAAGTCCATTTGCCGTATACCGCTGCTTTCGACGACATCGTCAGTCATACAGAGATTGTTATTCAGTTAATTTTGTCAAGGTACTTTTCTGGATATGCATAACAGTATACCACTTCATAATCTACCAAGGAGTTACCTAGTTCATCATAATACTTTATACATGCCTTTGTCTCTGGATCTTCAAGTTTGTAAAAGTTCCAATCCTTGTAATTTTTAATATTATTGATTTCACACTTCTCTGCATCTATTTTTATGGATATTTCTTCCAATGTGTCAGATTTTTTACAATTTTTTTCAGATGGGTGATTATCTCCATGATTATCACCTGGTAGTTTGTTTTTAAAATTATAATCTATTGCGTAAATACCAGACCCTAATGACAAGACGAGTATTGCCAGGACAGAGATGCTGGAATATGTAAGTATTTTTGAATTCAAGTCTAGTAAAGGCTTCCTGTTCATCATTACGTCTAGGGTTATTTTAGACAGTATAAATTAATTTCCATTTACTTACATCTGTTTTATTTATTAGGACGATTTCCAGAATTGAAGAGCCGAATTCCGGATAGTTTTCGACCAAAAATATGGATAACATAAAAAAACAGGGGGGATATTGCCAGCGGTAATAAAATATGATAGGTCAAAACGATTCTTCTAACGGCAGAGCAAAAACAAATCTCACTTCTACTCATCTCAGTATATTAATTTCTTTTTAGGTCATTTTTACTTTACAAATTTAGACCTAATCTTGAACACTCCCGATTTTCTTGAAGCCTGAACTAACATTTAATTTCAATAGTTTAATAATTTATTACCGGCAACAAATCAATTGATAATGTGGCAAAACAAATCTTTGTTAACCTACCGGTGAAAGATCTTGGAAAAACAATAGAATTTTTTAAAAAGCTAGGTTTTGAATTTAACCCACAGTTTACGGATGAGAAAGCTACCTGCATGGTTGTCAATGAGAACATTTTCGTAATGCTCCTTGTTGAAAAATTCTTTAAAACTTTTACACAAAAAGAAATTTGTGATACTACGAAAAATACTGAAGTGATAATAGCGCTGTCAACTGAAAATAGAGAAAATGTTGATCAGATGTTAGAGAATGTAATTAAGGCCGGTGGAAAAGAATCTAGGAAACCACAAGACCATGGATGGATGTACGGACGTAGCTTTGAGGATCTTGATGGTCATATTTGGGAGATAATATACATGGATGAAAAGGCATTAAAAGAAAACTACGGTCAGGAACAAGGCAAGTCCAGCTAGCAATCTGTTAAAAAACGAGGATATCGAAATCTAAATATCATATGTTACCATCCTATAGTAGGAACAATATTTAATGAAGCTATGAGAGTCTGTATATACCAAATCTAGACACATATTGATAAATATTATTGAGATAACTATATTGACGTTAACCATTGGGTCTCAAGACGGAGCTTCTAAATTGTGTAAAGGCATTTTACGAATCTGGATTAAACACAGCAATATCTGGTAACCATAGCGTTAGAGCAGAAAGAATGTGGATGTGGATTACCCCAAGTGAGATACCACGATATAAAATTAAAACAGCAGATCTAGTTAAAGTCAACCTAAAAACAGACGAGATAATTGGTAAATACAAACCAAGCAGGGAATGGGGTATGCACAAAAGGATTTACGAACATAAAGAGATAAACGCGATCGTTCACTGTCATAGTCCGTACACACTCGGAATCTCAATATCATCCAAGTTTGATGAAGTATTGGAAGAGGCAAAAATAGTGGTAGGCGATCCTGTTATTATAGAAAATGTTCCATCAGGTTCTGTTGAATTGGCAACGAAGGTGTCAAGATGCTTTGAAAATTCTAGCGTAAGGGCAGTAATAATAAAAAATCATGGCGTGGTTGCAGTTGGCAAAATCTTGATCAGGCGAGATCCGTTGTTGAATCACTTGAAGAATGGTCAAAGGTACTGACGGTATGTAGAATATTCAACAAAAAAATGGATGATAACTAGCAAGTAAGCTGTAGAGACAAACATGAATCTGAAACTAAAGCAATTCTTTTTGTTAAGAAGGAAATCTAATCAAGCTGTGATTGGAAATTGATACTGTATTGACATATTAGGTTACGGGAATGGCAACTCAAATTTTTTATCATCCTTGGAATCTGAGTTTTTGTCCCCTTTTGAAGATTTGTCATCGTCAGATCCATGATTGTCATCATCATCATCATTATCATTGCTACTGCTAGTTGACGCATCCTTATTATCGTCATTGCTACTGCTAGTTGACGCATCCTTATTATCGTCATTGCTACTGCTAGTTGACGCATCCTTATTATCGTCATTGCTACTGCTAGTTGACGATCCACCATCTGCATCGGTAGTTTGATCATTATTATCAACAGTGCTCGCATCGTTAGGTGACTCTTTTAACGTAAACGGATCTAAATTTTCAGATTCAACAGGAGAATTTGCATTGGTTGATTTGTTATCTAAGGAGACGGTATTTAGGGCGGATTGAGCATTGACATAAGAAATACTATGTATGCTGATGAATAGCAATAAAGTACTCAGACCAATAAGCAAGGTAATCGTACTTCTCATCAAATCCACCTGAATACCCTTAATCTTCGCACTATATTAAATTAATGAATTTCAATATCATCGACTATAATATTAGTCTATTATTTTTCTACCGAAAAATGTACTAGATAACAAATCGTACCCCTCTTCCCTAATAGTTCATGTTTATTGATACCATCATTAGTAAATAGTGTAAGATCTAATCATAAATTGAGTCTTTATGCGCATTATTATTGCTTATTTGCCTGCATGAAAACCATCAAGTCGAAGCAGAATGCAATTAAGCTGGAGAACGTATGATCTTTAACCAAAATATTGATTTATTGCAGACTAGAAAGATAATTTTTACACTTAAGCCTGATATTAATCATAATGACACGTTACTATGAAAAGTAAATGTAATACAGTTTATTTGAAGAAGGAAGGTCACAAAAAATAATAATTTATGGTTTAGCCCTTAATTGATACATTAGGTTCAGCCCGATGTATTTAATTCCTTGATTACCAGACTCATATAATCTCGGATTGGTACATTTTGAAATACCACGAAAATTGTTCATATTCATCCAACATTTACCTCTCCTTAACTAACTCTTAGCACGTCTTGAAACGCTTAAAATATCTGAAAATGACTGTGATCTGTTAAGTATTTCTTAAGATTTGCAAAATAAACTTGATTGATCTTGGAGATGTGTTAATGAGCTGAATATTTCTTGGAAAATAGATTATTATAGTTCTTCTTTGGATCATAATTGTGAGCATCACTAATCTGAATACCTTTATTTTGTACGAATCTAAAATCCAAGGTTTTAACATTATCGATCATCAAACAACAGTAGGTATATTTTAATAATGAACATAGCTGACTCTGAGGCTCCCTATGAAATAACTGCTAAAACTTGCGAGTCCAAAGGGAATGGGAGAAAAGTCATATACTCATTTGTAGAGTCATTTCACAACCTGTCCAAAGATAAGAAGGATATAATAATTTCAGAAATACAAGCTTGCGAGAGATTAGGAAAATATGCAAGAGATGAAATCGATAGGGAAGTAATTGAGGCAGAAATATCGGATCTAAAGATGGCATTGGATCTATTGACATAGATAAATACAAATTTTAATCTCGCTTGGTTACATAACTTCAATATCCCTACGTGATTTGAACGAGATACTTTAATGCAAAAATTAATACAACTTGAATTTCTTTTGATACTCCTAGTACAGAACTTTACCAAAGAACATATTGATTGTTGATAAATGATAAAACTTTCAAGTTAGCTGAATCGAAAGATATACTAACGCGTATTTCTCTTCTTCTTAATCACCCTATAAAATAAGTCGGCCATTACAGGTAGCTCTAGGTAATCAATTAGTATGGCAATCCAAGATAATATATAAGGAAATTCTACTAAACTGGATTTGAAAAAACTAGTGTATACAACTTCATCGGTGATCCAGAAAATATGAATAACTTGTACCCCAAGCAGTCCTATGAATAGATAACTTCTGTTGGCAGAAGATTTGTCCCTACGTATGTTATATGAATAAAATACTAAACCCGATATTAGTGCAGGAATTTCAATATAGTCAATTACTACAAAAATTGGTAACAGATTATTAGGCGCAATGAAGAAGCTTTCTCCAAATATCTTTTGTAGAACAACGTCAGTCGTAAGCCAGTATAAATGAAGTATCTGCAAAGAAATTAAGAAAAATGTAATTTTTAAATTTAGATTCTCATACCGATGATAGAAATTGACGAATTTCTCTACCAAATCGACGTTAGCTTTATGACCTGACCTCACTATGAAACTGTTAGCGAAAAAATATAAGTAGATATCATGCAAAAATATGAAACAAAGATAAATTGATCTTATATTTAGATCATTTTATTAATTTCTTATAAAAATCCGCATTAAAAATACTAAAACATACATCATCATGTCTACTGTCATTCATTAGAAAAATCTTATATAAGATTGATACTATTATTATTCATGATATTCAGAAACGGCATAAAATCATTAGCTTTACCTGATGTTCTGAAGGATTTAATCATTGAGCATTCCCTTGACAAAAAACAGATTATTAATATGAAGGTTGATGATCTAGCCTTTACTTTAGAGTGTGATTTTGAAACCGCGAAAATAATTCAAAATTCTGTAAGAAATTCATCAAACAAACCAATGTTGCATGAAATGACCGAATTGGCATAATAGCCAATATCTTTGACGGGCGTCTACAAATGTAGGTCCAAACTCAGTTATTACTATTAAACTATTATTTTATTTTTAATAGAATGACGGATCATCATTATTGAGCTTATCCGGATGCTTTCTTATTTTCTTGAGAAATTCCTCTTGGCGAGCACGCAGATCGTCTAATAGTTCTGTTCCCATATGTGAATTGTTTGGGAGATCTTGAAGATCGTCAGTCACACTCCCTGGAGTTAGCTTACTTTTATCTTTTCGAAACAACGTAGGAGGATTAATACCGAAAGGGTATGCTACTGAGGGCAGATTATTGACTGGCATATTCAGTTTATTTAATCGTAAAAACCTGTCAATCAGGTTTCGTGGATCATATGACATGATTATTCTGTATCCTGTTGACTATAATAGTTTAACTTGCGATTATTCTTCTACCGAAATCAGTTAGTTCCTATTTCAAATTTATTCGCTTTGACTCTGGTGTGATTCTAAGCCTAGTACGGGCAGTGAATTAACATTTCAACAAATTAACAAAGTTCCGAAAATTACATAAGTCTCGACTTTGTATATTATAGTACGAAAAGAAATATGTCAACGTGTATTTGTGGCCACGACATAAAGTGGCATTGGATGGACATGCATCAGCAAAGAAGATGTGTAAATCATATCTCAAAATCCGATGCTTGTCCATGTTTGAAGTATGTGGACGAAGAAGAAATAAGGTCGGTTGTGCGATAGCATACCACTTTCTCCCATACTTAACAAAATCAAAACTTCGAATTTATTGCCCTGCACTTTTCATATCCAAGTTTGTAATCATGAGTATCAAGTTCTTCCGTTCATTGTCTTGTTCCTTTCCATTCTTCTAGGAAATTTTCATATTGTGAACCTGTAGCTTTAACTACTCCAAGTTGATACATTAATGCAAGATCATCGCGAATAGCCTTATGTTCGGATATTTTTCCATCATCACCAATTGTGAACATATGTACTGCTTGATAGGATATTTTGTTTCCTGAAGGTGGAATGAAACCAAAGAAGCTTCCTGTATGTTTACCTACAACAGATACGATTGCAATTACTTTTTTGTTTAAGGACACACTATATACCAATTCATAATGTAAATCCGAAAAGGCTTTATGGAGGTTGGCGACTGTATCTGAAAATTCTTCGGGGCCTCTCATTTTTGATCTAACAGGGTCCATCCGTGACTCATGATTATAGTATGTAGGACCAATAAAATCAGAAACATTAGTTGTATCACCTGAATTAATGACGTCTATGACGTTTTTTACTAGTTGGATATTATCATTGTATGTATTTGACATAAGCATTAATCTGCTTCTTTCTATATATGACTTCCTTGATATAAACACCAGAGGATCACCTAGTGTTACTATAATAGTATCACCTACAATTAGTAGTAATGTGGCAGCAATAAAGTATCCCTAAAGGACTAAAATCAAAATCTTTTTGCCTGTATTCTTAGAAGGAACAACTTGATATTATCACATAATCGGTTAAGCGTTTTTTTGGTTCAAGAATAGCTTTAAATCTTTATCATTTGACTTATTTCGTGATGTAGTTGTATGAACATAAATCCGCTTGGAGTAGTTTTGAATGTTCTATTGATAGCGTCATACTCAAGCAATCCCCGTTGTATCAACATTTTTGTATATTCTACAACTTGTGCGTATGTAAGATATGAACCAAACATTATCTTACTGCGAGTTACCGTTGCCCCAGAACCAGCAGTACTAAGAATTGATGCAAAAATCTCTTCTCTACTACGATATGCCACACAATTAGTAGGACTTTATTGTTAATAGAGATTTACGTCTCAATCAAATTTTTGTCAGTTAATCTAATTAACGTTGTTGTAGCTTGATGGATGTGAATTGGTTTAGTCTATTTCTGATGGGTAAGATTACTTCAGAATTTAATTTTATGTATGAACAAAGATCGTTATGTAATTTGTCCCTAATAAAACACTCCCGTATTCTTGTAAATTTACTCATACCTGACAAAACAAGATTAGTACGACTCATATCGAACTTTCAAGTTTTGACTTCTTTATACAAATCAATTCTGCCATACTTAAAAGCCTCTTTTAAGATAGTGAATTCGACTTGTTCTGCCATCTTGGACAATTTTCCTACGTCCTCACGATAATCTTCAAAAGAAGTGTGTTGTTTAGTCCCAAGGAATATTTCCTTAATTTGATAACCTGCCATGGCAGCCTCAATTAAAAACCACACATCTATACCCCACCCATCGGGGGGATCTTGACCCAATAGTCTTTTCCATACCTCAATCCTTGCACATACTTCACCGCTTAATGGTTGTTCAAAATGATATAACTCAGGAAAAAAGACTCCGATCATTGGTTTAGCTATAAGCTTTGTTACCGGAGCGTCTCGACCGTGTCTTTGATAATACCCTCTTACCATATCACAATTCGTACACCCATCCACCAATTTATCTATCCATTCTGGAGTTAGATTTTTAATATCCGCGTCAAGAAACAAAACAATATTTGCATTAGCAGTAATAGCTTCGTTAATGCCTTTTTTCATCGCAATTCCTTTTGCAGGAAACATTCTGTTTCCCTGTTCAATTACCTCTGCGCCATTACCTCGGGCTATTCTGACTGTCTCATCAGATGAATACGCATCTACTACTATGATTTCTGGACTATGACGACTATTTTTTGTAGTTTTTATGACGTGTTCAATCGTATCTTCTTCATTTTTTGTTGGAAATATGACTACTAATTTTTTCATGGACTGTTGCTCTCCATATGACGAATGTACGATACAAACTTTAAGATTATTACTAATTATTCTGATAAATCTAGAATGCCAGATTCAGTAGAGTATTTAATTATTCTAGGATAAATGAAGCTTAACGTTTGTCAATCCTAAATAAAGCAACAGAATTCAACCCACCTTCTTTTAATATCCGTATGACAATTGCCTTGTCGGGGAAATTTCGAACCGTGTGGATATTAGGAATTACTATATCCAGCTTGATATCATCAATTCTGACTTTCCTAACAGTAGGCTCTCCTTTTTGTTCTCACTAGATAATTGTCCAATAAATCCGCCACTATTATATCATGAGAAAGGTATTCCTGACTTACAAATCGATGTTAACAGCCTTTATTGAAATGAGATTATTGCCTCTAATTACGAAACAAACAAATTTATTCGAAAGTGAATTTTATTTCTTCGATTAGAAAATAAAGTAATTCAATTATACACATCTGATATGTCATTTCGAAATATTGTGTATATAAGAGAATTTGATAAATTCGATGATAATGGAGATATAATATGCAGAAATACTGGATGTGAAAATCTAATTAAATCTCCATTCAGAAAGTATTGTTCAAAAGAATGTAGCAAACAATTCGAAAAATGGTATTACCATAATTTTTACTGGAATAGAGTGCGTTCTGATATCTTTAAACGAGATAACTATACCTGTCAGATTTGTAGAAAAAAATATCCCTACACATACAGAAGAAAGTTCGCAAGGTCAAGGGGTTTGGAATGCGATCATATTATTCCAAGATCCCTATTTAAAAAATTAGGATACCGATTCGATTCACTTGAAAATAAGGTTAAGATGACTACCGAATTCCTGCATAATCCTGATAATTTGCGAACTCTTTGTAAAGAGTGTCATAAGAAGGTAACAAAAGAATATTTACGCGGTAATGAAATGCATACGAGGAGCATGTAAGCACACAGCCTGATTTTCTCAAAAAAAGTTTTGTCTTCTTTAGTCTTTTTCTTCTCAATTACGTTACCAAATTCGTGTCACTTTTCTTAATTGGTTTCCTTCATTTACCGGCCGTGTTCTCCTAAATTGCACAATATAATTTATATTCCTTAGTAACCTTACCCCGTCCGGCTGCTGATAGGTCACAAATATTTATACTTTTATGCCGTTAGCATAGTATGGTCTTAAGCACACTCGTTTACATAGCGCTGGTAATAATTGTCATCATCGTAATTGTCGTCCTCCTCAGGTTCCTATTTAACGCACTATTCGTCATGCCAGTAACATTAGAGCATGAATATATCATGAGATATGCCACTTCGCTTCATCTGCCTACCTAGCGATCCCCAGCTTCCTCTGAAATTGTAACGATAACTTGACGCTAATTTTTAATTTTGTGGCTTTTTATTCGATTACACTTTATTAATTGCCCATGAACTCTTTGAGCCCTTGAGGGTATTTATAAGATACTTACGTTTTGCACTAATATGAATATTGGAAATCGATGTGAGCATTTTGTTAACGCAAACGAAACTTTAAATCCAAAAACGGCCGGATGCGAAGAATGCCAAATAGAAGGGACAAACTGGGTAGCCCTTCGAATGTGTCTAACCTGCGGCCATGTAGGCTGTTGCGATTCTTCCGTCGGTCTCCATGCGACAAAGCACTATAAGGAAACAAGCCATCCAGTAATGGTGGCACTACCTAGTAAACAATGGAGATGGTGCTATGTTCATAAGGCATATTCCTAATACTTCCGTCTCTTTACAATTTGATAACCTCATGCACATAATACATATAAGTTACTAATAAAGAGATTAAACCTCTTTCCAAATCAAATAACATATGTCTTAAAACAATCTAGGTTGAGAATGGAATGGGAAACGGGGAAATGAGCGATGGGTAATATGCAACTGATTTAAGCCATGATGATTACATAATATTATGGAATCTGGGATGGTATGTGATGGCTGTAAAAGAAAAACTTTTTCTCTAAATCAATTCGTAGGAAAAATGATATGCAATAAATGCCATGATGAAATGATAAATACTGTTCAAATTCCTTAACTAGCATGTAAGGGAAACATGAATGGAGAACATGTCTGAAAAAAGCAGAATTTACGCCTATTTCTTTAGCATTATTTTGCCAGGACTGGGGCAAATTTATCTTAATCATAAAAACAGAGGATTTATGGTTCTCACAGGTGCAGTAATATTATCTATAACTTTATCATTCTTATTCGTATTTCCATTAAATTGGATAATCATGGCCGCCTACTGGATATGGCAAGTATTTGATGCATTTTTCCTTTACAAATCTCAAAACGCAGTTAATAAAAAAACTCGCTTGGTGAATCACAAGATGCCGGAATCCATCATACTTGAATCTCTTTTAATTAATTATGTCAAATGAAGCTTTTGACAAGTTTCTCTTGAAACTTTTCGAAAAAACTGCAGTTAAGGATCAGTTGAGTTATTTCAACATGTACGAGATCGGAAAAGAAATAGGAATATTTGATGAATCCGAAATAAACAGGATAGTCAAAATTCTGCGTAACGATGGATTTGTAGCCAATAAGGAAGAGCTAGATTCAGAAATTCGAATTACTGACAATGGAAAGAAAAGATTAGAAAATAATCAAATCTAACATTTGTTACGTGTGATAAAATCCTTCCATAATGATTTCCTTCAATGGTTTTCTGTCAGTAAGTTTTTCTTTCTCATGTAACTCGGGCGGAAGAATCTCTATTGGTCCTTTTTTGCCAATTGCAATCATTGCCATAACTTCAAAATCATGGGGGACGCCCAAATCCACACCTGCTTTTTCATAATCAAATCCTTGCATTCCGTGGGCAACTATGCCTCTGGATGAGGCTTCTAGCGCTAGATTTTCCCATGCCGAGCCTGCATCAAATTGATGTGTTATTGCAGGTTTTTCATTAAATTCAAAGTTTTTCCTAGATATTACTACTACCAATAACGCAGCATTCTTTGTCCAATTCTTATTTCCTTCCGCCAGCAAATTAAAAAACCTGTCCCAGTGTTCTGTGTTTCTTTTGGCATAAATAAATCTCCATGGTTGATTGTTATAAGAAGAAGGAGCCCATCTGGCTGCTTCAAAAAGTGACATTATATCGTCGTCATTTAGCGCCTCTCCAGTCATAGACCTTGGAGACCATCTGTTAAGAATGAGGGGATTAATTGGATAATTAGATTTCCTTGCTGACTCATTTTCTGGCTTTTGCACTATCAAATCAACTCCACATCATGATTAATTTTCTCTTTTACTTGAAATCTTGATAACAATAATACTAATAGCAAATTGTTCAATATTAGATGTTCTTTATCCTTTATTATTGATATGCATTCATTCATTGTGCGATGGAAGTTAGTAATCGTAAAATTATTACCCCATTAATCCATCATACGCACTCTAATCACAATTACTCAATTTTTTAAATAATAGAGAAAAGCAACAACTATGGATATTGAATGAATCTATATTGAAGTTACAAGAATTACTTGATCGTGGCTGTAGGATAGAAAAGATATATCCTAACGTTACTGCTTCAGATGCCGAAATTAACATAGTAACGGTAGAGGTCAGATGCTCCGACGGTCAAATTCATAAGATCCGAGCTTACAGGGAAGAAGCTAATGATTTAAGGGAATTTATACGTACAGAGCTTTGAAAGGTCGATTAAAATTAAAATTCAGGTAAGATATTCTAATTAATGGTCTTTGTCGGTAGATTTAATATATTTCAATGACAAGTATTATATGAATGCCAAAAATAAATCCTGTTTCACGCCTTGATTTTTTAAAATTGGTGGGAACTGCCGGGACAGCATTTATGTTATTACCGTTAGTACAATTAGGAAGAGCCCTAGCACAAACCGTTCCTATGAGCAGTAAACCTATAATAATTAAACGAGTTAATAAGGTAGGACCGGATGGAGTAGCATTTTTGTATCCCACTAAACCGAAAGGCTTTGTTTGGTATATGAATCATGATGAACCCTTTGATTTGCATTTTGAGATAGGTGGTGGTTCTACCTACAGTAAACTAGTAAAGAACAAAGACGGATCATGGACAGCTAATGATAATGAGAGAGTCAAGTTTAACTTGAATGTCGATCCTGATTACAAGGATGCAATAGGTGGATGCAAAATGAGCTTCAAGGATTCCATGGCTAGAGGTTACACATACGATAAAAGCGATCTTGATAATGTGGAGCTGACAGGATTCTTTAATGTCCACAAGCCAACAGAAAATGATGGTATCTACCTAAGAGGTCCCTGTAATCACCATGATGAAAGTAATCACCTTTGCTGCGAAGAATTCAACTACGACTGTGAAACAAATTGTAATTCTGCAAAGGTCAATTCGAAAGTGAAATTTACAAAGCAGAGTCCAAACATATATCATAATGACCCTGCAGGGGCTAAAAAGATAATACCTCACGTTATTTTGGCAGGTCATGGTTGGTTTGGCATCAAGTATATTCACATAATTCTGTCACGAGATATGAATAACCCAAAAGTCAAATTGGAGCAATGGATGAACTTTAATGGTGATGGCAAAACATGGATCAAAATCAATGAAGTTATTGATACTAGATCCTACCAGTGGGGACCAAAGGCCATATGTGAAGGTCAGGATTACGAGGTTGGAGCCTGGGGCGCACCTAGAATGGTATACAAATGGTATCGTGGAGATGTCGATTTTAAATGGTTTTCATGCAGACAAATAAAGCCCAATTTAATCCAAACGTAATTCTCAAAGCGATCGGAGATTTAAAATAATACTAGATACTAGAGATAGAGATCTTTCCACAAAATATGAATCTTGAATTGCGTGCCACTATTTATCTCCACTAGGAATCAGGAAATCAACCGCACTATACAGCGCCTCAAGCTCTTTTGAAATCTGATCTGAAAATACCCCTAGTATTTCAAAATCAGCTGCCTGCATTCTTTTTGTGCTGAACATAGCCAAAACACCAATCACGTTACCTTTGATAGTAAGAGGATAACCAGCAAATGATTGAAGTTTTTCTTTTTTTGCCCACTCGGGATATCTTATTCTCTTGTCATTAACAACATCGTTTGTTATAGATGGTTTATGAGTAATTACAATATTTCCAATTTTATTAGAATCGGCAGGTACCCTTGAGAATTCTCCGTTTATATTCTTGTACTTTCCGACACTAAATTTTAGTACGAGATATTTGCGTTCCTTGTCCAGTAACCATATGCGAGCGAACTTGGCGCCAAAATATTTTACTAAACTTTCAACAATAAACTGGAGTTTTTCATTTAAATTTTGATATTTCTTCAACGAGTTTAGGATCTTATAAGCTCGCCATTTTTGATCTCTTAATTCATGATCATCATACAGTGTATAAGGCGTAACCTTAACCATACTGGATTCATAAGATCGAAAATCATCGATTAGGTCAACAAACCTATTTAAGAAATTAGAACTTTCAAATTCATATTGTTCTACAGAATCAAAAACGAAATGGCAAATCCAATCATAATCTCCTGTCATTCTTGCGCAATAAATGCAGAAGTATGATTCGCCACAGTATTTCTCCAGACGCGAAATCATAACAGAGGTATTAGCGCGAAATCTAAATTTTAAGAGAATTGTACGATTTATCTTTTCAGACAGTAAAGTTGGATTTAGCAGAAGAGAATAGGCCAGAATTATGTTAGATTTCTCTAATCTCTTTAGTCTATGTCGTACGGTTCTATCTGTAATTTTATATCCTAATGCTTGCAAATGTCTAGACATTTCATATGAAGATGTGCGTGAATTTTTACCCAATTGCGATAGCAAAAATCTGTCAATTTCGTCTACCATTGACTAAGAAACATTGCTATTGTTTTTATATATTGCCAATTAGGAAATATTTTTGAAATATGAATACAGTACCAACATAATATTTGCTCGCGCGATTTCCTAATCGGAAATCAAGTAATCAAATTTTTTCCGCAGTGCATATAACATTATTTTTCCTATACAAAGATATGAAAATGGACTTTTTTGAAATAGAGCGCGTAATAGAGGAATTGGCAAAAAACTATGCGGCTCCCTGTACTACAACATGGTTCAAAGTATCAAACAACAAAAACCCTTCAACAGAGCAGTATAGAGAAAAGGTGGTAGAATTTATGAAACAGTTTGAGGCAATTTTGTCAGGACAATTACCTCCTAGTGAACAATCTGCATCATGCCTAGAGTATGCAAAGAAACTACTTCATACCCAAATTTCGCTGATAAGAAGAGGAAATAACAAGGAAGTAGAAAGACGCTTTCAATACTATGTCAATTACAACTAGCCTTGACAACAATCAAATTGCATTGTGAGTTTTCAGTAGATGGAACAATCGATAGAAAGGAAATAACGTGAAATGATAAACTATGCCACTCTTGCAATACCTATCATGGCAGTTTTGGCTATTGGCGGAGTAATTAGTTTTTTTGTTGTATATTCCTTCTATCCCGAAAAACATGAAAATATAAAAATTGACGGCAAATGCTACGAATTGGTGGATGCGGCTCATGAGAAAATTACGGCCCTAAATGCAGAAATGAAAATAAAAAAAATGTTGCTTCAGATAAGTAAAGTGGAACCCCCAAATGCAAGAATACCAATAATATTCAATGGAAAAGATTCTGAAGTTAACAATTTCAAAAATACTTATAATCTAACGGTAACTTCAAATCAAAAAGTAATGTATTTTCCCAAAATTAACGGAAGTGTTGTTACTGCAGATATTACCAGACCAGATTTGCTAAAAATTGTTGAACACTTAAGTCTGTTTGATGTCTTTCCATCATCAAAATCCGTAGTTGGAAGCGTAGACATTCAACCAAATAAGTATATATCTCCTTCTGAGGAGAAGAATGTTTCTTCAGAACTAGACAAACTCATGAAAAATAAGTTGAGACAAATTATTGATACATCAGAGGGTGTAGAATCAGCAGAATGTAGAAACGATACATAGTCAAATCAATAATACTTTTACCAATCGACTCTTTTATATCAAATTGCCTTTTCATTCTCGGCTCCTGTAGCAAGATCTACTGCGCGAGTTACTGGAACGATAAAGATTTTTCCTATTTTGGAATTGTCTCTAATGATTTTAATTGCTTCGTCCATTATCTCGTCTGACAATACGGCCACAACTACATATTTATCACCAAATTCAGGAGTAAATATTTGAGTTCCTTTTGAGGCATGAATACCTGCTGGAATAGTTTTGCCACGTCCTTTTACCTTAAAAACAGTTAAACCGCCAACTCCTATTTTCTTTAGTCCTTCACTCACCTTTGCAATATCATTTTCTGCCATAATGACTTCTATTCTTATCAATCACCTTCCTTAACAAATCGCTATTAAAATAATTATCTCTGTCATAGAGCAACTTTTTTATACAGATTTGGTTGTATGAATACGATTTGGCTATAGACACTGGAGATACGGCTTGGATGTTAATTGCATCGAGCCTTGTTTTGCTAATGATTCCTTCATTAGGACTATTTGAGGCCGGTCTGCTTCGAAAGAAAAACACGGTTTCAATTTTCATGCAGATATTCTTTGGGATGGCACTTCTAAGTGTCATGTGGTTCATCTTTGGTTTTAGTTTATCTTTTGGTCCTGATACATCAGGCCTTGCTGGAAATCTGGATTGGACATTTCTAAAAGGTATTCCATGGGATGATGCGCTAACACAATACGCTCCAAGCATTCCGGGAGTTTTGTTCGTAAAATTTGAAATGATGTTTGCTGTAATTACCCCATTACTTTTAACCGGAGCTATTGCGGAAAGAATGAAATTCAGTGCCTTTGTCTTGTTTATAGCAGCTTGGAGCTTGCTTGTTTACTATCCGCTGGTGCACTGGGTTTGGGGTGTCGGAGGATGGCTTAACAATATTGGAGTAAAGGATTTTGCAGGGGGCATTGTTATCCACACAAGTGCTGGAATGGGTGCTCTTGCTGCAGCTCTTGTTTTAGGAAGAAGAAAGGACTTTGGTCCTTCCATTATGGTTCCTCATAGTATTCCGCTTGCGGTTCTTGGATCATCTCTCCTTTGGCTTGGGTGGTTTGGTTTCAATGCAGGAAGTGCTCTAGCGTCAGGAGGAGTTGCAGGCAACACCGTAATTAACACTCACATGGCTTCGGCGGTGTCTGCACTAATATGGGTAGGACTTTCGTGGATGAGAACGGGAAAGCCAAGCGTAATTGCTGCAATTAACGGTGCTATTGCAGGACTTGCAGGGATAACTCCGGCTTCTGGTTACGTAAGTGTTGAGCACGCGTTTGCTATTGGTATTGCAATTGGTATAGCCTCTTATCTTGGTGTACTCTTTCTCAAAGACAGACTCAAAATTGATGACGCACTAGATGTTAGTTCAATCCATGGAATTGCGGGAATAATCGGAGCTATATCTATAGGAATTTTTGCTTCTACTGCAATTAATCCTACTGGTGTAAACGGTCTTCTATATGGTAATCCACATCAGCTGTTGATACAGGCAATCGGAGTTGGTGTTGCAGCGGCTCTAGGATTCGGTGGTACTTATGCAATAATGAAGGTGATAGATGTATTGATTGGTGTCCGGGTTTCTCCAAAGGTAGAATCAGCGGGATTAGATATTGAAGAACATGCAGAAAGAGCCTACAGTGATGATGATGAGTTAAGTAAGATCTAAATGCTTGATGAAAATGGAATATCAAACAAATAATATTCTGAATAATTAGACGTGTTTGGAGATCTTGAAATATGTCTTAAGTAAAAATCAATGAGCAATGTTCATGAAATACATTAAATTAAATGTATGAAAACAACCATGTACATAATCCCCCGGTGAATTCTCTGACAGTTCCTGCAAAATTTCTGGATAAGGTTCTGGAACCAAAAAATTATGGCTAAAGGTTATAGATTAGTTTGTGCATATATTAGCATGGTAAAGTTAGAGTCTCTCAAAGGAACTCATACTGAATCCGAACCTTTAGAATCAGATCTGTCGTTTGAAGAAATTTGCCCTATTTGGTCTCAAAAATTGAAAAATGGAATAGATGAAATAGATCGGATGATATTGGTCCAAGATTCTAAATACTGTGTAGTAGGCGAGGCATGGGGATTTTCAGGAAAACAAACAGGATATTATATTGCACCTTTGATTCCTCTTATTGGATGTTGGACATGCATAAGATATGGACAGAAATTCAGTACAGCTGCTAAAGACAATAAATCATGTGATAATTTTGAGTCACTGATTTCAGATTTTTCAAGGCATTGGAATCAAAGACATAAAAAAGTAAGACGCACTAAACTTTTGTCAATAGCAAATCGATAATAGCAAATCGATAATAAATCCAGTCATAAGTTTAAGAACTGTAACTGCCTATATAGGATCTGAAATCTCGAGTCTTTGCTAATTGAAATTCTACTGTAGATCTATTATATTCTACTAAAATGTTTGATTTCTTTAGTCCAGGAGGCTTGATTCCGTATTTCTGCGGATCCAAAAGACATACGGCGATTATATATTTTATGTTTCAGATACTAGGATCTTGAAGCCACCATATACCATGCGATTAGGATCAAAGGGCATTGATTTTGGATCCATATTCTTCATGCGGCTGTCCTTCATTACTTTGGAGTTAACGCTGTTTCTGTGAACTCGCGATTTATATGTTATCCACGAGAAGACAACTGTCTCTCTAGATTTAATTTTGATCATTTTAGGAAATGGAATTCCCATCGTTACCTTCAAATCGTCTCCTACGCATTCACTGTATTCCAGAGCGCCATGCTCAAGCCAGATCTTACTACACATTCTAGCTAGGTGTAAATAGGCATTAATCTTATTTTTAGGAACAGCCAATACGAATCCATCAACATATTTGGGCTTGACGTTTTTCTTCATTAGGGTATTGAGCTATCTATCATATTTTAATTTGTATGTGAGTCGTGCATGAGGTAAGTTAAATTCAAAACAAACCTGTTTACAAAATGGATATTAAATTGAATTACTACTACTAAAATAGCTCTAAACTTTAGTAATTGACCTCTTATCCACGGCAAGATTGATAAGAATGACGCAATCAATATGAAAGGAACGCAGCTTGAAACAAAATACCCGTGTAGCAGTTGTAACTGGAGGAAATCGCGGGATTGGATTTGAAATATGTAAAGAACTATCCAAAGTTGGTTGCCGTGTAGTTCTCACAAGTAGGGATGAAGAACATGGTAAACAAGCAGCAGCCAAACTGGACGCTAATAAAAAAAATATTGTTTATCACAAACTTGACGTAACTGATAGTAAAGATATTGAAAGTCTTAGGGTTTGGCTCCTAAAGATGTATGGAAGAGTTGATATCCTGATTAATAATGCAGGCGTTTACCTAGATGAAGGAACAAGCGTGTTTAACGTGGATGAAAAGATTGTAAAGGAAACATTAGATGTCAATTTTTATGGGGCATTTAACATTTGCAGAGTCCTTGTTCCAATTATGAGGCAGAATGGATACGGGCGGATAGTAAACATCTCTTCCGGTTATGGCGCAATGAGCGAGATGGCAGGGTATCATGCCGCCTATAGAATATCAAAGGCAGCGCTTAATGCCCTAACATTGATTATGGCCGATGAATTAAGAGATGGGGACATAAAGGTAAATGCCGTGTGTCCTGGATGGGTTAACACAGACATGGGAGGCAAAATGGCTCCCGTTAGCGCCGAGAAGGCGGCCAAAGACATAGTTCACGTTGCGCTGATGGATGAAGAGGATCCTACTGGCAGCTTCTTTAGACACAAAAAACCAATTGAATGGTAAGTGGACTTGGTTCTATAATGACATTGGTTGAAATGGGCTTACAAATTATACTTGTTTCTGTATCTGGCGTTTTTTCTCCGGGTCCACTTTTATTTGCAAATTTAGCCTTAAGCAAATATGGAGGATTTTGGTCTGGAATTAAAATAGCAATCGGTCACACAATAATAGAACTTCCAGTAATTATTTTACTTTCTATACCATTTGTAGTATTCTCTCCTGTTAATATGACTTTTAGTATAATGAAAATCATTAGTATTATTGCCGGGGCATTTTTGATTGTTTTTGGAATACTTTATGTGGTAAGGATGTTACGAGCAAGGGATATCCCTCATTCAGCTATTAGCTCATCTCGGATTGAAAATCCATATCTTGCTGGAATAATGTTCACAAGTCTTAATCCCTTCTTCATAGTTTGGTGGACCACTGTAGGCGTTAAACTAATATCCGATTCAATTTCACTACTAGGAAATCTGGCCGGAATAGCCTTTCTATTTTTTGTGCATATATGGATGGATTATGCCTGGCTAGGATTGTCTTCATACCTAGCCTCCAAGGGTTTCAACATTATACGATCAGAATATCACAAATACATAACTATATTGTTAACAGTTCCTCTTTTTTACTATGGTATTTATTTTGTTTTAGGTTCTTTTAACTAATGCATGACTACTATATTGTGTATATAATATCTTGCTTCAACCAGATATCTGGGATCTAAAAATTACAAATTTCTGAAAATTCTAATGGGATGTATATGCTAGTAAAATTAATTATTAATTTTGATTTGACTCGACAAATCCAGAAAAACCACAAGATCTAAAGAAGTCAAGTTTGAATACATCGAGATTATTGAGATGAAAAAAGCAAAATGTCAAAGGAAAAAACATAACTATTAGCGAGGAATCCTATGACTAGAGTGACTCTGAATACATATGATCCATATTCATAAGATAATTGGCAACATACATTCCGATTCAGACCTGAATGACAAATACCAGGAAATGATCAAAACGGGACTTGTTGAGAAAATAGAAATCACCCGTTTAGAGTCTGACAGGGCCAGAATCAGAAAGATATCTGATAAGGGGACAGATTTAGCTCTTACATTGATTCCGGGATCCCATATTAATAATGGTGACGTTGTCATGTTATCAGAAGAGAAAATGGTCATAGCTAATCGGACACCAGAAAATGTCGCTATGATATCTTTAAAGGGTCTTATGTCGCAAGATCAATTATTCGAAACGGCAATCAAGATTGGTCACACTATTGGTAACATGCACCGACCAATAAAAGTTGTAAGTGATAAAATATATTTTCCCATACAGTCACAATCTGAAGTCGAACTATTTCAAACACTTCTCTCTAATTTGATAAATAATATAGTTATTAAAAGTGAGAACATAATTTTTGAACCTGAATCCGGTTATGATGTACATGAACATTGAGATCGGTAATGAAGATGTAAGTTTATTACAAATGTCCGATTCATTTTTCCCAACAGGAATGTATGCAACATCGAGTGGACTGGAGGCGCTATCGAAAATAAAGAAGTTAACTAAGAAAGACATCTTTTATTATATTTCTACATACATAAAACAGGTAGTAGGGCCAACTGATTGTACGGCTTTGGGTAATGCATACGAATCATGCATGAAAAAAGATCTTTCGACCCTACTTAATGTAGACGAATCATTATACTCTATGAGGTTAATAGAGGAGACAAGAAGTGCGTCTATTAGATCCGGTAATCAATTATTAAAATGTGTTAGCATTTTTGTTAAACACAAAAAAATGTTGAGGGATTATCAAAATGCTATCGGCAATGGTAACGCAACAGGAATATACCCTGTTTCCTTTGGGGTAGTCAGCTGGTCTCTTGGCATTCCTAAGAACAAGGCTGGATTGATACTACTTTATGGATTCACTGTGAGCGTTGTAGGAGCTGCTTTGAGATTGGGAATAATTCAACATTTTGATGGACAAAAAATAATTCATGAGCTAAGGCCGGTCATTTTGAAATCAGTCCTGGATAATATAGATAGACCGATTTCAAGTATGTGGCAATTTGCTCCTGGTCTTGATATTTTGCAAATGAAACACGAAGCCATGAGTTCAAAAATGTTTATTACATGAAAAAAGACTAAGATGCTTATGGCTCCATTGCGAATTCCTAGAGTTGGAATAGGGGGCCCTGTGGGTTCAGGTAAAACAATGTTGATTGAACAGATTGTTCCAATACTTTCCGCAAATGGATATAAAGTAAGCATAATTTCTAACGACGTAATATCAAAAGAAGATGCAGAAAGG
The DNA here is from genome assembly GCA_044870765.1 of Nitrososphaeraceae archaeon. Taxonomy (GTDB): domain Archaea; phylum Thermoproteota; class Nitrososphaeria; order Nitrososphaerales; family Nitrososphaeraceae; genus TA-21. Next base: position 21,385 of record JBIOZG010000035.1, read on the forward strand.
ATGAGACAAAATCTTGCAACCGACAAAGGTCTTTTGCCTGAGGAGTTAGTAATCGGGGTTGCTACTGGCGGATGCCCTCATACCGCGGTCAGAGAAGATCCATCGATAAATCTTTCAGTAGTTGAAGAATTGGAATTAAAATACGACTTTCTTGATTTGATATTGATAGAAAGCGGCGGAGACAATATAACAACAACTTTTAGTCCCGCTCTTGCGGATTATTTCATTTACATAATAGATGTAACAGGCGGTGACAAGTATCCAAGAAAAAGAGGACTGGGAATCGAGAATTGTGATCTTTTGGTAATAAACAAGATAGATATAGCTCCGTATGTGGGAGCAGATCTAAAGATAATGGAACGTGATGCAAAGATTGTTAGAAGAAGTAAGCCTACGGTTTTTGTCAACTCTAAAACAGGTCAAGGTGTAGACGCAGTTGTATCTTTTATCATAAAAGACGTTCTATTTGACACTTTACCAAAGGCTAGTAAAAACATAAATTGACTGATATAATTAGCTTAATCAAACAATGTGGAAAGTATCCAGATGAATACAAGAATTGGAAACTGTATACATGCTTGGAAATTTAGTTTAGTAAGAGGACTTGGCTTGTCCGTCGATATATATACGCCCAGAAATATTCCACCGGAGATTAAGGCCTATTTCCCGGGATCCCAACATGAAGTTGGCAAGCCAGGAAAGGTCGGTATTTTGCGTTTAAAGCTTGAAAGGGATTCTGAAACAGGAAAAACTGTTATAAGAGAACAATATAGTCAAGTACCGCTCTTCACACAACGTGCGATGTATCTGGAAGAAAGTTTGCCTGCAATGGCTTATGTATATATCATATCGCCTTCTGGTGGGATACTGCAAGGAGACAGATATCGGATTGATATTACATTAGGTAATAAAACCTTAGCTCATGTTACCACACAAGGAGCGACCAGAATTTACAAGATGGAAAAAAATTATGCAAGCCAGATAGTTAATATCACGGTGGGGGAGGGAAGTTTTTTTGAATATATTCCAGATCAAATAATACCCTTTCGTAATTCCAGATTCTACCAACAAGTAGAACTGAATGTACACGATAATGCCACAATGATATATTCAGAAGTCATAGTTCCTGGTAGAGTAGCAAGTGGAGAAGCATTCGAATATGATATTTGTTACATAAAGACAGTAGTGAAGAATCATTTGGGTAGGCCCAGATTTATGGACACGGTCAAGTTAGAGCCAAAGAATGAAAACCCAAAGACCGAAGGTATATTAGGGAATTTTAAAGTAGTTGGCACAACCTACATCGTTACCAAAGAATCCTTCGTAAAAGATCTCCAATATGAGATCAGTGAACAGATAAAAAGTGTCGAGGGTAAGGGCAAGATATTGGGAGGCAATTCAGTTCTTCCAGCTAAACAAGGAATAATAATTAGGATATTAGGTAATTCCGTTGAAGACGTGAAGAAAATCATATTCGATGTATTACGGATCGCAAGAAAACAGATTGTTGGTGCCTCATTCAGTGGAACTAGAAAAGCATGATCAATCTTTTTTTGTAAGTCAACTAATTTTCAAGGACCTGAACGCTTATTTTCCTTAAGAATTAGTTAGCTTCTCTATTATTCTTAGACATAGATATACATACAAAAATCTAGTATTGTCCATCCGTTACATCTATTGATTTGTAACTGAATGGCTCGATGAATTATTGTCGAAGTTTTATTAATATAATTAAAAAAAAGATGGGAAACAGGAACAATCTTGTATAACAAAAATCCATAAAATTATCTATAAAATTCAGATATTATCATCTAGAACAAGACATAGACAGAATATTTTATGTGAGCGAATTATTGGTAATTTTCTCACTAATATTGTAAAGAACCACTTAAAATGATAATTAATCAAAACTAATTAGATTAGGTTGATTCAAATTCAAAATACTCATGCAAAATTATTCTTCTCGGTATTTTCATTATTGTTACTTGTAATAGTAACAGTAACTTATACACCAGCGTCCTCCCAAAAAGTACTTGCTGCGTCTGGCACAACCATGGCTGCAGCCGGAGATTGGGGCTGTTCAGACAACACTGAAAAAACGGTGCAGAATGTAAGGAACTTAAATCCTAAATTATTATTGGCTCTGGGAGATTTCTCATATGATAAAACTTCGACTTGTTGGTTGAGTGTTATGAAGCCTATAGAATCGATTACGAAAATAAGTATCGGGAATCATGAGGATAGCGATATCCTGCTAAATTCATACCTTAATCAATTTAGACTTTCAAAACAATACTATTCCTTTGATACTAATAATGTACATGTATTAATAATGTCAACGGAAGAAGAATTTGAACCAAACTCAGACCAATACAATTTTGCAGTAAATGATCTTAGGAATGCAGCGAATAACCCAGACATCAAATGGATAATAGTAAACATGCATAATCCTTTTTACTCCTCTCCAAACGAATGTGAGGCTTCGGGTTGCGAAGGGGATAAAGATTTTAGAGAATCATTTCATCCTCTGTTTGATAAATATGGGGTGGACCTAGTTCTAGAAGGCCACGTCCATAACTATCAAAGAAGCTTTCCTTTAGCATTCAATCAACAGAAATCTGGAGAACCAATAGTAACAAGTGCTAGCAAAACAGATTATAACAATCCCAGCGGTGCAATTTTCGCAATAGTTGGAACTGGTGGAGTAAACCTACATGGGCTTTCTGATAAAGCTCCATTCATGGCATTTCAACAGGATTCCAAATTTGGCGTCTTATATATGCATTTTTCTAACGATAAAATAGATGCTAAATTCGTTACCAATGAGGGTGAAACATTAGATCATTTTAGTATATCCAAGACAGCAAAGAAGAAAATAATTGAACGTATTAGTGATAATATAGTTACTGACTCTAATGTCAAAGTAGTGTCTGATGAAAAGAAAAGTAAAGCCAAACCGGTAATAGAAACGGATCAGAACGGAAAACCGACTATTACATTCAAAGATGAAAATGCAGTTACAGATAAAACAAAAACAATGACAGATGAAAAAGTACAAGAGGACAAACCAGCTGTTACATTCAAAGATGAAAATGCAGCTGCACTTGCAGATAAAACGGAGCCTGAGACAGATGAGCTAAAAGTACAAGAGGACAAACCAGTCATTACAACAAAACTTAGTAATGATCTACCAAAAGACGACAAATCTATGCTGGTATCAAAAGAAAAAATAGAACAAGCTGACAGCAATAACAACAAACCAGCCATTACAACAAAGCCTAGTAATGATCCACCCACAGATGACAAACCAATATCTCAAAATAGCAAAGATAAATCAGAATCTTCTGATCAGGGTAAAGCCACCAATGACGAACCACCTGTTGGAGGATTTGATCAACAATTAGGGTTAGGGAATACTGATCAATCGGACAATAATGAATTTGTGGACCCCGATACTGACACAGGAACGAACATTAATACCAATGAGAAGGATCCGTTCGCCCCCCTGAAATAGACAGTGATAAGAAAGAAAAAAAGTCTTTGAATTTTTTTACTTTTAATCTATTTTTTTTCTCTAATAGCCAATGTCAAACCAGCTAATGAAGCAATATGTATAGTTGGAAGTAGGTATTAATTCAAAAAAAAGTTTAAAAATTCAGTTACTGCCAAGAATATCAAAGCTCAGACTATAAAAGATCTCAACATCCATGCCATTTTTTCATGTTGTTCCATTTTATCTGTTAGAAAGTTAGCTGTTCCCTCGTCATTTAATTCTTGACATTCCTTGATGTTTTTCCTAAGTGTCTTTATTATAGTTTCATGGTCAGACAAAAGATTCGATAGCATTGTATCTGCATTGGGGAATGAACCTATGTCCTCTTGTATTTGAGAAGAATTGATGAATTCTTTTAATGTAGCTCTTGTCTTGCTTCCCAAAGCCCTTACTCTTTCGGCGATTTCATCGATAGATGCATCTATAAGTTCATATTGTTCTTCAAAAAATTTGTGTAAATCATTGAATCTTGGGTCCTCAACATTCCAATGGTAATCCCTCGTTTTTGTCAAAAGTACGTACTCATCTGCCAAATCATCATTCAGGATATTGGCAATCTTTTGTAAATTCTCACGGGAAATTCCTGTGTCTATATCTATAATATTGACTGTCTTTGATTTGGACTTGTTCATGTCATTAATTGGTTTACAAAGTATAAATCGGTTAAATGGGTTTGACCGACCGTCCGACCGTCAACCATTTATTAAAGTCAATATACACGATCTGACATATCTATGGCATTTGAAAACCTTGATGCTGCTTCAATTATTCGTTTCCTTGTCGGACTACTAATTTCTACTGTTGTAATTTACGTAGTTACGTTTTTTATGAGACGAAGAAGCCTGAAATTAGCTTTTTTTGCCGCGATTATAGGTTCAATAGTGTACTATATTTCCTATATTGTACTCGGATATGGTTTTCTTTCGGCGGCCCTGGGAGGAATAGCCTGGCTATTGGCTTTAAAAGCAATCTATCGAATGGGATGGCTAAAAGCATTGATAGTTGCGGTTGCCATTTGGATCATAACTACTTTTGTAGGCGAGTGGCTCCCTACAGCGCTAGGGCCTCTATAATAAGAATGCCTTTTATTGCAATATAAATTATAGAATTGTTATTTCTTCTTTTGAGGCACTAATTTCCATTATTTTTTTATTTCCTTTTCAATTGTAAATTGGTCTCTTATTTCGTTACCCTTGTTGTCATAAAATGTTCCTGTTAATTTTGTATGCGGATTCCCATTACTAAAGTCTATATTTAGAAATCCAAATCTGTCAAATTGAGTGGCGGTGTAAGATGCTTGCCCATCTAAAGGATAGAAACCTTCTCCACCCGTGCCTATTATTGCAAAAACTATGCCATCTGTTTGACTGTTATAACCCGTAGAAAATTGATTGTTTACTGTTGGTTTAGAACTATCTCCGGTGTTAAATGATATTGGAAACGTTCTCTGATAGTTGTGATTATGTGCCTGCAAGACTAAATCAACATCATATTTTTCGAACAGTGGATGATATATATCCCTTAGATCCTTTTCCGCTGTATGTTTAGATGGGGAAGTGTAAAACGGTCCATAACTGGTTACTATCACCCAATTAACGTCTTTGTTTTTTGATGTCTCTTCAAGATCCCGCACTACAAATTTATATTGCTCAGAACCTTTTTCAAATTTCGATTCTGAAGCCATTACTATAAAATGTACTTTTCCATAGTCGAATGAATAGTACGGTTTATTTAACTCAAAGCTTTTATAATATTGATCTATTTTTGCTTGTCCATCATTGACATCATGGTACCCTAATGTTGTGAATATTTTATTTTTAAGTGGTGACATCAGATCAAACCAACAGTTGGCACTTTTTTGATATGAAAGGTCTCCTAATGGTAATACCAACTCAGGTTCATTTTTCTGAATATTTTCAACTGTTTTTTCAGCGTTACTTGAACATCCAAAATCTCCAACCGCAGCTAAATTAAAGCTTTTACTAACGTTATCACCGTCAATATCAAAAGCAAATCCCTTGTAAATGTCTGTTTCGACCTGTATCTTATTTTGTTCATCTTTTGGTTCATCTTTTGGTTCATCTTTTGGTTCATGTTTTTGCTGATCATCTCCTGAATCATTATTCTTATTTTTTCCGTGTCCTTTCCCGGGATTATCTTTTCCTGGCTTTGCCAGGACGCCACCTTCATGATACATAATGAAATTTGAGGAGATGACTAGAAATATTCCTGACAAAACAATTAAAATTGCTATGGTCCTAAATAAAAAAAGCAAACAAATTCTGGATTCGAATTCACTAGCCATATATAAAAGAATTTTGTAATTCCTTTCCGTTGAATAAGGATTACGCTAACGTCCAATTCATTTCGATGTTCTTAATAACCAGTATTTTTCAATTTTAAGTCACAAAGGTTATACCTGTATAAGAAATGTATATATATTGTAATATACATTACATAATGTAAGGTGAAAAGTTAGATTGTGGAAAGATCCGTGGGGATTTAGAGATAGATTTTTTGAACAGATAGACAGGGAATTTTCAGAAGCTGAAGACATGCTGAACAGAGTCTTTAGAACCGTAAGAGAATCTGGTGATACATCGTCAGAGACGTTACCATACTACTATGGATACCAAATTACAGTAGGACCGGAGGGAAAGCCTCACGTAAGAGAATTTGGGAATGTAAGACCTTCAGCCAAAGGATTGGTAGAACAAAGTACCGCCCGCCAGCCACTTGTAGATACGTCAATCAACGAAAAAGAGAATACAATGATAATTACAGCGGAGATGCCTGGAATAACAAAAGAAGATGTAAAGGTAATAATGGACGAAGGATTGGTAACGATACACGCTGAAAAAGGCAACAAGAAATATCATACACAGCTTCCAGTAAATAAACAATTAGACTCTGACTCTACAAAGGCAAGTTACATCAACGGGATACTAGAATTAAGGATACAGCTCAAAAAACCTATAATATCAAATTCCAAAGAAATAAAAATTGATGACTAGTTGAACTAGTTAACTAAATTATTTTTTTTATTTCATGTTATGAGGGGATTTTAAATGGTATTATTCAAGAGTAACGATTTATCTCAGGTTGAAGAGGACAATTCCAACTCAAAACTACTGGGAGGTTCACTTTATGATACGAAACTTGCAGTTTCTAAGGACCATAACTCTTTAGCCCCAAGCCTGCTTAAGACTGATGGAAGAAAAGTTCAGACAAAACGGATACCTAGCAGGATTGATTACAAATTTTACAATTATTGCTCTACGTGCGAGCTGAAATATCCAAAACTAGTCTTACGTTGTAAGGAGTGCAAACAGAAAGTTAGAACAAGACCATGGCATCGGTCGAAGATTGTCGACCGCAGGAGAATTTAATATATATGCAAGTTCTGTAGAAACAATGAAGAAACATATTAGAGTCATTTTTCAGGATGTTGAGGGAGAGATTTTAGTAGAACTGGATGATTCGCATTCTCCAAAAACCGTTCAGAAAATAATTAAAAATCTACCTATTGAAGTTAGCATCCATAGATGGGGTGATGAGCTATATACAGAAAAGACTCAAATTGCAGAAGAACCCGAAAATGCTAAAATAAAAGTAAATTTATTCGATGTTGCATATTGGCCGGAAGGAGGAGCCTTATGTCTCTTTTTTGGACCCACACCGATTAGTAAGTCCGGAGAAATACTCGCCTATTCTCCTGTAAATATAGTGGGAAAAATTATAGGGCATAGTACCGAAGAAGAGAATTTTTTGAATAAAATCAGCGATGGTGCTAGAGTCGTCTTCAAGTGAAGAGAAACTATTTGATATATCTCATACTTCTTAGTTTTAACGACGAATAATTCTAATCTAAAGGAACGCCAAAAACGTCTTTATTATTCTAGATGTAATATCTGAAGTCTGGAATTCCTTGTATCAGTGATGTAAATATCGCCTTGATTATTGACAGCAATATCCTCTGGCTTGTGTAGTTGTTGAGGACCATTGCCATCAGATCCCCAATTGGATAAATAGTTGCCTATGTTGTCATACATTAGGACTCGAGATTTTATTTTATCAACGACATACACATGATTATTGTTATCAATCGCGATGCCCGGAACTGTTTCAGATAATTGGCCTGCTCCAATTCCCGAAGACCCCCATTGTCTTACAAATGAATCTTTATAATCAAAAACCTGAATTCTATAATTCTTCATATCAGTTACGTAAAAATTATCTTTAGCATCGATTGCAATTCCATGGGGGCCATTAAATTTTCCAGGATCCGTTCCTGCTGATCCAATGGTTCCTATAAAAGTACCATTATCATAATACTTTAAAATCTGGTTACCATTTGGATCTGTCAAGTAGACATTCCCTACAGAATTTACCGCTATTTGATGCGGCGCTCTCATCGAGTCGCGACCACCTGTCCCGTTATATCCCCATTTTGTGATAAAGCTCCCACTAGTATCAAATTTTTGAACTCGATGATTTTTGAGCTCAACAGAATATACGAACTTCCCTTCAGGATCTACCGCAAGATCATGCAAACCCGAAAATTGTCCGTCATTACTTCCTACAGAACCCCAACTCAAAATAAATGTACCATTTGGAGAAAATTTTTGAATTCGTTTATTGCCTGTGTCATCTACGTAAATGTTACCAAAATTGTCAACTGCTAGACTATGCGGATTAGTAAACTGTCCTTGTTCAATGCCCTTCGTTCCTAATTGTTTTGTATATTTGAGATCAGCTTCCTGAGAATAAACAATAGCACAGCAAAAAGAATTTTGATATACTAGAGCAAACAATCCAACAATGAGCAAATAAGTTACAAATTGTTTTACTCTAAACATTTAAACAAAGATTGTATTGTGTTACTTTAAAATAAATGTTGTATGTAGAGCAGAGATTTTCTTATTCATTCGAAATTTTTTAGTTTCTATTCGTAATCATAGTTTAACAAATTGATTGGATGATGTATACAGTGGTAAATGACATTCTTCGCACTGATAGTACAGAAAATCAAAACCAGAGAATAAAGTCATAACATCATGGCATCTTGGACATTCTATTTCATTATCAAGATTATCTGTAATTGATATATCCTGTGTATTTTGTTCAAATAGATGATATTGCATCAACGTTGAACTTGATTCGGCCATCGTGGTCACTACAATTTATATACGCAATATATTATAAAAGGGATACAAGTTTCTTAAATTATTTTCAATTAATTAGATTTTCTATCTGGGAGACTTTTAGCTTTGAATATTAAGATCTCAATAAAAGTATCATAATTGATATTAAAATCTGCAATAAGTTAACTAATTGCGGGAGCCTGAACCCCCCACACTAGTGTGAATACGATTTTATTTAATTCATGCGGATCAAAATACTTAAATACTTGATCGACGTATATATAAATAATTAACCGTTATAATGTCAAAGCTAATTACGTGTTCGACGTGCAATATCAAAGAAAATAAGATGGTCACAGATACAGTATCTGGAGAACTAGTGTGTAGTAACTGCGGAACAGTAGTTCGGGATAGTATAGAAGAAATTGGTAAAGAGTGGACGAACTTCAAGGACCGCGAAAGTGACAAGAGTAGGACTGGATTGCCTTTTTCTCTTGCAGTTCATGATATGAATCTGTCAACAGTCATTGGCAAAACAAACAAAGATTCTACCGGCCAATACATTGATTCAGGTATGCAAGCTAGAATGAATAGACTAAGGATATGGGATGCAAGGACTATGTATCGCGATAGCTCTTCTCGTAATTTTACAACTGCCTTCTTATTATTGAACAGATTGAAGGATAAGTTGGGCCTTACACCTTCCGTAGTTGAAAAAACTGCATATACATATAGAAAGGTCCAGGAAGCTGGATTGATAAGAGGTAGAACCATAAACGCTGTCCTTGTGGCATGTCTTTATATAACATGTAGAGAACTGGGTGTGTCAAGAACAATTGATGAACTTGCAGAAACCAGTAATTTAAGAAGGAAGACTATTGCTAAAATTTACAGGGAAATTGTATTTCACTTGCAGAGAAAAATACCGCAGGTAAATTGTTTCCAATGTATAGACAAGATAGCAAATAAAATTGAGTTGAGTGAAAGAACAACAAGACATGCTAGAGACCTTATGAAAAAAGTTCTCGAGCAAGAATTTTCTGCTGGAAAGGATCCCATGGGATTTGCCGGAGCGGTATTATATGTATCACTTCAACTGGATGGGAAAACAATAAGGCAGATTGACATTGCAGAAGCAGCAGGAGTTACAGAAGTGACAATTAGAAACCGGGCAAAGGATCTTAAAAGCCAGCTTCATTTGATATAATTAATAATAAATTAATGGCCAGTCTTACTTCTTCAAGTACTTAAGATCCAGCAGACGTAGCAGTAGTTCGCATTCAATACTTTCGTAGTTTGAGTCGGATGGAAAGTATTCGTATACAAGTAATGAAAAACATTTAATTCATTATTTCCTATTAACTATTGTTGGCAGTTAGAGAGGTAGATACCCTATTTTCACTCTACGAGGTTTATGATCGAAACAGAGATTCTATTCTTTGGTTTTTAGAAGACTTTAGTGCAAAAAGCTACGAAGAATATAAACAAAAATATCAGGGTGCATCTAGGGAGAGATGCCATTTTACTCGTGTTTGTGGTTTTTTTGAACTGTCAGGTACTTTGGTAAAAAGACAAATGATTGATACTAATCTTTATTTTGATGTCTTTAACCCAAGCCCTTTTTGGCAGAGGGCAAAATCAGTAATAGAAGGAATGAGAGAAACAAGACCATTTATTTATGAAAACTTTGAGCTTTTGGATCAATTGAAAGTGAAATGGGCCAAGAAAAGAAGAAAATAAAATACAACTTGGTAATTAAAATGCGCAATATTTTATGATATTTTTATTGTTAGTTATACTGATTGTAATAAAAAATTTTTCTTTAATATATACTGCTGCTTCTGCGCTTAGAGTTACTCCACCGACCCTCTTGCAAAAACTGACAGATTGAAATAATCGTTCTAGATATTGGTACTAAAAGTAAACAAATCTGATACATAATTTAATATAAAATTATAATTCATTTGTCAACTTTAGTCCAAATGGTTCTGTGACAGAATTACAGGTTTTTACCAATAACTCAGAATATCTTTTTGCATCATACACGGTCTTTGAATTTATCAATTCAACCGGGATGCTTCTTTTTCTCGAATTTTTCCGATAATAATCGGTTAATACATATTTCAAAATCTGTCCTGATTTAAGCGATTTGCCTGCATGCTTTAATTGGAGTAATGCATCCAGTTCCACCGTATTCCTATTTTTATACTCATCTACATCTTTAGATATCCTCTTTGTTAGAACCAAATCATTTATGGGAACCTTCTTATATCTTAAAAGTTCTAGATGCAATTGAAAAAACTTTCTGACTTTTGGCATCAAATCTCTGACTTCTTTAATTGAATTAGCTTCTGACATTATGTTCAGGATTCCTTGTTGAACATTTGAAAAGAATTCGGCAGTGTCGTGTCTTCTTGCTTCAATTCCCCTCATTTTCACAGTTCCATCTTCAAAGACACCAAAGTAACGATTAGAAACTGGCAGAATAGTATTACTCTTTGAAGGAACAAATACAATCCACTTGTATATGCCTTCTAATGAAATTGGAAATCCTGTCTTGTTTTCTATTTCAGTTTTTAAACTTTTATAATCATTGTTTACAACATTTTTCTTTTGTATCCATATGGAGTCTACTATGGCGTGAAGGATTTTAAATCCCTGTGATTCTGCTATCCTTACTGTTTGTAATATAATCTGTCTATCAAAAGCGCATACTGCAATATGCGCATCTATTCTACCAAATTTGGCATTATTAAAACCTAGATAGCCAAAACTTGTAACTAAAACCCATTTGAGAGCAGTTTGTCTCGCATCATAAATCCTTTTTAATTCGGGATCTGTGGTTGAATTTCTCTTGTCTTTATAATGTGCTCTCTTTTTAAGTAATATTTCTAATGATAAAGGGACTATCCCTCTTCTTTTTTCACATATATGATAATTTAGTAATTCTGGAACACGTAACTTAGAATGAGAACAACAATTACAAATTACAGTCTCAGCAGATATATTTTTTTTAAACATTATAGTAGGATAAAGAGAAACAAAATCAAATTCAGCAACTTTTTCATGTGCGCCCATAATCGGTTCAAATATCAAACCACCGCGATCGGCAATTAAAAGATCTCCAAGTGACTTTGGATGTTCTGCCAATGTGGGCTTCCATGGAATAAGTATATTGTTTCTCACGGCATTATAGAATTGTAGACTACTCATACACTTCCCAATAGAAGCTCTGGATGCTGAATGTAATGGCAATCTACAAATTCTGGCAAGTTCGTACAATCCTTGAAGACCAGACTCATTTAGAACAAATGAATTATCTGTGTCAATATGTATTCTTCCAAGTAACTTTGTAGCTAATGGTTTAAAATACATCCTGCCATAAGAGAAATATGAGGTCCCATCTTTCTTAGGTTTGCATAAAGGTATACCCTCTCTATCTAGGACTAAATTTACCTGATTGATTTCCGATCTATGTGTCAGATAAGGAAATGTAAACGAATCTCCATATTCTGTGAGAATAAAGTCGGAATTAATTTTTTCTACTTCTTTAACAAGTTGATATAAAATATCTATTTCAGAACCCTGAATGTAAATAGTGTCTTTACTTGTGTCACCCTTTTGTATAGATACTAATGCAATTACATCTGTAAATCTATGTATCCTTCCTTCCTTTGTTTTTGGATATACTTTTAGGTGTATGTTATTGAATAATGGTAACTCATATTCTGTAGACCACACATCATCTTCATTATCTATCCAATTGAGTGTTGAATTAGATACATGAACTTTACATTTCATGAGGGGAAAAACATCATGTTCATAAAAATAGGATTGTTCTGGTAATATGTCTACATTATATAGTCGGCTTTGTCCAAATCTTCCCATTTTCTCAATTTTTTTTGCTAATTTTAACGCGTAGGTAGGATCTTTTAACTCCAGTTCAAGAACTTGGGATTTCTTCGTATCTGTTATCAATTCATATTTCGAGATAAAATGATATTCTTTTACCATCGAAAGTATTTCATTATTCTCAATGACAGATTTTAATAAAGATTTTTCAGAAGCAACATAGATTTTATGATTCCAGCTTTTATCTTCCACTCTTATAGTTGTAGATGAATTATCTTTTTTTATCCAGAAAATCATGCTACCATTTAAAGCATATGCATCAAATAACCAACCAGATATCATTTTATTATAATTAGTTTGGACACAAATTTATCACGAGTACTGCGACACAAAATTAGCTTGTCGTTGTAATTCTCTATTGTGGATTTTTTTATAAACTGATGAATAGTTAGACCCTGCATAATCTCATTCTTACCTATTCTGAACTATATAATAAGAAGAGATTCTATTAGGAGGGGAGGGCCAGAGCGGGACGAGATTATAAATACGTGTTTAGAATATTACATAATTACATCGCCAAAAAGAGAACAAAATAAGAAACTAAAATAAAAGCGTCCCTCTTGTTTAGAATTCAATCTTTCCTATTTTACCATTCCGATAATCTTCCAAAGTTTTATCTATCTCTTCCCTGGTGTTCATAACAAATGGTCCGTACTGTACTATCGGTTCATTGAAAGGCATTCCAGCAACAAGCAATACATCCAAAGGATTTTTATTATCAGATCTGATGGAAATGTATTTGCCGTCATTTTTGAATACTATCAAGTTCTTTTCTTGGACCGCTGTCTTATCTCTACCAAAAAGACCATTGCCACTAATAACATACGCAAAGGCATTAAAATTTTTAGGAACTGGCTGAAAAACCTCTGAATCTGGTTTTAGAGTAAAATGCAAATACAAAATAGGAGTTAAAGTGTTAATTACCGCTTTTGTATCATGATAATTTCCTGCGATAACTTTAACTGATACTTTACCATCTGGTGTTCTTATTAGAGGGATTTTTGCGGAAGGAACATCCTGGTAATCCGGTTTGATCCACTTGTCAATTTTGCGAAGATTTATCCATAATTGGAATCCATGTAACCTTCCTCCATTTTTGGCAAACTCTTTTTCAGGCATTTCTGAATGAACCAATCCAGAACCTGCTGTCATCCATTGCACGTCACCAGGTCCTAGCTTTCCCGAATTTCTCTGTGAATCTTTGTGTTCAAATCTTCCTTCGAGAATATATGTAACAGTCACAAAACCTCGATGGGGATGTTCCGGAAAACCTTTAGTCTCATATGGTAACAGATCTAGAGGACCCATCTCATCTAAAAGTAAAAAAGGGTCTAAATTCCGGATGGATTGTGAAGGGAAGCACCTGTGTACTACAAAACCATCACCTTCTGGAGTTTCGTTACTCTTTGTCACCAGTTTAATCGAGCGACTCTCGGTGCTAGTATCATTAGAACTTTGAGTGATGTCGATTTCTTTTCCAGTTTTTCTCATATGTAGTATTAAATAATATAATATTTAAAAATGGTAGTAAGCTCAACCTGATTCCTACTAATATTTACCATTTCTGATAAAATTTCAAATAATCTTGACATGTATTTTTGTACTAAATTTTCCTAACCGATTATAATGATAGTCAATCAAGTACTTATTTTGCATTCTTATTCTAGTGTTAGCGATATGACTAAAGGTCTGGTACTCCTAATCTTGTTGAATAGTCTAATGAAAGTCGTTAGTAAACCATATTTTTTGTTAATCAGGGAATACGCTATTGTCGACTCAGCCGAACCGGAAAACTTTGCTTTTCCGTCATACCAATCACCCTCCACATTTCCGCCAATATTGCAAGGAGCAATCTTAACATGCGGATTATTCCTAATCCTTTTGACCTTGCCTGACTTGGCATCGGTCCTAAAATAGATCAACCCTTGATTAACCACAAACCAAACGGGAGTTCTTACTCCAGTACCATTCTTCCTATACGTTTCAATGCTAATGTACTTGTGTTTTGATAATTGAAATAGCTTATCCTCAGACATGTATATCACTAAATATAGAGTACTTATTAGTGAATCTTTTTATTAATCAACTTCAAATCATCGCACTGACCGGGTGTGCAGGAATGAAGAGTCACAGTACTAAAATACAATCTGCATATTGCCGCGAGGTAGGCATAAAGGTTAGGCATTAGTAATATTAATCATCTAAGCCTAAACTTAGTATTACTCTTTTGACTTTATATTTCTGAAATTAAAATACAATGCCAAATCATAAATAATCTTGATTACACCACCTAGCACAAATGACCTCAGAATTCTTGCTGCAAGTAACAACTTTCCATCTCTTGAAAGCCAGTTGAGGAAAAAACTCATAGAATAGACTTATGGTGGTGACTGATCTGATACCAATACTAGTACAGGGATTAATCTCCTGCTAAAAATTATGAATGAAGATGCTCTATGTTTCAGCATAGTCGTCATTAATGGTACTTTAAATAGAATTGATAAATTCTATCTTTTAAGTTTAACCCATATGTTCCAGCGCTTTTTTTAGATCCTCTAATACCATTACAGGATGAAATTCAACCTTGGCTCCAAAATCCTGAAATAATGGTTCAGCTACTGATGGTATCATATCAGATCTTTCCAAATTGACTATAAAGGCAAAAGTTCTATCTCCTCCAGCTTCAAAAAAATATGAAGCCTCGGCGTTTACTTTCTTGATGTAATCTTCAAGATTTTGCATGAATTGTGGATTCTTTATCATTTTATTCCCAGCGTCGGTGGAAATTTGCGCTCTTACTAAAAATCTCATGGGTAATTATCATCACGGTACAATAAAAATTTCACTGCCTTATGCAGTCAGTTCTGGCTTATTAGCGAGCCTTATTAACGAACTTCGTGAATAAAAATCAAGATAGATGAATTAACAGGCCATGGAATTAGAGTATATTATTACATCCATTCTCCATACAAGCTACAATTGTCTACAACCATTATTGTGTTTGAAAACTCGAATTTTCATTATCTTCTCACTTATTCCTGTTCTAGGAACGCGAGCCATGAGAAATTTGAATCAAGTTGCAACTGACATCCTCATACGTGTTGGTCTATCTTAATGCAATCAGGAATATTGAATACGTAAACATATGCGCAATAAATAACGTCTCGTTCGACTCGTAGCTTTACATATCGCAAATTCAATATAAGCAAATTTGTATAGACATTGTATGCTTGATGATCTGGTCAAAGACAGGGTAGATAATAAGAATCCGCGTCAGGAAGGATTAACGCTTACAGTGGACAAACTCGAATCCTTTGATAGAGAGAATTTTGAGATCCTATCAAGATTCATTGATCAAATCAAGATATACAACACTTATCCTTTGTTAATAACTGATAATCTTCTTCAGAAGAGGATATCTTACTACCATCAGCTTGATATAGACGTATCCACCGGCAGTACGCTCACAGAGTACGCAATATCAGAAAATTCCCTTGACAAGTTCATAACAGAATGTAGCAGAATCGGCTTTGACATAATTGAAATTGGTGAAAACAGTATTGATCTAGATATTGATAAAAAGAAAAGAATATCTGATTCCATACTTTCTGCAGACTTAAAACTTAACTGGAAGATTGGTAAAAAAGATCCTAGACATCAGATTGGTATTGATACCACACTTTTGAAGATTGATGATGCAATAAAACTGGGTTCAAAAAAAGTTATCCTTGAGGCCAACGAGGGTATCAATGTTGGTATTTATGATCAAAACGGTTCTATAATTTGGAATTACGTTGCAGCGCTTACTGCAAAATATCCACCCAATACTTTTATTTTTGAAGCGCCATTAGCATCGCAACAATCTGCATTGTTAGCAGAATTTGGTCAAAGAGTGAACCTTGCTGAAATTACAATTGAAAATGTTGCTTCAGTAGAATCTCAACGGCGTGGATTTCTCTCCAAATCATCTTTTGGTATGACTTTCTCACAAAAGGAAATAGGTGGAAGTCCTGCATCGAAGTTTATCTATTATCTAATTAAAACAAAGCATCCAATAGAGCAAAGTGATTTAATTGGTATTACCCGTTTGCCCAGAAGGACAGTACAAAGTGCAATAGAAGACTTAAGGAATCAGGGTTTTATTATTGAACGAAATAGCTTGGATGACAGTAGAAGAAAGGTGTATTATCCCGTCAAATCAGAATGGTTATGAACATTCAAAAGTTTCTAAACAGATAATATTTATCTAGATACTTTTGAGAGTAACATGTTTTGCTTGTCTGCTTAATACTAGCGATTTAATCGAAATTGAAATAACACCTAGGATAGGAAAATTTCAGTTTTGCAATATTTGCTTATGTCCTTCAAATCTGTCTATCTCATAAATTGTGCATTTTATGCATATTTTATTAAAATTATGCACATTTGCAAGTATTCAAATATGCTTTGATTTAGGTAGAAAACATGAAAAATAGATTAAGAATCACGGCAGTGATGACTATATTACTTATAGCCGGATTTATTATAACACCATTGCTCTCAAATCTGGCATATGCACAGTTATCTCAAAAAAAGGTATTTAGACTAGGATACTTTCCGAACATTAATCACGCGCAAGCATTAATCGGAGTAGGAAATGGAGACTATCAGAAAGTTTTAGGAAATAATATAGAGTTGAAGACTTTAACGTTTAATGCTGGCCCCTCGGCTACAGAAGCCCTGTTGGCAAATCAAATCGATGCAGCGTACATAGGTCCAAACCCCACGGTCAATGGTTATGTAGTTTCTGAAGGTAAGGCTCTCAGAGTTATATCTGGAGTAGCAAGTGGCGGCGCTGTCTTTATAGTAAGAAATGATTCTGGTATTCAGTCTACAAAAGACTTTGCCGGTAAAAAATTCGCATCACCACAAATAGGAAACACCCAGGACGTAGCATTGAGGAAATATTTACTTGATAACGGATTCAAAACAAAGGACAAAGGTGGAAACGTTGAGGTTCTGCCCATAAAGAATCCTGATATTTTGACACTGTTCTTAAAGAAAGAAATCGATGGAGCTTGGGTCCCTGAACCTTGGGGTGAAAAACTCATCAAGGAAGGCAATGGTAGATTATTTTTGGATGAACGAAGTCTATGGCCTGCAGATAAATTTGTTACTGCAAACATAATCGTTAATCCCGAATATCTTAAAAATAATCCTGATGTAATAAAGAAGTTTTTGGAAGCACATGTAAATGAGACACAGTGGATAAATGGGCATAAAGAAGAAGCCTTGAAGACTTTCAATTTTGAACTAAAAAAACTTACAGGTCAAACTATTCCAGATGATCAACTAAAGGAAGCTTTCTCAAGGCTCGAGCTAACCTACGATCCCTTGCAAGAAACACTCATCAAATCTGCAAACGATGCATTTGAAATAGGATATCTCGGAAAAACGAAACCTAACCTTAGTGGACTTTACGACCTGAAAATTCTCAATGAAATACTGAAAGAAAAAGGACTTCAAGGCATCACGGGCCCAGAAAATCAAACCACTGTTGGTAGTAACGCTTCTTCAGGAAACACGATACCCACATTGACAGCCAACTCGAGATATACAATCGTAGCATAGTGAGTGTAATTGAGCGAGGCGGCACACATCATAATTCCCTGTTCATCATATGTCATTTAGGAAAAATTAAATTGATCCTGTGAGTTGGAACATCTATATAGTATTAAAGAATATTTGATTTTGAGCTATAAATATATCAAATAAAAAATAAATTCAATTCGGCACTGTTATACATAAAGTTTTGATCGGTGAATTTATTATTATTTTGGTTCTATGGATACGGCACACGAATTGGGGCCAGCCTCTAAATCGGGCATTTGCATATTGTCAAATGTTAGAATCCTCTTATTGATATCTATAATTGTCTTGTAGTTCATTGGTCTCGCTGGCAAGGTGTCAGTAACTAAATGTACAAATTCATCCTTGTTCATGGAAAGAAGCGTTACTTTTTTCTTTAGTGAACCGATCGTGTCAGTTATTGGGACAGCGTGCTTTAAACTAATTGAGCTTCCATTAAAGTGTGCAGGAAGTATCATGGTATTGTCTGGGAATTGAACTATCGTTTGGTGATAACTCTCGTATAGCATTTCTGCGTATTTTTTTGCTTCTTCCGTAAGGTCAGGTCGCCCTACACCATCTACGAATAGAGTATCTCCGGTGAATAAATACGAATACTGAGTATGGTTATCAGTGCTGTTCATTCCATCAGATTTATCAGAACCGGAATCAGAACCAGAATGCTCTATCAAGAAAGAAAAACTACCATTCGTATGCCCTGGAGTGTGAATAGCTTTTAACCAAATTTTCTTTGATATTTCAATTTGTTCTCCATTTTTAATGTACTTGATATTGATTTCAGTATTTTCACTATTGTATTCTTCAAGCGAACTGAAATATGCCTTTACTTCCTCATGTGCCTGTGCATTTATTGATTTAGCCAACTTTGCTACTCCAGATACATGATCTGCATGCTGGTGAGTATCAATTATTTTTATTATTTTCAATCCATTTTCCTTCGCAACATTTAGAAAAGCCTCATAATTTTCACGACTTGGATCTATTACTACTGCCGTACTATCGTCTTTAGAAGATATAATGTATCCCATACATCCTTTGGATATTCTTCTGATTTGCCATATTCTAAATGGAGCGTCATTAGGAACCACAATTTCTGCATCATCGTAGACTTTATTCCAACCCGCCATTCCTCCTCTGACACTTTTTACGTTATATCCTAATTGATTGAGTAGCCTTGCTGCCATCATGGACCTGTTTCCGTGAGCACATAGTGTGACAATCTCTTTATCTTTTGGTATCTCTTTGAGCAAGTTAGAATCGTTCGTAAACAAGCGATCAACCGGAATCAATTTAGGATTTTGATGATTATCATATGATAACTTCCAAGATTCATATTCTTGAGGTGTCCTAACATCTAGAATGAAAATATCTTCGTTATTATCTATTTTCTTTTTTAATTCAGTGGGGTCAATTTCTTGATTATTGCCTGTCCTTTGGCCATTCATATATTAGTATAGAAATCGACTAACCACTTAAATAGATATTTATTATTACCCCTAAGTAACCAAAAACTTGCAACGCAGGAAGTTGTATAGATTCAAGGCTATCGCATTTAGACCAACATTTTGAAAGTCAAACGCTACCAAAAAAGATATTGAGAATACTTACAAGTTTAAATTAAGATTTTAATATCAAATCAAATTCCCTCTAACTTACAAGGTCAGTATTAGTAAGTAGAGTATAATTTGGGATGCAAAATTAAATAAATATAAAGAACCTGATCGTGGCTAATCCATGCGCTATTCTTTGATATACCGTATCACTATTGTCGCATTTTTGAATCATTTATCTTTTCGCAAATTCTGAATGGTCTTGAATGCAACAAAAAACCTCAAGCAAGATCACGTTCTAGTAAATCGACTTGGTAGAATAGCAAAGAAATGTTCTGATCTCTTATATGACAACTCAGATATTCCTATAGAAGATATCAAAATAATATCAATGCTTATTCAGGAATTTGTTGATAAATTACATCATGGTAAGGAAGAAAAGGCATATTTCCCACAAATGAACGAAAAAAATAACTTTTCTGAGGAGATACGAAAATTCTTAATAGAACATGAACTGGGCAGAAGAATAGCAAAGATGTTAGTTCAAAGTTTAGTATCTTGGGAAGACGGACCTAATTCTAGGGAAAGAGTAGCTAGATTCTTGAAGGCATATTCGGTATTCATAAGTACACATACTGAAAAAGAGGATTTATTCTTTGATCTTATTGAGGAAAATGGTATTCTCTCTGAAGAAGAACATTCTCAATTAATAGGACGTTATAAATATTGTAATAGCGAGGTTGGAGGTAAAGTTAGAGTTGAACAAATGATAAAACTAATTGGATATCTTGAAGATAGAGTATGGATGAAAACTGATACTAATATATAGAGATTAATGCATAATTTTCATTATCCGGATCTATTCTCATGGCAGGTATTTCCATTAACAAAATAGCCTTTTTTGTGATTCATTTATGTTTCAAAATGATATTTATTGATTCCAACCAAGTTCGAGAAGGGTTACTTTTCAACGACGATCCTACTAGTGAATAATAGTCATTAGATTCAATTTGCATGGACAGATTGAAAAAAGGAGTTAAAGTTTTAGATATTGGATGTGGAAGAGGATCGAAAGACTTCTTGGGTTCGTTCCCCCACATTCGCTAGTGTTTAAGGACGTGTTTGTGACCGTATCCAATTTAGGAACTGTTATAAATAGGCGGTACTACGCACGACGGGTGTAGACAGTGGTAAGTCGTTTATCTCTTCTCTCCAATTAGATGGATATTGAGGTTCTAACATCAACTTCATCTTAGCCGTTATACATATCAGGTGCTTTCCTTTAGCTCAGTGTTTTTCAATCCACATGACAAACACCTATATGATTTGAGCTTTTCAGTTTCCTTCTCACATACTAGATGCTCTCCACAACAAGGACATATCATAATTATATGATATTAAGAATTGCCGTACTTTATGAATTGTGCAGCAGATAAATGCTAATTTAGACAAGATAAAAAACGATTATGTCAATTTGGCATTTATTTCATTAATTAATCTCGAAATTCGTTTCATATGACTGCCTGCCCAATAAATCTTGTTACATTTTGTGCATTTGTAGAATATTTTATGGGATTGCAATAACTGGTCTGAAAGTTTGTTATTGATCAAACTATTATCAGAAATTTTATCTATTTTACCATTACAACTAGTACATAAATAAGGGACTGTTGGCGAATTAATATATTTGATATTTAGAGTTCTAAAGATAGTAACTAAGTTTTCTATTTCTGTTTCTTTGTAAGTAAGAATGGCAGCTATTCGTTTTTTCTTACATCTGTTAAACAATTCCTTGTCGCTTGTTAGTACTATTCTTCCTAAGTAGTTTGATGAATTCAAAATATTTTCATCATCCAAATTAGAGTCATAAACTGTATCAAAACCAAATATTCTCAATTTCCTAGCAATTTTACCGAGCATGGCATCAGCAAGAAATGAAAATTCTTTGGTATTTCTTTCCATTGCTTTGTAATCTTATCCAAGGAAATATTAAATAAAATTATGCACCTTTAGGATTACGTCCGTATAGCAAATCATGCTATTTTCCAATTTATGCTCATTATTCGAAACGGACTGGTAAACTTGATCGAAGGACTTTTTAATTATTTGGTGTCCTTGCAACGGCATCAACAGTATAAGTAACGGTAAATGGTTCGCCACTTGTTTTATGAAAAACTAGAGCACTTCCAGTAAATTGTAATGAACCTGTACTTATAGGCGTATCAGTTACTTTAACAGGGGTGTCAGTAAACAACGTCATTGTAGAAATGGCAACAGTCTTATTGTTAGGTAATGTTGCATGATACGGCTCGCCGTGTTCAGCATCTACGGCTGATTGAGGATTGTAACCATGTAATACCTCTATTTCTATGGGTTTACTTGCAGTAAATGTTACCGTACCAGTCCAGATCTTACTATCATTTCTCAATGGTAGAGCAAAAATAATCTGATGTGGAACTTTGCCATGAGGTGTGACCGTTGGAGAGGCTGGATTTGACATTTCTGTCTTCTGTCCAACATACCTTTCATCAGATATTGTAGCATTGGACACAAAAGCTGCAGATAGCTGAGATTGAACCGATGATCCCACAGCAGCCATAATGACCAAAATTATGAGAATTGATTGAACTCCTAATTGTAACTTGTTCATGCGAATCGAAAGAATTAATGAAATAATTAATTGTTTCTATAAGAAATGCCAAACTTTGTTCGGCCTAGGGTCAAATTACTACCATAGAATAACCCCGGTTATCTGTTAGAACCAAATATTATCCAAGTCCGTCCTCTTTCGTATCGCAATATGAGTAAAGTCTTCTTTATTATTCATGCATCCATGCCAATGCAAAATAAAAGCCGGAACGCAGATTACATCACCCTTTTCCATCATGATGGTACTTTCAACTTCTATCTCTGTTTTAGTAATTTGATCTGGATCGATCTTTATTCTTTTTGCGAATACTACTACACCCTTTCCCTCAGTGGCAATCAATATCTGTTCTGAAGCATGTATGTGCGGCCTAGTTCTACAGCCAGCCTTAAAAGTCACATTATACATTTCCTGTTCGCTTGAATCGTCTTTATCTAATACACTCTTGATTACAAAATCTCCTGTGAATTTATCTTTGTATTTTTCTGTTGGCTCTACTTTTATAGATACAATGCTTTTTTTGTGCATTATTACTTCATGTCATACCCAATTATAAAAACTAGTTTGGAAGGTAATTGAGAGTAAATTGTTTTTGCCAAGAGTACTGCTACGAACTATAGAATTCAGAAAAATTTCGACAATTCTGACATTTTCAACTTTATATACAAACGACATCAGGAGCAAGAGTAGCATTCCATATGATAAGACCACAACTCCTTTTGGTTTGCTTTCGCATGATTGATCATGCGCTAGTATACTTCTTAAGAAATGACAATGTCTTTTGCCATGCGTCTTGAGTTTCCTTCGGAGCGTAATTATCGCCTGATGGATTTGCAAATGCGTGATCAACTCCTTTGTAAATATAGATCTCATTTGGTGTGCCATTTGATTTTAAAGCTGATTCAAACGCCTTTACTGTGTCAACTTGTATAGACATATCCTGATCTCCGAATATACCCAATACAGGCCACTTTATACTTGCGAGGGTTGCATTATCTGTTACCAAACGGCCGTAATAGATAATAGTTGCAGCCAATGGATGATCCTGGCTGTTTAGGGCAAGCTGTAAAGATTGCCCTCCTCCAAAACACCACCCTAATGATACTATCTTCTCCGGATTTACATTCGGAAGTGAAGACAGGTATTTAACCGCTGATTTTAAATTAGAGGTCGCTATATCTTGATTATCCCTAATCTGTTGGGTTAACTCAGATGAACGGTTTCGATCAGTGGTAACCTCACCTTTAAATAAATCTACGGCCAGTACAACATATCCATTTTTAGCCAAAAGATTTGCCATATTTTTGATATTCTCATTTAGTCCTTTGTTTTCATGGATCATGACGACTCCAGGAAGCTTCATGTTGCTATTAATTTCACTATTGTTAGCGTTTAGTTTACTTGGAAATACGAGATACCCATGTGCCTGATTAAAATAATCAATAGTTTTATTTTCTAATTGAATATCAGCGCCAGAAAGATCGGATTTTGTGAGATCAGTAACATTTGTTACTATATTAGAAGTCTGACCGCTTATTAGTTTCACTGAGCTTCCCGATACTAAAACTGAACTAACTAGAACAACCAGAAACAAAATTCTTAGATATATTTTATTCACACATGATTATACTAGATATTGTTTATATTTTTTATGCAATCCTATTACATTTATGAACACAAATAGTCAATCATACTGCGTATATTTAGAATATCGAGATTTCAAAACTAAAATATTGTGCAGTTGGAGGTCAGGGTAATACACGGGAAAATACTAGTAAAAGATAATGTTATAACGGAACAGAATATAGTTAATAATTGTTGGTAACAATAAAATACTTGAAACCAACATCTTTAATATCGTAAAGATTTTTTTATCGCAAAGTAAGAACAAAGGACCGATTCTTTTTTATAACACGTTAAATAAATCTATTACAAAAATGAGAGAAAAATTTAGTCTATTAAGGTATGGTGCTGCCGGTAGTACTTTTATTGCAGGCATATTGCATCTGTCTTTGGTTGCAAATTCTATTGACAGAAACTTTAATACAGGTTTACTATTCTTAATCGGAGGACTGGCTCAAATATTTTGGGTTCTTCCTACTATGAGAGGATGGAATAAAGCCTGGTATTACGTTGGTATCGCAGGAACTCTGACTTTTATAATTATTTGGGCTATTACAAGGTTTCCGGGAAATCCAATTAATGGTAGAGGGGGATCAATAGGTGAAACCGCAATTGTAATAGAAATATTTCAAGTAGCATTTGTCATCTTGAGCATAATAATCCTGGCTAGGGATCCAAAGCTTCGTAACTAGGTATATTCGCATAGGCAATATACCTAATCATACTAGATACCTTTTACCATACTATTAAAAGATGAAAATAAATATCGATTCTTCTTCACAGTAACAACAGAACTACAAACCGATAATTAAGATTCGATGGTGGTAACTATTTTGTCTTAGGATTTGTGTATATGCGCTTTGATTTTTTCCTGCATTTCGGGTTTTAGCACGTCCTCACGTGTATAACCATGATCCTTTATTGCATGTTCTATCAAATTATCCATTAGTTCATTTTCAGTTTCGCCCTTTCCTACATAATCGCAGTCGACTCCCACTTCTCTACATGATACCGATAACATTGTAAAATTATAATTGGAAATACTATTTAAGTATGTAATATGCAAACAATGTAGTTCCCGTTCTGGAGAATTACTATTTGAATTTTCTAGTTTAGTTACATTATATTAAACATCCAATTAAACGCCTGATTAATTTATTAGAATTTACAAATTATAAACCGAAACCAAGTAGAAGATTTTATTAGAATATCGCCAATTCAAGTTCAACAATAAATGCAAGAGCGTGCTTTTGCACATATGGCTGTAACTATTTTTTCATTATTTTCCATAATAGATGACTCGTATCAAAAATAAAAGTTAGAATTATACAAGCGTCAGGCTTAAACTAGTCAGTAAAGAAATAAAGAGCCGAAAGCAGTAAGCTGTTAGAGGAGAAGTGAAAGAAAAGTTAACCGATATCTCCGCTAAAAAGGTTCAATATTGTTAATTTTGAAATGAAGGTCTGTTCCCCAATAGCGAACTTACTGTTGGCGTATCTTTGAGATCGAGATTGACGGTAAGTATGTTTGACAATGCTCTAGACTTTGTTAAGTCGGTGAATGTGATATTGGCAACCACACTTTCTATCGACTTGTCTTGGAAATTAGTCTTAAGTAATTGTACCCCACCATCACTCTCTGCAGTAAAACCATTAGGAAATGAAGTAGTCTTCAGAAATGATCCATTTGGGGCAAACACTGCCATTACTGCGTTTATCATTTTATTTTTTAGCGATTCATCTTCAACTGTATATTTCACATTTACTCTAACTTGGTTTGCGTCCGTATTTGTTAGTGGTACAAAGCTGGAATTGCCTAACGAGATAGCTATTCCCTGGCTATTTTGTGCGAATGAGGAATGTGTCAAAACCATTGTATCACACAGGACAAAAATTGACAAGACCAAGCCTAACAGAACCATATATTTAGTTAAATTGAACATTGTTTTTATCAGTCCAAGATACTTTATCCTACCTAAATAAAAAATCTTTCTTAACAATATCCGTTTAGAATTTTCTTAAATTATTTTTTTGAGACTGCATGGTCGGATACAAATGCCTTAACAACCCTGTTCCACGCCATCGCCAAATTCTGTGTGTTGTAGCCTCCTCCACCAAGGCCAATAATTCTACAATGAGATCTCTCGTGCGCGAAGTTATGCATAAATCGAGCAGCATATTCATGTGATTTCTCAGTATATTTCAAATGTGTTAAGGGATCCCCAGATAAGCCGTCTGCCCCGCATTGCATTATTATGAGCTCAAAATTCATAGAATTAATGAAATTTTCAATTTTCATAAATGCCGAAATAAAGTCATTATCTGTAGCACCAGGGGGCAGTGATAAGTTTAGCTTTGTACCCTTTCCTGCTCCTGAACCATTTTCTGATTCAAATCCTGTTCCAGGATATAAGTATGAACCGTCCTCGTGAATATCGGCTATGAACAAATCAGGATCTTGCTCAAATTCGTAGTACACGCCATCTCCATGATGAGCATCAATATCAATATACAGTATTTTCCTCAAATCATATTTCTTTCTGGCATACATTATGGCAACTCCTATGTCATTAAATACACAGAAACCTCCTGCTGCATTCCTTCGTGCATGATGCAGACCTCCGATTGGATTAAATGCATGGATAATCCCGTCGGTATTATTAATTACAGTATCAAGGGCTAATAATGTAGATCCTACTACATACAAAGAAGCATCAAATACTCCCTTGAAGGAAGGTGTATCACCGGAGTCAAGATATCCTATTCCCTCTATTGAGGATTTTTTTACAAAATTGATATAGTCTTTGTCATGAAAATAAGATATTATACGTTCATCTGTTATGGCAGGGGAAATTACTTTCAGATTATCAGAGCTAATGTCCGGTGATTGAGTGATTTTTGACCAAAAGGCATCCAGTCTACGAGAATTAAATGGATGTTTCTCACCAAAGGTATAATTTGAAAGCTCCTTACCTAACACAACGGCAGTATTACACATTATCTTTTTTTTGGGGTCGAAGTATTAGTAGATTATCCGCAAAGTAACGGCAGCAGTATGGTTGAGGTCATGGAACTAATTTTGGCCTTTCAAAAATGCTTTATAGTACAATTACCCATTCATACAAGATCAAAATGTGCTATGAATTTGAAATCCCGGAGAATGTAAAACTAACAAACAAAAAAGCACTGGAAAAGGAAGATAATGAAGCCGAACTCGAGCTAGAGCCAATTAAGGTATCAAATTAGACTTTCCTTTTCTTTTATTTAACCAATAATGATGGTGCCTTTTGTACTGACAGAGGTGCGGTATGGATTATAGCACGCAGCATTTTGGCGAATTTTATTATCGTATGTAAGTCTGATTCGAGTTATCAAAGTTCTTAATTAGTTCAAATTTGTTTTCAAATTTATCGAATCTTACTAGTCCTATTTGAGGAAAAATTTTCAGTGGATCTTCAGCCATGACAGTTACTGCCTGGATCTCACCAAAGAATTTTTGGCATAGTTCTAGGCTCATATTTCTAACTGTGTTTTCATCTAAAATTCCAAAACTATGAAGATACTCGTGCAAAAGTACGGTAAATAAATAAGAGTTGTATTCATAATTGGAAGTTGAATGTTTTCTTACCAGGTCTAACAGGATACTATTGATGGCAATGACGTTTGAGCCCAAAACGTGATAAGCTCCTACTCTGGTAGGCATTCCATGAAGCATCAGGCTCAAACCAGCTCGCTTCATCTCGTATACTGAATTCACAGAAGACTTTACAAACTCAAACACGTCGTTAAAGTCTTTCAAATCTAATAGCTTGTTATTATTGTCGATTTTGTCTTCGGCCGTTATGATTTTTGTCACTTAATCTGATTCTTATATTCTCGTTTTACACCTATAAATCATAGCCTCTTCTTTCAGTCAATTACATGTTAATCGTATGATTGAGACAAGAACAATGCATTAGATTAATTAATTAAGTAAACGTGCAATATTCTAATACATAATTTATGGATACACGATGGAAGGCAGACTTTGGTCTGAATGCTAGGATGGTCTTGAGTTTCGTTATCTTGGGTATACTCTATATCATATTCTTGAGTATACTTCACTATCTTGGAGTAGGATACATCCCACTAACGATAATAGCATCTATAATGATTTTAGCGCAGTGGTATTTCTCGGACAAAATAGTTCTATGGAGTTCTGGTGCCACCATCGTATCAAAAGAACAGTATCCTAGACTGCATGAAATTGTGGAAAGACTTTCAGCTGACAACGGAATCCCGAAACCCAAAGTTGCAATAGTTGATTCCACGGTCCCTAATGCTTTTGCCACAGGTAAAAGTCCTAAAAGCTCTCTGGTTGCAGTAACTTCAGGGATTTTAGATCTCTTGGATGATGATGAGCTTGAGGCAGTAATAGGACACGAATTGAGTCATGTTAGAAGTAGGGACGTTTTAGTTCTAACATTGGCCAGTGTATTTTCTATGGTAGCCTGGTATCTTGTGCAATTTGGATTTTTTGGTGGATTGCAAGGAAGAGGTCGAAACTCTTCGGGAGGTACGGCAATTGTGATTTTAGTTGCATTGATAACGTGGGTTGTAAGCTTCTTGATTATCAGAGCTATTTCAAGATACAGGGAATATTCAGCAGATAGAAGTGGAGCAATCATGACTGGAAAACCGGATAAATTGGCTAGTGCTCTTCTTAAAATAAGTGGCAAAATGGGAAATATTCCAACAAAGGAATTAGAAAACGTTCAAAAATTGAATGCATTCTTTATAATCCCTGCTCTTTCTGGAAGTTCTATTGCCAACCTATTCTCTACTCACCCTCCTGTAGAAAAGCGAGTTCAAAAACTAAGGGAAATGAAAAGTGGCGGAAATAAATAGTAAAAAGAATTGAATTAGTCCATGAGTGTTACTCTAAATGCAATCTAAGGCCTTTAGTTTTTGATTTTCTGATCACGTGCACTATGTGGACAGATTAATTCAGGCCGTACTTGTACCTGACACTAGGTGGGTCCAACGGGAACTGTAGGTTGTTGGTTCATCACATGAACTGTAACTATATCATCGTCTTCTCTATCAACCTCATCTTTAACTTTTAATTTGAACTCATATGTAACTTCCCCGGCTGCCACCTCTGGAGCCTTGAACGAAGCTTCAGGTTTATCGTCATTATCTATTGCAATGGGTTGATTATTTTGTACTTTGGCGCCATTTACCCTGACTAATTCCCAATCATAGTCAACGAATTTTTTAAATCCGCCTTTGCTATCAGAACCATCAAGCTTCACCTCTTGATTTTCAAAGACCTTGAAGTCATTACCTGCGTCGGCTCTAATTCTCGGATATTTCCCAGCTTCTGCTGTACTCCATGTTAAAAGTTGCATCGCAGTAAACGCGACGGCAAAAACCAGCATAACATATACGTATTTGTTCATCCTCATAAAGTGCTCTATCTCTTGTAAATAATCTTTTCGATTAGATATTTGGTCAATTTTGTAAACTTTTTTAGACTACTTGATCCAGCGCCACAAGAGAATTAGTATCAAAAATAGAAAATCGTTCTCGATACTTAAATGAAGAACATGTGATCACTAGTACTGCGAATTTCTAAGAGTACTCTTTGATTAGTATCGAAATTCTATCCAAAATAGAATTTAATATAAGAATATTTTAACAAATGCGCAATCTGAATAGTACATTACTGAAAATCATGTAATGGCTTGTCCTTGTGTAGTTCTATTTTCCTCCTTATCTCTGCTTTGTGTTTATTCAGGATGTGTTCATTGGCACAATTGTCATGCATAATACCAATTTCGCAGAATTCACACGATGTAACAAAGTCTTGATTCCTTAACTTTTTGTTACAGAATTTGCAAACTTTTGTTTCAATATCGTAGATCGAGAGAGGTTTCAACCAAGCCTCTCGCCAAAGTACACTGATGCTCACCATTAACAGAGATCTTTGATATATTATATTTATTCTAAAGTGATATTAGAATGTAAAACTCTTGCCTTCATATTATTTAGATTTCCTTTTCTCAGTAATGATATTTAGATTTCAAAAAGAAATAAAGGAACGGTTTTATGTTGGATTACCTTAATTTCTTATATTGATATTTTATTAACCAATTAATCATTTTATGTTGTATGAATACCAGAGTCATCAATAAAGCTTCAGCTGGGAATGGCTCTCCCTTGGCATTTATTGCATTACTATATCTATGACAGTCATTTAACATTTGTAAAAATAATCTTCTGTCCTCTGAATATAACATGTCAGCAAAACCCTTCCATGATTCGATTTCTCGTATTAGAATATCATCTTCTGGAAATAAGATCATATATATCACTAAGTTAGATCCATTGCAAATTTTATATTGGATTTAGATAATTGAAACAGTTTTTTATAATTAGGAAATACAATGGACATTAAAATAGCTTGTATTCTGACAGGTCTAACACATTGATAGGATGCAGTATTATATAGTCGTGTAAGTAAAAACATTTCATCAAATATCTTCTTGTCTGTTTTATCAAGGAGATTTCGGAATGGTTTCCATTTTCGCTCTTCAATTGTACTTGAGATTCTGAATGATGGAGTTGTTCTGCCCATTTTATCATCTACTTATTTGAAACTATTAGTAAGTCGCTCTTGGATATTAAATATTTCCTATTCATGGTAACATAATTAGTAACATATTTGCAGGATTTTTCATTTATTTTCACGTTAAATCGCTCACTGAATTTGTTTTGAATAATTTCTATATTTTTATTAAACAAAGGAAGTAGCGTATTGCAATATAAATCTGAAATAGAAAGAAGTTTATTTAATAGTATTGAAATTATAAATAAGATATTATTTTTACGAGATAATATCAATATGGCATCCATAATTTCTTTTATTAATGATTTAGCTTCTTTGATATCGATTTCATCTTGAATAAACATATCAAACAAATCTGGAATTAATATTAATTTAGCATTGAATTTATGAATCATATTGGGTAGCTTATAGACTATTAAATGTACAAGTTGATATAATGTAAAAACCCTTGTTACCACTACTCTTTGTAAGACTTGTTTGGTATTCAATCCATACTGTCGTCCAAATTCTACATACTGATATACATCTGTGCTGTTCCCTGCATCTATAACTAATACATTTGAATGAGATGTACAATTGGATATAAAACCACAAGACCTTCTAGGAAGTAAGCAGCATACGCCAATTCTTGTTAAAAGTATATTTGTAAGTTCTGAAATTCCTACCACACACACAATATCGTGAATTTCAAGTTCTATTGCAGACGTTAATCCTCTAATTTCAAGTTTAACATTATCAAGATATTCATAAGCATTTTGGAATTTTGGTTCATAATCATTTTGATTAAATGTAGTAAGATGAGACATGAGTTCTTTTTAGAATGTTGGAATATTTAACAAAAGAAGCTCCTGTGAGATGGGGAGGGGGATTTGAAAGAAGTGATAATCTAATGGTTCAAAAATACTGGCTATAAGACACATTATATTAGGTATACCGGCGTGCAAGATATTCGGCAGTTAATTTCTTAGCAGTTTTCACGAGTTGTATTTACAGAGTATAATATTTGGGTTAGGAATCAGGCGATAAATGGAAGTCTGATGTACAGATAAATATCTAAAAATATACCATCATTATCATGAAAATTCCTCCATACCAAGTTTTTATAATTACATTACTCATAATAGGATCATCCACAGTTGCTGAGGGAAGTGATATAGATAATAAAGAAAAGAAAAAAATCTCCGAAAGTCTAAATTATAGTGAAATAAAGAATCTAACTCAGAACGAAGATGACTCTGTATATCCCCAGATAAGTTCATCATCAAATAGTGTATATGTGATCTGGCAAGAGTCTGTAGGGAATTACGCAAGCAAAAATTATGATATATTCTTTATGAAGAGTAACGATGGAGGAGACACTTTTGGAGACCCGGTAAACCTTAGTAATAACCCTGGGTTTTCGGAACATCCACAAATCGCATCTGTTGGAGATAATATCTATATTGCATGGGTGGACGACTCCTCTGGCGAAAGAAAAGTAATGTTTTCCAAGAGTCCCGACAGTGGCAAGACATTCTCTGAAAATATTATGGTAGCTCAGAACACAATAGGTCCACATCATGCCGAGCTTGCCGCAAAAGGGAAAAATGTATACATAGTATGGAATGGATTTAACACAGAAATTAACAATAAGGTATTGTTTAGTAAAAGTGACGATGAGGGTGAAACTTTCGGAGAACTAAGAGAGATTGGCAAAGCTGATGCAGAAACCTATCCCAAGATAGCCGCAAATGCAGATGGTTATTACATAACATGGGATAAAAAGATGGATAAAGATACAGAAATCTTGTTTATTAAAGGTCAAGAATACAACAGCGCATATAATGATACTAATCCTAGAAAACTAAATACCCAAGGAATAGATGGGGGCGAATCTCAAGTGGCTGCATTTACCGATCGTGCACTAGTTTCATGGACTAGCAATTTGCCAGTAGATAAAAAATATGTTTACACTAAAAGCAGCGAAAACAATGGTAACGATTTTGGGAGTACAATTCTCATATCTTCTATTAACTCGTCAAATGTGGAAAATATGATTGTTAATGACACGATATACGTCGCGTGGCAAGATGATATAAATGGTAATCAAGATATCTACCTGACCACGAGTAAAATCAATGAAACTAGTAAGGATATGCCAGTAAATGTTAGCGACAACACTGGAGTCTCAGAATGTCCTTCTATTACAGTATCGCGAAATGGAATTCACATGGTATGGGAAGATAATACAACAGGAAATCATGAAGTTTTGTATAAACGCTTAACTTAACCCATTGATGTTATGTCTGTTTATTAGTAAACCCAAAAACCCAATTATCTGTCCCGACCGGCTCCAAATAAACTCAAAATACTAGTTACCATCATGCCAACAGTATACGAAGATTGATATTCTTGCAAATACGGAATAAAATGCGCAGTAAGTAGGGTTCCTAATGCAACTATCGAACCGTATTCAGTTACCTTTTTTAGGATAGTATGTTCCTTGTTAAAAGGAGCGAGAAGCATACCCAATATCCATATACCAAATAACCAAAACATCACTTTCGATGCAATAAATGAAGTTGCAGAGAAGGAAGCACCGAAATACATTGCAGTAACTATAAAATCGCCCATCATTAAATTCGGAAATATTGAATCAAATGATCTAAGCTTTGTGATATAGTATCCAAAAATAGCACCAGCGATAGCAACAGCTGCTATACTCCCCCCAACAAAAGGAACATTGTCAATACAATGGAAAAAAAGGACGTATGGGCTAATACTACCACAAAAAACGTAACTAGAAACTATTGACATCATAAACGATTTTACAATTACACTAGCCAAAAAAAGTAGAACTTTATGAGATCGTTCCAATTTATTCAAAAAATAGTGTTCCTAGGAAATATTCCATACCAAACTTAATACTTGCATAAATAAAACCTTATTTGATTAGTGAGATTCTAATTTTATAATTCCAAATTAACATACGGGTGGAAAGTGAATTTTTTGAAATCGATGTAGGAGTGAAGAAACACTAAGAACAGTGCTTCTGTTTGAAATATTATGTTAACAGCTTTAATAATAAAAAAATAATATTTACTAATTGAGAGACAGTCTATTTAATAAGGGCTCACGCAGAGGTTCAGGTACTATATCATCGAAAGTTTGATTGGTCAATTTTTGTCTAATTTGAGCAAGTTCCTCTCCAGTGATACTTTGCAAGACTTTAGTCAACGTGAAATTGTCCAAGAGTTTGAGGCTTTGCTCAATTACTGTTGATTCCTGATTGACCAACCCATAAGTAGCAATGTTAGTTGGCGAAAGAGAGGATAGGTCATTAGCAATACTGCACGCAGTAGATGAATAATTCCCGCTATCGCACTTTACAACAAGATCGTTGGGCGGTTGTGGATTTGGTACTGTTGCATATTTAGCAGCGTCTACTTCCCAAATTGGGAGAATTAACAAAAGAACCAAGACGAGAAAAATTCTCAACATCACATATTTTAACGGACAAGATATATACTTTATTGATCAAAACAAAGCACTCAAAACATTAGAACAATTGGAGTAGATGGACGCTAGGCAAAGATACTGGGATTAAATTTAGTCATGGTCATGTAAGCTTCGCTATTTATGAATCTAAATATGAAATCAACTGTGCTCTAGCGTATCCCTTTCCTATCTTGGTAATCTTAATTTTTACTCTATCATCCGGTTTTGTCCCTCCGACGAAAGTGACCAGACCTCTTATTCGTGTAACGCCAGAATCGCCATTCCTGCTCATATCCTGGATAATTACGTCATACTCCTCTCCAATCTTTACTGGATGTTGAAAAGATGATTCACGGAATGATCCTTGTTTAGGTAAATAAGTATTCCGCTCTTTGTTCTTATTTACATCACGCAGGGAATCGTCTAAAGTATCCAATCTTGTCTTAATTTGGACCTACACATATTTCAATATTAATTCTTGTATTTTTAGTACAATTGTCACCTCGATTAATTTGTCACAAATTCATCGATATTACAATATAATATATGCTCTGTATTGGTTGGATACCTTCTCAAAGCTCATCCATTGTAAATTTGTTATAACACATATTGCATCTAAATTTCTCATTTCCAGGATTACTTGAAATTACTTCAAGTTGACTTTTAGTCCTACATTTTGGACATTTACCGTAAACAGTTTTTCTGGTTATGAAAATGATAGTATTATAATGAATATAAATATTCTACTATGATGATTTCAGACGAATTGTCACTGGTTTACCATGATGCATTATGCCTTTACTATCTCTAGATATAATAGATCAAAGAGCCATTAAATCCAGACAAAGAATTACGTGCTCACCTTCAATCAATGGCAATAATTAGTAATTTGAGATTAATTGATATCAAAACTTGAGTTTTTTTACGAAAATTATCGCCACAGTTAGAGTTTGACAGCGGCAATGGATCTTAGAAGGCAATATTTTTTCAAATTTGTCAGGATCAAACTGCTGTCATAAAACCTCAATTATTGACCCAAGAATCGCCCAAAACATTACGATTGTTTAACCACTGAAAACTCAAAAAGTATCAATCAGATTCAACTATATCGATATCTGGTCTGGTTTAGCGGCATGACGAGATAGGTTACTGTCATGATAGTTCCATATATTGTGCCGAAAATCATAGCTTTTCTGGAAGCTTTTTGATTTAGTTTTTTGGCGAAGGTAGCAACTGCAAGTGCGCTAACTCCGGAAATAAAAAGAAACGCGGCAAATAATCCCTGGCGACAATAAATCGTGTCAGAAGTAATAACTCATTTAAGTGTCCAGAATAGATAAAAGATCAAATGGTATCAAATAAGAATTCACTATTTGGAGTATTTGCAGTACATAGTCCAGAATCATGCCCGCTAAATAATGAGAAAAGCAAAGGAATTTTTAAAGAAATGAAACGTAATCTTGAAAGTAATATTTCAAAATTTAATGTAAAAAAAATCGTTGCCTTTTACATGTCAGTTCTGGAACATGAGTGGGTCATAATTTTAGAAGCAGAAAACGCACATGATATTGAGGAGCTGAGTATAGCGGTGGGAATTTCTTCATTCAATACCGTAAAGATAGTACCTCTAAGATATTTTGATGATGTTATCAAAAAGCTTGAAAGTTAGTGTTATCTTGCATCCTGTAACAGATCAAACTCTAAATTTTTTCATCTAATTGAATAGATTGGCTTTATTAAATCAGCAATATCTGTCCAACACCTTGCTATTTCGTCCATTGTGTAGACTATGTGTATTATCTTTAATACAGATTGATAATCACCTTCTAGCTTGATATAATCATTCTTTAAGAAGGCGGATATTGTATTAAACTTATTGAAAAGAGTTACTACATGAGCGGACTTTTCCGTATCCTTGGTTATGAATCCCAATATTGATTTTTCTTGCATTTCCAGAATCAAGTAATTTGCGTCAATTATTTTTTCATATTTAATTTCATCGAAGAATCCTGATAATTGGGAGGATAATTTAGAAATAAGATCTCCTGCATTTTCCAAATGATTTGCCGCAATTCTATAATCTAAAATATCGATATTACTCAGATCCAGACTCGAAGCCAATCTGCGATCCATCATTGCCGTTCTAATTAATCGTA
The DNA here is from genome assembly GCA_044870765.1 of Nitrososphaeraceae archaeon. Lineage (GTDB taxonomy): Archaea > Thermoproteota > Nitrososphaeria > Nitrososphaerales > Nitrososphaeraceae > TA-21. The sequence continues at coordinate 57,684 of JBIOZG010000035.1, forward strand.
CGATTAGAAAATATTGCCTATTCACTTCATCATCTCTTCCCCTCACAAGTAGATCGATATCGGTATCTCTTGTTTTCATAGCGTTAACTATATCCCGGTGCATGCCACTGACAATAGAGCTCATTTGTTTCAATATTTTTGAGATATTCATAGAATGAGCGTCCAAGAGGAACTGGATGGTCATATTCAGCCCGTCTTCGTCAACTATTTCAAGACCAATCAAATTTCGCATCGCTTTTTTAACGATTTCTCGATTGTTAAAATCGATTTGAGTTTTGCTGACTATCTTTATGAAGTCATAACCTAACAGATATGCTCCATATATCTGATTTATCAATTTGTCATGAGAAAGATCTGATAGGTGTATAGCTATTTCCTTGGTTTGACTATTTTTATCACTAGCGGGAAAGATCGTGATAGAATTATCATCGTTATTTTCGATAGATAGTATGTCTCCCTTTTTTAGACCTAGCGTCTTTATCCATTCGGCTGGTAATGACATCAAGACACTACTTCCAATTTTCTGTAAGCGTCGTTCGTTCTGAAACATACTAATTTAAATGCATATAAATTAATTAAACATTATTCTTATATTTTTCAAAATATTATATTATTGCATAGAATGACCTTAGAGATAAATCCACCCATTTCTATCGCCAAGGCGTATAGCCCAAGCCACATTACCGGATTCTATAGTGAGGTCAAAGGCGAATCTATTTTGAAACAAGGTTCTCTCGGGACAGGGATCTCCATTAGCAAAGGAGTAAGAACCACAGTCGAGCTCTATGATAGTGAAACGAACAATTTCATTATTCAAATCAACGGTGCCGTTTCGAGAGATGCTCTCGTTTCAAGATATATAATAAAGGAATTCCTGAATAAAGTAAACAAAAAGTACTTTCTAAAAGTAAATCATGAAGTTGATGTACCAATAGGATATGGAATTGGAACAAGTGGATCTGGAGCACTGAGTTTGTCGTATGCACTCAACGAAGCACTTTCATCGGGTCTATCCGATATAGAATCGGCTCAGATAGCTCATAAGGCTGAGATAGAGTGCAAAACAGGTTTGGGTACGGTACTTTCAGAATTTTACGGAGGACTGTGTCTTCGGACAAAAGCAGGGGCGCCTGGTATTGGAAAAACAAGCGTGATAAAAATAAATAATTACAAAATCGCAATTTTCTGTTTTTCACCCATTTTTACCCGATATTTTATCGACAGAATCAGAAAGATATCAAACCATGATTGTAACAAGATGATTATGAAAGTCCTAAAGACAAAAAAGATCTCGGACTTCCTGGAACTATCATACCAGTTTTCAAAATCTTTGGAGTATGCAAATACAAGTTGTAATAGTCTGATTGATATGTTAGTACGGAACGGTTTTTCTGGAAGTACGGCTCTGTTTGGGCAAACGGTTTTCACAATAGTGAAAGAAAACGAACTAAGCACAATTGGCAAGATTTCAAAAAATTTCCCTGCAAGATTATTTATTTCTGATATTGAAAATGAGGGCGCCAAAATTATTAGAAAAAATGACACATAAAATCCCATCAAATCATCCGAGAGCAAGTTCACTCATCATAAGAGAAAAACTGGTTGACGGATTCAATGGAGGAATCGTCGTTCCACAAGGACTAATTGCTCATGGTAGAGGTGAAGCGTTTGATTATTTGCTGGGCGAGAAAACCACAAAATACGCATACGACGCTGAAAAAGTCGCAGTATGTATACTATTATTATCAGATAAATCAGCTATATCCATAAATGGTAATACTGCAGCATTATGTGCTAAAGATTTAGTCAAACTAAGTTATGTTACTAAATCAAGAATCGAAGTAAATCTTTTTCATAGGAGTGTGGCAAGATCCAATGCAATAGCGCGGATATTGAGAAAAGAAGGTTCACGCGAGGTACTGGGAGTGGACACTAAGGCAAAGTCCATAATCTATGGCATATCAAGTAATCGCAAGTTTGTAGCTAAAGAAGGAATAATGGACTCTGATACTGTCTTAGTTACATTAGAAGATGGCGATAGAACAGAAAGTCTAGTAAGGATGGGTAAGAAAGTCATTTCTGTCGATCTGAATCCGCTATCTAGAACTGCGATAGCATCTAACGTTGCTATCATTGATAACATTGTGCGTGCAATACCGAATATGATAAGGTTATCAGAACAACTTGTCAAGAAGCAAAAGACATATTTACAGAGTCTGATTAAGAATTTTGATAACAAAGAAAATATACGCAACTCATTACTAGTAATCAAAAAGGGAATATGAAATGAGCGGTCAAAAAAAATCAAAAGTTACAATTTCTGAAATTTTGGACAAGAAAAGGAACAAGGAAAAGATAACAATGCTAACATCTTATGATTATTCTATATCTCGTATTTGTAATGAGACTAATTTGGACATAGTCCTGATAGGCGATAGTGCAGCGACCGTCATGCTGGGATATGATTCGACAAGGAAGATCGGAATGACGGAAATGTTGACTTTTTGCAAAGGGGTATCTAATGCAATAACAAGACCATTAATAGTTGCTGACATGCCATTTGGATCCTATCAAACAGGTTTAACGAATGCGATTAAAAATGCCCTTAAATTTCTGAGATGCGGTTGTGATGCAGTTAAGGTAGAAGGTGGAACCGAAATTGTCGATATAATCAAGAATTTGACAGCCATTGGTGTTCCTGTAATGGGACATATAGGATTACAGCCTCAGACTACTCCGCTATACCATGGCTACAGCTCACAGGGAAAAACGGCCGAAGATGCATTAAAGCTAATTGGCGAAGCAAGGGCACTAGAAGAAGCTGGTGTTTTCAGCATTGTTCTTGAAAAGGTTACCAACGAAGTATCATCAATCATAGCTCAATCTGTTAAAGTACCAATAATAGGGATAGGATGTGGTCCCAATGTGGATGGACAAGTTTTGGTAATTCATGATATGTTGGGCCTGTATAAAGATATGGAGCCTAAGTTTGTAAAAAGGTATCTTGATTTGTCTGGACAAATATTTGATGCAATAAAAGAATACGAAAATGAAGTTAAATCTGGAAAGTTCCCGCAAGAAGAACATACATATCATATGAACGAAGAAGAGTTTACAAAACTTGAAGAAATGCTCAAAAGGGTCTAGGTATGATTAATTCAGAGAATTCTCGAAATCAAAAACATGTTTCGAAGGAAATCATAGGTCAAGAGAGCAATGTCCTGAAAGGAATGAATATCGTCCTTTGCATTACTGCAAGTGTTGCTGCCTACAAAGCAATAGATCTTAGTAGAATGCTGATGCGATATGGAGCAGAAGTCCACCCGGTGATGTCAAAATCAACCAATTCCAAGTTACTGACCGCAGAAATAATGAATTGGGCTACAGGAAACAAAACTATAACGGAATTAACATCAGAGCTTGAACATATCACCCTTGCCAATTATGGAAAATCGGATCTAATTCTTGTATATCCTTGCACTGCCAACACTCTGGGTAAATTTGCCAATGGAATAGAAGACAATCCAGTGACCACTGTTCTGAGTGTAGCATTCGGTTCAAAAATACCCATTGTTATTGCCCCTGCAATGCACGAGGCCATGTATGAAAATGTCATTATCAGAGATAACATAAAGAAATTAAAGTCATTAGGAGTATCGGTATTAGAACCATCGATTTCAGAAGATAAAGCCAAAGTCGTTTCTGCAGATAAGGTATTGCAATTTGTTATTAGTAAAATTGCAAATAAGAAAGGAAAAATTGAGCCGACAGTGAATGTATTGGTAACGGCAGGTTCGACTATTGAATATGTTGATTCGATTAGAATTTTGACCAACTTAAGCTCTGGAAAAATGGGTTTGAATATAGCACAACATTGTGCAGATAAAGGTTACAATGTAACTTTTGTTTACGGTCATGGTTCCTTGAATATGCAAGATGATTCAAGAATGAATATCATAAGAGTTAAGACTACTGAAGAAATGCTAAAGGTCTTGAGAGAAAGAATTTCCAAAGAAAAGCAACATATTGTCTTTCATGCTGCCGCAGTCGCTGATTTCATCGTGGCACATTCCGGAAAAAAATCTCCCAACAAAATGGATACTCGAAAAGGAACTACAGCTATTAAACTTATTCCAACTCCGAAAATTATCGACAGAATAAAGGATTTTGATAAGAAAATTTTCTTGGTGGCATTTAAAGCGGAATATGATGTTTCAGAAGGGATATTGGTGAAAAAAGCTGTTGCTAAGCTTAAGGAGTGTAATGGTGATTTAATCGTAGCCAATGATGTTTCAAGAAAAGGATGCCACTTCGGTTCTGATACAAACGAGATCTACATAATAGATAAAGAAAAAAACATAATTCACATTCCACTTGCATCAAAGAAGGAAATAGCAAAAAAATTAGTAACGATAATTTCAAAAAAAATTAACATTGGGCATTAAGAGATTTTTGATTACAGAATTAGTAACTCCTTGGTAAACTTAGTTAGGGCTAAATCTTTGACACTGTCATTAACTATTACTGTGTCTTCAATTCTTACTCCAAACTTGGAATTTATGTAAACACCAGGCTCAACTGTAACAACCATGCCTCTGGATAGTTTCTTTGGTTCATTTTGACGTATCCATGGTTGTTCGTGAACTTCCAAACCCACTCCATGTCCAGTAGAATGAATGAAATTGTCTCCATACCCTTCGTCTGATATTATTTTACGGCAGGCCTCGTCAACTTTTCCACACTCAATTCCTTCCTTTATATTTTCGAGCCCCTGCTGTTGAGATTTCCTGACAAGATCGTACACCTGGGACATTATAGGATCCGTCTTGTTTAAGGCAAATGTACGAGTGGCATCAGAAATATACCCCTTATATCTCAGTGTTAAGTCTATAACTACCAAGTCTCCATTGGCAAATTCCCTGTTTGATGTTTCGAAATGAGGTAGAGCACTATTTGGTCCACCAGCAATTATGAATGGATTTAAAGTATAAGGATAGCATGTAGAAGTTGCTTCCAGATTCATTGCTTCAAAGAGTAATTTTGACTGCAATTGTTTTTCGGTAAGTCCTGTTTTTATCTCCTCTTTGCATATTTCATATAGCTTGTCTATTATATGCGACGCCTCCTTGATTTTTTCAATTTCGTATTCATCTTTGATAATCCTTGAATCTCGAAATGGACCTTCATCCAAGACAAACTTACTGTTATCAGTTTGTGGTAAAATAGCTTGAATTGTTTCATAATCACTACAGTCAGAATAAAATCTTTGTTTTGTTAAGTAGGGCATTATTGATTTAATCAATCCTACGCCGCGCTCAGTAGTAATAATTTCAGAATATTTGGACTCATTTGATGCTCTGCTGCTTTCTAACTTGGGAACGAAGAGTTTGGTTTCATCAGGGGTGCATATGGCCACAGATTCCCCCCAAAAACCCGTCAAATAGAAAATATTTTCTGGTTTGAAAACCATCAATGCATTAATTCCGCTTCCAACAATTGAATCAAGGATTCTTTTGGCACGTTCGTTAGGCATAATTCAAGGCTAAATAAAATCATTTATGTCTTTTTCCAATTTTTACGTAATTATAAATATTGGCTATAATCTTTTCATGACTGTAATTGGAATACCTTGTAATGCTTCCCGGCCCAACTAACGTTCCTAATAGAGTTATTAACGCAATGCTTACTCCGATGATAAACCATCGAAGTGATGATTTTAGAAAATTATACAAAGATATCGTAAGTAAGACACAAAAAGTATTTGAGACCGAAAATGATATTGTAGTACTTACAACATCAGGTACCGGGGCCGTCGAAACTTCTGTTGTAAATCTAATAAAAAAGGATGATGTGGTGATCATACCAGTAAATGGAGAATTTAGTACCAGACTAGCAGATCTGATCGATAACTATGGTGGAAAAACTATCAGGATAAATTCACCTTATGGGCAAAATCCACCAATAGGAAAAATACAAGAGGCTTTTGAAAAAAACTCCAATTCCAAAGTCAAGGCGCTATACGTTGTTTATAATGAAACATCCACAGGCACTACTTTGAGATATTTATCCAAATTAGGTGATATCTGTAAGGCCCACGGAGCATTTTTTGTAGTTGATGCAGTCTCAATTCTCGGTGGCGATGAATTACCTGTGGATAAGTGGAATGTGGACATTTGTTTCACCGCAACTCAGAAAGCACTAGCTGCACCCCCTGGAATAGCCCCTATTTCTATAAGCAAGGAAGCAAAAAAATACATGTTAGAGAATCCTCCGGCAAGTCAATATTTGAACTTGAAGCGATATTTCAAATACTACAATGACAGCTTTGAAACTCCTTTCACACCTGCCATTAGCCTTTTCTATGCTTATCAAGAGGCATTAAATATTATTCTCGAAGAAGGAATTCAAAATAGAATTGAGAGACACAGAAAATGTGCTAATGCATTCTATTCAGGACTGGAAGCCTTGGGTTTTACTCCATTTGCCGATGCAAATTCTAGAAGCAATGTTGTAATTGCAGTAAATTATCTTCCTGGTATTGATGATAAAAAATTTCGAGAGTTGATTTCATCTAAGTTTAAGGTATTGTTAGCAGGGGGATTCGGAGAGCTTAAGGGAAAGGTTTTTAGAGTAGGATGCATGGGTGAAGTAAGCAGTTACCACGTTATGAGAACTCTTTCTGCAATCTCATCTTCAATGTCAATTCTGGGTGTGCCTCCCGTTAAGGATGGATTATCAGTTGCAAACAATATGCTGAGTCAATGATGGCAAGTTGTTAAGCTTAATATTATGGTAAACCGACAGCAAATTTCGTGACAATGGAAAAAGGATCGCTTATTCTTATAGACTATACTGCTAAAGTTAAGGATTCAGATGAAATTTTTGAGACCACTGTAGAGGAAAATGCAAAAAAATCTAATCTCTATGATCCGAGCATAAAATATGAACCCAGGTTAGTGTCAATAGGTGAAGGATGGATATTAAAGGGCCTAGATGAAATTCTATCAACGGCAAAACTCGGTGATGCTTTGGATGTTGATATACCTCCTGACAAGGCGTTTGGCATGAGAGATCCAAATAAGGTTAGAATGATACCACAAAGAAAATTCGGTGACAAAGCTGATGAAATTAAGGCTGGAGATGTAGTCGACATAGATGACAGACGAGGATTTGTCAGGTTCATCGGATCCGGACGAGTTCAGGTTGATTTCAACCACAGGTTAGCAGGAAAAACGCTAAATTATAACGTCAACATTCTAAAGATCTTACAAACTAACGAAGAGAAAGCATCTTCTCTTGTCAAAAGAAGACTCCTTGTTGATGGTGATAAAATTTCAATATCTTTTGATAAATCCGAAATGACCATTACCTTACCCGAGGAATCCTTTTTAACAGAGGGACTGCAGGTCATAAAAAAGGCAATATCAGCCGATTTGTTTAAGTTCATTCCGGCTATTGAGAGCATAAAATTTTTGGAAATTTACAATAAATCCAAGACTACATCAAAACCAAAGGAAGAAGCAAAACCAAAGGAAGAAGCAAAACCAAAGGAAGAACCAATACCAAAGGAAGAAGCAAAGTCACAAAAGAAATAGGATCTCTTACTATGGGTGTCTCCTAGGACATCGTAATCTAGATCCACCACTCTCTTACTTATTTAGATGACACTGACCGATTTTGCTATTTCTCTAGCCGATCCTTTATCCATTTTGATTTTGTTAAGGATAGTATACCTTTCAGGTCTGAGTGATTGAGCAATTAATAATGATTGTATGATTTGGTCTTCGGTTACATCAATCTCCTTTGCAGTAGTTGGAGCCTTAATATTCTGCAGTGTCTTGATGATGACAGCATGGTCCAAACCGTGAATTTTTGACATCATTATTGTACCAATTCCAACTCTCTCTCCATGCAAACCACAGTTGGTCTTTGCTACATATTCTAGTGCATGGCTAAACAGGTGTTCGGAACCGGAACATGGTCTGCTACTACCAGCAATACAGGAGGCAACTCCGGCACTTATTAGTGCCTCTACAATTGTCCTTATGTTGGCACGAAAGGACAATTTGCTAGAATTTTCAATTATTATCTTTGCACTCATATTTGCAAGATTTGCGGCGTAACTTCCAAAATATTCGTTATTATCATCTCTTGCGAGTTCCCAATCTTTAACCGCAGTGATTTTGCCAATAAGATCACCACATCCGCTAGCCTGGAGTCTATAAGGTGCTTCTGAAATGAGTTTAATATCTGCTATTACTCCGATTGGGGCATGGGCCTTAAGTGAGTAAGGCTTATCTCTACCACGGATAGAGACAAAGGGACTTGAAATTCCGTCATGTGACGCTGAAGTGGGTACGCTAATAAATGGAATGTTGAGATTAAAAGAAATCATTTTTGCAACATCGACTGATCTTCCACCTCCCACGCCTACAATAAAATTGGGTTGCTCTTTTCTAACAAGTGATTGAGCAGAAATTATATCATTCATGGATGCATTTGGAGTCTCAATCCATTTATGCTTCAAAGATGAGCTGTCCAGAGCTTCCACACATTCTTTTCCCACTCTTGCTTTTACAGTATTTCCAGAGATGACGGCGACTATTGAGGTTTTATCATTTAAATCTCTTATGAATGATCCAAGTTGATAGATTACATCGTTACCAATTAGTATCTTTCTTGGTAATTCCATTAAATGATTGGGATCCGATGTCAATTAGTCTTGCTATATCATTGTTATATTTCATTTTATTTCTATCGCTTTGCAGTAGAATCAATCGAGCCTTTAGTAGTTAGTTGTAACAGCTGGAAATATCCTAGATGTACACAGTGGGTTGCAAGATGCATGATGTTTAAGAACCTTTATTTAGCTCATCATACATTCCAATGTACAAACTTCTGAATGAAGATAATATAATTTAGTGAAATATTGATATGTATGATAGAGTACAGGATGAAGATCGCAATCAAAACATTGTTGCCGCTATTCTAAATAACCTTCCGTCGGAATCCGAAATAACCAAAATAGAATACGAGGGACCATTTATTGTATTATATTCAAGAAAACCTACAACCCTTTTGGAAAATCAAGAAATCATTTCTAAAATGGTGAATACAATAAAAAAGAGAATAGTTATCAGGACAGATACCTCAATCAGGTCTTCTGAGGATTCGGTCAAACAAATAATTCGTTCTAGCACATCTTATCCAAACACTATCTCTGAAATTTTTTTTGATCCTGCTCTCGGGGAGGCAACCATTTTTGTAAAGGATTTTAGAACTCTAACAGAACTCAGCCAATTAGAAATTCCACTAGTTGAAAAAACAGGTTGGAAATTAATTTATAGATATGTCCGAAGTGACTTGAAGCCCATTAGATTCATGAATCAAATACTACACAATTCGTCCGAAGAAAGAATGTATTTTTATAAACGAGTTGGTGAAAAAATATTTAGACAAAAGCTTGCTGGTTCTGAAGAAGCAAGTATTGTTTGTTTGGGCGGATTTTCAGAAATTGGTAGAAGCGCAATGCTGATCGTTACTCATGAAAGTAAGATAATCCTGGATTTTGGTATTAAGAGTTATCATCACGAAGACAATGACATTTTGCCACGATTAGATATTTATGGGATTGGAATGAATGAAATCGACGCGGTTATTATTTCCCACGCACATCTTGACCACTGTGGAGCTGTACCTATTTTATGCAAATATGGATATGATGGTCCGGTATATTGCACTGAACCTACTTTTCCAATTATGATATCAATACTACAGGACTATGCTTCAAAGACCAAAGAGGCTTTATACTCGTCAAGGGATATTGAAAGATTAATTACTCAAGTAATTCCTCTTAATTTTGGAGCGGTCACCGATATCTCTCCAGACGTTAGAATAACTTTTGCAAATTCAGGACATATGATTGGTTCTGCCTCTACACACATGCATATTGGAAATGGTGATTACAATATACTGTATACCGGAGATTTAAAATTTGGTAGACTAAATACTGTGGACAACGCTTTTTGGAATTTCCCAAGAGCAGAAACGCTAGTAATAGAAAGTACGAACGGAAATAGAGATGATAGATTTGTTACTAGAGAAGTAGCGGAAGAAAACCTAGTCAAAAGTATCAATTCGACCATTCAGGATGGTGGACGAATATTGATTCCTATCCCTGTCCTCGGTTTATCACAGGAAATTTGTGTCACGTTAGGAATGTTAAGGAGCATCAATAAAATAAATCCTGAAAATATTTTTGTGGACCAAAAAATATTGGATATATTCTTTTTTTACGAGATGTATTCGGAATATCTATCAAAGATACTAAAGCAGCGAATAAGTGAGCGAACTGAAGACCCTCTTTATATCAACAGTCTTGTCAGTTTAGAACCATCTGTGAACTGGAATGGATCAATAATATTGTGTCCATCTTCAATGCTTACGGATGGTCCATCAATTACATATCTGAATCAAATAGCAAGCGATCATCTGAGTAAGGTTATTCTATTATCCGAACAATTTCAGTCTACACCAGGAAGACTGCTACAAGAAGGACAGCGTAATATTGCTATAGGCGGAAATAATCTTGAAGTTAAGTGCAATATTGATGTGATACCAGGGTTTAGTATGCACAGTGATTACAATCAATTATTGGCTTACGTAAATCGATTGAAACCAAAGCTAAAAAAGGTAATTACTAATCATGGGGAAGGAAAGAAATGTCAAAACTTGTCAAATTCGATAAACAAGATATTCAAGGTACAAAGTTTTCATCCACTCGTTCAAGAATCAATCAAAGTATTGTGAGCTTGTAGCAGGATTATTTAAGATCCTGTACTCCTTTCCAAATCTTTACATCTGGGGGTGTAATTACTACTCGTTCTTCACCCAATCTTGCAATGTCTCCTCCCGCTGATTTAACAAAACTATACAAATCATCTATGGCCTTTCGTAGGGTTTCTATATCCTTCTGGGCCATGGGTGTTATTCGTACTATCAGAATCATGTGCTTTTTAGCATCATCTTTAATCGAATCAACATCGCTAATATCTTTTAGAGTTATGGCCTTAAGGTAAATGGGTTGATTTTGCAAGGTAGCATATCCTCTTCTTGATAGCTTGAGAGGTAAAAAGTCAAATAGTTATTCTGGTCAAATATTTTTAACTTGTAGCTTTATTTTTTGCAATTAAAGCTATGAAAAAACATAAGTAATTTCAAAAGAAAAAGGTGTTATACTGCTTTTTTATTAATTTTTAGTCTAAATAATTGGAATAATGTTCATTATTTGGTAAATATTCTATCTTCATCATAGACACTCGGTAGGAAAATTTAAGGTGATAGGCTACTTAAGATTTAATAGTTTGTGTAATTGGCTGTGGTTGAACAATCGATCTCTAAATGACGTTGTTTATTGGAACAAAAAAGCATTCTGCTATATCTAGTTCTCCAATTCAATTAATAGACGATTTATTGTTGAATAAACACCGTTCAAATTTGTAATACAATGCGCTATGCCTTCAATATTATTTTCACTCATTTGAATGCCTTTGTTGTATTTTGTCTCAATCTTGTTCTTATCGGTTTCCAGATGCATAGTATAGATTGTATGATATCTTTGAAGGGAACAATGATGAGTATATTGTCTGATCTCAAAGTTCTTTATGTTTATCCCATCTATAACGCTTTTTTTCAATATTATGATTTTCTTAATAGGATCACCTTCCCAATGGTCAAGATCGTCATCGCGTTTGAATGTCATTTCTTTTCATATTCTAAAAATCTTACCCATTCTGGAAACCATAAATTATATTCTGAAATCCCGATACCCTTGGAGAGAATGGAAGGAGAATTATAAAATACCTTATTTGCGCCCAACTCTTTAGAAATCCTGGTATTTAGTTCCTCAAGTGAGGGCACTTGTCCAATATATTTATGAGCAATCAATTCTCTGTTGTGGGTATAGAGACCAACTTGTCGTCCGTCGACGGTTGGGACATAGCTGACGATAATAGAGACTGATTTGACGCCCACCTTTCTTAAATAATAAATAGTTTCCTTGGCAGTGATTCCAGTCTGAATTGTTCCTTGAATTAGACCAATATTTTTTTGGCTAATTTTGTGTTTGAGAATATATTTTAATGATTTTCCGGAAGTTATCATCTTATTCTTGCTAATATTCTCAGAAAAATCTATCATTCTATCGGAATCATCGTACCTATCATTTATTATAGCCTCACCTAAGTCAAATTTTGGAATATGATTCCTGTATTCTGCACTAAAGCCAAGAGTCATTGGTCTAGGATAATCGGGTTCTGCATATGCTGCATCAATATCGATGTTAGAGTGTGTAGAAAGAAAATCTGCCTGCACTTTTCCAATCCTCTTTCTGGTTTCATAAATTCCTTTTCCATTAATAGTAGCAGTAACATGAGACTCTCGGATGAATTCAAAGGGGTCTATCATTGTTCTAGTAGTGGGAAGGGATAGTATCTTTTGTTGACCATTTTCAACATCCATTTTGATTAATTGTCCTGGTCTTACATCTTCAAAATTCATGTTTGGAAAAGGGATGCGGAGTGAATTTTCTGAAGCTATTATGGAGACTGAATTGTTCTTGTCCGTACCACTTACAAGTGGTTTAAAGCCAGTAGAATCTCGATATGAATAGATCTTTTCATCATGCATCATAGTTAGATTGCCCCTCAAATGTCTGTCCAAAAATTCACAAGCTTTTTCAGCATTCCCCTGATCTATTAATAATTTTTTAAAAATACCGTAAATCTTGTAAAGTGAATCGGCATTAGCCGCATCGCCCACAAGTGGATGCAGATGCAATTTTTCAATGTCAACAAAGAATCCGTCAAGTACTACACTAATCTTATTCATGCTTCTAAATCTAGGAGTTCTTTTGGATAAATAACCTACTCCGATCATATACCTAAGGTTACTATTATCATTAACGCTTTTTGGAATTGAACTCTCTGCAGGAAATGGACCAATACCGCTAGAAACCAAATTATCTATAATTATCTTCCAATAAGCTTTTCCTCTATGTTGAAGCATTTGCAATGAATTAATGAAATACGAAGCTAGGATTTCTCTATCTGCTGTATAATTTGTAATTGCAAAGATGCCGGCCAATGATCAATACTAGATCTATAGAGAAATTAAATATTTTGTTTGGACCGATCCAGTTTTTGATGACGCAGAATAGTTTAGAGGAAGAAAAGCAATGTGAAAGAATGTCAAAATGGCAAAAGCAACAGCAATTAATACGACAGGAGCTGGGTCTGAAACTGTAGAGCGGTTTGAGAGAAAGAATGGTCATGGAATCCTTTGTCTTATAAAAGGATGACTTTCAAAAAATAATTCAGTAATTAAAATTAGATGGTAATTTTGGCATAGTTGTCAAAACTAATGAAAAAATCAAACAAGCGTCATTATAATTCATATAATATACGAACGAAAACAACAGAATTTATTATATGCATTGTTTATTTGGGAAATAATTAACGCAAGAAAATTAGGCAAAGCAATTCAATGAAAAAAATTAAAAAAGTATGAGTAAATGAATCGTAGTCAAGAGGAGTAATTTTAAACTTTAATTCATATCTTATTGTTAGTTTCTAGTCCTAATGAGGGACTATTATTCTAGCTCGAGTCTGCATGTTTAGTATTTCTGTGAAAAAACTAATTCCGAACCATTCATAAATATTATCCAAAAGCTCGACGACATGTACGGAGGATCACGTAGCTGTGTACAGCTTTTTATGAAAAAAGGGATCGAGAAAATAAGGGTATTGAAAGAGTTCCGCTAAATAACTTTTTATTCCCACTTTCATATGATACTACCGCGAGTATCCAAATAGATTTTCTTATCGTATATTTGTAAATCGCTTAAATAAGACTTAATTGTATAATGAGTATTGTTTAATCCTCCCAATTTAAAAATAGATCATGTCCACCTTAATGTATCTGATTTAAAAAAGTCGCTTCAGTTTTATGAATCGATTCTTGGATTTAATATAGTAAGAAAAGAACACAAAACAGCATTGTTATCCGCATCATTAGACGATAGTAATTCGCGGTCATTTTTGGTTGCATTATCAGAATCTGACAACAAGGTCCTTTCCATAACTCGAAATAGACACAAAGCAGGAATGTATCATTTTGCAGTATTGTTACCCGGAAGAAAATTTCTATCGCTTTTTCTTAGGCATTTACAAGAAAAGCTTAATCCTGAATACTATGAAGGAATGGCCGATCATGGTGTATCAGAATCTATTTACATTCATGATCCAGATTTAAACGGAATTGAAGTTTATACAGACAGATCGCCTTTGAGATGGAAATGGGCTGATGGTAGAGTACAAATTGTTACTGAGCCTTTAGACACACAAAATCTATTGAAAGAATCAATTGCAGTAGACGTAGAATGGAATCATCTTCCTCCAACAACGTCAATAGGTCATGTCCATTTACATGTTTCTAATCTTGGTAAAGCAAAGACATTCTATAATGAAATTTTAGGTCTAAATCATACTGCTACTTACCCTGGCGCATATTTCTTCGCGTCAAATAGGTATCATCACCATGTTGCCACCAACACGTGGCTCGGTGAGAACATTACTTCTGCGCACAATAATGATATAGGATTAGATCATTATGCAATAAATTTGAATGACCATAGTGATTTAAGATTGCTCAAAAATCATTTTTCAGAGTTTAATATCAACATTGATGAACAATTAGTCGAAAGTGATATGCAGTTTGCTTCATCATTTTATGCTTATGATTCTGATGGAATTCAAATACAATTTTTGCATAATAATTCATAGAATAAAAAACGAAGAGATTAATCAAAGAAGGTCTAACATTGTGATTTTTTTAGGTCGCATTGAGATATTCAGAAAATGACTGGAAAAGAAGTGACTCAACTTTATCCCATCTTGCTAGTTAATTTTATAGGTACACTTGGATTTAGTATCGTTCTGCCTGCCTTTCCTTGTCTTTTTAGTGAGGAATTTTGGAGGGAATGCTATAATTTATGGTGTGTTGGGAGCAACATATTCTGCTTTCCAACTTATTGGGACTCCACTTCTCGGAAAATGGTCTGACGTATATGGCAGGAAAAAAGTTCTTCTGTTAAGTAATGCTGGAACTCTAGTTGGTTGGATATTATTTTTTATTGCGCTACTTTTGCCTGATCAAAAATTCAGGCTTGATACTCTTCTTATCGGACTTTTACGATGAGTCTCCCATTACTTGTGTTATTCCTAGCTCGAGCCATAGATGGAATTACTGGAGGCAATATTTCTGTAGCCAACGCCTATCTTGAGGATTTAACAAAAAGTTGATAATGAACACTTTAAATTATGAATTATGACAATCATATCAATTGCTCATAGGCTTAATTGGTAAGGCAAACGTTGGTAAGTCCACCTTTTTTTCTGCATCAACAGACAATGTTGTGAACATTGCAAATTATCCGTTTACGACAGTCAAGCCTAACCTAGGAATTTGTCACGCCAGAGTAAAATGTGTATGTACGGAATTTGGAGTCAAAGATAATCCAGTTCATTCCATTTGTATAGATGGAGTGAGATTTATTCCAATTGAAATAGTAGATGTAGCCGGTTTAGTCCCTGGTGCTCATGAGGGCAAGGGACTGGGAAACAAATTCTTAGACGATGCAAGACAAGCAGACGCCCTTATTCATATTATAGACCTCTCTGGTTCTACTGATTCAGAGGGAAGGCCAATAGCAACAGGTACAGGTGACCCGGTGGAGGATATTAAATTTGTTGAAGAAGAATTTGATCTTTGGCTTGTATCGATTATTAAAAGGGATTGGGACAAAATAAGGGAGCTTGACTCATCGGGCCTAAATACAACTCAGATTTTAAAAAAGAGATTGTCTGGACTCGGAGTAACTGAATCAGCTATAGATAAAGTCCTGAACAGCTTGAATTTACATAATAAGAAAATTAAAGATTGGACAGAACAAGAAACGTTAGATTTTTGTCATAATACAAGAAGAATCGTAAAGCCTGTAGTCATTGCAGCAAATAAAGCTGACATTTCAGACATTTCAACTTCCCATAATTTCCTGCAACAAATTGTAGAAAAGTACCCTCACGTAATACCCTGTACGTCAGAATTAGAAATCTTGTTACGAAAAGCAGCAAAGAATGGATTTGTTCATTACCTTCCAGGAGATAACTCATTTGAAATTAAAGAAAGTATGCAATTAAGCGAAAAACAGAAGGATGCTCTCCATATTGTTTCAGAATTCATTAAAAAACATGGTACAACAGGTGTTCAAGAGATAATAAATATCGCTTGTTTTAATCTATTGAAGAAAATAGTAGTATATCCAGTTGAAGATGAATCAAAATTAACGGATAAGAAGGGGAACATTCTTCCAGAAGCTTATTTACTAAATGAAGGATCAACTGCAAAGGACCTGGCAATTGCAGTCCATCAGGAACTGGGAAAAGGTTTTCTTTTTGCTATTGATGTTAGAACAAAGAGAAGATTGGGTGCAGACCACAAATTAAAAAATAATGACGTGATTAAGATTGTATCTGCGATGAGTAGAAAGTGATAACTATGTTGTGTCTAGGAATTGAAAGTACAGCACATACTTTTGCTTGTTCTGTAGTCAAGTATTCAGATTCTGATGCTGATAAATCGCCCAATATTCTTTCAGACGTTAGAAATATCTTCAAAGCTCCCGATGGAGCGGGAATCCATCCAAGGGAAGCAGCTCGCCATCATGCATCAGTAGCAATAGAGGCTCTTAAGCAATCTTTAGAATCTTCTAAAATAAAGTACAAGGATTTAGATGTTGTGGCTTACTCTGCTGGTCCTGGACTTGGTCCCTGCCTGAGGATTGGAGCTGTCATTGCTCGTTCCATATCTTCATTTTATGATATTAAATTGGTCCCCGTCAATCACGCACTAGGACATATTGAACTTGGAATGAGTCTTACTGGAGGTAATGATTCTCTAGTACTATTGGTTTCTGGTGGACATACTATGATACTGGTATTTAATAACAAAAGATGGCGGGTAATAGGAGAAACATTAGATATTACTTTAGGTCAACTTATAGATCAATTTGGACGTCACCTAGGGTTGGCTTCGCCATGTGGATCAGAGATAGAAAGATTGGCAAATAAGTCACCCAAAAATTATGTCTCGTTACCATATTCAATCAAAGGGAACGACATTACTTTTTCGGGAATACTATCTGCTGCAAAGAGATTAATTTCGACTGGTAAATACACAAATGAAGACATATGTTATTCGATTCAAGAGACTGCATTTGCAATTATTACAGAGGCAGTTGAGAGAGCTCTCTCCGCTACTGAAAAAAGAGAACTACTGGTTGTTGGAGGTGTATCTGCGAACAAAGATCTTTCTCGTATGCTTAACCTTGCTTGTCTTAGACACAAGGCAAAATTCAATCCCTGTCCAATTTCATTTGCAGGAGATAACGGAGTACAAATTGCCTGGACCGGGATATTATCTTATTTGAAAACAAAAAATTTTGTAGATATATCTGATTCCTTTGTTAACCAAACATGGCGAATTGATACTGTGGATGTATTGTGGAGAGAATAAATTTAAAACTATCAGAGACAAGAAGCATTAACATGGGTTCAAATTGTCACAAATTTCATTACTAGATGGGCTTTTTCCGGTAGCTTTTAATAATTTATTGGTCTATTTACTGTATGGTGAATGAATAATTGGTTCAAAAATCTGTATTATTATTTGCGGCATTAGGACTTGTAATGGCAGCATTAATTGCAGCAGTAGCCACGTCTACAAATACTAGCGAAGCATTTCCGAAAGGGAAAGATCACAAGGAAATAGTGTTTGGTGCTATTTCAAGCATTCAAAATAATGAAGAAGGGAAGCCTGCATGGGTTCTTTCTGGCCACTGGTTAACAAATATTGTAAATAAAACAAAGGATAGTTTCAACCAGACAAACGCAGCAAAATTTGATTCATGGATGTATATGGCCATGTTGGACGGATCGGCGATGCATAAACATGTTATCTCGAATTTTTCACTTAATGATATTAGCAATCAAGGCAACGTTACCTCTTATAAAGGAACAGTCACTGTGACAATGAAAGATGGACCCGTTGAACAAGTGCCAGTTGAAATAAAAGTAATGAACAATCATGTAATCGACATATCACTAGATGCAACTAAAACTAATAACCACTTTGGTGATACACCAATATATGGTCTTATCCCTCCCAAAGCGGATATTATGAAAATGAAATCTCATATGGGTAACAAGACAAATATGACTATGCACACGAATATGAGCCAATGGTAAAAGCAATAGTACGGTCAAATATCGTATAGGGTTTCTATTTAACAAGTAAAATAGAATTCTCTCCACTTTTATTTTGTTCTAGTACAATTGCAAATCGTGTCAGAAACTAATTTTGGTCCTTCATGAATAATCTTTTTTGATTGTCTATTTCTTTAGCCCATTTCTTACTGTTAAATACACTAAATTTGTATTTTGAACCGCCTATCTCTACAACGACCTTGGTGAGTATGAACCCTTCAGGATGGACACTACCTACTTTATCTAAAGTCTCATTCAACAAGGCGCTTCCTGTTTTTTTATTTAGGGTTGTCAGACTTCCTTCTGTTTTCTCAAAAATAATCCTCTGACTGGTTAAACTTAGAATCCCACTGCCAAGTTTTACTTCCGAGCAATCTTCTTCAAGAATTAATTTTTCTCCCGGATTTGGGTCGACTTGTGGTGCCACATTTTTATTTCCAAACATTGGTTATATTATCATTGCAGCGTTACGTTAAACTACTGTTCAAGGGTGCCGAATCGAATATTTACTTGACTAAATGGTATAATAAGAAGGCAATTTCAAAAATTAGAATACCGAAATCATACCGTCAGAGAAAGCTAGATGATGAATTGAGAAGAAGGAGAACCATTAGTGAATCCAGGATGATTACGATGGCCAAAGAACTTGGATTAAGGACGCCTTATATCTATTTCGTAGATCCCTATCGAGCTGAGATAGTTATGGAATTTGTTTCAGGAAAAAGGGCAAGCGGTGTTTTAACGTCTTCATTATGTTTCGAAATAGGAAAGTTCGTCTCCACTCTTCATTTGAATAACTTGATACATGGTGATCTGACACCATCAAATTTCATTGTAAATAGTAAAGTCACTATGATAGATATGGGACTCTCATTTTATTCAACTAGGGAAGAAGACAAGGCGATGGATATAAGATTATTTAAGGAGATTTTGACCAGTACCTTCCATAACTCGTTCACCGAATTTTTTGAGTATTTCTTAAAGGGGTATAGACATGTTAACTCAGAAGAATTGGAAAAAATTCTACAAAGAATAGAGGATATAGAATCAAGGAAAAGATATGCTATTTCGTAAATATCTCAAATTATTTAGTTGAACCGAGGATTAATCAATAGAATTGATACCAATACCATTTTTAGTATATAGCAAAGACGTTTTTCGGTATTGAATTTAGTAACAATTAACAATTTATGTTTAGCAAATTTTTTTATTTTGCTAAACATATGCTATGTTTATAAGATCCAAAATCTATTCTGAAGTTTCCAGCAATTCAGTTATTCCTGAACTCAATACGATCACCGGAAACAAAGAATAATTATAAGATATATTTCAATAAATATCTAAATTTCATGGGAGAACAGGATCTATTCTGCAGCAATAATCCTCGTCAGATTGAGCGTCATATGATTGATTTCATTGTCTCTTTAAAAGAAAAATTCTCAGGATAAATTCAAACCGAACACCGCTGTAGTTAGTATTGCGAATATTGTATACGATTCTAGTAGACAAAACTAATTCACATCGATGGGAAAAGAGGGATCTCAACCCATCAATGTTAACCGTATTAGCACAGCCTAGTATAAAATGTTATAATTAAAACCGATAGAACCAACAGGGACAAGGTAATATAGAGTAATGTTTCAATTAGATCATGAAAATAGAATTACAGAATAAGGAAATAACCGGTCCAAGAGGAAAAATAACGACTGTATGTGCATCTTGTGTTTATGGACGACATGAAGAATGTGATAAAATGATAACTTGTATCTGTGCGTCGAGCAACCACAGTCTGTAACTATCCTTTTAATTGTTCTAATCTATTTTCAGTCCAAGTTTTTACTATTATGCATAACATATAATGCGTGAGGACTTAAAACAATCTTGTTTCTAGCCACTTTTTTTATCATACCCGTATTAGACAACTCATAGACTATTTTATCCGTTTGTTTGCTGCTTAATTCCAGTCCTTCACCGACCTCATATTGATTAATAATACGTAATTCACCACTTGTCAAGTCATATATTTTTTTTAGAAACTGTACAAAATCCGGTCTCAATGGATGCAATCATAAGTTATCGCATTTAAGTCTTGGTAGAACGCGTTAGACTATAAGATTCCTTTAACACCAGCGGACGGTAAATAATTTTTTACTTCTAAATGATGGATATGGAGGCTAAATTTTTTATTTCGGTGTTTAGTCTTTTCTAAAATTGAGAAGAATAATATTCGCAAGTACCAACAAAAGCAAATTTAATGAAATTTTTACCCACATGAGGACTTACAACATAGAAATGGAATTTGTAAAATTTGAGAGTATTGAGATTCAGTCCAACAGCCTGGATGAAATTGCGAAGCAGAAGGCTAGCGATGCGTATCGAAAAATAGGTAGGCCATTAATAGTCGAGGATACCGGACTTTTTATCGATTCACTTCGCGGGTTCCCTGGTCCTTATTCTTCTTATGTTCTTGGAACCATAGGAAATCAAGGGATTTTAGATTTGCTATTGAACAGGACAAGCAGAGTTGCATTATTTAGATCAATCGTAGCATATATGGACGAGAATTGCAACATGGTATTTTCCGGTGAAACGAGGGGAACGATAGGCGATCGAATTACAATAGGCGGTTGGGGTTACGACCCAATATTCATTCCAGATGATGCCTCAGTTACCTATGGGCAAATGGGCATAACAAACAAGATCGCAATCTCACACAGGACAAAAGCACTGAATAATTTTGCAAAATGGTACTGTGAAAATTATTTAGGAGTACATTGATGAAGTACAGGGGAGAATCGTGATTCAATGAATAATTGGCTTTTCATATCCCTCAATCCATCTTTCAGTATACCTCTTGAGATTTTGGAGAACTACTATTCTTGAAATTTCACTTTCGTCCATAATAGAGAATGTGCCTAAACTATTGCGCATTAAATCTGAAAAGCTCCTTATTTCGTCCATTTCCAGCATATCCGACTTCTCTAATCTTTGAGTGGACATTCCAATATGCATATACGATTTAATTTCAATGAAATGAGGATTACCTCTTTTCACTAGATCAGCAAATTCATTTACGGAATTTGTTGAATCGTTAAAATTCCGTATCATAGTCATTCTCAATACTATTCTCGTATCCATTTCCGACAACAATTCAAGACTCTTTTGCCATCTGTCCCACGCGTCCTTATATTTAGGTCTGTTCACCATTGTATACATTTTTTTATTTGCAGCATTAGTAGATAGATAGAGCTGCGTTGGCAGAGCTTGTTCATCTACCAATCTTTGGAGCATTTCTGGTTCCTGTCCATTTGTGACCAAAAAGATTGATTTTGTATTTTTTATGGTTTTAAGATACTTGATAAGGCTCGGTAATTTTGGATACATAGTAGGTTCTCCAGAAAGTGATATTGCATAATGTTGGGGGAATAGAGATTCATCAATTTTTAATTTGTCGCTTTTTTTGTTACCATAATGTCCTACGATGAGTTTTCTACGTTCTTCCAGTAAATTATTAATTATCATATCCGGTTCATCAACCAAATGTTCAGGCATTTCCAGAGTATCATAAAATTCGGTAGGCCGCCAACAGTAAATACATCTGTTTTCACAGTTCATTGCAGTAGGTGTCATTTCCATGCATCTATGAGTTGAAATTCCGTAGAATTTGTGTTTGTAGCAGGTTCCTTCATTGGAGAAAGATTTTTTAGTCCAATGACAGAGTTCGACTGCAGAATGATTGTAAACACCATATTTGGCCTTCTTTAATTTGGCTTTTGTGAGTGGTGAAATTTGAATAAGATTCTGCGTGTCGGTGTGTGATATATATTCGTCAGAACAACTCATAGTACAAAAACGAATTGCACAATGACATTTAAATGTTAAAATTAATTTTATTTCTTAATTCGTCGTAAAATTATAAAAGATATGCATTTAACAAATCTCATTTTCAGAATAATACTTGTGGTTATAAACTAATTTGAATTCCTTCAATTAGTGAATCCAAAACTTCTTTATAGTATTATGAATCTAAAAAGAAGGAAATCCAAGAATGTTAGATACTAATGAGATTTTGGAAATATCACTTGATATGGTTCAATGGAACTCAGTTCCTGCCGATACTGCGGTTCACGTTCATGGTAAGAACATTAAGAAGATAATGTTAATGATAGACGTAACAACTGCAGATCTAATGCTTGCAAAGAATCTAGGCTGTGATGCAGTAGTAACCCATCATCCTATTGGTGTAACTGCCATCAATTTTTACAAAGTTATTGATAGACACTTAGATTATATGAAAGATAATGGCATTCCTGAAAATATTGCAAAAAAATCTGTTTTGGATCTAAAGAAGAGAATAGAGCTCAGGAATCATACTCAGATCTACTCCTCTGTTATTGATTCTGCAAAGATTTTGAACATGCCATTAGTAAACATTCATCAACCATGTGATGAGTATGCAAGGAGAGTGATCTCTCAAAAGATTCAAGACGAAAATCCAAATCTAGTGTCAGACTTGGTTACAACTTTAGAAGATATCCCAGAATTCAAAAATGCAGTGACAAAGATTCAAGTTTCATACGGACAGCCTAATTCTAATGTAGACAAGTGGGTCGCAGTAATAGCCGCAGGTACTAATGGTGGATTTCAAATAGCAAAAAATTATTTTGATAATGGAATCTCGACGGTTCTCTACTTTCATATTGACTACAATGATTTGGTCAAACTAATTGAAAGTAACATTCAAGGCAACCTGATAATATTAGGACACTTGGCCGGAGACTCAATTGGTCTAAATGCATTGGCAAATAATCTGGAAAATGAGGGAATACAGGTAGTTCGAAAAGATATCATTAAAGTATGAAAATAATTTATCTAACAGTTATATACTGTAGGCTTATCAAACCAATGATGATCGGCCTTCGTAGTATAGCCTGGTCAGTATAGGCGGCTGTGGACAACAACATTCAATATTGACTCGTTGCTGGAAGAAACCGCTCGAGGAGGGTTCAAATCCCTCCGAAGGCCCCTCACAAGAATTAAAAACACTTTAAGGTGGAAGCAAATGCCTTCATCGTTCTTAATTTTTATACCATTTCCATAACAATTTTGGCGGCAGTCTTGGCCCCATTGTTTGCAAGAATACCTCTGCCAGTTTGAATTTTTTCGATTATTAAAGTTTCCAATCTTGATATATCCTCATACGCGTAACCAAGCTTCCTTGCATTTTGTTCTTGTTCGAAGTGATTCTTAATAGGTATGAATATCCCTGGGGTTCCGTAAACACGAGACTCGTCAATTGTTGATCTTCCAGCCAAAGAAAGAACAAGATCTGACGCATAAATATATTCATGCAAATTACTTACAAATCCAATGTTCCTATATGTAGGATTATTACTTTCAAGTTTGGCAAGTGATGGACCTAGAGCAACAAATAGATCTAAATCCATTTTAGTTCTTAAATTCTTGTACGCGTTCAATGTTTTATCAACAAAGTATCGTCCACCACTGGTTCCACCAATACTAACCAGTATTGTTTTCTTGTCTATACCCAATTTTTTGCGCAAAAGGTCCCTGTTTGTTATACTTAACCTTCTTACAATTGGTCCTACATAAGAGATATTATCAACGTCATTCCCATAGTCAGGAATAATAACACGATCACATTTTTTTAACATGCTTTGCATGGATTTGTTCATTTGGGACTCTATAGTTGAAAATATACCTTTAACAAAATGTGTTTCTAAGAGATCAGTAATTAGTATTCGTTTGAGATTCTTTTTTTCCCCAACAGCAACTGACGCAAAGTCTTCGTCACTCACAATCAGGCTACCTTCATTACTTTCTACAAGGTCTTTGGCAATTTTTTTGCAATTTCGATAATACATGAAGTACTTAAACAGCCACTTCAATGGTGAGCGCAGTTGCATTAAATTATCTATATCGAATTTTTCAGGAATATACACATTCTCAGCAGAATATCCATAATTGGAAAAAATATCATATGCTGGTCGACCAGTAACGATTAAGATCCTCTCCTTAGTCATCAATTTTATCTCCTCGCAGATAGCGATATCCCTAGTAGCATGTCCTAATCCGATTGGACTGGCAAAAAATATTATCATTTACCGTATCTTCATCCTTGGATTATGAAAAAAGACTTATCCATTACTTCATACGACCTAATTCTAGGCTATAAAGAAAAACCCAATTGCAAGTGTACACCAATGTCAACATTACTCCCTCAAACCAAAAATAAGCATTATGTTTCCAAGAGTGAAACCATGGTTAAAATAGCATGGACAATAATCAATAGCAATGAGCAAATTTGGCATTTACCAGGATAAATCAGATATTTCTTTTGATACGCATTTAGCAGGATTAGAAGAACAAACGAGACAATTATTACTTACACTACGTACTTTTATTAAATCACTGGGTGACAATGTCATTGAAGAAACAAGACCGCACAGGATAGCATATGCTAAAACATTGAATTTTAGAACCTTTGTTGACATACAGCCAAGAAATGATTCTCTAGTAATTTCTGTTAAAAGAGGCAGAAATGAACCTACAAGTACACACGTGGTCAACAGCCCATCAAAATTAGAAGCAATCAAAAAGCAGATTGCAGACTCCTACAGTACAATCAGATAAGACTGCTTTGGATAGTGTAACTAGATACAGGTAACAAAACTGACTCCTACCTTTTGTATCAATAATTAAGTAGAAGTGAGGCTCAGAAGAAAAACGTATCGATATGAATTGATGTTTCAGAAGATGGTGAGTCTGAGCTGAAGATTATTTTTCCCCTGCAGGAAAATCATTTACCTCCTTTTGATTTTTCTAATTTATGCAACTGACAATGATTTCGACAAAAACTTTCCAACCTGATAGATATTAGATATCCATAGGGATTAACATCAAAACTAAGAGTTTTTGAATTATTATGGACAAAAGGCTGAATAGTTCAAACTAAGGCATAATTCCCTATGATTTTCTTAAAACAGCTCAAGAAAAAAAAGATATAAAAGCAAATACTTTTCAATCATTCTGCTATTATTTATGATAAGAGGAAAACTCAGTGCATGTTTTGTTGTTATTTTTTTCTTATCGTATAACGTAATTATATTTCAAGTTGGCTTCGCTCAGAGTGATCAAGCGACAAATAAGCAACCTCCCTTAGTCGAGGCCCCTCCCTTTATTAATGCAAGAGCTACTGGCCCTTCCTGGACGCAGGTAAATTTCGCAGTTAATGCTACAAGCTCCAGCTCCGATAAAATATCTGTCTATTGCAATCCAGCTAGTGGAAGCGCTTTTC
>JBIOZG010000036.1:0-49422 GCA_044870765.1 Nitrososphaeraceae archaeon
TAGTCTGAAAATTCGTGTGGATCCTTTTTAATTTGATCGAATTTGTTTCAGTATCGAGTTAACTTAATTCATTTCTTATCTACTATTGTCTTCAGCTCTGAGGCAACAAGTCTTATAGCTAATAGAAACCCCTGTTTATAGGATTCATCAGTCTTTAGTTTCTTTAATTCCCTATCAGTTATCTTGGGAAAATCCTTCCTTAATATACGATCCGAATTGACAGGATTTCTTCTTGCTATTTGATTTTTTACACGTTTTTCAGACACTTTTTTCTTTTTTACCAAAATATTTCTCTGTATTGCGTTCAAGTATAGAATATATAAATGATATCAAGTCACGATTAATATCAAGTCACGATTAACTAAGTTTCGAATCAGGTTCCCTCTGTGTTATAGTATGATTTTACAAAATCGATTAATATTCTTTTTACAAAAGGCGGCCGCACTTCTGATTTCTCGAACATGGCCTCACTAGTAACAGCGCTTTCATTTTTCACAACAATTTTTAATTTGTTACCATGCCTTTGGAACTCGATTTCAGCCCATTTACTTCCTTGCTGCAATCTATAGGGATTGAGAATTAATGCTATTTTTGCTAAATGCGGACTAACTTTTACATAAGAACCTTTGAATTCATTTCCTTTTGTTTCAAGATATCTTACCATTTGTGCCATTAACGGCTTAACAATGGTATTAAACAAATTCTTGAATTCATTTTCCAGCCCTAGGTAATCTTCGTGCTCTTTCATTTCCTTATTCCTGGTGTCCTCTTGTTTTTTCTGATAACGATCTAGTACCGAATCAAGTTCGTTTTCTATATCCCGTATGTCAATCACCTCCTGTCAATCAAGAAATAAAAAAATGTCTGAGTTGGTTTATATCCTTTTTCGGTCAACTTTTTTCGATCGATGCCACGGCGTTGTTCTAACCTTTTGGTTACAATCACTACATCTTAAAATTTGCTTTGGATACTTCAGCTCACAAGTTGAACAGTAATTGAAATAATCGTAGTCAATCCTACCGGCTAAAGGTGTTTGCTGTTGTTTTTCATTTATTTGGTTGGCCAAAGAGGTTTTTTGCATGGATGAACACCTCTTACTTCATATTACTGGTATGCAGTACAGTAACGTTTCTGCTTACCTTCTTTAATGCATCTTCAAAATGTTTCATTGAGATTGTTAGAGGAGTCTTTCTGTTTTCATTTTTTGAAAGATCATTTTTGGGGGTGCTCGGGTAGGCTCTATTATTTGTAATATGTTCCCTAATGGCTGACATTGCTGCTGCGCTAACGAGCGAGGCAATATCGGCTCCTGAATATCCTTTTACCAATTCAGCGAGCTTTTCGATACTTACCGAATTGTCGACAGGTTTCTTCTTCATATGTATTTTCAATATCTCCTTTATGGAGTCGTTATCAGGAAGAGGAATTTCTAGTAGTCGATCGAATCTTCCTGGTCTTAACAATGCTTCATCAATGATATCAGGCCTATTCGTTGCTCCAATGACAACAACACCTTTAAGATCTTCCAGACCGTCTATTTCAGTTAAAAGTTGGCTCACTAATCTCTCTCCTACATGAGAATCACCACTTCCAGTTGACGATCTCCTAGGTGCAACTGAATCAAGCTCATCAAAGAATACAACACACGGACTGGCTTGTCTTGCCTTTCTGAATACTTCTCTTATTCCTTTTTCTGATTCGCCAACCCATTTTGATAGTAGCTCCGGTCCCTTGATACTGATGAAATTGGCCTCAGAATTTGTAGCCACAGCTTTTGCAATCATTGTTTTACCCGTACCAGGAGGCCCAAACAAAAGCAAACCTTTAGGAGGAACAATATCGGCCTCCGAAAAGAGATCGGCATATTTGAGGGGCCATTCGATCGCCTCTTTCAGTTCTTCCTTTACCACTGGAAGACCTCCTATATCTGTCCACATTACATTGGGTCTTTGCACGTACACTTCTCTAAGAGCACTTGGCTGCACATCCTTTAATGCATCCTCGAAATCTTTAGGTGTAATTTTGATTTTGTTCAGAGTTTCAATAGGGATCTTCGACTCTTCAAGATTAATTTCTGGTAGAACTGTCCTTAATGATCTCATGGCCGCCTCTCTACAGACTGCTTCGAGATCAGCTCCTACGAAACCATGTGTCCTCTTGGCTATATGCTCCAAATGCACTTCTTGCGTAAGAGGCATTCCCCTTGTATGAATTTCAAGAATCTCAAATCTTCCGTTCTGATCTGGGATACCAATTTCTATTTCTCTGTCAAATCGACCAGGACGTCTTAGAGCAGGGTCCAGAGCGTCGGGCCTATTTGTAGCACCGATTACTACGATTTTGCCTCTGGATTCAAGTCCGTCCATAAGCGTTAATAGCTGTGAGACCACCCTTTTTTCTACATCACCTGCTACTTCTTCTCGCTTGGGAGCAATAGAATCAATTTCGTCAATAAATATAATGCTGGGAGCATTCTCCTGTGCTTGTTTAAACGTATCTCTGAGCCTCTCTTCGCTTTCTCCATAGAACTTGCTCATTATTTCTGGTCCGCCTATAGAGTAAAAGTTGGCATTGGTTTCGTTTGCAACAGCTTTTGCCAGCAAGGTTTTTCCTGTTCCAGGAGGACCAAAAAGCAAAACGCCCCTAGGAGCTTCTATTCCAATTCTATCAAATATTTCTGGATGTCTCATTGGAAGCTCGATCATTTCTCGTACTTTTTGAATTTCATTTCTTAAACCTCCAATGTCTTCATAGTTGACTCGTGGAATAAGTTTTGTTCCTTGTTTTGGAACAGAGCCTATAACAAAATCTGTATCAGATCCAATTATCCCGGGGCCGTCTGAGGGAATAACAGTGGTAACAATGAATCCTATTTTACGACCCATCATGTTGACTGGTATTGTATCTCCTTTCGTTACAACGTGACCTTCTAGTATTTC
Organism: Nitrososphaeraceae archaeon; assembly: GCA_044870765.1. Lineage (GTDB taxonomy): Archaea > Thermoproteota > Nitrososphaeria > Nitrososphaerales > Nitrososphaeraceae > TA-21. The sequence continues at coordinate 2,940 of JBIOZG010000036.1, forward strand.
GGGAAGATATTCCTCCACGCCAACCACATTTAGATCTTCTGTTGGAGACAATACCACCTGTTCAATTTTTTTGGCATTCACTTTCCGGACAGAAACGTTGTCATCTATTCCCATGCCAAGATTATTACGTGTATATCCGTCTATTCGAATCAATTTTTTTCCAAAATCGGTCTGTTGAGCAGACCAGAGTATGGCATGTGTCTTTTTTCTGTTACCTGATATTTCGAGTATGTCGCCGGTTCCTAGTTGTAGGTCATTAATAATCTTAGGATCTATGATGGCTATCCCTTTACCCACAAATTTCGGGTCCGTTTCTGCAATCCTGAGTGAAGTTTTTTCTAAGTTATCCTTATACTTATCATTATTCAATTTTTTCACCTCAAAAAAAATGGAGTTTTTAGTGGCCTATTCGACCTTTATCTCCTTGGGTTTAGGTTTTGGCGATCTTTTCGATCTTAATTTTAGTTCCAGTATTCCGTTGGTGTAACTTGCTTTTGCACTATCAGAGTCAATTTCATCATACACTGGTATTTCTGTGTGATACTTCTTGTCGCCTTTCTCCGCATGTATTGTTACAAGTCCTTCAGCTACTTCCACTTTGACGTCCTGCTTCGTGATTCCAGGCATTTCGGCAGTTATGGTTAAAGTGTTGTCCTTTTCGTCAAAAGCTGTATCTACTAAGGGTTCTCGTGTAGAGCTTTGTTGCATCAATCCTCTTGTAGCAGGTTTTGCATTTCCAAACTCTCTTATGCGTGGTTTCCCATCTGGGCCGACAGTTAGTTGGTATCCGTAATAATACGGAAATGTATCGAATGCTGAGTTTGGCTCTCTAGCAGTCCGAAATAAACGGCCTAGCATTTGTTCTGCCTCTGAAAACTCTTTGTCAAGTTCTTCGAAGATCCTGTTTGTATATTCCCATGGATTTCTCCACATATACGTTCACCTGACGTTTTGTAATAGTTATTACGATATATATTTTTTACTGAACTCTACGCTGTTTTATGACATTATCTCAATGGCAAGCAATGTCCCGGTATTCATGTACGCAATATGCCTACTTGTGGGATGCAAAACATCAAAAAGTTCTCCTGTAATTTCTCCTAAACGCAAGAGCTTTTGTTGTGATAGCGCACAAAGAATCTCGGTCCTCACAGAGTATCCGATGCTTACACAAATGGCTATTAAATAATATTGCCATTAATATATTATGGAAAAAAATTTTAATATTCAAAAATCAAAATCCCAGATAATTGATGCTTCAAGGACTGATGCAAAAGTCGAAAAACAACTTCAATGTATATGCGCACAATGCAATGATCCTTTCGAGCGTCTTGCTTACGAGAATTATTGCCACGGTTGTATAAGAGAAATACTGAGGAGCTCAACAAACTAATCTAATTACTTCTCAGGCTTTATTTCATCAACGAATTTGATGTATGGCACCTTAACCTCTATCTTTTGTTTTATCATTCAGCAAAGATTTCTAATACTTCAAAAAACGTTTGCACCATAATTGTTGGAATTATGATCCTCGTGGTATGGTCTAAAAACCAATACACATCGACATGATCAGGGCCGTACGAGATAACGGACGAAAATAATCCCGTCAGCGAACATAACATATGAAATGTTGCGTTGATTTATTATGGTCAACAAATTATAAAATAATTTTATTCATAAGACAAATAAAATAAGATGCATTGGCGCAATAATACAATGACATACCTAGCATTACGCTGTTTCGAGTTCTGAAATTTGCTTAATCGATCTTCTGTTACTAAATTGGACTTCGATGCCATTCTTTTCTAAATAGTGATATCCAAAGGGTTCATTTGACAGAAGCGGAAAACTTGACAGTTCGTCTTGATGACACAAAGGACAGTTGCCATCTACTCCAACCAATTCAAAAAGACGAGATTTATCCAAAGAGGTAACACTCCACATGCAGTCTTCGCATAAGATTAATATTCTCTCTCTATACTTAATATTTTCCTGGATTTTTGGATTGGGGCTCATATGTAATCAATTTTTTGCATCAAATGGGTTTTATTTAATTTTCGGTCTCTCATAAAGACTTACGATGTGTGCACTTTTAGATGAGCACTTGTTTAGGATGTATTCTATAATCTCAGTTAGGGAAGTTCCTGCGCCGAAGTCTCCATGGATGCCACGTTTCTCCAGTAATTTCTTGTCTTTTGCGATATCATTTCGCTGCCAATGACCAAGATATTTAAAGATTTCTTTGATGAAATCTTGAGCAGTATAAAATTTAAAGGTTATTATGATATTATTTGGTCTCTATAAAGATACTTCACTTACCGTAAAATCAAGAAAAAAATAAATATGCCTTTGCCCTTTATTTCATCAATAGGTGAATTGTATGTCTGTACAAGAACAAGTCCCTATAGTAGTTTTAAAAGAAGGTACTACCGAAACCAAAGATAGAGATGCACAGCGAAATACTATAACTGCAGCAAAGCTTGTTGCAGAGCTAGTTCGGTCTAGTCTTGGTCCCAGAGGCATGGACAAAATGTTAGTTGATCCACTCGGAGACGTAACGATCACAAATGATGGTGCAACCATTTTAAAGGAAATAGAGATTCAGCACCCAGCGGCAAAGATGATGGTTGAAGTTTCAAAATCTATCGACAATGAAGTCGGAGACGGAACCACTTCTTCAGTTGTTGTGGCGGGTTCACTTCTGGAAAAGGCTGAAGAGCTCATAGATAAAGACGTACATCCGAGTTTAATAGTTGATGGATACAAGAAGTGTTCCATAAAGGCAGGTGAAATACTTCGGGATGTAGCAATTAGTGTGAAGCCAGAGAATAAGGATATGTTATTGAAAATTTCAAAAACTTCGATGTCTTCCAAGATGGTTTCTTCAAATTCTGACCATCTATCAAATATTGTGGTAGATGCAGTTCTGGCCATTGCTGACAGAAACGGAGATAGTTTGTCTGTTGACATTGACAACATAAAAGTGGAGAAAAAGCCTGGTGGTTCAATTAATGATACTTCCTTCATACGGGGCGTGGTATTAGACAAAGAAGTAGTCCATGCAGATATGCCAAAGAGGATTGAAAATGCTAAAATAATTGTTTTGAATTCCCCACTTGAAATAGAAAAGCCCGAATTTGATACTAAAGTTAGTATCAATTCTCCAGAACAAATTAAATCGTTCCTTGCAGAGGAAAACAACATATTAAGAAAAATGGTCGACCAGATTGTTTCTACCGGAGCAAATGTGCTTGTATGTCAAAAAGGTATAGATGACATTGCACAGCACTATTTGGCCAAAGCAAATATTTTGGCGGTTCAGAGAGCCAAAGAAAGCGATATGAGTAAATTAGCAAGAGCTTCCGGAGCAAGATTAGTAACGAACGTTGATGAATTGTCAGAAAATGATCTAGGTTCCTCACAGTTAGTTGAAGAAAGAAAGGTAGAAAACGATAAGTGGGTCTTTATTGAAGGCTGCAAAGATCCTAAGTCAATATCAATATTAATACGTGGAGGATCCCAAAGGGTTGTAGACGAGGCCGAAAGATCAGTGCATGATGCCTTAATGTGTGTAAAAGATGTTGTCCAGCATCCATACATAGTACCCGGAGGAGGAGCGCCCGAAGCTCTTGTTTCCCAGAAAATAAGGGAATGGGCTGGATCTTTACCTGGGCGAGAACAGTTGGCAGCTGAAAGATATGCGGACGCACTGGAATCTGTACCATTAACACTAGCAAGAAATGCCGGAATGGACGTTATAGATACACAGGTATACCTTCGTTCAAAAACATCATCTTCAGACAAACCAAGATTTGGGATTGATGTACTAAACGCAAGAATTGCAGATATCGCATCAATGGACATATACGAGCCCCTCTCTGTAAAACAGAATGTCATCAATGCTGCAACCGAAACTGCCTCAATGATCCTAAGAATCGATAACGTAATAGCTGCCTCAAAAACAAAGGACACATCGAGCCCCGGAGCAACTGGAAGACAGCCAGGGATGCCCGGAAATGGCATGGATGACTATTAATTTTCTTTTTTTAAAATAAGCAGATTAAACATACATGAATTTTTTATTTGATAAAATTTTAGTCAGTTCCTTTATATTTTAATTCCTCATCTTTATTCTCTGATAATTGGTGTTCTTTTAATGATTCCATGCTATCGAACATTTGCCCACAGACGTCACATTCCAAGCTTCCACTTTGTTTATCCACTTTGATATCCTTCTTACTCTCGTCTGTACTACTCATGATAATGAATATACATACTAATTAATAAACGAAAACAGCAGTTGTCATAATTCCGATTGGATGAAAAATTTATCAATAATTTCATTTTCTGTCATTATAGAAGGTAATCAAACCGGTGGGACTAGTTTGATTTTTCAGGCGGGCCCGTCGGTACCCACGACGCTATCGGTTCAAAATTGGGATTCTTAATATGTTCTATCGATTGCTAGGAGCAAAGGTTTTCTAAAGGATTCAATGGGCTGGACCCGGAATTTGTGAAGCATTTCGATAATTGATTTTTACTTAAAAAGGGGAAAGTAGCACATCTTCGGTTCATATTTGCTTATATCATACTATTCTAATGAATCTCATGAATCACTGCATATTCTTGGGAGTTGTAATGACAATTGCCTTCATGATTATTGGGACAAATGCATCAATGCCGGCCAATGTTTCATTTGGAGTTACGAGCTTAGAGTCAGTTTTTAAAAATCAAGAATCTTTAGACCGAAATGAGGCTGTTTATAATTCGAACGTAAGTAAATCACTCGATTCAAAAAACATATCACTAACTCCATACCGAATGACGGAAGAACATTATTTTGAAAACGGGATCCTGAAAGGTATAGGTAATTTAACTAACAATCAGACATTTTTTAACACATACTTGTCCGATGATTTGATAGTTGGGAGAGGGAATGGGACAATGGAAACTTCTGATGGCCAAAAGATTACATGGATTTCGTCTGACCTCGGAAAACTGCGGGATAATCAGTGGGTCTACTACGGAGTCATGCTCTTCAATAATACCAGTAGCGAATCGTTCTCTTTACTCAATAATAGTATCGCATTATCTAAGAGTTCATATCCTTTAATGGAACCGGAATACATATGGCTTTTAGAAAAGTAGCAAGATGTAATCACACATGGCAATTAGATTTTAAAGAAATATCTTCATAAATTAATTACTATACACAATCTTCATTGATAATCGTTAAAGTCTTCGGACGTCGGTACCCGAGACGCTATCGGTTCAAAATTGGGATTCTGAATATGACTATGAACAGTTAACCTATAAAATTTTCAATAATAGTATGACAGTTATTGAAACTGTAAGTTTTCAATAAAACACAGAAAACCTTTAATAGCAAATTAAAATAGGTATAGGAAATGAGGAGTAAATGCATGCTATTTGTAGTTACAGGCATGTTACTTGTTCTTGCAATCTATAGTTCATCTTCATATTTCGTATTTGCAGAAATTATTACTAATTGCCAAGGCGCTAGTAAAACAACTACATATTGTTCCACGTATGATACGGAAACTGATGAAGGCCATAATTATAAGTGCACGAAAAATAAGGATGGCAAAACCTGGAGCTGTGAAGAAGTGAAGGCCATAAAAGCAGAATCGATATCTCCTGCACTCGATAACGCATTAGATTCCGCGATAAAAGGAAATTCCCAGATTACTCCGAAAGTTCCCAATCTACAAGATCTCCCTCAACTTCAGTCAACGAATAATAGTACGAATTAATCTAATGATGCTAGAGATATTATAACCGAAATTGATGAAAATAAGAATTTGAATAAATTGTAATCGAGAAAACATCCTCGTATTCATGTCATCAACCTAGTGACAATACGTCGGTACCCACGCCGTTATCGGTTCTTAAAGAGGACTCGGAATATACCTTTGAGTAGCTAATCTATAAGTTTAGTCTTCACTGTGCACAATTATGATAATAGAATTAGCTTGAATGAGCTTGTTACCCTCCAGTGCCCATTGGTGAACGTAAAGATGCTTCTATCCGGTGAAAGAAAGCTACACCAAGAAAAGCTTACGATTCTTGTGGATGAAGCTTTTGCTGTTGTAATGATGTCGAAATTTGCAGTCTTATTGAAGCCCGAATGAATGAAACGGTACAGGAAATAAATAAAAAAGATTCAATATATGAGTCTGATATATTAGATAGCGAATTAAGAATTCTGGATTGGATATTCTATCAGGTCTGTATGGATCAACAAAAATTGCTTAACAGTTTATAACCGTATAATAGTATGAAGTCTAGAAATAATTAGTGAGTGCTCAAGACAGGTGTCTTCACTGTGGCCATTCCCGAGTTACCCATATGAATACAATAAATGAAGGCACGGGATGTATCTCGCCTGATTGCTCATGTAGAAAATTTCTAGACTAGTAAATAGCAATACTGAAGCCTATAATCATAATAAACAATTAGGGCCATAAGTAAAAAGAATGACGAAGACACTATATCTATTGCAGGGACACAAGTTCGGTAACGAAAACATTGAAGCAACCTTAGCATGCCCAAAATGCGAAGAGATTTTCAAAAAAGAGTTCCCTTTAGATCTTGAAGGACAGATAACAGAATTCAAATGTCCCGTATGTAATTCTGCTAGCGAGGCCGATCTTCCTTCAAAGGGCATAGAAGAACAAAAAGAATTCGAGGGCGACCTCTTCGAGGCCGGAGAGGAGGATACTGAAGAATTCGATGAGAGTTAATTGAAGTAGACTAACTAATTGGACCCCTAGTAAGGCAAGCATGGATATACTTACAGCGCATATTGATGGGATGGTAAGAAACAATAAAACCGGACGTGGCTCCTGGCGAGTTTATGTGCAGAACTTGTGAACTAAAGTGGACAAGTTTTATGAAAAATAATGTTCCCTGTACAGATACTACGTTGATAAGAAATGGCTAGCACGACTTCGATTTTGCTAATCCTGTTCTAAATAAATAGGACGCTATTTTTAATTACATCAATTCCTTCTGTCACGAGTTGTTTAGCACGTTACTGATAAAGTGAATCATAACATTTTACATGATAGTACCTACGGCTATTTCCTCGACCAAATTTATGATTAGTTTCATATTCATCCCCTATGCGTATTTCCGCTCTGCATTTAAAACAGGCGACAATTTGCTTTTCCACAATCATTTGGAAGTATTCTTGCTCACTCGGAGATTTGTGATGCGATGAATCAAAATATTCGTGGATTGAATTTTGTATCCTAGAAAAGATCTGTTTTAATTTATGCCGCGGCATGAACCAAACAAAAAAATTACGTATTTAATATTTCTTCCTGACCTCTAAAAGAAAAGTAAAATATTTATACCGTTTTTTCGTTGAAAATAAAACCGTAAATCCGTAACACCACTTCATTCCTGGTGGGCCCATACGTTCAAGAGTTCCAGGGCCCATCAGTTTAACTTTTTTATATTTTGTTGGCTATGAAATATCTAACCCAGGCCACATGACAAGGATAGAAAATATTCATTTATTTTCGGAGACTTGTTTGAGGCAAGGGCCACTAGTTGTACATTTGATCAGGATGGGCATAGGTTTTAAACTGTTCTTCCCTGTGCTCATCCACTATCTCTCTAATTTCAACAGTATCTCCCATTCTAAGTTCTCTTTTGATATCATCATCCTTTTCACGGTCTATTCTCTTTAATCTCTGCATCTCAGTTTTTCTTTTAGGCCTTTTCTTATTCTCATTGCCCAATATTGTATCCAATATCATGAGGATTTTTCTACGCTATGTATTACATCTTCAATCCCTGACTCAAATTTCTGTTCATAAAGAGGGCAGTCGATTGAAAGGAAATCTAAAGACAATAAGAAGCAGGACGCGACGAGTTATGGACACAATTACAAACAATAGACAGTTTTCTTGCGGAAATTCAGAATTTCATAATAATCAGTCATTATTTAAGATAGGCTTTCATTTCATTAGTTTTTCGGTTATTCAAGAAACTAGAGTCAATCCACCGTCTACGTATAATGTCGTTCCTGTTATATAGGACGCTGCAGAGGAGGCAAGAAAAACTGCTACCCGTGCAATTTCCGAAGGTTCACCAATTCGATGCATAGGGATTTTACTTTCTTCCTGCTTTTTCTTCTTTTCATCTTGCAAGATATCTATATTCATCATAGTTGCTATGGCCCCCGGGGCAATGGCATTGATTCTGATACCTTTATCAGCAACTTCCAATGCCATGGTTTTGGTTAACATTTCCAAGCCCCCTTTTGAAGCAGCATAGGGGACAGCCAATGGCATCGGAGTAGTCTGATGTACTGAAGAGATATTAATAATCGAATATTTGCTCAGTTTGACATTTGAATCTCGACTGTAACTTAACATCCTCTTAATAGCCTCACGACTGCAAAGAAAGGAGCCTTTAAGATTTATATCCAATACTTCGTCCCATTCACTACTGGTTATATCAGAAGTATTTTTTTCAGGTCCATTTATGCCCGCATTGTTCACAAGTACATCAATATTTCCTAATTCTCGCTCGGCTACGTCAAGTAGATCCAAACATACTTGTTCTTGACTGATGTCGCCGGGAAACGGAAAAACTTTTACAGATTCATTTACGTTTCTTAAAATTTCGTCTTTAGTAGATCTCAAATCAACATCATTTCTGGAATTAATCACGACATTATATCCTGATTTCGCAAACTCTAGCGCAATTGACTCTCCAATACCTCTACTCGACCCAGTCACTATAGCATTCATTTCACTCAATCCTAATTCTAAATGCGTCACAAAAATTATTAAGCTTAGCAGTGAATTACTGCATTAATTTTATACCCTCGTTAATTTTCATTGCCCTTGAGGATTCATTTGAATTCGAAGGCCTGGTGATCGTTTAATTGGTCTTTACTTTGGAACTCCTTTCCACAAAAGCTGCAAGTATATGTCTTCATTGCTGTTGCCGGTGTTTCGGGATAGTCTTTCCGCTTTTGTCGCCGGTCTATCTTTTCAACCTGCAGGTTCTTCCTAGTTTTGTCAGAAATTTGGGATTCATTCTTTGCCTCAGAATTCTCTTGTTCCAATGACTTTTTTAATTGATATCTATCATGATACTGCACCGTTCCATTTAATGATCTAAAGAGAGACACCACATCGTTTTCAACAGAATGGCTCTTCGCATAATCTAGTATCTGAAACTTGTAAGCAGGAAATTGTAATCCCTCGATTCGCCCGATGGCCCTTTTTATAAAACCCCTGTCTTTGCTCGCTTTGTTTACTGCTGAATGAATAGAAGCTGTGTCCACTTCAGCTTTGTGCTCTGTTGAGTATATCCTATTGGGTCCATCTGTTTCGTCCATTCTAGTACAACCGCAATAAGTTTTTTAACAGTTTCGATTATCCGGGGCGACAGGCTCCGACATAAATTCAAACGGCAGTACGGCGATGTCCAGAAACATTTGGACGTTGAAAATTAAATACTTCTTCTTAGGCAACTTTCCTTTTTTTGTTCCCTTCTTATTGCCCTTTCCGATTACAATCTTATTAAACTATTGAGTGCCTAGTTAATTCTTCTGTATAAATGGTGTCTCGGGTTTCGGTCCCGTTCCCCGAAGCACTATTGCGGTAAAGGGGAAAGGCCAAATACGGGACTGGCCGAAAAAAGCCCCTTACCATACAGAAGACTAGCTAATAGTTAATTACCACGAGGGTAGATTTGAAAATTTGACAGCCGTATTGAAGGAAGGAAAAGTTACCAAGCTACAATTAGTGTGTGCAAGAATCTAGAGTAGTAGCCGTGCTATTGAAATACTAATTAAAATATCTCTTGCCATAGCATATTCTTCCGGGCCAAGTAAATTTATATGCGCATCTGAGGTCCGGCCGAGACTTTTGAAATAGCTCTGGGATTCCACTGACGACACAGGTACTATCCCGTCGTCAGGACCAGGGATATAAAAATTTCCACCATTACCAAATCCCCAAACATCTGGCAACCAATCTCCGCTAATGGTAAAGTATTTTACGTGAACGTTCCTGGCCGCTTGCTGAACACCGGCCCCTGGTCTCAAATCCAAAATTGCTGGCGCACAAATATTATTCGATACCGGAAGCGGGGACCCTGCGTTAGGAGTCCCAATCATGATTAAATTAGCAATATTGTCTGTTCCATTATCTAGATAAACACGTGCATCCAAGCCTCCTTTACTATGAGCTGCTATGTTCACTTTGTCAGAACCAGTCAAGTTCAAAATTTTTTGGACTATCCTTTGTAGTTCAACAGCGTGAGAAGTAGCTGAACCACATCTGTCATCATTGGTAAACGTTAGTGTGTAAAAAGGAATGTTATCTTCAGACAATAGTTTCTCCCATGTACGCCATACTGTCGCGTCCTCCAGATATCCGTGCACCAATAGTACAGGTAGTAATGAAGTCTGAGAAACTGCTCCTTGGCCAAAGGCAACCGAGATAACAGATAGGCTATTAATTGTGAATAACATTATCTGTAGTCCGGTTTTTTGATTCATATTAACAGTAAATCTCCGAATATTAATAAATAATTAAATAAGCTGTCATTACCATGGGCACAAAACATAATTCCTATCCACTCCTGTTTCTCGCTTAAATACGCTCGCAATAAGTTGAGTAACAGGCGTATCAGTTACATATTACGCGATTAAATTAACTTTTTATTGTTGTCATTGTGGGTGAATTTTAAATGGCAGAAGAAGGAGAATTATGGTATTTGGTCTCTATGTACGTAATAAAGTAGTCCGGGTTATATCCTTCATTTAAGGATTTATCAAGAAGCACATTCATTTGGTCACTCACTTTCTATGAATTTAGCCGAACCCGTAATCTTGGACTTTATGATATAGCGGTGACAATGCTCACCAGGCCTACAATGACATAGTAGAGTTATAATTTCTCCTTTTTTAGAACGTTTGCGCAGCTCCTCAATTTTAGCAACTGCGTCACTCATTTTCATCTGTGGAAAGAATTTGGACAAATATTTTTTCCAATCCTCTTCGGTCCTTTTGCTGTCCAACCATTTCTTCAATGTATCTACTTCTGGAGACAGTTCCTTATACCATTCATCGAAATGCCCTTTGCTTATACCTCTGGGCCATTTTCTTGCAATTAAAATTCTCGTGCCGTCGGAGGTTTGTTTTGGCGTGTAGATATACATCGTTTTAATCATCTATTACTTTGTCACCAGAATAAGAATTCCAACTATTAAAGTCGCAGTAACTAAAATTAATGAAAGTACAGTCCACTTAGAGAGGTCGTGAGGATAACTCATTTTCCTGCTTTGCTATTTGATGGATTGTTGAAAATAAATATCTTCGGACGCTTTATTTGGTAATCATTTTATGACTTCAATATTTGAATTTTCTCAGAAAGAGATAGGAGTGCCGACGATAGATTTGAACTTCAGAGCTCTAATTCATAAATCATTTTGCCTAATATGCAGTATGAGACGAGCAATAAAAAACAAAACAAACAAGAAGAAAAGGAAATTGAGCTTTGGCTCTGTTGCTTTGGCGTTATTGATTTCAGTTACTGCCGATGCTCTCGATTACATTGCTGCTCCAATATTTAGTACTCCTATAATTGGTGATGCCTTCGACGTTATAGTAACGGGAATATTGTACTCGATAACTAAAAGTAAAGTATCTGTTATCATGAATCTGGCAGAATTTATACCGTTTGTAGGCGATTTTCTACCTGTGTACACGGTTTCCACATTGCTTTGGATTATCAGACAACATGGTTACGAATCTTCTTTTGGAAAATTGCTAGCATTACTTTCTAGTAAACGATGAAATTCCTGGCCGTCGGGATATGACTGAATATTATAGCGGAACAATTTCGGGCCCGGAGGGATGAATCTGGAATTTCAGATGGGCCCAATATTAGAGTCAATAACAATTAACATCCCCTTGGCTCAAACTTATGAATTAAAACTTCGGTATTCGTCTGTCATAAATAACATTCAACATATGAATCTAAAAATCGTGTCAAATTTGATTCACAAACCACCGGCTTTTGCATGTTGTATTACACTATTCACTAGCATAGTTGGAGGTATTGGTTTGGTAATGAACTGACTTATCTTAAGTTCTGGTAACAGGGAAATAATTTCACGAGAGATATCTAGCGCTGTAATAAATAGAAATTTAATATTCGGCTCGAAGGCCTTTAACTGGTGATATAATTCGAACCCATTCAGTCCTGGCATTCGAATGTCGGTCACAATTAAATCGTAATAGTGGTAATGCGACTTTATGAAATGTTTGAGCGCATCCTCAGAATTAGTAAACGAGTCGACAATGATACCAGCCGACCTGAGCTCATCTCCAAAAACCAACGAAATGTCTGGGTCGTCGTCTATAAGCATTATTTTTAGCAACTTCGGTCCAAAATTGATTTTTATATTTGATTGTTCCGTAGGGGTTGCCTGCTCAAATTTTTTAGCGATATGAGACTTGGCTGGGCTAAAAAGATAAACTGGATAAGAATATCTATTTTCCTTCCACGTCAGCTCCTTTACCTCTTGAAAGTGGTACCGCCTAGCTAATTTGGGAAAGGAATTAAGAATCCTCCATAAATCCGCGCCAATTGCTATCCCGTTAGGTGGCGCTTTTTTGTTGATTTTATTGCAAAAGTTAAGAGTTGGTCCAAAAAGGTCGTAGGAAGCATTAAGCACACCAGACCTAGCAACTTCAAGTTTACCATAATCGGCACTTATCCTATAAGAGATAGTGGCAGGCAGCTTGTCGTTTATTTCATTACGAGAAGATATCATGCTTAGTAAGCATTCCGCAGCGCTCTCGAAGGCGGCTTGATTTTCAATGTTACAAGTTTCAGGAAAGAAAAAAATGACACCATCCCCGACTGTCTTTAATATTTTACCACCATAATTCTTCACAATGTCTGCAATTTCATTGATAAAAACAGCATAAAAGTTCTTGAGTTTCCTAGAACTTTGTAGGTTGGATGTAATCTGCGATGAACCTATTACATCTATAAACGAAACGCAGTAAGACTCCGACTTGTTTGAGAAGGTAACTTCTCTCCTGTCTTCCTCTTGTCGGATTTTTGTTGGTAACATACTTTCATCCATAGCCGTATAGGCCTCATATAAGGGTTAGTCGTCAGGATTCGCGTTTACAAATGCTAGAGTCAAAGATATTGCAATACCGAGTTACTCTTGACTTGATAGCGTTTAAATATTCTTTACTTGAAGGCATAAAGAGAAATATTTTGGTAAAAGAGAAAAGACTATCTGAAAAACGTGAAAAAAATCAAACAGCAAGAAGAATCCTGTCAATTCAGATCGCATATTAAGAAAGGATTTTCCTAAGATAACTGATAGGGAATTAAAGAAATTAAAAACCGATGAATCCTATAAGGAGGGATTTCTATTGGCTATACGGCTTGTTGCCTTCAGAGTTGAAGACTATAGTATATAAGAAATGATTAATGCAGGCGGATTGCTCGAATTTGTTTACTACTAACGGAGACATGGTAAATATTTTATATGATTTTTTTCATTAGGAGGAAAGAACTATTAAAAGCACTGATATCGGAACGGGCCCGGAGGGATTTGAACCCTCGACCTGACGCTTAGGGGGCGTCCGCGCTATCCATTTTACGCTCATCTCAAAACTTGAAATGACCTGCGCTACGAGCCCTTGGAATTTGAAGATGTATGTTAATATAAAGATTCATCCGGCAGTCAAAATTCATATCATTGCATGCGAATTGCAAATTCAAATTTTGTTACTTTGCTCAAATTAGATTAAAAGTAAATAACTCCTTTTTGTATATAGTTCTAAAACCTAACTTTTTGTAGAATTCGTCATATTTATCTTCAGTCAGAGTCTGCATAACCAGTGTATTGTAGTCATTATCCTTTGCTATTTTTATTGCATTTCCTATCAATTGCCTTGCCACTCCTTTATTCCTAAAATCTCGAGCAGTTCCCAAACAGTATAGACCTATGTTATTATTTTTTTCAAATAGTAAGCAACAACCTACAGGATACGTTCCATGATCCAAATTGAAATGCGCAACTAATAATGTTAGTTTTCTGTAGTGTTTAGAAATAATACTTGTTACTTCATCTTTGATTCCTAGTGAATCAAAAGACATACAAAAAATATCAATCCACTTTTCTAAATCATGGTTGTAAACTTGGTCTATCTCAATTTTTTTGGTAGTATTCAGTACATAATTATTGTCTACGTCAAAACCCAAGATTTTCATAGTGCCGAATTTCGGCATATTCAAATTGATAGAATTCTTTGTATCGCATTTCAAATGTATGTAATAAGTATTGATGTCACTTGTACGTTTACCTTTTATAGAATTTAGGATTTCAACAACATTGTTACATGGATATCTAATGTTTAATCTATTAAAAAAATAATCATCTCCTAGTTTATCGTTTGAAAATAATTCTACGCAATCTATTTTTTGGTATACTCTACTCCAAAGATAACAAAATGATGACTCATTGTCATCGATAAATTCAATATTCAAGTCCAAAAATTTTCATCATTTTTTTAGCTTCATTCATCTTATTAGGATCCATTACTGTTTGTAGGAATATCGCTAGCGCATTGGGCGTATCCAGATCATTATCAATATAATTTTTGAATTTTTTAAGCGTATCTGTTTCTTGCACTTTTGAGTCATCAACATAATAGTTCTTGATATCATATTTTTTGTTTTCATGAGCCGAGTTAGATATCATGTTTCTAATCATGGTGTTTATTCCTTCGAACTTTATTAATTCTGAAATTTTAAAATTTATTATTTTCTTATAATCAAGCGAATAAAAATAGAGTTTCAGAGTATTTGCATCGAATTTTTTTAATAGATCCCTGACATAAACTGCATTACCAGTAGACTTTGACATCTTTGTACTCTCGATGTCTAGAATACCGACGTGCATCCAGCACTTTACAGGATTCTTTTTGTGTGAAAGTGCCATAAGTATCGCACGCAGCACTTCGTGGTGTGGGAAGCATAAATCAACACCCCCGATATGAATATCATAATTACCATTAAAATGAAACATTGCCACAGCTGTATCTTGGGTGTGCCACCAAGGGGTACCGTTTCCAAAATTCTTATCATGGTATTGGGTTCCGTAGTTGTCACTCGTATTCCATAAAAAAATATCCGTAACGTTTCGTTTATTAATATCAATATCATATCTCTGATTCCATAATTCCTTTTTGGATAAATGTGAAAGAGCTCCGTAAGATTTGAATTTAGAGGTGTCCAAATATACGTTACCATTTGCAGAATAAGCTAATTTCCGCTTGACCAGTTTTCCAATCAAATACTTTGATTCCTGCACATAATCGGTAGCTCTTGCATAATTCAAATTACCTATATCAAGTCTATTCAGATCATCAATTAGGTTTCTAAATATGAAATCAGAATCGATGTTATTCTCGTACAACTTTGGATCTATATCAGTAATATTTACTATCACATGTGGAATATAGTTTCGCGATTCAAGTAATCTGCTTATGAGATCGACTAGCACAAAAATTCTTGCATGACCTATATGGCTATTGTCATAAATAGTGGGCCCACATACAAAAATTCTAACAATCTTATTCGTAGGCGCTATCGAGATATTACTACGAGTTAGTCTATCAAAAATTATCAATCATCTAATCGTTGTGACAACAAAATATTAATTATTATGCAAAATAGTTAGTTTGCAATTGCCATTTGTACATGGACAATAACAAGTCATATAAGATAAGATGGACTTTGTCGACGGTGAACCATTTTGACATCATTTCAAGGCTCATTAGTGCACCCCAAATTCAATGGGATTTGGAAATCTAGCAATCACTGTGGTATATCTTGAAAATACTAAGAAAGAAGTTAAAGGAAAACAATTATCCCTGACAAGGCAGGAGAAGCAGAATCGAATCAATCGAGCTCCTCTTAAACTAAACTCAGATTTACTAATTAATTTTTGTCAAAGCGAATAAAGGGTATTGGAGACAAGGTTGTTTCTTAAATTTAGAACGATGCTTGTTTGTTTTGCAGATTTAAAAGAAAAGTTATAACATAGCTGCAAAATTTAGCCTTATTAATACGTCAATGAGTAATACAATAGAACCAACCGCCACAGTGACTATCATAAAAGGAAACCCCACTTTAAGAAATTGATTAAAGGTGATTCTGTGGCCATTTATTTCGGCCAATCCTGTGGCAACAATCCCTGCACTCGAACCAACCATTGTACCGTTTCCTCCCAAACCAACTCCAAGTGACAATGCCCACCACAATGGGCTGATATCCAGATTTCCAAAGACTGCAGCGACTGATTCAGTATTGTAGATGGTAAATATGAGAGGGACCATAGTAGCAGCAAAGGGAATGTTGTCTATGAATGCACTTGCTATTGCAGATATCCAAATAATCATAAAGAATAATATCCATGGATTTCCTCCACTAATATGCAGTACGGTGCTTGACAATAGATCTATTAATCCTGCTTTTTCTGCACCGCTAATAATAATGAAAAGCCCTGCGAAAAAGATTAAAGTTGACCAATCCACAGATTTTAATATCTGTTCAGGTCTCGACTTTGCCAGAACCATCAATATACCCGCACCACTCAATGCTATGATTGAAGGTTCTATCTTGAGACTCCCATGTATAACGAAAAGAACAATAACTGCACTTAACACTACTAATGATTTTTTTAAAACTGATCTATCCTTGATGAGGACTTTCTCGTCCTGCGACAACAATTCTTCAAAATTATGGGGCTTTTGCGAAAGTTCTTTTCTAAACATAAATTTTAAAATAAATAATGATACCAACAAAGAAACAGCAATTGTAGGACCCATGTTAATAATAAATGAAGTAAAGTCTATATTCGCAGCAGAACCGATTAATATATTGGGTGGATCTCCAATCAGTGTCGCAGTTCCTCCTACATTTGACGCAAGTACTTGTGCAATAATGAATGGAACTGGAGATATCCTGAGCGTCCTAAATACTGAGATAGTAATTGGAACTATTAACAGAACAGTGGTAACGTTATCTATAAACATGGAAATAATTGCAGTGAATAAGCAAAACATTACCAACAACTTCCACATATTTCCCTCCGATGCCTTGCTCATCTTTATACCAAGGTACTCGAAAATTCCAGTCTGACCCAATATTGCTACGATTAACATCATTCCTAGCAGTAGCCCAATTGTATTGAAATCGATGGCGGCGATAGCAAATTCGAAACTCATAGATGCATCAAATAGCCCGGTTGTGATACCCATCAGTATAACAAATGCTGCTCCTACCATCGCTACAGTAGTCCTGTGAACGATTTCAAAAGAGAGTAGAACATATACCGCTAAAAGCACTAATGAAGTAAGCCTCAGAGAAAGTGAAATCTCCATTCCAACTAAATCTGGAATCACTAAAAATAGTACTGTTACAATTGCAAGAACAAAAAGTCCCACTCTTTGTTTATTTTTTACTAATAACAGGGTTTGGGATTTCATTTTGACTGTTTATTAGATAAGCTTGAGTAATAAGATGGCATTAGGTCAGTTTTGTTTTTAGCTTACTCAAAGTATGCCATCGGGGTGTATTGACTAAATTCAGGATAAAATTCCAGTGTTGTTTGACTCGATATTATAATGGAACCATTGTGTCTATCAGCCTTGCATTTGTAATTTGTCCATCTTTTTCATTTATCAACAGGTCGACTGTATATTGTAGACCATCAAGCAAGAAAGTTACCTGAGCGTCCCAGGCTTCTCTATTCTGTTCATTTGGATATGGAAGAAGAGTTCTAACCTTCAAATTCTCAACATTGCTACCATATAGCACCTCTGTTGCTCTTTTTGCTACTGATTCGACTTCTTTTTCGTTGCGAACCGGATTCATGAACCAATTTGTATTTACAAAATATATAAGCATTATTATTCCGATGATTTTCAATGACAGTAAACTAAAACAAGTTGTACAATCGCGACAATGAAAGCTCTTTTGCGGCCTCGACAGTCGCCACCTTTCCATCTACTTTAACAACATAAGTCTCCGGATCGATTTCTATTTTAGGTATCAAATTATTGTACACCATATTTTTCTTGGATATATTGCGACAGTTTTTCACTGGTAAGAGTTTTTTCTTTAGATCCAATTTCTTTTGAAGACCATTTCTTATCGCTGCTTTTGAGGTAAATGTTACTGATGTAGAATATCTAGCTTTGCCCTTGGCGCCAAACATAGGCCTGTAGTAGACAGGCTCTGGCGTTGGAATAGAAGCGTTTGCATCACCCATTAGCGAGTATGCTATAAAACCACCTTTAATAATGAGTTTTGGTTTTATCCCAAAAAATTGTGGCGTCCAAATTACTATATCGGCTATTTTCCCCGGTTGCAGTGATCCTACATAGTCTGAAATTCCATGTGTTATCGCAGGATTAATGGTGAGTTTTGCTAGATATCTTTTGACGCGCAGGTTATCGTTATTCCCTTTTTCTAGCTTTAGTCTTCCTGACATCTTTTTCATTTTGTCAGCAGTTTGCCAAGCCCTTGTTGTCACTTCTCCCACTCTACCCATAGCTTGACTATCAGAAGAATACATGCTTATAGCGCCTATATCGTGTAATACATCTTCTGCAGCTATTGTTTCGGCCCTTATCCTTGATTCAGCAAATGCAACATCTTCTGATATAGATGGATTAAGATGATGACAGACCATCATCATATCAAGATGCTCTTCAAGAGTGTTTACTGTAAATGGTCTTGTTGGATTCGTTGATGAAGGTAAAACATTGATTTCGCCGGCAATTTTTAGTATATCCGGTGCATGCCCTCCACCAGCTCCCTCTGTATGATATGTATGAATAGTTCTACCCGATATAGCGTCTATTGTATCATTTACATATCCACATTCATTAAGTGTGTCAGTATGTATTGCTACCTGTGTATCTGTTTTGTCTGCAACTCTTAGAGCTGCGTCTATCGTGGCTGGAGTGGTACCCCAGTCCTCGTGAAGCTTTAGGCCACACGCCCCTTCACTTATTTGCTCTAATAGCGCCGGTTCTAATGAATCATTTCCTTTTGCCAATAATCCAAAATTTAATGGATATTCATCCAACGACTCCAGCATTCTATGAATATTCCAGGGTCCTGGACTACAAGTTGTGGCCTTAGTACCTTCAGAAGGACCGGTACCACCACCTATCATGGTAGTCGTACCACTACATATTGCTTCTACTATTTGCTGGGGTGAAATAAAATGTATATGAGTATCAATCGTTCCGGGGGTACAGATGGTGTGCTCTCCTGAAATAACTTCTGTATTTGCCGATACGATAAGATTATCATGTACGCCATCCATCACATTTGGATTTCCGGCCTTACCTATGGCCAAAACCAATCCATCTTTGATGCCTATGTCTGTTTTAATAATACCCATCAAAGGATCGATCAGTATGGTGTTGGTAATAACAAGATCTAGTGAATATTTGCTCTTTATTCCACTCGCCTGTCCCATTCCGTCTCGAATACTTTTGCCACCTCCAAAAACTAGTTCATCTCCGTACACTAATAGATCTTTTTCGATCTCTACTATAAGATCAGTATCTCCTAATCTAATTCTGTCGCCCTTTGTTGGTCCGTATAGCTCTACATATTGTTTCCTAGGAATATTTAGAACCATGACTATTTTTCCTCCTTAAACCCTTTTTTCTTAATCTTCAAAAGAGATATTTCTTTTTGTTTTTTTGTTAGTTTACCATTAACAAGACTATTAAAACCGAAAACGGTTTTTTTGCCTCCAAATTCTGTTACTTGTACAATTCTTGAATCCCCCGGTTCGAACCTCAGTGAGGTTCCCGATGGAATGTTTAGATGAAATCCAAATGTCTTGCTTCTCTGGAACGATAAGGCTTTATTAGTTTCAAAGAAATGTGTATGCGAGCCTACCTGAATCGGTCTGTCTCCTGTGTTTGTTACCTTAATTTTGATTGTTTTTCTCCCTACATTAGCCAGTATTGGTTCCTTGGACAAAAAATATTCACCAGGAATCATTTCTCACCACACCTCATACAATAGGATTATGAACGGTTACCAGTTTGGTACCATCGTCAAACGTGGCCTCCACTTGAACGCTCTGTACTAGATCTGGAACTCCGGGCAATACGTCGCCTTTATTTAACACATGTCTTCCTGATTTCATGAGTTCAGAAACCGATTTTCCATCTCGCGCTCCTTCTAAAATGTAATCTGCGATTAGAGCCACCGATTCAGGATAATTGAGTTTTAAACCCCTTGTTTTTCTTTTTCGTGCGACCTCTGCACTCATAGAAATATATAATTTATCAATTTCTCTGGGAGATAGAAACATCTAAGATCAAATTTTATTGTAAAGTCAGATATTTATAATTGATCTCAAATAATCAATTAAAGATTAGTTTTTCATGAATGATAAAAATATGCAGTTATTTGGTAATGGTCTTAAAAGAACGTATGGAACTGAAGCAAGGAGATACAATCTTTTAGCTGCGAGATTGATTGCTGACCTTGTTAAAGGCTTTCTGGGTCCCAGAGGACTTGAAAAAATGTTTATTGACATTCTTGGCGAGGTGACTGTTACTAAGGATGGGGCAACATTTCTAAGAAAGATTGATGTTGAGCATCCTGCCGCTAAGGTTATTATTGAAGCCGCCAATGCGGTTGATAATGCCGTAGGAGATGGTACTACATCAGTTGTTGTGCTTGCAGGAGCCCTAGTTGAAAAAGCAGAAGGTCTATTAGAAATTGGTGTATCGCCAAGCAGAATTTTGGATGGTTATCATAATGCAATGCACATGGCACTTGAAATTGTCAGGAAAATATCCATTGAAACAACTAATCATGATAAAAAGATAATGAGATATCTTATTGAGACTTGTATGAGATCAAAGGCTGTATCTCACTTTACAGAAGAAATAGTAATTCCCAGTCTTGTTGTTGACGGAATTTGTGAAATCGCTGATTTTTCAAGATGCTATCTTGAAGTGGATGACATTAAGATCGAGGAAAAAATAGGGAATAGTTCTGATACCGAGCTTGTTCATGGAACTGTAATAGACAAAACAATAGATGATTCGTCAATGCCCCGAATTATCGAAAACGCAAAGATTTTGCTTCTTGACAGCGACATTCAGGATGAACGCACAAAGACTGACGCCGAAATTAGAATTTCAGATCCTAGTCAGATGACCTCGTTCATAAAGAAAAAAACCAGTAACTTACTTCAAAAGATTCAGTATGTAATAGAATCTGGTGCAAATGTTATTTTTTCCCGTGGTGGGATCGATTCCCTTGCACTAAATCATTTTGCCAAGAACAAAATGTTAACTGTTAGAAGAGTTAAAGAAAACGATTTGTTATGGCTGGCAAAGGCTACCGGAGCCAAAGTAGTCAGGGATCTCGATAGCATAAACGGAAGTGATCTAGGGTACGCTGCAAAGGTGTATGAAAAAACAGTTGGTGATGACAAAATGGTTTTCGTTAATGGTTGCAGGAATCCAAAGTCAATAACAATTCTTTTGCGTGCCAATTCAAAAAAAATTCTTGATGAATTTCATCGTACGATACTAGATTCTATTTATGTTTTGAGAAATTTTATTACGGATCCAAAAATTGTTCCTGGGGGAGGTGCCGTAGAAGCATTTATTGCCATGCTAATAAAAGAGAGATCATATCAATTACCAGGAAAGGAACAGATTGTGATCCAAAAGTTTGCAGAAGCCCTTGAAGAGATCCCGCTAACAATTGCCAGAAACTCAGGATTGAACACAGTTGATATAAGAGCCCACCTCAGGCAAAGAGTTTACTCTCAATCACAGCCAAAGAATAATAAAAAAAGTAAACACAATTTCAATAATGATCGTGAATGGTATGGAATAAACGCATTGGAAAGAAAAATAGACAACATGATGGAAATGCATGTTATAGAACCTTTAATTGTAAAGGAACAGATTCTTATAACTGCAACCGAAGTCATTATTTTGCTTATGAGAGTCGATGACGTGCTGATGAAAAAACCAGTTGAAACACATGGACACTCTCATACACATATGGATGGCACTACACATTCACATAAAGGAGGAAGTAAACCTCATGATCATTTTGATAAACTAGGAAAACAGCAAAGACCAATGCATCATTATTACTAAGCCATGTAGATGCAGATTTGTAGCCTTATATGGCCTTTCTTATAGAATAAGAGGTTTATATTATCACTTTTTGTGATAAGAATATTTATACGGTTACCTATCAGTGGTATTTCTAATACATCACGTTGGGTCTTTCAAGGTGCTAGAATGTAGCCTGAAGTCGAAATAGGTTCTTTTATTGTGATTTTTAGCCTTTGTGAATTTGGCATTAGTATGTTGAAACTAATCTTTCGGAGGCTCTCTGGTACTCCGATCATTACCTGATCTGGTGTTAGGAGCATTGAAGCATTTGTTATCATTTCGTTTGTCTTCCTGTGCAAACGCAATTCTTTGATTATGTAATTGAGATAAATGTACAATGTTTCATTGAGGTTTATCCTCATATCTTTTGATAATTTATCATTTATAGATTTTATTAATTTTGACAGGATGATGTAGTCGGCTTTATTGTAAAACCGAAAAATTCTTGTGAAAGGTACCGTATCAGGTTCTCCTTGGACAGTAACTGCGACGTCTATCAAAGTAGTAACCTATCCATGACTTATTTTTTGGCAGCTTTTCCATAGTCTATGGGAGGCCTTTTTGGAACTTTGGCCTTTGGTCCGTTACCAAAGTCATATGTGTTACCCAGTCCTCTATAGAATTTAGGTCGTACAGGATTTCCTTCAGTCTTGCCCTTTTTAGTTAATGATAATCCGGCCAATAGTTCTACTATTAGTCTGTTTGCCAGTCCAGAGGTAATACCGCCATTATACGAATTACCATCACTTACGTCATAATTGGGAGCTACTTCAACTAAATCAAATGCAAATCTATCTGGATCAAACGATGTTGAAAGAAGCCTCATCAGTCTCATACCTTCCCTCGATGTCAAACCATTTGGCTCAGGCTCACCTGTACCAGGAGCAAACGCAGGATCGAATGTATCGATATCCCAGCTTATATAGACTGCATCGACGTTATCGTTAGCTCTATCGGCTGCCTCTTTTGCTATCTTGTCTATCCCAAGCTCTTCAACATCCAGCATTGTGAACCATTGAAAATCCTGATCTGCCATCCATTTATACAAATCAGGTCCTGGCCAATATCCACGCGGTCCTATCAGAGTATAGTTCTTTCCTTTGAGACATCCAAGCTCCATTATTCTTCTAATATGTGCACCATGATCGTACTTGAAACCAGTTAACCCTTGTGGAGCACAATCGGCGTGAGTATCAATATGGATCATTCCAATATTTTTATACTTCTTGGCAAAAGCACGCACGTTCGCAAAAGTTATCGAATGGTCCCCACCAAGCATGACTGGAATACCGTCTATATCTAAAACTTCTTTCACTTTATCTGTCATTCTCCTATGAGATTCAACCACGTCACCAGGAGATACATTTACGTCCCCATAGTCAACAGTTCTAAAAACACCAAATGGATCTACCCCCGTTTCTATGTTAAAATGCTCATATGGTGGAGAAGGAACAGTAGACGCCGCCCTGATTGCTCGGGGACCGTATCTTGCTCCAGGACGAATAGTTGTTCCAAAGTCAAAAGGTTCTCCAATTATTGCTACATCTGGTTTGACACTCTTTAGCTCTTCATGACTTCTTATCCAAGGCAGCTTCAGAAACGTTGGAATGCCCACAAAAATAGGCTCATCGTTACCCTTGTACGAATTACCATAAAATTCCATACCCATACTTAGTCCATTCTTGTAAGGTGGTATATTTTTTAAATATTTCTGAACCTAGTTGAATTTCACCAGAAAAAACTAGATATTTATTCATGCTATCAGGTTCTAGAAATAATTATTGCAAATATTTTAATAATTGTAAATTTCTTAGCTAATTCTCTACTTTTGCGTTAAATCCTTATATATATAACAAATTAACAAGTTTGGATGGTATCACTTGACTGGTATGGAGTCGGTGTTATTGCATTTTTAGCTGCGTCTTTGGTCGTTGGAACATTAACCTCAAGGCTAGTAAAGAAAAGTAGTAAAAGATACATGGTTGCTGGTAAGAGTCTCCCGCTTTTTTTTGTGGGTACAATGCTGGCTGCCCAGGCAATAGATGGTAACTCTTCTCTTGGTAATGTTTCTCTAGTGTATCAATTTGGCATTTGGGCTGGAGCTGCTATCCCTATTGGACTTGGGATATGCCTAATCCTTACAGGAGCATTTTATGGTAAAAAATTGAACAAGATGTCAATGCTTACTCTTCCTGACTTTTATTACAGAAGGTTTGGAGCAGGAGCAGAAGGTATCTCAGGAGTACTTATGATCATTAGTTTTATAGTTCTTGTAGCTGGTAACTTTGCTGCCAGCGGATATATACTTACTGCTGTACTACATATTGAATTCTTTTGGGCAATGCTTATAGCGGCACTGGTTGTGCTAGTCTACACATTTGCTGGTGGTCTCTTTTCTTCAGCGTACACAGACATATTCCAAATATATCTAGCAATAGGTGCATTTTGGGCGGCTTTCATATTTTTTGCCGGAGGATTTGCAGGAGTCGATTTTAGTACTATCCTGGGTAATGCACCACCCTCGTATATTGATCTCTCTGGGCTAACTGATATTGGAAATGGAGCACTTGTTAATTGGGCAGGAATTATGGCTTTGGCGTTGGGCGATATAGTGGCGCTTGATTTTATGGAAAGAGTTTTTGCAGCGAAAGATGGCAAGACAGCACGAAGAGGTGCATTCATGGGAGGAGGATTGACATTATTTACAGTCATTCCCACAACTATGATGGGTATAGTAGCACTATATTTCCTTCCGAATTTGGCTGATCCATTTACAGCATATCCTGATTTGGCCATAAATCACGTGCCATTTGCAATAGGTATTGCTCTATTGATGGGAGTTTTGGGAGCATCTATGTCAACAGCAAATGGAGGATTGCTTGCAATATCAAGCGTTATTTCAAGGAACATTATACAACGAGACATATTGAAAAAATGGCTCAAGAGACCAGGTATGGACGATAGAAAACTATTGAGAACGACAAGGATATTTACCATTCCGATGATGGCTGCCGCATTTATTCTAGGCTATTTATTGCCTCAACCTGGTGTTTACCTCATTTTGGCCTTTGATATAGTGTTTGCTGGCGCGTGGGCTCCTCTTACTTTGGGTTTGTTTTGGAGAAAAGCAAATTTCCCAGCTGCAATCACATCTTTAGTTTTAGGATCTGGCCTTAGATTGTTATTATACTTTGTTATGCCCATAGAACTTGCTGGCCTTGATACAATGATACCACCAGTCGTATCGTTTGTGGCATTTATCATAGTAGCTCTCGCAACACAGAAGAAGCATCCTGGAACGGAAAGACATGGTGTTATAGAGTATGTTCCACCAGAACAAGATGTAGTTTTGGGTGAGGAGCTTAAAGGCTATACAAGTCCAAGTGGTTTGAAATTTTCTTGAAAACAATTCCTCCAAAGACTAGTGTGTATTTGCTGTTACCTCACACTAATCTTGGCAGATTAATTAGCGGTAGGAATTAATAAACAGTCAATTTTGAAGAGGTCGTCTTATTTTTTGTTGTTCCCTAAAAAGCCACAGATAACAAACATTGAAGATGTGAAAGAGCAAATTACCAAAATAATTTCAAGTCAACGAAAACAAATTGAATCAAATTTAAAAACAACCGTTTCAGATGTCCAAAATCTTCTTTCTGAAATTTCAGAATTCAATCATAGGTGGATGAAGCTCCCCACTATCTATAGAATTGCGTGGATAAGTACCTCTGAGGATGATACTGTTGAAAATGTCACGTTTAAAGAAAATATTGAATTACCTAATATAGATCATGATTTGGAACTTATCATGAAAATGTTAAATCACATGAGAGAGGAAAAAAATCTAAAGGTAACTGACATGCCTTTATTTATTCATCCTGATGAAATTTCAATTGCGCAGATGGAAGATAGATTTCCTTACGGAAACATTAGCATTATTTCTCAAATCGCCATAGTATTTCAGAAGGGCAGAATAAAATATGTCGGATTAGTTATTGATAGAAATTACGTCTTGCTCCAAGATAGATTAATAAATCTTATTTTACAAAAATTACCTCTTATCGATCAGATCAGATGTACATTTAAATCTTGATTCAAAACTTGGGCACTAGTAGCCAGTATTAAGGCCAAGATTAAAATTTAAAGACTATTAGTACAGATTAGAATACAATGCCTTCAACGGCGTTCCTCTCAAAAAAATTATCACAAGAACTATTAAATCTCGATATTGATGAAGGAATACGAATAGAATCAAAGAATATAAAGTGTAAAATGTACATAAATAAGAGAACATCAGGATATTTCGTTCTTGAAATCGAAGATACGAATTCAACTAATATCAAAGAATTCAGATTCTATAGAGATATCAAACCTATTCATAGGCTTATAGACAAGATTTTTGGAAAACAATATTCCATTACCATTTATTGATTCTAACATCTGTTATTTTTTTTCGGTTTGTTGCGATGCGATGCGATGCGATGACCTGTAAAGATATCAGAAAAAGAATTTGATTATAAGCGAATCAGTATGTTACTGTAGTAGTGAACAGACTAATTATAATCAGGAGATGATATATGGTTCTTTCCAACCATCCAACGAACGATTGACATCCTCGTTCTTGCACAACTAAACTTCACCAGCAGTAATTGTAACTATAAATTGAGCAAGGGAATTGAGAGTCGATTTTTTTGTTCTTGTTCTTGGTCTTTTAATCGACCTCATAAAGCTAACATATCATCTAGATATTTGCACTTCTATAGTTGAAACGTTTCGCTCTCTTCCATCTTCAGATTGCATTGTCTGTGTTCCTATTTTTACGTGTCCAATTTTGTATCCCATATTATCCATACGCTTCACTATAATTTGGGCAACATCAACCGCACGCGTTATGCTTTTTCCCCTGGCCTTTACAAGTACGGTAGGCTCATTTGCTAACTGTACCAGTGTTGCAGTCACATAAGTCATCAAAGGCTTCTTTCCTATCAAAATTTCATTATTCGCCCGCCTCGTGCCAGCACTTGAAGTCATTTACAAGTGAAGATCCAAATCCTAAATATATTAGTTGTTGATAGCTTGATATTCTCATTCTTTAGAATGCTTTAGAAGTATGTCTTCAAAATTATTCGGGTTCTTGACGATTTCTTGGACTACCGTTTGATCATCTACCTCATAACAATGCGTCAGATTTTCTTCATCTTTGTAAAAAATATAGACTTTATTGTCGTAAATACAATAATACATTTTGTCGACGATCATTTTTTCGGGGTCGATTTTTATTCCGTCCTTTTCAACAATAACAGGATATTCCAACATTTTTATGATACATTTCATAAAATAAATTCTATACGGATCGTGCAGCCCAAACGTTCAATCTTTAGCGAGCTAACTACTAACTATATCTCAAATTGCAGACTTCATAATGCAGCCTTTCCTAAAACGATAAGATCCGAAATCCATTGGATCGACTCGGTAATGTCCAATTCAGTTATTTTGATAAATCGTGCTTTAATGGGACCTTCTTTTATATCATAAATTTCAGAAGGTGAGTTGGTACCAGTTGATGAGTAATACTCTGCTGTCGTGTATTTTTTTCCATCATTTGAAAATTCAAGCGTGAAGAATTTAATTTCGTTATCTACGTTTGCGAAACTTACCTTAAGACCACATATATTTTGTTCTTGGCCTAGGTCCAATGTTGCTGACCTTGGTTTAGCATCCGAATTAGTAGTGTTCATGTCAGTATTACTATCATTATTGTTAGTATCAGTTTGTACATCTACGATGGGGATTTCATTATACTCACAAGTATTTGTAGATTCTTGGTCGAAATTTAAGGAATCTAGGCTTGTACTTTGTTCATTGTCCATATCGAACATTTCATTATATTGATTTACTATATGTTCCTCTGCTGGAGATGTTTGGCCAAATTCAGAGGAATCGGGATTATATGATTGGGTAGCAGGATATGATTTATCATTACTGTTCATCATATCATTATTGTCAGAAACTAGGTTGGAATCTAACCTAACTTCTTTTACCTCAGGTTTCATTACTTCAATCAAGCATGTATACGTCACATATTTCCCATCAGGGTATATTACCCTAAGCTCCAAGGTATTTGGTCCATACACATCTGTAAAACTGAATTGATTCTTCCCTACTCTGTGAAGAGGAGTCATTTCTGTTGTATCTGCATCATAGTCAACAAAGAACGCATTCATTTCCCGGGGTTTTGTTAAAAAGGTAAATGAAATATTATCATTTGGTGATATTTGGGCTACTGGTTGGAAATCATCGGCTAATTGTGGGAAGTTAAGTCTCTTTAAATCATCATTTTCCACAACAACGAATGGTGACATTTCATATGATTTGCTATTGTAAACCATCTTGGCAATTGGGACGCTATTCTCTTCTACCTTGCTGTTATCGACATCTGCATCGGCTCCTGCTTTCTTCTCAACGGTATCTGCATTCTTCTCATCGGCAGATAATTTCTTGGTATCTGTAGCTGATTCGCTTTTTTCATCAGGTTCGGCGTGAGCTGATAAAAATAACGTGCTTTGCAAGGGAGATGCCACTATCAACAGTAAAAGTGATGAGAATAAAAGGCATTTTCTATTTTGGTATAAGAAGTTTATCAAAATTGAATCCAAGACTAACTGGTAATCTTTTATATTTACGTAATGTCGAAAAAATTACTTAGATCAACAACAAGAAAATAAATTCATTGACTATAAGAAAATACTATAAAATAAATGAAATTTTTGCTGTTGTAATAACTCTCTTATTTTCATACAAACACGCAAGCTGGAATAATTTTTATCCCAAGAATCATTTAAACAAGTAATATTGAATGATAATATTTCTTTAAATGAGATAGGAAAGAAAATAATATTTCATATTGATTTTGATTATTTTTACGCACAATGTGAAGAGGTAAGAAAGCCAGAATTAAGAGATATTCCTAGTGTTGTTTGTGTTTATTCCGGACGAGAGGACGATTCTGGAGTAGTCAGTACGTGCAATTATGAAGCACGAAAATATGGTGTTAAGGCGGCAATGCCAATTAGGGCAGCAAAATCGAAATTGAAAGACGTAGGAGCAGTATTCCTTCCTACAGATATTCCGTATTATCAGGAAATATCCAGGAACGCTATGAAGATTATTCAAAATTATGGAGATTTATTCGAACAGGTCAGTGTTGATGAATGTTATGTGGATTTTACAAGGATTACCAATTCAGATTTTGATGATGCAAAGATTTTTGCCACTTCGCTGCAAAAGAATATCAAAGAGCAAATTAATTTGACATGCTCCATTGGAGTGGGACCTAACAAGTTGATATCAAAAATAGCATCAGGTGTTAACAAGCCCAATGGAATAACAGTGGTCAGTCAGAATGATGCCAAAAATTTTATCTCAAACTGCAAGATTGAAGATATTCCTGGAGTAGGTCCAAAAACAGGATTGAAGTTAAATTCTCTTGGGATCAAGTCTATTTCCGATATATCAAAGAAAAATATTTTTGAGTTGAGAGATGCGTTGGGATACAAGACTGCCACGTTTTTGGCAAATGCTTCAAATGCAATTGATTATTCTCAGATAAAAATTCGTGGAACATCAAAGCAAATCGGTAAGATTGTTACCTTGAAGAAGGACAAACCTGAATTTGAACAGATTAAAATGATAGCTGGCACTCTTTGTGCATCTGTATTTGAGAATCTAAAGAATAAGAGACAGGCTTGCAGGGTACTTACTGTAATATTAATTTTAGAAAATCTACAACACGTATCAATTTCAAAAAGCCTAAAGTTATACTCCGCATCATTAGAGGAATTAAACAAGAATTCATTGTTAATCATAAACGAGATGATTAGCAACAATTCCATATCTCTAGATAACATTAGAAGGATGGGTCTAGTAGTTTCAGATCTTAAGGATATATCAGGACAGGACTCGTTATTGAATTACTTTGAAAATTAATTACTCACTCAAATTAAAACGAGTTTGAAACTAGTGAAAATAAATTTGGTGGTTTTGCCTTAATGAATCCAGTAGGTAATCATGTTTGTTGAATCATAACAATGCTAAAGTCATCTCAGGAACGTAAGAATTTCAAGGACTCATCGGTTAGAGTTTGCAGTATTTTGTCTGACATTGATTTAACTATTTTTGCATTGACGAAATTTGGTTTTCCACCACCTAACCCTATTTCTTGATTCTTTCTGAGATTTTGAAAAATTTTAACACAATCCAAGTCAACGTCAGCACTCCTTGCATATATGAGATTCGCCATATCTCTATCATCCACATTAATTAATATAATGATAGTTCTTGGTTCCAGTATCTTTTCTCCAGCAAAATTTTGAATGATTCGCCAATTTGCATTGTCCAAGATTGATGATATTAAAGTTATATTATTTTTTACAAAATGCTGGATTGGTATCTCATTCAGCATCCTATTTGTTATTTTTTTTAACTGCCCGTAATACTGTTCTCTTTCGTTGTAAAGTCTTCTAATAGTTGCCTCTGCGGTATTGGAATTTGCGTCTATCTGTTCACAAATCATATTAATTTTTTCTATAGCGTTGACAGCTTCATCCATCGCATTTTTACCTACCATAAACTTGATTTCATGATCAGAACCATTCTTTGACAAACTAGTTACCAAGAAAAATATACATTCGGATAAATTATTAACATGTTCCATAGAACATGCAGCAACATCGTGGTTTTCTATTTCGACCACTGTAATCTTTTCAGCATCAGCTAATCTTGCCTCATTGGCCCTCAAATTTGGTAACTTCATCTTGGCTTCATTCAGCGAGGGAAATGAATGATGCAATATTTTTCGCCCCTCTAATATTAACTGATTTACCTCCTTCTGTGCCATGGATATCTTTTCTAAATCTAAATATATTTCTGATGCACTGATAAAAGCTACATTATACGAATCCTTATGTTCTACTTTTCTTACGCTTAATGTCTTGTTCAATATTTTCTGAAGCGATCCTATGAAGGCATGTTCTGCAGTATGTGCGGCCTTGGCGTTCATATTCATCAATTCAGGTTATTGATGTACGTCAGCATCAGGGCATTAATTATTGAGGAGGCTGCAGGACTACCCCCTTTTCTTCCTTTATTTGTTATAAACTCCACATTGGCCTTTGATAGTTCCAATTTTGATTCTGAAGCAGAGACAAATCCTACGGGTATTCCGATCACAAGTGAGGGTCTTGCTGCATCTTCTTTTACCATTTTGATTACTTCATATAGAGCTGTTGGAGCATTTCCTATCACAACTATCCCACCATCTATTTCTTTTGATGAATATCTCATTGCAACTGTTGATCTTGTCTTATTCTGATTTTTTGATATTTCAACTACTTCCTTGTTTGAAATGTTACATATCAAATTGGTCCCAATTTTTGCTACAGATTTTTTGTTTATTCCCGACAAAACCATATCAACATCAACAACAATATGGCGTCTTTGTTTTAATGCACTACAAGCGTTTTCAATTGCATTGGTTGAAAAGATAATTCCATTTTTATCAGGTTTAGCAAAATCAAAATCAGCAGTGGCATGAATAACCCTCCTGACAATATTCCATTGTGCCTTACTGTAACCATGAATTCCTATCTCAGATTCAATGATTTTCATACTGTTTTCTTCTATGCCAAGGGCAGCTTCGGACATGTCTCTAGATTTTGCCCTGTATGTTCTCTTTAGTACGTCATTACCTTCAGCCAACTTTTCCCTCGGCCTCCCTTGTCCTTTCAAGAACCATATTTACTAGTTTTGGATCTACTCCAAAATGTTCTGTAATATACACTGGAATTTTTTTTGGGTTACAATTTTCTAGAGCGGAATTGATATCTTTAACAACATCATTTTTTATGTGAGCTCCTTTGTGTAGGAAATATGGAACTATAATTATTACATTTGGATTACTGGAGATTACTCCTTCTATCCCCTTTGCTATTCGTGGGTCATCCAATTCCAGAAAACAAAAAGTAACGCTTCTATAATTTGGTTTTAGTTCATTAACCGTGTGTATAAATGCAGTCCTAGCAGTTTTGTCACTACTTCCATGACCGATAACAAGTATATCGCACTTGTCATCTTCAAGTACTATTCCGTTTTTTACTCTAGCATTACTTATCCTATCTTTTATGATTGAAATAAGTAGGTCATGATAGCTCAGGGGTTTTGCAATTACTACTCTTATTCCCTTATCGTAACATATTTTGGCTGTCTTTTTTACAGAATCTTTCAATTTCATCCCAGGGTATAGGAAGTACGGCATGACTGTTATCGAATCTACATTCTTAGAAACACATCTGCTGATACCCTCTTCAATGTAGGGTGGTATGACTTCAAGGAAGCAATGATCGACAAGGACGTATCTGCTTTTCTCCTTGATCATATTGCATAATTGAACCAACTCTTCTTTGGCCTCTGGTTCCCTGCTACCCCTATCAATTAGTAATAGTGCCCTGTTTATACCTAAGCACCCATTTTATTGTAATTTATCCGGGAAACTGCAACTGTGAGATTGGGTGGGAATTTTTGTTTACCGACTATAAGCTCACCGCCTGAACTGAGTATTGAAGATGCTTCCGAAACACTCGAAGTACCTTCATACTTTTTTACTAGTTCAGATGGATTTGGAACCGTCACATTACTCAACTTATCTTTATCAAAAAATTCAAGAGGAATTCCATGTTTATCAGAAAATGCTCCCAAGGTAATAGGAGACTTGCTTCTATATATGGTCGAGAGATTTCTAATGCTAAGAAAAGACAATCCATTTTCCTCCAACACTTTCATAATTCCTTCTTCTATGTCTGCCTGGGTAGTATCCCAGTGAAAACCTATTCCTACAACAAGGCTTTTTGGTCTATAGATTACAGATTTTCTAAGTAGTATTGGATCTGCTATGATTTTATCAGAAATGATTAACCCTGCTTTGAAATCATCTGATGTTAATTCATCAATATTTTGAACTACTGTTACGTTTTTTGGTAATTCTTTGTCCCACCATTTGGATTCACCGGCATCTTGATAGACGCCTATTTTTTCTTCGTTTACCATATGAGCACTCACCTTAGTAACGTTTTCAAAATTTTCAATACGCCATTGAAAATTATTCCCCAGGAGATCTACTGCTATCGTTTCATTGACATCGGCAGCAGTGGTTATAACAGCTGTTGAATTAAGGATATCTGCAATTGATTTGGACAATGCGTTGGCACCTCCCAAGTGACCTGATAGTGCACTTATGACAAAGTTAGCTTTATCATCGATTACTATAACCGCTGGGTCTGTCTTCTTATCCACCAAAAGATTTGATATCAAACGAATAACAGCTCCTAATGAAAAAATACATATAATGCTATCGTATTCTTTGAAAATCTCTTCAACCATGATTTTTGTATTTTTCTCAAACCAGATAATCCCATCAGAAGAGTCTTTATGTTTAGATTGAGAATAAATAGAAGCTGAAGGAATTTTTTCCTTTATTCTTTTTGCTATATTGATTCCATTTTTAGTAATACAAATTATAGCAACCTTGCTGCTCATGCATTACAATATAAAATTTATTCAAATAATATACTTTATGTTATTTTTAGCCAATATCAAACATAAATATTCAAATATTCAAACGACAGTATTGTTGCTGGATTCAAATGACATTAACCTTCTTTTGTAAAAGGAATCGTCACACTGAATGTCCTGGTGAATGGCCTATGGGCGATTCATGTGGGTTGGATCACGATTGCTCCTTTGATGTAAAAATGTCAAAATGTGAATGCTCATGTCATGTTTGATGTTGACTGTCTGTCTGCAAATCTAGCTTTATTTTGAAATTTTGATAAAAATGATTTGTTTTGGGGTCAGAAAATTATGGTTTTTCAATCACTTTTATTTTCAAACAGCCACCACATCATCATACCCCGTCAGTAGTTTATTATTTATTGATTTCATTAATTCTTTAGCTTTTCGCCTTATTGAATCATTAACTCGTACTAGAACCAGCCCCTCTAATGGTTGACCATAACACACTAGTGAATAATGGGGTGCAAAGTAGCAAGTAGGAAGCGTCAAGAGATCTTCCTCCCCAATAACTCGCAAGATAAAATTCTTTTGACCTGAGAGAGCAAATTTTATTTTAGTTATCGCATCTTTTGTAATGGTTCCTGCTGGGTTAATACATGAAATTTTTGTTACATCTTTATCTTTTTGATTTAGCATTCTATCGGTTAATGTGGATTTCTTTTCTTGCCTTCTCTCAACTCCATCAATTATAGCTAGATCAGGATAAATATCAAGTGAAATTAGTCTATCAGTAGAACGGTCTCCTACAGTTATTATTTTGCAGTCATTATTCGCAATTTCTTTTCGTATTTTTTTTTCTGTTATATGACTGTCTAAAATTAGCTTTCCTAATGGCTTTTTTAATACGTGGAGAATATCAGGTGGTATTGACACTTTCGGGTTCTTTTGATTGTTCGGGTTCTTTTGATTGTTCACTTTCAGTCTTCTCTTGGTCCTGTAATTCAGAGGCAATGATACTAATTCTACCAGCCACAGTGCGGGCAATTTTGTCAAATAAGACAGCTTGATTATTATTTGGTTCTGAAATTGATACCGGGTTACCACTGTCACTTGCTGACATTATCTGTTCATGCAGAGGTATTTCTCCAATAAAGGGAACATTAAACTGATCACTAACTTTCTGACCTCCCCCAGTACCGAAAATACTAATCTTATTATTACAATGTTGACATTCCAGATAACTCATATTTTCTATGACTCCTATAATAGGTACGTTCAGTTTGTTGAACATGCCTACTGCCTTTACTGCAACATTCATAGCCACATCTTGAGGAGTGGTTACTATAATTATTCCAGTAATAGGTATTGTTTGCGCTAATGTCAAAGGTGCATCTCCAGTCCCCGGAGGTAAATCAATTATCAGGTAATCAAGCTCACCCCAGTTTACATCAGTTAGGAATTGCTTTACAATTCCAGCCACGATTGGACCTCTGTAGATTCCTGCTTGCTGTGATTGCTCATAAAAGAAGCCCATTGAAATGACTTTTACTCCCTGAGCCAAGACAGGTTCTATTTTATTATTGACAACTTCAGGTGCGTTCTTGAGTCCTAACATTAGTGGGATGCTTGGACCATAAACATCAGCATCCAGTAAACCAACCTTCGCACCAGCCTTTGATAAAGCCAACGCAAGATTAACTGACACTGTTGTTTTACCCACGCCCCCTTTACCGCTAGCAACAGCAAGTATATTTTTGACTCCAGGAAGCAATTCGTCCATTGAAATTGATCTACCTTCCATGACTCTCGCAGTTACTTTGAGGTCAAGATCCTTAATCCCCATGTCCGTCATAGAATTTCGAACAGATTCTTCTATCTCGCTGTTAAACGGACAGGCAGGGGTTGTAAGTTCTAATGTAAATCCAACTTTCCCATCGTTAATCGCAAGGTCTTTTATCATGCCCATTGAAACTATATCTTTATGCAATTCGGGATCTTCTATTGTCTGTAATTTTGCCATGATTTGCTCAATTGAGACCATATCAACGTACTCTTCCAAAGAATATTTAAATCATACAATGGCATGCGTGTTGATACTAAAATTAATAATAATGAAAAGGTTCATAAATTGATACTTTAAACAAATTGACAATAAGTAATGTTTGCGATAATACACATGGACGATGTTGTTAGGATACCACCCAGCATGATGAAAAAATCTCTCAACGAGACTACAATGGAAATTCTCAAGGAAAAATATGAGAGTATGATAAATCCAGAATTGGGTTATGTTATTATGATTATTGATGCCAAGACAAACAGAATTGGAAAATTGGTCTCTGGAGATGGTGCTACGTTTCACAAGGTATCTTTTAAGGCATTAACATTTTATCCTAAATTGCAAGAAATAGTGGAAGGGGAAATTGTTGAAATTACAGATTTTGGTGCATTTGTAAGAATTGGGCCAACTGATGCACTGCTGCACCTTTCTCAAATAACTGATGACTATTTGAAAAGCGACGTAAAACAAGGGGTAATAGTTGCAAATCAGTCCGCCAAATCTTTGAAGATTGGATCAAAGCTTAGGGCCAGAGTTACTGCCATTAGTCTGGGGAAAGGTTCTGCGATGGGCAAAATCGGAATTACTTGTAGACAGCCTTTTCTGGGAGCACTCGAGTGGATAGAAGAAGAGATAAAGAAAGCCAAAAACCCAGCCGCAAGTGGTCAAAAAGAAAAGGAAAAGGTTAAGGAAAAGAAAGGAACAGTGCCAGCTTAAATGGCTAAAGAACTTGCCTGTAAAAAATGTAGAGCAATTACTGTTGGAAAGGTTTGTCCTATATGTAAATCAACTGAACTTTCGTCTGATTGGTCTGGTACAATAGTAATATTTGATTCAAAGAACTCGCTGGTAGCATCCACACTTCAAATATCAACTCCGCATAAATATGCACTAAAAGTAACTTGACTTTTAAAAGAAAATCAAGAGATCTAAATCAATATTTTAGTTTGCGAGAATCCCTTGTAAGATTTCTCAGAGAAGATATCGGGCAAGGAGATCTGACCAGTCAATACACTGTAGACGAGGGCTTAAAATCATCCTCGCAGATTATTTGTAAATCGGAAATTGCGGTAGTAGCTGGCCTTGAGGAGGCTAAGATAATATTTGAGATTTGTAACTGTGATTCAAAAGCTCTAGTCAATGATGGTGATATTGTAAAAAGAGGTATCAGAGTCATGAAAATAAATGGCAATACAAGAGCAATTCTAAAAGCTGAAAGAACAGCGTTAAACTTGATAATGCGTATGAGTGGAATCGCCACTGATACCAAGAGGTTTGTAGACATCGTGAAAACTGTTTCAAAGGATATAAAAGTCATGGGGACTAGAAAAACTGCTCCTGGTTTAAGATACTTTGATAAGAAATCAATAAAATTAGGCGGTGGACATTCGCATAGAAATACTCTCGATGAAATGATACTAATCAAGGATAACCATCTTGCAGTATCTACTTCTATCCAAAATGCTATATCAAATGCAAGGCTCAAAGCCGGAAAGAATATGATGATAGAATGTGAAGTTAGCAATAAGAAATCATCAGTAGAGGCCATCAAAAGTGGAGCTGATATTATTATGTTAGATAATTTTACTCCCGAAATGGCTCAGAAAACCATTTCCTATTTGAGAAAATCTGGTCTACGAGAAAAAGTTCTAATTGAAATATCCGGAGGCGTGAATATTTCAAATATTAAAGATTACGCATTGGCATTACCAGACATGATATCTATAGGATCATTAACCCATTCCAGCAATTCTATTGATTTTTCGATGAATATGGAGTATGATTAATTTATTCTCTCCTTATTGTAAATTAGTTATTTTATCTCGTTACTACTAAAGATATCCCTAAAGATATCCATTTGACTATATGATTAGGAAATCTTCAACATTCGTTCGATAGCAACCCTAGCCCTGTCCGCTATATGTTTTGGCACCTTTACTTCGTATTGATTGTGTACTAGTGAATCGACTACTTTTTCTATTGTTATCTTTTTCATATACTTACACACAGCGTTTTCCTTAACTGGGATGAACATCTTGTCTGGATTTTCTTTTTTCATTCGATACATTATACCTGTTTCTGTCGCAACAACAAATTGGCTACTATCTGATTTTTTAGCATGCTGCATCATTCCTTCAGTAGACAGTATGTGGGCCTTCTTGGATATATCACCGGACGCTAAATTGTATAGAGTTGAAGAGGTGCAACCACATTCAGGATGGACCATGAATTCAGCATTGCTGTATTTTTGGAAAATATTATTAACGTCAGTGGCAGTGATACCCGCATGAACGTGGCATTCTCCTGGCCACACGTACAGATTTTTTCTTCCAGTGACCTGTCCTA
This sequence comes from Nitrososphaeraceae archaeon, assembly GCA_044870765.1. GTDB lineage: Archaea > Thermoproteota > Nitrososphaeria > Nitrososphaerales > Nitrososphaeraceae > TA-21. The sequence continues at coordinate 41,177 of JBIOZG010000036.1, forward strand.
CATATGAGCCCAAAAACATGTCTGGCAAGAACAATATGTCGGTATCATAAGGTATACTGTTTACAACCTTGACTGCATTGGATGAAGTGCAACAATAATCAGAAAGAGCTTTGACCTCTGCGCTTGTATTGACGTAACTAACGACGACAGCTTGAGGATGTTCTTCTTTCCATTTCTTTAATTCAGATGAATTAATAGTTGACGCAAGGGAACATCCTGCATCTAGATCTGGAATCAGGACGGTCTTGTCAGGGCACAGAATTGAGGCAGTTTCTGCCATGAAATGTACGCCACAAAAAACAATGATGTCGGCATCCGTTTTTGCAGCTTCCCGGGATAATGCCAACGAATCGCCAATAAAATCAGCGATATCCTGAACTTCGGGGACTTGGTAATTGTGTGCCAAAATTATGGCGTTTCGTTGTTTCTTGAGCAAGTTTATCTGGTCAAAATGTATCGATTGGACTAATGTCATCTGATGCGCTTGTTTTACATAAGTATAGATTTAAAGTAGTATAATTTAGGATAACATTGCCTATTTCACATACTGTGAGGGCAATACTTGCCACTTTGATTTTAACCTGAGAATATATGAAAAGTCCGCAGTAATAGATATATTATATTGTAAAGCAATCAACTGTCAAATGCCAACTCATGGATCGTTAACAAAGGCAGGAAAAGTTAGAGGTCAAACACCTAAAATAGAGGGAAAAAAGAGAATCAGTCCGATATCAAAATTAAGAAATAAGATCAACTTTGTAAAGAGATTTGAAAAAAGACGCCAGCCCGGACAAAGAAAACCAGAACGTTCAGGCAGAAGACGTTGATCTGAATTTCTAAATCATTCTTATTTATTTTGATTCAAAGGCAGTATAATCAAGGACGTAAAACCAAATATTAAGAAAGTGCAAACTAGAATAACATGGAAAAAAGAATTGGAATAATCGGTTATGGAAGTATTGGTAAAGAAATCATTGCAGCAACAAGAAGACATGAGATTCCAAATGCTAAAATTGTAGCATTATTAGATAAGGAATCTACAGTTTTCAACTCAGTAGACTATGATACCGGCGAATTGCATCTATTCTCAAATTTTGATGAATTCTATAACTCAAAGATCTATTCTAACATAGATATCATAATAGAATGTGCTTCAAAAGGAGCGGTCAAAGAATATGGCAAGAAAATTATCAAATCAAAAAAAGATCTGATTGTCTTGAGTGTAGGTGCCTTCTCTGATGAGGATTATTTGAGAGAGTTGCAGAATTTATCGAAATTGAATAACACCAGAATATTGATACCAACCGGTGCCATTGCCGGTCTGGACTCCATAAGGAGTGTAAAAAAATATCTGAATACCATAACAATTGTAACGACAAAGAATCCCAAGTCACTTGTAGGAGCACCATATTTCAAGAGGTCAAAAATAAGGATTGATGAGATTTCAAAGGAAACAGTCCTTTTTGAAGGTAATGCTGCTGATGCTATAGAACTTTTTCCTGCGAATGTGAATGTGGCAGTATCAATAGCATTGGCAGGAATTGGTTTGGTAAAGACACAAGTGAAGATTGTTGCAGATCCGACGCTATCAGTAAATAAACATGAAATTGTAGGCGAGGGTGCATTTGGAAAATTACATATTGTCGTCCAAAATATACCAAGTCCTTCAAATCCCAGGACTAGTTATTTGGCATCACTGTCAGCTATTGAATGTCTAAGAGGTTTGTGTAATGAGAATTTCAGAATAGGAACTTGAATTAGATAAATATTGACAGTTTATATGTGGAATATTTATTTGACAAGGTTAACTATGAGTTACAACGGATTTAAGACAAACGACATGTTTGGTCCAAAACCAGTAGAAGTAGGAAAGGAATACGATGTTCAGATCACGGAATTAAGCAGAAAAGGAGACGGAATAGCAAGAGTAGAAAGATTTGTATGTTTCATAAAGAATGGAAAGGTCGGCCAAAATGTAAGAGTAAAGATAACACAAGTTGGAAATAGATTTGCAACTGGAGAGATTGTCAGTGACTCTGCTGAAAGTAATCAGGGTCAGACTGAAAGTGCACCGGCAAGTGCCGATGAAAGCGCAAAAGCCAGTACAGAATAGCCAACCATATCTCAATTACATTTGAAACTTCTAATTATTTTATATCTTTACAACTTTAATTTTTAGAATTATATTCGTCAATTAATATATTGTTAAATGTAAATTCTAAATTAGTAAATTGATTTGAATAATAATATCATTGCCATAATTGCAATTTCCTTTATTGTCGTTGGTTCGTTATGGGGAATTGGGAACATAATTTCTCAAAATAATATACAGTTGTCAAAGGGTGAAGGTGTCCTATTGTTGATGAAAGATAATAAATTTAATGTTACTAATCCGGATATTAATGTTAAAGTAAATCAACCATTAAAAATTAGTATCGCAAATCAGGATTTTAGAAAACATGATTTTATTGTTGACGAGCTGAATGTAAATACCGGATTTATATCAAGCGGACAAGATTTTAGCACTGTAATCGCATCAGATAAAGAAGGAGTCCTCAGATATTATTGTTCGATTCATCCGGGAGTCATGGAAGGAAAAATTATGGTCAAGAATTAAACAAAAAATCTATCAGTACAGTCAAAGTCAAATATCGGTATTACCAAAAATTTCCTTGTAATAATGTCAGCTCTTAAACGAATCAGTTAGTTTTTTGTGATATATGCTCTTACAGCCATCTTTGTGCAGGATATCCTCTGGCATCAAGCGTAGGTGTTTCATTTTTTTCTTATCATATATTGTGCTCAAGAATTTGTAGCAGATAGAACACACAGATTCTGTCTCCATATACTCTGATTTCTAATACCTGAATATAATCAATCTTTTATCTGCATGGATGTCTAGACATAGAAATAGAATTATGCGTCCTTTTTAATTCAAGTCAATCAGAAAATAAACCAACACTTAAAATTAGGCAAAAAACTCACTCTAGAAAAATGGCTGCACGAAAGAATACATCGAGGAAAAAGAGATTAATAAGGAGAGTTAAACAAAACAGACCAGTGCCAGCCTGGGTAATAATTCGAACCCATCGTCATGTTAGAACCAATCCAAAGCGAAGAGTTTGGCGAAGATCGGATGTAAATGTAGGTTAGGAGTGAAACAAAATGTCTGAAGAAAATACAGCCAGAATATACACGGTGAACTTAGCCAAGGCGTGGGATACTCCAAGGTACAGAAGGACTGATAGAGTAATTAACATCATAAAGGAATTTACTCAACGCCATATGCAGACTGACAAAGTCAAGATAGATCAAGATTTGAATAGACATATCTGGTCAAGAGGAAAAAAGAACCCACCAAGGAAGATAAGATTAAGAATGGTAAAAGAAGACGATGATACAGTAGTGGTCAGCTCATACATTGAAGAAAAAAGAACCGAGGCAGAATCCGAAGAGACAATGTCAGAAGAACCGGTTGAAAAGCAAGTAGAAGAACAAAAAGAAGACAAAGTAGAACTCGAAGAAGAACCGGTTGAAAAGCAAGTAGAAGAACAAAAAGAAGACAATGTTCAGGCAAAACAGAAAGAAAAAAGTAAATAGAAATAAAGTTAGTTATTTAGAATATCTTTTTTATCTTTTGAGTTAATTTCTGAAAAATATACAAGATTGAAATTCAGAAAATAAACAAATTTCTGATTAGTCGATTAACGGTAATGGTAGGTCAATATTTGGATGTGATTCTGGTATATCCCAATCTAGAACGTTTTCGTCAGGTATCTGATTGAGAGGATCGTAGGAATCAAATTTTGTTCTTCCTTTTATCGTCGCAATGAGATGCATATTATTTCTAGAAGAATCAGTAACTACGAATGAGACATCATTTGTATCTCCATCCATTGAATTTTGATAACTACTCAAAATCTCGTTTAGCCTTCCAATTGGTTCATATCTTCCGCCATTTACATATAGAATAGATTTTGCTATCGATGATGTTCCCAATGATGAATAAAGCTGGGCAATAAGATCTTTGATGCCATCTTCAATATTGTTCTCTTTCAATGTTCCGGAAACTAGATTTGTTCCTAAATTCATCTCTATCTCAGGAATTAAATTAATTGTGTTGAGGACTATTTCATCGGATATTTTGGAGCACTCTTCTACTGTTAGTTGAGGATTTATTTCTATATATGCATCATTGTCAACAACAAAGTTGATGTCAGAATTTAGTGATATTCTTTTTAATGATACGCTTGCGTGAAACAATTTGTCCTTCTCATGTCCAAACGGCATGGTCACAAGTGAAATTACTCTTTTGCCAAGCATAGATTTTGCAATATGCGAAACTACTGGTGCAATGGCAATACCTGATTTATCGGACAAACTGGCTACCAAAATGATGGTTTTATAACCTGATAATTTTGAGCAAATCTCTTCTTTATGAGACTCTACAAATGACCGGATTTTGTAGCTTGAAGGATTTATCCAAGTGTCGCAATCAATATGAACTGAGTTGCAGTCATTTAGCTCTTCTTGATTGTTACTAATTAGTACAAAATCATGTTCCCCATTGCTTAATTTTGATACGACTTTCCGACCAATTTTACCTATTCCGACTAATAACGAAGGCTTTCGTAATTCAATACAATCATCTGACACCGCCAATCAACCCCTAATCAGAACATTGCCTATTAGAATAAAAATTTAGTTGATTAAATCTAGTATCTTATTTGGTACAAAAATGTTGATAAGATTATGGGAATTTGGAAATTAATTCCCCTAGTAACGAATAATTTGAAATTTCTATCACCTTTATTGATAGATATTGCCCTAACAATTGCTTCGGATCAAATTTTTTTGGTCCTGGAATTTCTATTATTACTGGCTTATATGCATAATTTCTGCCCTGTATTTTCCCCTCATCTAACAGTTCATCTATCAAAATCTGTCCCTTCCACCCGTACCAAATTTGATTTCTTCTCATTGTTGTTTTCCTGATTATCGTATGAAGTCTTGTACTTCTTTCTTTAACAACCTTTGTACTCAGTCTTGGATATTTGGCCGCAAGCGTTCCAGGACGAGGACTAAATCTTGAAGAATTAATGACATCCGGTTGACTTTCTTCAATAAGGCTCAGGGTCTCTTCAAAATCTCTCTCAGATTCGGATGGAAATCCAGTAATAATATCCGTAGAAATTGTTATCTCAGGTATTTTTTTCCTAAGTTCTTTTACCACATCGAGAAATATTTTAGCAGTATGCCCCCTTTTCATTTTGCGTAGTATTCTTTCGCTACCGCTTTGCACAGGCATATGTAAAAACTTGAAGACCTTGTCATTATTGCGATAAAGTGAAATTAATCTGTCTAGAAATCTCGGAACATACATTGGATTCATCATACCAACGCGGATTTTATAATCGCCCTCAATGTTAGAAGACTTTTCCAGTAGGTCAACTAGATCAGTTTTCAAATCCAACCCGTAGCAGCCATTATCGGTAGAAGTTAACCAAATTTCCTTACAATTTGATGCTACGTCATCTTTAACCTGTCGTAGTATGTCACCTATTCTGTAACTTGTTAGAGTGCCCTTTGCCAGTTTCGTTTGACAAAAGCTACATTCACTAAGACATCCGCTGGAGATTTGAATAATACTGACTACTGGATTTAGTCTCATTTTCGGTAGGTTTACCTTTGTTGACATTGAATCATCTAACGCCACAATTTTCTGACCGTTCAAAGATCCGTCAACGATTTCTACCGTTCTATTCAACGACTGTGGTCCCAAGAGAGATGAGTTGGGGGAAAATGATTCGACTAATTTTTTGCTTGTTTTTGGCAAACAACCGGCTACAACTAATGGTTTTTCCCTTGAGTATTTTTTTATCTTTGAAATCATCCTGTGTTCAGTAGCATCTTTTACAGCGCATGTTACTATGATGTTAAGATCCGAGTTCTTTCTATTGGCAGTCAATTCATAGCCGCTATTGTAAAGTATACCTTTGATCATCTCTGCATCCGCGATATTAGCCGAACATCCAAATGCTTGTACCCAGACTTTTCTTTTATCGTGGAATTTAAAATCTGGAGACCCTGGTGTAGTGTTATTGCTTGAAAAAATTGAGAAACGATTATCTTTATTCAAATATCGTCAACTATAACTGAAATCGTTGGTACTATATCAATTAATTTGTACCAGCCCATATGTCGACACGTCACCGCATTGTGATGCAGGCTTCGCGTTCAAATTACTTTAGATTTCTAGGTTTTGATTTTCAGAAAGATATCTGATTTTATTATTTTTTCAGTGGCATTAAGCAGATTCTTTATATCCTTTACATCGTGAACAGTTGAGATCGCACCCATTTTGCGAGGCAGGAAAAATATTCCGTGTTTGGCCATCAACGCGAAGTGGTATCGCAAAAGACCCTGGATATCAGATAATGCTACATCATTCGCGTTTGTTATTTCGTTTACCTTATCTGTAAGAAAATGTGTGAGAAAAAGGGAACCAATACCAGTAACTTGTGTTCTCAGCCCATAATCTGAAAATAATTTTCTCAATCCATTCCTTGCCATATCCCCTAACTTATTGATTTTATTATAAATCGTCTTACGATTTTGATTGAGATAGTCTAAAGTTGCGTAACCTGCAGTCATTGTCAGTGGATTCGAAGAAAAGGTCCCACCGCCGATATAACATATCTGTTCCTTATTCATGTTTTCAACTGGATTTGCTACTTTCATTATTTCTTTTTTGCCACACAATACTCCTATCGGAAGCCCACCGCCAACAATTTTCCCAAGCGTAATCATATCTGGATCCAGATGATAGACAGACGAATAGCTTCCAAAATTAAATCTAAACCCAGTTACAATTTCATCCAAGACAAACAGTATGCCATTCCTTTTACAGTACTCTTCTAAACCTCTTAGGTAATTGATATCTGCAGGAATACAACCCCCACCACCCAGTATCGGTTCAAGAATAACGCATGCTAAGTCATCTTTTACACTGTCTAGTAATTTGATGGATCGGTCAAGATCATTGTATGGAATTGATTCGACAAAATCACCTTCCCTTCCAGTCATACCTACTCCTTCATCAATTTCAAATGGATAATTCACAGATTGCATCAAGTCAGTATTAAATCCATGCCACCCGCCTATTGTTTTACAAATAATCCTTTTTTTGGTTACAGCTCTAGCAATTCTAATAGCATACATTGTAGCTTCTGATCCAGTAGTACAGAATCTTAAAAGTTCGCTAGTAGGGATCGATTTCTTAATAGTTTCTCCCAAATTAACGCTGATATCATTTGCAGTACCATATAGTGTGCCCTTACGTATTTGTCGAGCAAGCTTCTTAACAACAAAAGTGGGGGAATGGCCAAGGACTAATGCCCAGTGTCCCATCCAGTAGTCGACAAACTTATTCCCGTCAACGTCAAAAAGATGCTTATCTTTTGCCTTATTCACAAAAAATGGATAAGGTTTGAAAAATCGAATGTTATGACTAATGCCTCCTGGAAAAATATTTACAGAATTATCATAAGCTTTTTTTGAGTTGTGAGTTTTTTTTTCATATAGACCGTTTAGAGTGTCGTGTGTCACTACAACAATCCTTTACAAGACCTATTTATTACGATTATGAAATTTCAAAAAAAATAAAAAAAGATTATCATACAAAAGAACAATTGACATTGAGCAAACTGAACTTTATAATGAATTCTATCGTATTGAATGATATTGAATCCATCATCTAGTTAGTTCTAAATCAGGTGCGTTGGGCTATTAGTAATGGCAGGCTGAACACCTCGCAAAAAGCTCGATGCGTACACCTCCATTCTATCAATGCTATCTTCTATAGCTGCCCTTCTCCTTACAGAAGGTTGTCTTTTCTCGGGAAAGGTTTCCTCCTTAGATGCTTTCAGGAGTTATCCTAAACAGCTTAGCGGCTCAGCCTGCCCTGTCGGACAACTGATAAACCAGAGGCTGCGCTGCCCTGTTCCTCTCGTACTATGGGCAACTTCCCCTCAAACAACTACACCCCTGTCAGGCAGAGACCGACCTGTCTCACGACGGTCTAAACCCAGCTCACGTTCCCCTTTAATGGGCGAGCAGCCCCACCCTTGGCTCCTGCTGCAGAACCAGGATGGGAAGAGCCGACATCGAGGTACCAAACCGCGGGGTCGATAGGAGCTCTCGCCCGCGACGAGCCTGTTATCCCTAGGGTAACTTTTCTGTCACCA
>JBIOZG010000037.1:0-3598 GCA_044870765.1 Nitrososphaeraceae archaeon
GCCGGCAATGCTATAATAAGAGCTAGAAATGTACCATTTATGAAAATTTTTGACGTAGAAATTCTTTTATTATCACTTCCAGAATTTGAGTCCAACTTTAACAATAGTATTTTTATATCCTATAAAATCCTTCAGGATATGCCTCAAAACAAGGATGAAATTTGAATTTTTTCTGTGACGATTTGAACACATTTCAGATTTCAGAGTAAAATCCTTAATCTGATACTGTTCAGGATATACCCATGGAGAAAAAGTTATCTTTATTCTAATTGAGTCATATAGTCTGCACTTAATAACCTGAATAATCTTAGTTATGCTGAAATAACTGATCGGTGTATTATTATGATACATTAAAATGAATTTAAAAGAAGTTTGTCTACAACTCTGTACCTGCACTTGGTTAGAGATTATGACATGTATGGGTATTACCCTGTATCTTGTCCATGATTCACAGTATTATCTTGCTCTTATTACTATAGTTGTTTTTTCACCTCTTATTGGATTTCATTTTGCTATATCACAACTAAGTAACGACGAATATTGTACTAGTTGTCGGAAATGAAACATAGCCATCGATTGCATTAATTTCTCATTAATCATTACACTTATCGCTACTATCTAATGACAAGAATTCAAATTAGAAAATCAATTCATCAATACTCAAAATTCTTCCGCAATATTTACATTTTAGGATAATTTTCTCTTTATCAATAACTTCAATTACCGATTTAATATTCTCACCGATAGTTACGCATCTTAAATTCGGGCATTTGAAAATTCCAGTGATAAAATCAGGCAATTGTATCTTTCTTTTTTCAGCTAATTTGTAATCCTTGATGATGTTTATGGTAGCATGTGGCGCTATTAACGACAGTTTATTCGTTTCATCAGTTTCGAGATATCTGTTTTCTACCTTAATAATATCTTTTTTTTCGAACTTATTGCTCGGAACATTCAAAGCAACTGTGATTACATTGCCTTCTCTTCCGGTAATATTTAACGCCCTTAAAACTAAAAATGCCTTACCAGACTCAATATGATCAATTACCGACCCATTTTTGATTCTCCTAACAATTAATTCAATTGAATTGGACAGATTTCTTTACTCCGTTCCATAGTATATTGGCTATACTATAAAAATATGAAATTCGCCGATTGTGCATAACCTGAAATGTTAAGGCAGGCAATCAAATAATATTTTGCATCATCATCTTTTTAAATTCGGTATCCGACAAACTCTTTTTAGCTTCTAATATCATTGCAGCGTCATTACCAACGACATACCTCTGTTTCGGTTCATCGGTCTTTAAAGCCTGGAGTATCACTTTTGCAACTTCAACAGGAGGTGTAGCGTGTTCTTGCATTAATTCAATATTTTTTTGAATTTTCTTTAGGGAACTAGAATATGACGAACTCTTTTTTGAAGATTTTTCTGACACAATGCAATTATGAAAAAAGTTTGTTTTGATCACTCCCGGCTCAATTATGATCACTCTTATCCCGAAAGGAAACAATTCGTACATTAAGGACTCACTAAAGCCTTCGACAGCAAATTTTGTACTTACGTAAGCAGAAATACCGGGGAATCCTACCTGTCCTGCTCCTGAGCTTATATTGATAATAGTACCGCTTTTCTGTTCTCGCATTAAGGGAATGACTTTTTTAGTAACAGTGAGGACCCCGAAAAAATTAGTCTCGAATTGACTCCTTATTTCATCCAATCGAAGCTCTTCAAAAAAACCTACCAAACCGTATCCTGCATTGTTTATTAGAACATCTATTCGTTTTTCTTCAGTTTTGATTTGATTTACCGCATTTTCTATTGAGGACTTGTCATTTACATCAATCTGCAAGATATTTAGGTCAAGTTTTTCATTTGCAATTTTTTCTCCTAGGATATCAGAATTCTTTGTATTTCTCACACCAGCATATGTACAAAACCCATTTCTTGCTAGCGTTAATGCTGTTTCATAACCAATACCACTGGAGCAACCTGTAATGAGCGCAACTTGACGCATTATACTAATACCAATTTATTTTTTATATATCTTTAGAGCCAAATTATCATCTCTCGATACATTCGACTGTTGTAAAAGACAATTTCAATTTTGACAAAAATTAGATTAAAAACATTAAATTTCGGTTGAATTAAGCAAGTAAAAATAAACAATTGATGGGGAAGTTAATTTGATTGTGCAATCAAGAAACAACCCCCAATTGTTTTTTATTATATTTACAAACATTACAAACTATAAAACGGCTTAAGAATAATGTATTAGAATTTATGACAAGAAAATGTTTACATTATGGAAGAGAGCCCTAGAATAAAAAAGTGAGGTTATTTGGGTCAGTCGTCTTCTTCTTTTTCTTCAATTTCTGTTTTTTCTACAGTGTCCCCAAATTCATCTTTCTTTTCGATTTTTGTTTCCTTTTTCTTTTCGTCTCCCATGCCACAGTAATGCACAACATAACTTAAAAAAGCACGAGGTGTGGCTAGAATAGAATAAAGATTGACAGGAGGGGAACAATATAAACGAATTCGTTTACATATTCCACGAGACTCGACAAGATGCCCTCCTATCAGACTTTTGCTACCTTACTACTTTTTTGCAAAAATATTATAAAAATTTTTTTTAAGTTTGTGATGGGAGGTATGAAATGGATACAACCATGCTGAGCGCAAGTTGGTTCTACTATCAGTGTCGGGTGAGACGTATAATTATAATTGGTCTGTTTTCTAATGATTTGCCGTGTTATTATATTATATCGAAGGAATCTATCGAGTTACACTCTCCCCCTTATTAGCCCTTGACAATTAACTGACCCCTTTACCAACAAGGTTCAAATCCCACAGGCCACTCAGCTGAGGTTTGATTATCCGTTTAGTGCAAATCTTGTTTATTTTACAACTGAATAAGAGAATCTAAACATTAATTTATCATTGAAATGGATCGATATCGATTGTCCGACGTAGATGATGCACCTCGTTCAAGCGCGGGAACTACACATCAGAACCAATTAGTTAGGTCTCTGGGACTTTTAGATATCCTCATGGTCGGGATAGCAGCAATGATTGGTGGTTCGATTTTTGTTCTGACGGGTCCCGCAATAGGACTTGCAGGAAGCGCTGTTATTGTAGCGTTCATTATTAATGCTATAATCACCCTGTTCACTGCCATGGCATATGCAGAACTTGGCTCAGCTATGCCTGAAGCGGGAGGCGGCTATCTGTGGGTCCGAGAGGGCTTGCCTAGACCAAATGCATTCATAAGTGGATGGATGGCTTGGCTCGCACACATAATCGCTGGATCATTGTATGCAGTGAGTTTTGCTTCATTTCTTACAGGGCTACTTGAAATGACAAATATTTCGCACGATTATGTGATTTTGAACGTTATTCCACTAGAGAAGCTGATAGCGGTCGTTTCAATTGCTGTTTTCACTTATATCAACATTAAAGGAACTTCTGAAACTGGCAAGACTGGCGTCGTCATTACCATAATTCAGTTAGGGTTAATATTCATTCTAATCACAGCCGGTATATGGGTTATGAGCGGTCAACCTAACTGGCATACGAATTTTTCAGATTTTATGCCAA
>JBIOZG010000038.1:0-28796 GCA_044870765.1 Nitrososphaeraceae archaeon
GGTACAGCTGATGTTAGATTAGTCATATTTCCAAGAGCTGGTACAGCTGATGTTAGATTAGTCATATTTCCAAGAGCTGGTACAGCTGATGTTAGATTAGTCATATTTCCAGGAGCTGGCAAATTCAATGTTACATTAGTAGTCAGGTTGGCTAGGGGGGCCAAAATACTCGAAGAATTTATTGTTCCTTCTACCAGTTTACCTTCAACTAATCCTGATGGTTCTGTTGAATTTAATAATGATACAAGTACTTGTCCATTTTCTGAATCATCGCCTTTGTACAGGGATACACCTGTAACTTTGTCTAGAGATGTAACATTTATTTGATATTTGAGACTACTATCGTTACCAGCAATAAGAGCGCTACCAGTAGATTCGCTGAAAATGGGAGGTACTTCAGCTTCGCCCACCAAATCTGTCCTAAAACTAAGCTGTGCAAAGCCAACATTAACAGTCAAAATAAACGCCAAAACCCCTAAAATGGCAGCAGCGACTAAATAACTTGAATTGTTCATGACTATTGTTTACTTAACCCTTATAAAAAAATTATGAAATCTAATTATATGTGACAATAAATAAAAGGCAAAAGGAACTCTTATGATAAATAATCAACCTGAAAATATTGGATGCTTGAAAGCTTATTACTATTTTTTAGTAAATTTATCAATTTTCACTTAAAAATTATCACATGGACATGGACCATTTAGAATTTAGATTTCTATTCATGTTACTTGTCTTTTAATATTTGCTTTAAAGCATCAACCAAGCCATCTGCATATCCAATCGACAAAACTGCCAGCTCCATCCTTCCTTGCCTCAAGAATTGAATTGCATCATCCAAATAATATTCTGCATTTTCAAGCAATTCCAATTGTGCCTTACTTTCACTTTTAGAACCAATAGATTCTCTAACTTGTTTAATTTCATTTCGGATCATTGGTTCGTACTTGTTTATCATTTGAGTGGAAATATTTTCAAGTCTCTCCGTGTTGTCCGTAGGTTTGTCCAAAACCTCGGTCAAATTTATTAATGCTTCCTCCTCTGTAAAATGCAGGTTGGCTGGAAATATGATAGAATGAGGCCCCTTATCGTAATCAACAGCTAAAAGGGATTTGATGCTGCCACTGAATATTTTTTGGTCATCACAGCCAATTCTAGAAGCTACAATTAAGAATGTGTCTTCTGAAACAATTCCATATTTGATGTCCTTTTCGACTTCGAGTAATTTTGAGATTGCATGATTTGGTTTCAAGAAAAATTCTGAACCATCTTCACACTGCCTATACTCAGTTAGAATAATTGTATGACAATTCAGGTTTAGATTGCCAAAAACAGTACCATATACGCTTACTGCGGATTGCTTTTCTTCCATTATTGTAACCAATTTTCCTATCTTGTAGATCTGCAAGCCGCATTCGCCCACAATAGAAGTTATACCTGAAGCGGCATGTAGGACTTTCACTTGTATGTTATTTTTTATCGCCCTTATTCTCAATTCCGTGAAGGTTGTTGCTATGGCCGGATCTCCATAGCTTATCAATCCAACATTTAAAGTCCTCGATTCTTCCAATAATTGTCTTCCATCTTCTACAAACCACCTTTTTACAAATTCGATTTTTTTTTCGGGTCCTATGGCTGACTTGACAATTTTGATAAAGTTGCCGGAAAGCGGTGAGGTGAATTTCTCGACGTACACTTTATCACAATTTTTCAATATTTCAATCGAATTGCTCGTTTCAAAAGTATCATAGATTCCGGTTCCAAGCAAATACAGCATATTAACTATTCATTTGATACTGCTGGCCCTCTTATTATGGTGTAGTCTTGATGTGTGAAAAAGAGCCCTATTGTAAATTTCTATACATGTTAGATACGATTGTATCTCCACTCTTTCGTCCTTTGAATGTGAAACATGTGGTTCACCTGGTCCGTAAGTCACAACTGGTATATTTAGTGAATTTCCAAGCACATTCATATCCCCCGTTCCTGTCTTTTTTAGTAGTATGGGACGTATTTTACAAACGTCTAATATTGATAATGAAAGAGCTCTGACTATTGGTGATGAATGATCGGCTTCGAAGGGTTCTGTCATGTCCTCAATTCGATAGGTAACTTTCACTTTCCGTATTTCCGAAATTTTCTCTATAGATTTGTCCAGGGAATCCAAGACTTCCAGGCACTTTACTCCGTTTGGTACTCTAATGTCAATGGTAATCTTACATTTTTGAGGTGTAACATTATGACTTGAACCGCCTGAAATTTCGGTGAGACTGAGAGTTACAGATTCACTCTTTTTATCAGTCTTGTTATATTTGGATGAAATTTCGTTACTAAGTATCTTCCACACTTCATATGCTTCTTCAATAGAATTCTTTGATAGCCACGGTGCGCTTGCATGAGCACTGTCAATGACATCGCAGGTAAGTCTTAAGGCGAGTCTTCCTTTATACGCTACAGTAATCTTATTAATTCCACTTGGTTCGCCAAAAATCGCGTAGTCAACGGACAACTTATTTTTGACCAATTCCTTAATTCCAGTAGCGTTCCCTTCCTCATCTACGACTCCCGCAAAAATTATCGTTCCACTTTGCTTGAATTCCGAGCACGCAAGAAGCATGGATATGAGTGGAGCTTTTGCATCTGAGGCTCCTCTGCCAAAAAGATATCCCGAATCAATCCTAACTGGTATCTGTCCTGGTACAGTGTCCATATGTCCGCATAAGAGGATTTTTGGATCTCCACTTCCTTTAGTTGCTATCACATTTCCCACACTATCGATACTAACTCTTTCAAATCCTAAATCATCCAAACATTTTTGCTTAATCAAGTTGGCAAGCTGTGCTTCTGATCTTGACGGTGTGTATATTTCAAGAGCCTTTTTTAATAATTCAATGGCATACGCAGAAGAGATCAATTTTGCTAATTACTTATTCGAGTTTACAAGATGATCTATAATAAGAGAAGGAATATCAACTTCAGTAACCCTTACAGTATTCTTGAATTCTGTAGTATTGTTTACTTCATGAACAAGCAAACCATTATCATCACTTTCCATTAGATCTACTCCCAAAATCTCCCCTTTCATGGTCTTTGCTGCTCTTAAACAAATATCTTCCATTTCGTTGGTTACTTTACAGGTTTCTGCCTTTCCACCAAGCGCCATATTTGTTTTCCATTCATTGTTTCCGGAGTATCTGTAGATTGCAGCGACCACTTTATCTCCAACTACTATGCTTCTAATGTCTCTAGGGGGTCTTTTCACAAACTCCTCAAAATAAAATACATGATAAAGTGGGTACATATGTTCTCTGTCCTCAATCACCGCTTCCGCTGCCTCTTTATCCTTCAATAGCGCTATCATCCTTCCCCAACTGCCTACTACAGGTTTGATAACCTTTGGATAACCGTTCTTATCTAGGATACTCATAGCAGATTGATTCGAAAATGCACAATAAGCTTTGGGAATGGCTATCCCTGATTTTGACAATTCCATATGAGTGAACAATTTATTTCCGCACATTATGGCGGTATAAAGAGAGTTAATCACTTTTGCTCCAAGTCCCTCAAAAGCAGCAGTCGAATGCAGATTATTATAATAGCTCACACATCTCTGCAAGATAATGTCGTCGCAATAGATGGATTTATCCTTGTCGAGCTCAATCGAATTTTCTCTACAATTGATAACCTCTAGATTGATATCTCTTTTTTTCGCAGTTTCGATTAACGATTTTTCTTCCCATCTTAGTTGATCATAAAGAATGAAAAAGGAAGTTTTGTTTTTATTCCCTTTCACTCTCCCCAATCCTCTCCGACAGACTGTGCAGGTCTGATGGCGAACCCATCGTTTGACTTGATTAATTCATAACTTGCGCCGCAATCAGGACACGTCACAATTTCGTTTTCCATGGCATCACTGGGAATTTTGATTTCTGCATCGCATTCAGTACATTTTATCATTACTATCTCCTCTACTTTGATAATGCATCGTTAAGTATTTTTCTTTCTAATCTTTCGTCAAGGTATAATTCCAATATATCACCCATACGTAATTCTTTCAAACCTTTGGCCATTTTTTCGGCCTCAACTTTTGAAGATTCAAGTCCCAAAAGAGAAAGCAAATATGCTGCGCCATTTTTTCCTGCAAGCTCACCAAAGACTATTTTTCTCCTGTTTCCCACTAAATGAGGTTCAAGGATTTCATATGCCGATGGATTCTGCAAAATGGCAGCTAGGTGCGTACCTGCCTTGTGTTTATAAGCACTTTCTCCAACTATTGGCTTGGATTCTGGTGTTTCAATATGTGTGTAATCTACAATTGTTCTTGAAAGATCTTTTAACATGTGCAATCTAAAATCATTTGGCATTCCATAAATGACGGATAAAGCGACTGCTGTCTCGGCTAGGGATGGAATTCCTGTTCTTTCACCAAACCCATCTATGGTTGTGTGAATTTGATTGGCTCCAGCTTCGCATCCTGCAAGTGCATTAGCGAGTGCAAGGCCTACATCATTATGGCAATGTACGTCTAGCGATGAAATACTTGTGTCAATATTATCATGTACCATCTTTACCAGGTTGTACATCCCTTGCGGGCGCATTATTCCTACAGTATCCGGAATACTTATTCTTTCGATTCCTCGAGAATTCATTTCTTTGCACATTTCAATCAGAAATAATGGATCCGTTCTGCTTGCGTCTTCCATTGTAAAACGAGATTTCAATCCATGTGATTTTATAAAGTCCGCAACTTCAAGAGCTCTAACTTTGGCTTCTTCTCTCGAGATTTTCAACTTTGTGGCAAGATGGATGTCCGAGATTCCCATATATGTTGCGACCCATGTTGCATTACAGTCAATTGCGACTTCTACATCTGATTTTAGGGCTCTCACATGAGCCAAAATGTCTGCCTTCAGCCCTTGTTTGATAATTGTCTTGGTCGCTTCGAAATGGTCATGCGATACAACGGGACTTATTTCGATTTGGTTCACACCAAACGAATCTAATAGCCAGGCAATCTGTATTCTTTGTTTAATTGTAAACGAAACTCCAGGATGCTGCTCTCCTTCACGCAGTGTTGAATCAAGTATCCTTATCTCCTTATTCGTTATTGTTTTATTGTACATGTTCGCAAAATGGTTAGGATCATCTGAAATTAGTGACATTTATGTTGAATAAAACATTATTTCGAATAGAATATAAATCTTTTCGGCTTTCGTGTAAAATTCAGCTAGGTAAGCGTTCTCAATATTATCACTGTATCCGTATTTGACACTCCCTGTATTCTTCTTATTTCGTCAATACTACTATTAATTTCGTTTATAGAGTCTGCTGATATAATCACGGCTACATCATATTGTCCAGTTATTTCATAAATAACCTTAACACCATCGATGTCTTGCAATTTAGAAGCAACTGAATTTGTGTCAGTTGTGGAGCTGACAGAAAGCAAAGTTATTGCGCTAGTTTTCTTGCTAGAATTTTCTTCAATCGTAAATCTCGATATTATCCCATTATCAATTAAATTCTTAATCCTTCGTCTTATTGCAGATTCCGATAATCCCAGCTCCTTCCCAATATCTACAAATGATTTTCTAGAATCCACTCGCAAAATCTCTAAGATTCGCTGGTCAAATTCATTTTCTTTGGACATTACGCCTCTTCTCCTCTTCACTTAAGATATCATCCATTATTTCAACAGCTCTGCTCACTTGCTCCTTCTTCATAACTAAAGGTGGAAGTAGCCGAATTACTGTTCTTCCAGAGTATAACATCAAAAGCCCATTTTTTATTCCATCCATCAATATATCTCTGACATCGAACCGTGATTCTAAGGCAAGCATCATTCCCATGCCTCTGACATCTCTTATTATGGGATGCTTTTCCTTCAATTCAATGAGCTTATCTTTGAAATACCTTCCTGTGTCTGAGGCTCTTGAGGGCAAGTCTTTTTTTATTATTGTGTCAATCGTGGCACTTCCTGCCGAGCACGCAATCGGATTTCCAGCAAAGGTTGAAGAATGTTCTCCTACGTTCATACAGTTGGCAATTTCCTCCTTAACAAATGTTACACCAGCAGGAACTCCAGAAGCCACTCCCTTTGCTACACACATTATATCAGGAACAGCGTTCCAATTTTGGCCGGCCCACATTTTTCCTGTTCGTCCAAGCCCGGTCTGAATTTCGTCAAATATCAACACTAGGTTTTTTTCTGTACATACTTCTCTTACTGCCTTCACATAATCTTCTGGCGGCATAATTATGCCAGATTCCCCTTGAATTGGTTCGACGATCACAGTACCAATACTTTCATCTATGGCATCCGTAAGAGAAGATATATCTCCAAAAGGAACGAATTTTACTCCATCTAACAAAGGATTGAACGACTTACGATATTTTGCGTTATACGTGACAGACAGTGCACCAAACGTTTTCCCGTGATAACCACCATACATGGAAATAACCCCATTTTTTTGTGAAAATTTTCGTGAGAATTTTAATGCAGCCTCTATAGATTCAGCTCCACTATTACTAAAGAAAATCTTCCCGAGGTTATCAGGTGATATAGATTTTAACTTTGACAGAAATTCTAGTCTGCTATCATTGTAGGTAGACATATGGCATACCATGATCCTGTTTATTTGCAATGTTATTGCATTAATGACATCTCTATTGCAATGTCCTATGATAGCGACCCCATATCCGCCCATACAGTCAATGTATTCCTTTCCTGATGTGTCCCAAATTGTTGCATCTTGGGCTCTATCGATAGTAACAGGAAATCTTTGATATAGATTTATCAAAAATGCGTCTTCATTGAGATTCAATTCGAGATCACCGTACAATTTGTATGATTTATTGCTGACATAATCGGGTTAGATATCTTCCCTGACGATATTATCACTTCTTTAGCCCCTATCAATAGGGCTTCTGTGCTAGCCAATATCTTTTTTTCCATTCCAAATCCTATTTTCGGCAACTGCTCTTTTGCCTCATCTCTGGTAAGTTTTTTCACCAGTTTGTCTTCTAAATGTAAGCCGTTTACATTAGTTAAAAAAATGACCTTATCTGCCTTTAGATTTCCGGCTATGTAAGCAGCGGCCCTGTCGCCATCGACATTTAAAAATTCATATTCTTCGCTCATTGCTATTGGGGATACCACAGGAACAAAGCCTCTTTCAGTGAGAGTGTACAAAAGAGACGTTTCAACAGAATTTATTTTTCCAGTATATCCCCCTTCAATAATCATTTTTCGCCCTTTTTCATTTAGCACTGTCAGCTTTGTTTTTCTTACTGCCTTCAACATGTTATCATCTATTCCGGAAATCCCCACCGCTCTTATGCCTCCCTGGACTAGCATTCTGACAATTATCTTGTTTATTTTTCCAGACATTACCATAGTGTAAATTTCAGCCGTTTCCTTATCGGTGAATCTACTTCTTATTCCACTGGGAGAAACGATAAATTTCTGTTCCTTTCCAAGCTTTGTAGCGACATTGGTTACTTCATTTCCTCCACCATGAATCAGTACTAGTTTCTCTTTTTGCGAAATTTGGCGAATATCATCAATTATTGATGGATGCAATTCATAGAGAACACTTCCACCAAACTTTATGACAATCATACCGGTGTTAATGGTGTATACCTGAGTCCATCAGTTTCACTGAACCCGCACATTAGATTCATGTTCTGCACGGCAGAACCTGCAGCTCCCTTCATTAAATTATCCGAGGCTGAAAGTGCAACTATTCGGTTTGTGTTTTCATCCATATCGAAACCCACATCACAGAAATTAGAACCTACAACGAATTTTGGATCAGGGAATTTATAGAATCCCTTTTTATCTCTTATTAGTCGAATGAAGGGTTCTTCCTTATACGAATTTCTATAAACCTTCCATAGTTCAAGCTCTGACATTGGTGAATTAAGAAATACATGATTTGTTGTTAATATTCCCCTTACTAGATTTACGGCATGAGGACTCATACTCACTTTAATTTTCTCACCTGATAGGATGCTTAATTCTTGTTCTATTTCACCTGTGTGTCTGTGTTTTGCGGGTTTATATGGTCTTATCACCCCATATCTCATTGCATGATGGGTTCCCGCGCTGTCATTCGAACCCGCGCCAGAAGAGCCTATTTTACTATCTACAATAATATGATCAGTATCAATCAATTTATTTTCAATTAATGGCTTTAGCGCCAAAATTGAGGTTACTGCCATGCACCCAGGACATGATACTAATTGTGCATCTTTGATTTTATTTCTATGAATCTCCGGAATGCCGTAAACTGATTTGGAAAGTAAATCAGGATAAGGATGTTCCCAACCATACCATTTTACATAATCGTCTGCATTCTTCAAACGGAAATCTGCTGATAGATCTACAATCTTTATTCCTGTACTGTATAATTCCTTGACTATGTTTAATGCGTTACCATGAGGAACAGATACAAATATCAAATCACATTGTTTTGTTAATTTGTCCAATTCCATCGACGAGAATGTTAGATTTATGAAACCTTTCAAACTGGGATGTATTCTGTGGACGTACTCTCCTGCGTTCTGCCTAGAAGTTAAAACACTTAATTCAACATCCGGATGAACTACTAGCAACCGTAATAGTTCACCACCAACATATCCCGAAGCGCCGATTACTCCTACTTTCATTTCAATTTTTTCCTTTACCGAAATTTCTACTATGACATCTTATGAATTTTGTTATCCAAAACGTAGCAATTGGTTGTGCCGCTTGCAGTTCTAGAGTATTTTTATTATAACACAATTTTATTTTGTGGATAATTTTACCAAATAGTCTGTAATTGCTCCGGCTATGTCAGACTTACATACGGTCGATGCTCCTCTAAATTCTACAGTATTGTTCAGCTCATGCACCAAATAGCCTCTTTGTTTATCTTCCATGAGATCTACTCCCAAGATTCCGCCTCCTACAGCGCTTGAAGCTTTTAGGACAATCTCTTGTAATTCTGCTGTCATTGGGGCCTCTTCTGTTCTGCCACCAACAGCTACATTTGTTCTCCATTCATTTTCTGAAGAGTATCTATACACCGAGGCTACTATTTGATCTCCTATAACAATGCATCTAATATCACGTGAAGGACGATCAACTAATTCCTGGAAATAGTAGATTCTAGAAAATGAATTATCGTTATCTTGTCTTGAATCCAACAACATTTCAGCCATTGATTGATCTTTTATTTGGTAAACACCACGACCCCATGAACCAATAATTGGTTTAACTACCAGCGGATATCCAAGATTTTTCATACACTCTCTTGCTGACTCCGTACTAAAGGCAAAAGTAGTTTTGGGAGTTGGCACATTATTCTTTTTCAAAACCATAGAGGTGATTAGCTTGTTCCCGCAAATTTCGCCGACATTGAATGTATTTACAACAGAGAAGCCTATTTGTTCCAGACAGTAAGTTAAATGTAAGCCCCTGTTATGGCTTATAACTCGCTGTAATATAATATCGCCAAACGAAAGATTGTGTTTCCTTGATTCGGTATCAAATGTTATTAATTTCCCGTCTACTAATGTTGCGTCTAATCCTTTTTCTTTGACCTTGCTGTATATTTTTTTTTCTTCAAATCTTAGTTTGTCATATATTATGCATATTGTATTCAACTATTGTCCCCAGTCTTCCCCGACTGATTCGGCTTGTTTCATCTCCACACTATTCTGAGTCTTTGATACTATCTCAAAGTCGGTGCCGCAGTCTGGACATGTAATGATTTCTCCAACCATCGCGTCTTCCGGTATGGTCAATTCAGCTCCACAATCCTTACATTCTTTTTTCACTTTTATTTATCTCCTTTTCTCTTTTGATAAGTTCTTTGATAATTTATTAGCAATAACTGTTTCCATCCCCCATAACTCTATAAAACCCTTTGCAAGGTTTTGGTCGAATACAGAGTCTGAAGCATATGTCGCCAACGTCTGTCTGTAAAGTGAATTCTTGGATTTTCTTCCCACTACTCTGAAAGATCCATTTTGCAATTTCATTTTAACTTTTCCTGAAACTCTATTTTGAGTTGCATCTATAAACCTATCCAAGTCTTCTCTAAGAGGATCAAACCATAACCCGGAATAAACCATCCAACTCCACTTATCTTCCACCAATTGCTTGAAACTTAATTCATGTTGAGTCAGAACAAGTTGTTCCAGATCTTTGTGGGCTGCGAGGATAGTCTGAGCTGCAGGGGCTTCGTATATTTCCCTTGTTTTTATTCCGACTACTCTGTCTTCTATGTGGTCTACTACACCAACTCCGTGTTTACCGGCTTTAACATTCAAATATCTAATAATGTCCAACAAACTCATTTTTTTATTGTCAACTCCCACTGGCGTGCCTTTCTCAAATTGTATTTCTAAATATTCAGGCGGTATCATCTTATTCTTGACCAAACTAAAAATTTCTTCTGGAGGTTCTTTCCAAGGATCTTCTAGTTGACCTGCTTCGATAGCTCTTCCCCATATATTTGTGTCAGTGCTATACTTTTTAATTTCATCATTTAGTGGAACATTATTTTTTTTTGCGTATGCTAGTTCACGATCCCGTGTCAAATTCATTTCCCTTATTGGTGCAATTATCTTGATAGTTGGATCAATTGATGACATTGCAATATCAAACCTAACCTGGTCGTTTCCCTTTCCCGTGCACCCATGTGCAACTGCAGTTGCACCTTCTTGCGCGGCAACTTCCATTATTTTCTCCGCAATCAATGGACGAGCTAGAGCAGTAGCAAGAGGATATTTTCCTTGATAGAGACCGTTTGCCCTAATTGATCTGTATACATATTTCTCTACAAACTCTTTTTTTGCATCGACGTTGATATGCTTTATAGCACCAAGCATCTTTGATTTTTTTCTAATTGCATCAAAGTCATCTTCTTGACCGCAGTCAACGGTGGTCGTAATTACATCCATTTTCTGCTTATTTTGCAGATATTTTACGCATACTGATGTGTCCAAACCACCAGAGAAAGCTAATACAACTTTTTTATTGGACATTACTAATGCAACCCATATCATAATCGACTTATATTTTTTGGTTAATCTCAGAAACATGGTTGTGAAAATGAAAACTATTAAAACCATACGTGATCAATAACTTCGTATGCATTACGGGTATAACTTTGAAGAAGTAAAACAAAAAGTATTTTCTGCTTTATCTGAAAACTACGCTGGTCTATCCGGAATTGAATTGGCCTCAAAGACCAAGATAAATCGAATGACCCTTACAAAATACTTGAACCTAATGCTGGCACAAGGATTAATTCGAAAAAAAAAATTGGAACGGTTAATGTATGGTACTTGGACAAAGATGCTCCCCAAATTGAATTTCCAATAAATATCCACAATTTACAACAAAAATTTTTAGATTGTCTGGTTCAGGGTAATGAATCACAAGCAATTAACATAATTTCTAATTTGTTATTTTCAACGATATCAAAGGAGAGAATAATATTTGATATTATTTTACCAACTTTGAATATATTAAATGATATGTATGATAGAGGCAAAATAAGTGAAAGTGAAAAATTGCTAGTTTCTAATACTGCCATAGATCTTGTATTGATGACAAAGTTTGTTTCTACGACAGACACTCCAAAATTAAGAGCTTATTCCATAGTCGTTTCTGGGTCCGAAGAGGCAACATACTTGGCAAGAATTGCCTCTGTAACTTTGCATTTAATGGGGTGGCATTCGCTTTATTTGGGAAACGTTGAAAATAAGATAGATCCATTTTTCGACATAGATATTCAAAGGCTTATTTCTAAAAAATTAAAAAATGTAAATGGGTTGTCTGCTGTGATGATTTTTTCCTTTAATGCTAACACATTAAAATTCCTGTCAAATACTATCAATGCATTAAGGAAGAAGATTGAAAATAATTTACGAATTGCAGTATATACTAACAACGACTTGTTGCAAGTATCACATGAAATGGATGTTGATTACAGTACAACAGAATTAAAAGCACTTATTGATTGGGCGAAAGATGAATATCGCAACACATTATCTTAAATTTATTTCAAAAGTACGGAGAGCGAATTTCATTTTTTTGGGCTGTTGTTACCCGAAATAAGAACCTATATCTCCCTACTCTGCAGAATATGCAGAACGAATATTGTAAAATTTTCAGTATACATCTTTCATGGATCTGTAATTTGGAATTTGCTATTCGCCTTCATAGACATGCAACTTGGAAATCATTGGCAAGATGTAGATAATTATTCAGTATATCTTGAAATCTTGCTATTGGCAGCTTGCTCCGGATTTGTAATTTGGTACATAATAAAAAACCACAAGATAATTTTATTCATTATCTGCTTTTAATGGCATTATATCAAGGATTGAATGTATTTACAAGTGGGCCGAAAGGGATTTGAACCCTCGGCCTTTCGATTATCAGTCGAACGCTCCGCCAAGCTGAGCTATCGGCCCATAAATCGAATTAATATGACGATATTTATTCGTGTGGATATGAAAACGACGGACAAAAATGCATTTAAGTCATGCAGCAAACTATCTAACTTGTTAATTGGTACCTCGGATAAAAAATGTCGCTATTGTCACAAAAATTAAAAATGACTTGGCAAAAAATGCCGCTCGAAATGTTGCAAAGTTTCTGGATGAAAAAAAGGTTAAGGTATTCTCAATAGAACAACTTGGTGCTAATAATAATGTTCATCTAGTTAATCCTTCCGCGCTTGCCAAAACCGATCTTGATCTAGTTTTTGCCATAGGGGGAGATGGTACGACTCTGCGTGCCTTTAGAATAATAAATAAAAGTACACCGGTTTTCAGCCTAAATATAGGAGGAACCAGAGGGATATTGGCAGAGGCTAATACAAAACCAATTGACCAACAGTTGCAGGATATTTTCAATGGAAAATATTTCTATGATAAAAGACTACGATTGCAGGCAAATATTGATGGAAAAATGGTTGGCGCCGCACTCAACGACATAGTTATAACAAGGACAAATTTGACCAAGACTCCTGTTGTTACTATTAAAGTACTCGATTACCCTATATCACAGAAAATGGATGGAGTTATAATTTCTACTCCTACAGGTTCAACTGGACATGCTCTTTCTTTAGGTGGACCTATAGTTCATGAGAATATGAAATGTGTCATGATATTACCAATTGCCCCCGTTAACAAGACACCAGCACTGATTGTTGATATAAATGATATTGTTATCAGTTCTACTGACAGCTCAAAGATAATTATTGACGGTCAACAGGTTTTTGACTCGAAGTGGAAAAGTAACATCGCCATCTCTAGATATCCATATGATGGAGTATTCCTACGGATTGGTAAAAGGGGTATAAGGCAGCTTGAAAAACTTGGATTCTAGAGCAGAATCAAAATTTGCCTTGGACGCAACAGCATTTTACCAGGGATTTCATTTGAAGTCCAAAAGTACTTGCATTACATCAGATTTAGTATTTGACGAGATTTCCCATATTCAAAGGAATCTTTCAATTTTGGACACTTTGGTATCAAATAGGAGAATCATGATATTTGAGCCTGATATTATGTCATTGAGATTGGTCCGAGATGCTGCAAAACAAACGGGGGAAGAGAGACTTACTGATGCTGATATTTCAATCCTTGCTCTTGCGAAAGGTAATGATGCAACACTAGTTACCGATGACTTTGCTGTCTGTAATCTTGCAAACATTTTGTCAATTAAATTACTTAACTTAGGAACAAAGGGTATTAGGGAGACAAGAAAATGGGTTAAGTTTTGCAAAAGTTGTGGAAGAGGGTATGCGCCAAAGCATACGATCTGTGCTATTTGTGGTAACAAGTTGAGTATTCGATATAAAAAAATGACAAAATCAGAAATTACTTAATTAGAATTGGGTGATGATGTCATTATTTGAGTACCTAATTCACATGAATGACGTTTGGATTTAGGATCTTTATGTATATTGAATTTGTATTTTTTTCACTATGGTCATGGATAATTTTTGAATCGTTTCCAAATTTTTTGATATAAGCAGTGATGATTAATATCCAAGGTACAATTGATTTTTCCTTCGAGTCAAAATGAAGTTTTAGCATATTGTTTTGGGGTTCATAGTTTAGATACCCTGAGTAGCTTATCTTTAGGGCTGAATCTACGATACGTATTATGTCATCAATACTTTGACAGGTTATGTCACTACTAAATTTTTCAATCTCACCAATTAATGATGAATAATTACTATCTTCCTTGATTGACAAGTCTAGTAATATTTGTGTAAGATCATCTTCTACCAATTTAGACAAAATTATTGCCTCCTTTGGGATCCTGTTACCCAGTAAACTAGGATTTATTCTAAGAGCTTTTTTCCATTTCTCGTCAAATAATTTGATATAAGAATTACCAAATGCATCCGGTGTCAATATTAGAGATGCCTTTCCATTGGTACTGTCGATGAAAATTATTTTTTTGAAATCGAAAATTATTATATTCCCAGAAACATTGTCCGACCTAACTTCTACTCCGGTTGGAAACGTTACATCATTGTCATTAGCAAAAGATTGAATACCAAGTAGAATATTGATTTTTATACCTCTTTTAACGGCCTCTGTCAAAGAAGCTTTAGATTGAAAGACAACATTTTGTCCCCATGAGTCCAGAATAAAGTCAATATTTGATTTGGTTGAAGAAACTAGTTCTTCAATTTTTTGCACGACTGCGTTAGGTTCGAGAACCAGGTACTTTTTTTCTTCATATGGCTTTTTTCCCTCATCTCTCAATTTCTTCAGACTATTCAAAATGGTATGCATCGACGCCAATCTCCCTTGTTGCATAGTAATTAGCTCACCGAAAGCTTCGTCAGGCGGTGTTGCTGTGGCTATCATTGGTTTCTGACTTGAAATTGTTGAAAGCTTTTTTCTTTCTAATTTTTTTAAAGTCGTGTAAATCTTTGTTCGAGGAACATTCGAATAATAGGCTATCTCACTTGCTCCTAATGTTCCTTTTGAAACCAATGTGATATATGCCATAGACTCATATTTTGATAGCCCGAATTCTTCAAGATTCGCTACGAGATCCAGGTAATTTGGTATATCATCAGGACGTTTAATCATGAGCACTTTTTTTTAAATATGGACGTAAAGCAGGATGTCAATTTGATTGGACAAAAGATAAGAAAATTTAAAAGCTGAATATGGCAACACAACCTAACGTCTATGAATATGCTCACAATGAGGTTTTGTCCTATCGCCTCACAAGCACAAATTTATCAATTAAGAACTTCCAAATCAAATGCAAAACATTATTTTGAGATAATATTATTGAAATTTTTCTTGTCTTTTTCACAGATTTTTGATAATTTTTCTTAGTCTTTGTTCAATTTATTTTGTTCCTTGACCAATATAGATTCACAATGTATTACTTCAAAGAAATACTCAGAGTTTTAGTGATTATATGAGTTTAGCTCCACAGGAACTAGAGAATAGTGCCAGTAAATACGCAGCTGAAGCAATTAGATTGGACTCGGAGGGTTCCAATGGACATGCAATTAGTGCTTATCAACGAGCAGTTGAAGCGTTGGTAAAGTTGGTGCAAATCTATCCTGATTACAAGTTGAATAAAATTTACATGGAGAGGGCAAATTCCTATAGAAATAGAATCAAGGCCCTGCAGATGTCTAATTCATTATATGACTCTGAAATCAACAAGAGAGGACAATTTGATCAGAAATCAGTAAATTCAACGAATTCAATTCTTAACAATATACGTACTTCAAAGAAGACGAACGGACCCAACGGGGGATTCAGTTTGGACTTTGAAGAATTACTTATGACTGACAAACCGAAGGTAACATGGAACGAAGTAATTGGTTTAGATGATGCCAAGAGAGCTATGAGGGAATCCATAGTCTATCCGACTATAAGACCAGATCTGTTGCCACTGGGCTGGGCAAGGGGAATTTTGTTGTTTGGACCTCCTGGTTGTGGAAAGACTTTACTTGCAGCAGCAGCAGCGGCCGAAATTGATGGATATTTCATTAATGTTGACGCCGCTTCGATGATGAGCAAATGGCTGGGCGAGGCAGAAAAAAATGTTTCAAAATTATTTTCCATGGCGCGCAAGTTACATGATAGTGAGGGTGTTCCTGTCTTGATTTTTGTTGATGAAATAGATTCTCTTTTGGGAAATAGAAACAGCGAAGTGGGAGGCGAAGTCAGGGTAAAAAATCAATTCCTTACCGAGATGGATGGCATAAACGGGAAATCAAGAGAATCAAAACTATATGTTATTGGTGCAACTAACAAACCTTGGAGCTTGGAGGCAGGTTTTCTTAGAAGATTTCAAAAGAGGATTTATGTTTCGCTTCCCGATAGAGCTTCTAGAATCAACCTTTTTGGTCAGTATACTACAAGATTGCAAATGGAATCTTCATTGAAAATTGAAGATCTTGCAAAGTTATCAGAAGGTTACAGTGGCAGTGACGTCAAGGACATATGCCAATCTGCTCAACTGCGAGTCGTAGACGAGCTATTTCAAAGCGGCAAGGGGCTGGATAGTGATGCAAGCACACGATCAATTACTGAATCAGATTTTAAAGAAATTCTAAAGATGAGAAAGCCTAGTGTCAGTGTGGATATGATTCGGGCATACATGAGATGGAGCGAACAGTTTAAAGCTCTCTAGTTTGATTTTCCCTTTTCGTAACTCTCAATAGCCTGAGTAATTTTTTCTAGTGCCGATTCCTTACCTTCCCAACCTGAAATCTTTACAAATTTCCCTTTCTCTAATTCTTTGTAATGTTCAAAGAAGTGTTTTATTTGGTCTTTCAAATACTGGGGTATGTTTTCGATATCACGAATAGCAGAGAAACTCGGGTCAATTTTCGACGTCGGTACAGCCACTATTTTTGAATCATGACCTTCTTCATCTTCAGTCTGCAGTACGCCTACTGGTATCACTCTAATTAGAGATAATGGCGCCAAGGGCGATTCTCCCAGTACGAGTACATCAACAGGATCTCCATCTTTTTCCAGTGTGTTTGGTAAAAATCCATAATTGCACGGATAATACATTGCTGTAAACAATCTCCTGTCTACTTTGATAAAACCGCTTTTGGTGTCAAATTCATATTTTATATTACTGCCCTTGGGGATTTCTATAATTGCTGAACACTCATCAGGCGATTGCTTGATAGACCCAATTCCTTGATTTGTTGTCATGCTATTTTGTTATTTGGTGCTATTTATATTCGAAAAGGTTCCCGTTAAATAATGAATTTACCATTTGTAATGATCATTGACCCAAAATTGAATTTTTTCAGATTATTTATTTTGAATTTTGATAAAATTATAAAAGAGTGAAAAGAACTGACGTTCGCATTAATGAAACTGGGCCCAAAATATGATCCAAAAGAAATAGAATCTGAAATCAATTCGTATCTTGAACGAATTGATCAGCGATCATTAATTGAAAATGAATTGTTATCCCGCGAGAAAATTGGATATGTTGAGGGACCCCCTACGCTTAATGGTGAACCGCACATTGGACATTTGCGAGGAAGGATCATAAAGGATCTTTGGTACAGATACAAGACCCTGCAAAAAAATAGAGTGGAATTTCGAGCAGGATGGGATACTCAAGGCTTACCAGTTGAATTACAGGCAGAGAAGAATCTAGGACTAACTGGAAGTAAAGCAGAGAATATCAAAAAAGTTGGCATTTCAAGAATTGTTGAAGAATGTAAGGATCTAATTAAAAAGAACGCCGAAAAATGGATTAAAGTTGATTCTCTCCTTGCCATGTCGTTTGATTATGAAAAAGCATACTGGACCTATAAAGACACGTATATCGAAAGGGAATGGCAGATCCTCAAAAAGGCATGGGAACTGGGCATTCTTAAAGAATGGTTTAGAGTAGTTGCATATTGCCCTTCATGCCAAACTTCTTTAAGCAACGCTGAAGTTAATCAGGGATACAAAATTGTCGAGGATCCCTCTTTTTATTACAAGATGAGATTAAAGGAAGAGAACACTTTTTTAGTCGTATGGACTACAATGCCCTTCACTTTAGTAACAGATGAGTTAATAGGTGTCAATCCAGACTCTGAATATGTCTACATATCTGTCGAAAAGGAAACATGGATTGTTGGATATGATAGGTTAAATGATTTGATGAATGCATTTGGGATTCAGAAATTCAGAGTCGAAAGGGTGGTAAAAGGCATCGAACTTGATGGCAAAAGATATGTTCACCCATTATTAGAATCAATTCCGGGGCTCAAGGAGCTAAGTGATGACAACAAGATACATTTTGTAGTCGCGGAAAATTTCGTAGATGCTACTACCGGAAGCGGAGTAGTGCATCTGTCTCCAGCCAATGGTCAAGAAGATTTTGATATAGCCGTCAAACGAAATGTTCCAATTTTTGTACCTATAAACGACAATGTTGAATTCACCGAAGCCGCTGGTATTTTTAGGGGCCAGTTTGTTCGGGATTCTGACCTTCTGGTAGTAGACAAAATGAAAGAAGCTGGAGGATACTTGAAGTTGAGCAAGATCAAACATCAGTATCCAACGTGCTGGAGGTCGAATCACAAGGTTGTTTGGCTTGCAAGGAGAGAATATTTTTACATAATAGATAAACTTGGAAATAAACCAATAACTGCTATTTCTAATGTTAATTTCTTTTTTGACTCACCAAAAAATAGGTTCTCAGAAATAATAAAGGAACAAGTACCATGGTGCATATCCCGGGAAAGAGTATGGGGCACTCCTCTTCCAATATGGAGCTGCAATAGGTGCGGGAAGAAAGAACCTTTATTTTCTAGAGATGAAATTATCAAAAGGGCATCAAAGTTACCGGATGGAGAACGATTCGAATTGCATAGGCCCTGGATAGATAATATCGAAATTAATTGTTCCAAATGTAGTAACATAATGAATCGAGAACCATTTGTTCTTGATACTTGGCACAACAGTGGCGCGTCGCCCTATGCATCATTTTCCGATGAAGAATACAAGGATCTAATACCAGCCGCATTTTTGACAGAAGGAATAGACCAAACAAGAGGGTGGGCATACACATTACTGATGGAGAACGTAATAATGACAAATGAGGCTAGACCGCCTTTTCAATCGTTTCTATTTCAAGGTCATATCTTGGATGAAAAAGGAAATAAAATGAGTAAGAGTCTGGGTAATGTGTTGGATGCAAACGATCTCTTGATTAAAAATTCCGTGGATGCGATTAGATTTTATTTTATGTGGAAATCTTCTCCCATTGAATCGTTAAGTTTTAGCCTAAGTGAAATGGGTTCTAGGCCATATCAAGTGCTTAGTACCCTCTATTATCTGCATATCTACCTAATGCAAAATGGAACATATGACAAATTTGACTCTAGAATAATCGACATAGATTCAGTCATGAAGAGCAATAATTTTACAATGACTGAATCCTGGATTTTATCAAAATTGCAAACGATGATCAAAACAGTAACAACACAATTAGATTCTTGCAGATTTAATGAAGCCGCAAAAAATATAGAAGAATTCATAATCAATGATCTCAGTCAAACTTATGTTCCGATGACTAGGGATGATATATGGGACGACAGCCTAGAGACCATAGATCGAAGAAACGTAATTTATGCAGTACTTGGATTTACATTATCTCAAATTGACATAATTCTTCATGTATATTGTCCATTCATTACAAATTATTTGTATTTGATCTGTTTCAAGAATAAAGATATGGTTTTGCTGGAAAATTGGCCGATCTTTAACGGTAAATTAGTAGACGTTAATGCTGAACAGACAATAGACAAGGCAAAAAATATTATTTCTATAGTTAATGCCGCGAGGATGAAAGCGAAATTTAAGAGGAGATGGCCCGTTAACAATGTTATCATATTAGCTCAGGATACGAATCTTCTAGAATCAAATGAATTATTAGAAATATTGAAGAAACAGCTCAATACCGTCTCACTTAACATTAAAACCTTAGATTTTAGTAATTTTCTTGCAAAAATCAATAGACTATATCGAGAGAAACTGGTTTCCTTAAATGCAAAGCTCAAGATAAATAAAATTGCTCCTCGATTAAAAAACGATCTAAATAAAGCCCTGCAGGCATTTGAGAAAATAAATTATAATGATTTATTTAACCAATTGATGTCAAAAGACAAATTCAATTTAAAGTATGATTCTGGAGAGATTGACCTTTCAAAAGATGATGTAGAATTTACTTATACCGGAGAAACACCCTATGTCATGGTCGAATCAGATCAAGAGAATATTGCTGTGTTTATTGATACTACTAGAAGTAACGAATTGATAGCAGTTGGCCTTATGAAAGATATTGCAAGAAATATACAACAGCTGAGAAAGGAAAGGGGTTTTGTTCCTACAGAAATATTGTCGTATGCCCACATTTCAAAACTAGACGCAGATGATGTAGCATCACTTGAAAATCATAAAGAAGAACTGGCTTACTTCGTGAGAGTAAAAAGCGTCGTTATCACTCAAGACATATTGCAAGATATTGAATACAAAGAAATCGAAATAGAGGGTAAGAAAATACTAATTTCTGTGCAATAGTTATATTGTTACCAATAATTGGATTCTATGAATTAAGATCTGAATCTTCCAGACGTTATTTAATTATGCAAGAAAATTTGTAACTGCAATAATCATGTCTTTGTTAAAAGTCAAATAGTAGTTGGATTAGAACCCTTTGTCATTAATTTAAATTTTGATTCGTGGCAAAATTGCCAAGGTTTTCGACATTATTAGCTGCGATTGAATTTCGGATTAATTGATAGCTTCTATCATGACAATTACAGGAACAGAAATTTCTCAATATTTCATTCTCACTTAATAATCCTTTACAACCCCCCTGATTATTGCAAATACATATTGGGGATTTAGGCAATAATTGTAATTTAGTGAAACTATTGTATATTTTTACTACAAAAAACATGGCAATAATTAAATTATACTTTTCCATTGTTTTTTTGTGGAAGTTTACTCAGAAAAAAGACCATGGGGATCCTTTGAAAAATTCAATGAGAATGAACAGTGTACGGTAAAATTGCTCCACATAACGCCTGGTTCCAGATTGAGCCTTCAATACCACCATAAACGAAAGGAGTTTTGGAAAATAGTTAAGGGATCTGCGACCGTACAAGTTCAGAACAAACAATCGTCTCTTAAAGAAGGCGACGATATCATTATTCCATCTGGCGCAAAACATCGAATTCAAGCGACTAATTCTGGCTGTACCGTCTTGGAGATTTCTTACGGTAGCTTTGATGAAAACGATATTGTAAGAATTGAAGACGACTATGAAAGAGCATAAATTCTCCATGTTACATTCGTAACTATTACTCAGTATCCCGACAGGTAACCGATGGAAACAAATCGATTCAAAATAATTTGTGTTGTATTTAACGAAATACAAATAAAGCCCTAATATCGCTTCTAATCTAATGAGCGCAAGTAAAAAACCCCACATGAATCTTGTGGTTGTGGGACACGTTGATAATGGTAAATCTACTATTGTTGGTCATTTATTAGTAGATATGGGTGTGATCGATCAAAGAACTATTGATTCTTTTGCCAAAGAGTCCGAAGAAACCGGAAAGGGTGACACTTTCAAGTACGCTTGGGTGCTAGATAGCATAAAGGACGAAAGAGAAAGAGGAATCACAATTGATCTGGCTTTCCAAAAATTTGAAACTTCTAAATATTTTTACACCTTGATTGACGCCCCTGGGCATAGAGACTTTATCAAAAACATGATTACTGGAGCCTCAGAAGCAGATGCCGCAATTCTTGTGGTGTCAGTAAAACCCGGAGAAACTGAAGCTGCTACTGATCCAGGAGGTCAAGCCAGAGAGCACGCATTTTTGTCCAGAACTCTTGGTGTAAGCCAAATTGTTGTTGCATTAAACAAAATGGATGATTCTGGCTATTCGGAAGCGCGTTATAACGAAGTCAAGGAAATTGTAGAAAAAATGTTGAAACTCGTAGGCTATAATGTTTCCAAGATAAGCTTCATACCAGTTTCTGGCTGGAAAGGAGATAACCTAATCAAGAAATCGGAAAATATGGCGTGGTATAAGGGACCAACATTAGGTGAATCACTTGATCTCTTTGAGCCTCCAGAAAAACCGTTGGGAAAACCACTCAGGATACCTATCCAGGATGTTTACTCAATTACCGGTGTAGGTACTGTACCTGTTGGTAGAGTGGAAACAGGAGTTCTAAAGGCCAATCAAAAGGTAATGGTAATGCCTTCTGGCGTTACTGGTGAAGTCAAATCCATAGAAACTCATCATACGCAAATGGAGTCTGCAGAAGCAGGTGATAACATTGGCTTTAACCTTAGAGGTGTCGATAAGAAATCGATTAAACGTGGAGATGTAATTGGCCCTGTCGATAATCCACCAAATGCTGCGAAAGAATTCGAAGCGCAAATAATTATAATTCATCACCCTACAGCAATGGCACCAGGATATACTCCAGTGCTTCATGCTCATACGGCGCAGGTTGCTGCTACCTTATCTGAATTTGTGGCAAAAATTGATCCAAAAACTGGAGGAGCTGTTGAAGAGAAACCAAAGTTTCTAAAAACTGGCGATGCTGCAATTGTTAGAATAAAACCTGTTAGACCACTTGCAATAGAGACGTTTAAAGAATTCCCGGAAATTGGTAGATTTGCTCTAAGAGATATGGGAACAACAATAGCTGCTGGTGTCGTTAAATCTATTATAGAAAAATACGACCCAAGCGCCAAAAAGTGAGTCTTATTAATGACTCAGGAAGCCCGAATTAAATTAACTAGTACCAATCTTGTCATGTTAGAAAACGTATGCCATGAGATAAAGGGTATTGGAGAGAAAAACGGAATTAAATTTAGAGGCCCACATCCTCTTCCGACAAAGAAAATGAAAGTCGTTACGAGGAAATCTCCTTGCGGTCAAGGCACTAATACATGGGATAAATATGAGTTAAGAATTCATAGGCGCGTTATTGATCTGGGGGCTGACGATAGATCAATCAGACAACTAATGAGATTAAAAATTCCTGATGACGTATACATTGAAGTTTCTCTGACGTAATTGCTATAGTATTATTCTAGTCATCTAGACTAATTCTTTTTTATTCTAACATATGCATTCGATGGAGTAATCAAATTGGAAAAGGGTTGTGGATTAAAAATTTTGGCAAGTATTTCGATACCTGTTATTATCCTGGGACTAGGCCTACTAAAATACGAAAGCGCGTCTAGTGCAAAGACCATATCGGTTTGAACTGCTCTCAGAGAATTCCACTGGTGATTATGACATAGGGACTCGTATTCTCTTATTATCCTTTCAAGATCAAACCCACAAGGTAGAAGAATCAAAATGTCTGGATCGAATTCAACTATTTCCGAAAAGTCCATCTTGCGAGATCGCTCCCCAGTTATGCTAATTCCATTTATTCCTCCTGCAATTTCGACCATTTGTGGGACCCAGTGGCCGCAGATGTAAAATGGATCAAACCATTCCAGACAAATTACCTTTGGTTTATTACTTTTAAAAGTAGTTGAGATGTTTTCGATTCTTTTTGTAAAGGAGGCACGGATTTGTCTTCCGTCCGTCTCCTTTCCTACAGTTTTAGCCACATCGATAATATTTTGTAGTATATCGTCAACATTGTGAGGATCAAGAACTAGAGTTTGTGGCTTTTCATCTAAGTAACGTATCGCCTTATCTGTTTCTTTAGTGTGTGGTGAACATACTTCACACAATCCTTGGGATATGATAATGTCTGGCCGTAATTCCTTTAGTAGTTCAAAATCTATTATGAAGTAATCTTTTTGTAAGCTTGAAAGTTCCTGGATCTTTTCCTCGATTTGCATACTTGTCATTGATTCCGAATCAAAAACTGGTTTTATTACCTGAGGCTTGTTTTTTGCCTCTGGTGGAAAATTGCATTGGTGAGTTACTCCAAATAGCTGATCCTGAGATCCTAGCAAGTACAGTATTTCTGTTGCACTTGGAAGGAATGAAACAATTCTTGTAAACATTAAAAATTGTAATTTTCTTGATTCTATTAAAGAGCTTGCTTGCGTCTGTCTTATCTGGCGTCCAAACAAATGACGACTTGCCGAGGTTCATCAATTGTGAATACTTTAATAAACTGAAATGGAGTTAAAGGTGTTAACAATGAGCAAATTCGCATTGACAAATGGAATGGATCAAAATGAAATTGATCGGCGTACCAAAAGTCTTTTGGATTTATTTAAGCGTAATTTTCTCCAAAGCAATAGCGATGACTTTGTATCGGACGCTTTGGCAAATATGATGGTATGTAATTCTGTATATGCAAAGATATTCGAAGGTTATCTAGCTATTGCTGAAAAGAGGAATATACCGCAGGAGATGACTGACGGTTTTGTTAAATGGGTGTCTGATCAGTTGGATGAACTTAAAATAAAACTGACTGAAAAATATCAGAAAATTGATATGAGGTAAGATGGGCCTGATAGATTTTACAATTTGATTGTTTATACCCATTTTGCTTCTGGACCAAATTTTACGTGAAAGCGGTCATTTTTTGGTGGGAAAGTTCTCGATTTTATTCATCCAAAACCATTTGATACGGGAAATTACCAATAGAAACGTCTATATGATTACTTTGACGGATTTTTTGTATGAAAATCGCTCCATTTATTGTAGTGGCTATGATCGTTTTCGTGTTTTCGGGTATAATACTCTATGCTGGGCATCTTGAAATTTTTGGGCAGTCAGACGACACCAGAAATTCCACCTCGATTTCAATTAGCAAGATCTTTAAGGATGTACAGGGATCAGTTGTTCAGATTACTCGTGAAAATAAGCAAGCTCCTGATTCTCCAGAAGACGAAAACGTTACTAGTCTGGGATCTGGATTTGTTTTCGATAAAGAGGGTAGAATAATAACTAATCATCACGTGGTACAAGACTCCAAAAGCGTAGACGTTACTTTCATTGATGGTAATCGGTATGTAGCATCTGTAATTGGAAGTGATCCGTTCAATGATGTTGCTGTTATAAAAATTACACAAAATATATCTGAAAAACTTCGTCCACTAATACTCGGAAATTCATCAGGCGTGGAAGTAGGCGACCAGGTTATTGCAATTGGTAACCCTTATGGACTTGCTGGATCAATGTCCCTCGGTATTGTCAGTCAAAAAGGAAGATTGATTTCAACTGAAGGATCGGCATTTAGTATTCCTAGTGTAATTCAAACAGATGCATTGATAAACCCAGGCAATTCGGGAGGACCCTTGCTTAATATTCAAGAAGAAGTAATTGGAATGAACACTGCAGGAGTATTGTCGGATTCCGGAGGATTTTCTGGAATTGGTTTGGCCGTTCCTTCCAACACAATTTCTAAAATAGTTCCTGTTCTCATTAGTAAGGGGAATTATACCCATCCGTGGCTTGGTGTCTCTGCCAGCACATTAACTTCTAAATTAACAGAGAATTTTGAGAATTTGAGTAGAGACTTTAAGGGAGTTTATGTCGATTCAATAACAAAGGATGGACCAGCTGATAAGGCAGGGCTTCGCGGAAGCACTACTGATCAATATGGTGATAAACATGGAACGGATATAATTACTGCAGTTGACAATCATAATGTTACTTATATGGAAGATCTAGTATCATACTTAGATGAAAATAAAAAACCAGGAGAGAAATTAAATCTAACAGTTCTTAGAAATCAATCTTATTTGGATGTTGGTGTTCTATTAGGCGATCGTAGTAACAGTACTAAGACTAATGACACAAATGATCCATATGATTAAGCTTTGCCGATGAACAAAATATGCCATTTCCAATATACATATCAAATATCATAGTCATCTATAAATTCAAGAATTCATAAAAAATTGTAATCCGATGCTTGCAATATACATTACTAAAAGTATGAATCCTGTCCTTATTCCAATCTCCTTTCTGAACAGTAAACCCACGGCAATCAACGTAACTGCCGTAGCCAATATCATTTGTTGTGTTAATATTTCACTTCTGTCTATACTCGCACCAAGACCGCTGTGATAGATAGCTCCGAATACGGCAAACGCAAGTAATAACGTGTTGTTTAATATCTTTGAACCAAGTACATTGGCAATCGCAATAGATGTTCCATGTGCCCCTTTTCTCGCAAGTAACATCAACGATATTTTCTCTGGCATTTCACCGGCAATCGGGCTTATTACTACTGAAAGGATTATTGGTGAAACACCTATATCGACGGAGACGTGTTTTAATGATTCGATGAAGGGTTCTGCACCTAAAAAGATACCAATCGTTCCTATCATAAAGATTATCCCAGATTTTATTAACTGTTTTTGATTACTGGGAAGATTGATGTTCTCCGAAGAATTACTATGTTCCTCGATAACTTTTTCCTTGTCTTTCTTCTTTTCAATTCTCATTTCATAAAATGCTATGAATACATATACCAAGAATAAACCAGTAAACACTATTCCGTCCATGAAATGGTAACCATCGATGAACAGAATCGCACTTATTACTGCAGTTAGTAATAGGAAAATCTTGTCCAGTTTAAATGAGCTGACATCTATTTTCTTGATAGGTTTTTTAGAAAGACGCGTAGTTGCGATTAAGAGCATTATTGCTAGCCCAAGTGTCATCATCAGGATGTTGCTTCCCAAACCTGCTCCCAAAGCGATACCATACGAACCAGCCGAAGCTGCATATACAACTATGGCAATTTCAGGTAGAGTAGTTGCCACGCTTAGCAATGTTCTTCCTACGAACTTAGCACCAAATCTAACTGCCAGATGTTCGGCACCATATGAAAGTAACCAGCTTGCCAAGGTCAATTCTCCCAGCCACATCAGCATGAGTAGAATATTATTTGATTCCAAACAAGTTCTGACTACTAAGTCTACAGAATATAAATCATAATACGATATTATGCTGTCGTACTAAAAAAAAGTCGGACGGTTAATCCATTGTAAAAGTTAGTAATCTTGTTGCATTTGTTCTACCAACATTCGATAGACATTTCAAGTTATAGGTACATTTGTCATGTTTGATATTGGTATCTTGATTTTCAAGACACCATTTGCATAGTCTGCTTTAGTCTTTGCATTGTCATCTTCTGGTATCGAATAAGGGAGAGGTATCTTTTTTTCAATTCTACTTGGTCGTTGGCTAAAATGAATAGTGTGTGATTCAACGTCGATATCACGCTTTGCCCTTAGCGTAAGGATATCCTTAGAGACTTTTACATGAATATCCTTTTTCTGAAAACCGGGAAGGTCTACAATGATAACAAGTTCTGTACCGTCCTCGTAGATATCCACTGGCGGTAAAACGAATTCATAAAATTCTTTCGAACGGTTGCCAATTTCCTTCATAATCTCTCTAGCGACGTATCGACTTACACCCATATAATATCTGTGGTCATCTTTGTATAAATTCTTTATTTTAAATTCTGCTATGGCTGGAAAAAAAGGCTGAAAAACTTTAGAGCAAAGGAGCTCAAACTATTACTAGTCTGCTATCATAATTGCATGATATCCAGAACTACATTCAGGACAACATGCATGGTCACATAAACACTCCAGACAATATCTATGGGCATCATAAAACGTACAAATACTATCAGCGTGCAGGCAGTTTTCACAAATTACAAATTTTCTACATGGATTCGACTCTAATCTATCCACAATTTCAATTGTCCCAAATCGTATATTAAGCTTTATAGGCAAATAATAGAGTGCTAAATTATCATCAAAACAACTGAAATCCAAGTTAAAAATATTTTCGCACTGTTATAGACTTGATGTATCAAACAAGAAATAAAAATAATGTTCTTGAGAATTAATGGACTATGCGTAGAGATGTTCCCAATATTGACAAAATGGCAGGCATCAAATTATACTCAACCAGATTTGAAGGCATTGGTGGCTCAATAAAGCTAAAAAATGAAGATTTTAAAGTTCTAGAACTGCTTGTTGACTCTATTTCAAACGACATATCCAGCTTTCCTGATAAATCATACCGATTTCCAGTATTTTTACTACATAAAAGTGGGTTGGATTCGAATCACGCCATTATTGAGATATCGAATCAGCTGGGAACAAGAATCAAAGTACTTGGAATCAAGGATTCTAAAGCAGATACTACGCAATATGCTACGTCTGATGGCAAAAAATTTAGAGAAGGCAAGACAACCCACACTAATTTAACTTTGCTTGGATATTCAAGGAAATCATTAAAGAAATCACACATAATGGGAAACCAATTTCAAATAAAAATTTCAA
The DNA here is from genome assembly GCA_044870765.1 of Nitrososphaeraceae archaeon. Lineage (GTDB taxonomy): Archaea > Thermoproteota > Nitrososphaeria > Nitrososphaerales > Nitrososphaeraceae > TA-21. The sequence goes on from JBIOZG010000038.1 coordinate 28,337, forward strand.
ACTTAACAAAAAGTAATATTTCTGAATTTATTACTGAAATACGAAACATTCCAAATTTTTACGGGCTTCAACGCTTTGGTAGTGAAAGGCTTGTTACTCATTTAGTGGGCAGAGAGATAATCAAAAGGAATTTTAAGAGGGCAGTTGAGCTATTTTTATGTCATACGACAGAGTACGATACCCAATTTAGTAAAGAAATACGAGAAAAATGCAGGGATCCAAACAATTATGGGCGAGTTGTGGAAATTGTTCCAAGAGGCATGGATCTAGAACGTAACATCTTACGAGCCCTCATTAATGGTAAGGATTACATTGGCGCTCTAAGATCCGTCCCTATAAACATAAGAAGATTGTTTGTTCATGCTTATCAGGCATATATGTTTAATCAAACTTTGAGCGGCATTATTGAAGATGGAGAATCAATCAATAATTGCTCTAAGAATGATTTTTGTTTCAAGTT
>JBIOZG010000039.1:0-13575 GCA_044870765.1 Nitrososphaeraceae archaeon
CTTGAAAACTCATCAAAGTTACTTCACGATAGAAAAGTGAGCAGTGAAGATAAGCGGTCCAATCTAGCTCTGCTAAAAAATGAATTAGAAACCCTGAATATCCGAATCGATGAGATATCAGGTCATGTAAATAAAAACAAGAAATTAAGAGAAAGACTACTCCAAAAGAAAACAAGATTAGCTGAAATTGAGGCCCGTCTTAAAATTATGATTGTAAGACTGGAAGAAAGGAAAAATTTCAACATCAACAAGATGAGTGAAAATACTTTATCAATTCAAACAATAAGCAAATCTCTGAGAGAGAAAGAACAGAAACTAAATCCTTTGGCTAAAAATACTTGTTGCTCTGAACTGGATACTGAGAAAAAACTTATCTCTGATCTTAAAACTAGACGTAAAAATTATCTGCATCAGATTGAACTATATGAAAACACCTTGGACAGGGTGCAAAAATTTGCAATCCCATACGAAGATAAATACACTATGGCAGTAGAGTTGTCAAACGAGGATTTTGCAATCGCAGACTTAATAAAAAATTCTCAAGATTTTAAGATTCTTGGTATGGTAAAGGATCTTTTAAAATTTGATGATGTTTATAAAAAGGCAGTTTTTGCAGTAGCCAAGGACTGGATGAAGTGTTGTATTGTTCCAACAGCAAAGGAAATGATCCGTCTTGCATCATATATCAAGGAGAAAAACCTTCCAAGATTCAAGATAATTTCAATCGAACAACTCGAATCGGCAAATAGAGAACACGTCGCAATAAAAGGTTATGATTTTATAGGAAACCTTGCAGACTTGGTGCGCTCCAGTATTCCAAATCTTGTCGACCTTATTTTTGGCAATGTATTTGTGGTTAGAAATTCAAAAACAGCCTATGATTTATCTAAAGACGGATACAAGAGTGTTACTATTTCAGGAGAGTTATTTGACCCCCATGCAAGTTCCCTTTCGCTAGATTTTGGCTCCAGGTTAACAGACCTAACACAAGAAATAATTCTAAATGAGTCAATTGACTCACTACTTAAAAATTCAAATGTTTTGCAAACAGAAATACAAAACAAGAAAGCAGAATTAGACAAGATAGACGACGAAATTAGCAGCAGGGAATCAAACCTTACGGATCTTGAAAAACTTGCTTCAGAAACCACTATCAATCTAAATCACCTGAACGAAGCAACACAAGTCCTAAAAAGTGAAGGAGAAAAATTAAAAATTATAAACAATACTTTATCAGCAGAAATTACCGACATTGATACCGCGTTATCCAGAACTAAGAAAAGAGATAATATTGTTGCGTCTTCGCTACTAAATTATACAACGAAAATTCAGTCCATAGGAGATGACAAAATCGACAAGGAACTATCAGAATTGTCTTTCAAGAAGAATGAAATATTAAGAAAGATAGAAAACCACGAAATTGAACTCAGAGAAATTATCACAATAATCAGCTCACTTGAAAATAGTGTAACAACCTCAGTGGAAAGACGATATGAAATTACCAATGAAAGAGAAAGCCTTGAAGCAGAAAAGGTAGAAAGAAGGGAGCAAAGCGAATCTGCCAGCCAGAGACTTGAGCAGCTAGAAAAAGAGCTGATAAGCTTACGTGAAGAAGAACAAAGTATTATTGACGTGTCTGGAGACTCTTATTCCATTTTGCAGGACTATGAAAAGCAGATAAAGACATTAGATGAAAAGGAAAGACATCTGTATCGGGAGATAAATGGAATAGAAAAAGAATCAATTGCAATAAAGAAGGATATATCCAATTTTACAGCACAAGAATCACAGGCAATGAACGACTTGATGTGGCTAGGTTTCAAGGAACTTTTAGAGAGTGAAATTACTGGTGTGGATATGCTGATATCAGAATTGACAAAAGAGTACGATGAACTCAAGACAAGATTGAATCTGCGTGCACATGATACGTACATTCAGGTAATAGACGGATACAGGGACATGTCATCTAGGAAGAATTATCTTGAAAGTGAAAGGAATTCCATTGTCATATTTATCAATGAAATCGATAAGGAAAAGAAGGATGTGTTTATGGACGCCTTTAAAAAAGTAGACGATGACATCCGTAAAACGTTTGCAGAAATCGCAGATGGCTCTGCATATCTTCAAATTGAGAATGAAGATATTTTTTCGGGGGGTTTGGCATACCTTGTTCAATTTCAAGGAAAGCCGCCAAGAGAGTCGACTGCTCTATCTGGCGGGGAAAAGACAATGGCAGCAACCGTCTTTTTGTTGGCCCTTCAGTCTCTAAAACCCTCACCCTTTTACCTTATGGATGAGGTGGATGCACACCTTGACGCTCAAAATACTGAGAGGCTTTCAAAAATCATGGTAGATAGATCAGTTGGTAGTCAAATATTGATGGTAACACTGAAGGAATCCACAGTAGCAAAAGCAACTCAGATATTTGGAATTTATCCAAAATCCGGGGCATCGCATATTGTCCATTATAATAACCCCGACAAGGTACCGTTAGCACAGATTAGAACAAGTGAATAGCTTGGACTGGAAAATGTATTCTTGCATCTCGATATCGATTATCTAACTAGACTCGGATATTAGAAACAACATCATATTGTTTAAAGTTACAGTAAACAAAATTTTACAAGCACGAAATTTATTTATTTTAGCCACACTACCTTGTTATTACAATATCAATTGCTAAGATACACTGAAACAAACTGGAAATACGAAAAGGGATTTGATACTCATCAATATAACTTGTCTGTTAGTGCAATATGTTCCTCTGGAACCACGAAGCAGCAGCAAGCAAAAATAGAAAAACTTTCTCTGGTGTCGTTCTTAAATAAGGATCAGAGAAGAATATTTATTAATATATCTAGGCGTCTAAAGCGTAACGACAGTGACTTTTATCAAAATAATAATCTTCATGTAACGTTATTCGGCTTCGGCCCCCTAGCAAAAAAAGACCATGAAGCCATAAGAAAAAAGATTCAGCAATTCGTAAATCAAAAACGAATCAAAAAAGTAGATTTCAAGTTTGAATCTGTCAGGCCTGGCACTATGTATTCAGAGGGCAATACGCTAAGGCCGTTGCAGAAAATAAGCAATGGAACCGTTATCGCATCTGGCGGGGTGAATCAGAATAAGGATTTTTTTAATTACTCAAATAATTTAGGTCAATTTTTGTTAAACGATAAAAAAACAAAATCAATACTTGGTGCCAATTTTAGAAGAAAGTTTCCCTCAGTATGGTGCACTCTAGGTTATTACGTGAGCAAGTCAAATTTCAGAATCGACAACAATCTTGAGAAAATCTTTAGTCAATACAGTGATTTGACAGGTAACGACCTTTTTAATTTCTCTATAACTGAAATTTCTCTAGTTGTATCCAACTACAAGAACTTGCGATACCCAAAATTAATACAGAAATTTCGTTTATAGTACTTATACTTCAAGATATACAGCACTGAACATTTAAAATCATTCCCAGATCTTTTCACCAAACGTTATTTTCTTGTTCAGTAAAAAGTTACCAATTGAGGCAATGCCAACCGCAATTATCAATGAAACGGAGTATTGTATATGATAATAGTCTACAAATACAGTTACCAAGGATAACTGCAGCGCTGCACCAAATGAACAAAGCAATAAAAAGAGACCGTATTGCATAAAAAAATGTTTTATTGAAAAATCCCAATCCTCAAATGTCCACACTTTGTTCAATACAAAGTTTGTAGAAATTGAAACGATAATACCAACAAATGTGGCATGAATATACCAAATATTTGGCACTATGTTAGACAAAAGTAATGAAAGCAGGTAATTTACCACAAGACCGCTTGCTCCCACCGTAAAGAATCTGCCAGCCTTTGACAAAAATAATACCGATTTGTGTTTCTTTTGCTCTAAAATTTCAGATTCGTTAGCCATCGCATGTGATTTCCTACCGTATCGATAAAGATGCCATACTGCTTTTGAATAGCTGATGATTCGATTAGAATCCAATTTTTTTAAAAATATAGCATCTTTCTGCTCAAACGGAATCTCCTTTATAGAAACATCATCAAGTTCATTGTTTTTATTGATTTTGACAAGCATCTCTAATAGTAATTCATTTCCCTTACCTTCGATCTGTATTCCCTTAATTTGATGACGCGAGAATCCGAAGCAACTTGATAGCGGATCTTTGACGTCTTTAACTTTTAGTCCACGTTCTACTATGATCCTAGCGCCCTTGCTTATTGTACTACGCATAAATGGTAACTGATGCATTGATGAACCTTTGGCGTACCTTGAAGCAATGATTATCGAATTTGGAGAAGTTATTAGCTCTTTAGCAAGATCGGCTAGTACCTCCTCCGGATAAGGAAAATCGGCATCCATTACCAAAATAAATTGTCCACTTGACTTTTCAATCCCTTTCATGACCGCAACAGCAAATTCTCCTCGGACGTATATGTCGACGGGTTCAACATTTTTTACAAGTTTGATTTGACGGATCTTTTTTTTATTCTCAATAGTCATTCTTGATTCTTTATCTTTGTCTTGATAATTATTTGTGCCATCTTCTCTACTATGGTGAACCACGATAATCTCGTACGCGACATCTTTTGGAACGATCGCCTTGATATTAGTCGGTGATTCATACAACGGGTTACCATCATTTTGGGTTGACAGAATTACTGATAATGAAGTGGAAGTGGATTCTTGAATTTTATTAGCATTTGCTCCTTCATTATCTGAATTTAACATGAAACTGTAACTTAGATATTTAATCCAGTGCCTGTATTAATATTGTTTTTTTTAGAATTGCCTGCATGCTTTTTTTAAGTAGAGATCCAAACACATATCTAAAGAAGCACATAAGTTGATAAGAAAATCTGATTCTGATTTTGAAAATGGAGAATGAATTTTAGTCAGTTACAATGACTATTTTTATATTTAATGTACGTAAATGTCAATAGAGTATGAATTCAATTGAATCTCTTAAACTGGATTTTAATTCTCAAATTAGTCAATTAAGCAAGTTAAGTAATGAAAAAATTTTTGAAGAGTGTATATTCGTTGGATCAGGGGACTCTTATGTTGCCGGTCTTATTGCTGAATATCTCACTAATCATAAATGTAGGTGCTATAGTCCTTCGGACCTGTTGAAATCAAATTTCTTGCAGGATATTACATACTGTTTTATTTCAGTAACAGGAAGAACTAGGGCCAATATTGAGCTTGCCAGGACAGCTAGAAAATCAGGTATCAAGACTGTTGCCCTAACGTTAAATAAAAATAGTGAACTTGCACATACCTGCGAGCGTGTATTTCCTCTCAAGATAACAAAAGTGAAAACTCCTACTGCAGGATTTAGTACTTTTCTGGCAAATGTGGTTTCGTGTTTACAACTCGCTGGCATAGACCTGCCAAAGAAATTTGAGATATGGTTTAAGGAGGGAACCAAACTTTCCCAAAGATCGCTAAAAAATGTCACATTACCAAATGCTGGCGCCCATATACTTGGTAACAATTTGTTTTATGCGATTGCTTTGTATACATCTTTTCAAATGGCAGAGTTTTTTGGGAGCAGTTTTACGGCGCACAGGTTAGAAGAGTTTTGTCACTCACCAATTTTTGGTTTAAAAAAATCTCAAGATATATGGATTTTAGGGGAGAAAGAAGAGCGGATAAGTCAAAGTCTTGGAAAATTGGGATTTCGTACTTTTTATACTGAACTTTATAATTCAGACATGGTCACACAATTATTTGAATCAATATTTTTTGTGCAGAATTTAATTCTGCTTTTGGCAAAAAAATACGGATATAACGAATTACAATACACGGTAATGAAAGATGTGCTAAAGGCTTCGTCTGATATCATATACCTGAATTAAATTGTCATTTGCATTTATAATTAAATATAGAATAACTTAACTGACTACGGATTTTTTTGAAAAATCTTTCAAACAAAAATTAACATCGCAGCCTCCATCAACATTTATGTAGGTAAGAAGAAAGTCAAAATCTACATAAGAAATGACCATTGCTGTAGTGACGGGAACCAGACCCGAGATTATCAAGATGTACCCAATTATAAAACTATTTGATTCAAAATCTATTCACTACAAGTATATTCACACAGGACAACACTATGATTACGATTTATTCCTAAAGTTCATTGAAGAATTCGAAATTCGTAAACCCGATGTCTATGTTTCAGGTGATGTTTCTGATCCAGTAAACCAGGTTTCCAGCATAATGGGGAAAATGGGTTCAATATTAAATGAAATGAAACCCTCTGTTGTTTTGATCGAGGGCGATACAAACAGTGTTCTTGCAAGTGCCCTGGCATCTATTAAGTCGAGTATTCCAATTGCACATATCGAATCTGGTTTAAGGAGTAATGATTGGAAGACGGTTGAAGAACATAACAGGAAAATTGTAGATCATATTTCGGATATCCTATTTTCACCCACCAAAGTTTCTACTGACAATCTCCAAAATGAGAATGTCCACGGGCAGATTCATACTGTTGGAAATACAGTCATCGATGCAATTAGTCTTTGTCTTAAAAACTATTCCACCAAGAGTAACGGTAATGCAAAAGGTATGGAAACTGGTGCATCATTGGGTTTTGACGACAATGAGGAATTTGTTCTTGTTACATTACACAGATCTGAAAATGTGGATGATGCGGGCATCATAAGGCAAATCCTGATGGCACTCTCAGATTCGAATTTAAACTATATCTTTCCTATGCATCCACATACAATGAAAAGAATCCAAGAGTTCGGTTTGATAAATGATATCGCAAAGAGAATTAAAATCATACCTCCTCTGGGATACCTTGAATTCCTTAAGTTAATGATGAGGTGTAAATTTATTATTACCGATTCTGGAGGTGTTCAAGAAGAAATAACTTCACCACAAATAAATAAACAGGCACTGGTTCTGAGAGACTGTACCGAGAGGCCTGAATCAGTAGAATCTGGGCATTCAATATTATGCAAATTAGAACACCAAGCTATACTAGAACGCATAAAACTGCTTGAATCGAATGCTCCAAAAGAAAAGAGACTAATGAAATGTCCTTACGGAAATGGCGATGCAGCAATTAAAATTGCTGAAATTATAGAAAAAAAATTTACTTGAAATTGCCCAAAAATTTAGCCTTATTCGATTGATTCTGAAGTTGCTTCTTGACAACAGGCCTTTAATATCAACGCAGTAGGTATCGTAAGAAACGTCTGTTCATGGTATATGACGGATGCGGGAAACTCAATTTTTGGCTAAATTGTAATAATAAATTGTAATAAATATTAAGTCTACACCTTGAAGCTAAATCTAAAAAAAATTAAAATGAGCCAACAGCCATTAGGCTGAGGCTTATAGATAAAAAAAGTTACCTACAGGGCAGAGGTCCTTTTCCGTTAGTATGGTGATCACAATTTAGTCCGTATCCGTCACCTTGAACTACTCCATAGTGCTTGCCTGGATTATCTCCTTTCTTAGCCTCTACATCCATTCCGTATGGCAATGCATAAGCACTAATCATTAATGCTGCCACAGCAATTATTATGTACATTTTGTGTTGACTTAAACCTTCGACAATCTTGTTTATCATTTACAATTTGTAGCAGCCGAAGAGACTATTTAAGCATTTGGTTAAAATTTCGTCAAAACTCAATAAAACGTTCATTTTTAAACGATCGAACGTTACATATATTTAAATTTTTTAGAACTTTAGGATAAGAAATTCTAAAACCAATCTCCACCGCTTCCTCGTAAAAGCTTTAAAATTTGAATCTATCATGTAGGAGAAATAAAGTAAAAGTTTGCAACCGCCCTTATTGACAAGGCTATAAGCCAAATACTTACGGCAATTAAAATTAGAGCTCCGTTGCGTCTTTGAGATAAATAGGTAAGTGCAATTGCTGCAGGAATCTGGAATGGAATGTCATAGAAAACTCTTGCTTGAACTATCCAATTGCCCAGAAAAAGAGGAATGATTCCAATAGATAGAAACGTTATCATAAAAATGGTCGAAGTCTCCCTCAACTTTGATCTAATTAACCAATAAAGACCGAGGGCATATATTATGGAATTTCCGAACAGGCTTCCAAGGTAACTTAATGTTGTGTCTATTATAGTAGTCCAACGGGTTGAAAATTGCTCCGGACCTAATTGTACTATTGATCCAGATGGAGGAGAAAGGTCGTAGCCAATGCCACTGTAGGCACCTGTTAGTATTGTTCTCAAAACATCTATGAAGACAGATGATGAAAGTGCTATTAAAAGAACAAGTACACTTCTTCTTTCATAGTATTTCATTTTCAGCAACAGCAAAAGAAAGATACCTATGACTAGTGATAAAATACTCCATGTATAGATATGCGTGAACAGTGCAGTATTTATAAGAACTACAAATAACAAGACATTAAGTCTACTAGTCTCTTTTAAGGATCTCAGAACAAACACAATTGATAAATATCCGACTATTAAGGCAAGCCAATTTGCATAAGAACCAGCATATATTCCAACTAGAGTGTGAAATGAGATTGCAGTTAAAAAGGCCGATAAAAGTGAAGCAGTATCATTAGATGTTAGTTGACGTGTTAAAAAATAAATTACCAAAACAAGGCAAGGACCCAAAACTATCGGAATATTATCAAATACATATGAAAGATTATCAGAATGTGTGATCTTTGCTACACTAAGAAAAAATAATAAGGTAAATGGTCGGTCGCCATGCTGTTTAGTCACAAACGCACCGTTGAATAAATCATCGACGCTCGTCGAATTCATTAATATTGCAATTTCTTCCACATAATAGTGAGTGTCTACTCCCACATCCTTGTTATCCTTGTTTATGGCGCCCTGGTGTGGGATTATTGCCATAGAAGCAGACAGGATCATAAACAGCGACAAGAAAAATATTTTTTTACGTATTCTTGTTCGACTCTCTGGAAGCACCATAAAATTAATGAATTTTTTGTTATACTTCCGGATTGACCGTATAGACTCATCAATAATAATTTTTACAGGGGCAGAAAAAATTAGCAAAATCAATAGGACTGGAGAAAGACCGGTAGATATCAAAAAAATTTCATAAGCAATACTGCGTAGCTCTGTTAGCTCTTCAGCAGGAAGATAGAGAGGTTGAAGGGAAATAATCAGGGATAATAAACTGAAACCAATGCCTATTATGGAAAAGTAACTTATCACCAAGTTTCTATCCGATATTAAAAGTTTACTTGGTAACAACATATTGATAATCAAAAGTATACTTAGGATAGGAAGAGTTAATATGACAATTATATCAAGTGCTGCCTCTAGATTAAGCAATGCCAATATTAGTGCCATGATACCATAGATGGTAGCAATTGCAAATCGTACCTTATATTTCAAAGATAGGGCAAACCATAAGGCTGTTGTTAATGTGATTATCAAATGATCAACTGTTTTGTTAATAACGTAGGTTTCAAAAAATGAAGTATAACTCACGCGGTCTTGCATGTCCCATACATCTATTTTGGAATATGTTGCCAGCGAATAGATATAAAAAAAAGAAATTACTACGAATGTTGCGGAGGCAGCTATCAGAACAATTGATGTGTCTTTTCCTAATGCTGTGCCAACAAATAGAGATGCTCTGGACCTGAGAATCAAACTTTACTCATGTAGTTAGAATTAACTACTTTTTAAACTCAACTAGTATCCCTTTTTACTCGATGCCTTACACCACAAATGATTTAATTTAATGTTCATACTGAAGAGTATTTTTGCTCACCGGCAAGAATATTAACAGATTATAATACTCAAACTTTACTGGGAGTTGTACTAGGTGTCAATATTAGGACTTTATGAAGTAGCGAATCCGCTTCTGACTATATTACCAATTGTTTTGATGATTTCTTCCGGTTACGCCATAGGGATAATTATATCTAAAGTACGTGGTAAAGCAGATCCCGCACATTTTCGGGATTTTATTTACGGAAGTGCAGTTCTTAACTTTCTATTTTTATCGGGATTTATAATATTTGGAGTACTCAGCTACGCGGTAAATGAATATTTTACTGCCTTTACTTACGGCCTCGTGGGCCTAACTATCGTAAGTGCCTATTTCTTTGTAAAAAAACCAATAATGAAGGTTACCAGAGGGAAGTCCATCTTGCGTCCTCTAGGGCATGATAATTTAACTAAAACAGCTAAACTGTCGCTGCTTGTTTCTGACAATAAGACTATTTTTATTTTAACCGGCATGGCCCTTGCAGCCAGTGTACTTGTGTATCAGGCAATAATTATTTACTACCATCCAATTTATAGTGAATATGATTCGATTTACAGATTTCTGCCCATATCAAAATCAATTCTACTTGGCAACGGGTTAAATCATGATTTTTACTTGGGCTCTGACGTCAATATGCTACACCCTCCTTTTACTCAAGCCATAAATGCATGGTTGACTCATTCTTTTGAGTACTCTAGTATTCGTATGTTTCCTTTCTATTATGTCTTATTAGCAGCTGTCATTGTATATTCCCTTGCTAGGAACATATGGGTCAACAGTACTGATAAGACAAGCTCTTCATTTTTGGCGTTGATTGCAGTTACTGCTTTTTCGATTACTCCGGCACTTCTGGTTGTTTCATCCAGATTCAGTCTTCAGCAGGACCTTGCATTTGTATTCATATTAACCTTAAGCTTTTATCTCCTTTCGGAAATTGTCCGATATGCCAAACCATCAAAGACAACATTGTTGATACTGACTGCTAGTCTAGCGTTGATGTCCCTTACACGTGAGATAGGTTTGGTGATTGCGATAGCACTCTTTTTCTTGGTTCCAGCAATCAAATATACAGAAGGCAATCTAAAGCTAAGAGCACTTTTTACTTTACTATCACTTGTTCTGTTTTACGTGTTATCATTTAAGGACATAATTGAACTTGGATTTACACCCGTAGCTACAATCAGGATAATCGTATTGGTACTCGTTAATATGGCAATATTTTATCTCGTATATCAACAAAAAAATCAAAACAGTTTTTCATCCCTAGTAAGGCCACTGTCCAATTTAAAATATATCAGCCCTATTGTTATTCCTGTTATTTTCATTGGTATTAATACAGTCATGATCATGGGTCCATATCCGGTATTTACATTTTCGTCAGAATTTACTCAGATGCTTCCAGCCTTCAGGCAAATATTTGACATATCAAATCCATTAACACTCAATATAAGTCAGGCACTGGAAAATTTACCTAGAATAGACATTTTGTTTATTTCATTGGCGGCAGGTTCTACCTTTATATTTTTTAAATTGTTAGGAATCAGCAAAATAATTTATCAGCTGAAAAGTAATAATCAATATTCTCTAGTTCTCATACTGTTAATATTTTTAATATGTACATGGTCATTTTTGCTTCAATCACGTTATGAAGGGTCGGATATTAGATATGTGACGTACTTTGTGCCGTTACTATCAATAATAATGGTAATAGGAATCAGCATGAGAAATGTTTCATCCCAGTCAACCAAGATCTTCTTTTGTGCATTCATAGTATTGGCCACCTACTACTTCCTCCACAATAACCTCTTTATCTGGAATTATAATGAGCACTTTGGAGGTTTCTGGATTGAACCCAACATTAGATCAATTATGAATTGGGAGGACTTTAGATTTGCAGCAGTAGTATTAAGTGGATTGCTAATAACAGTACTTGTCGAACAAAAGTTGTATCCACTGTCTAGGAAATATCATTTGTATAGATACTCTATCCTGGTATTAATAGCCCTAATCATCATACAGGTATATAATCTGAGTACTAGTGGCATATTACTGGCATCACCGCAAATGTTCGATAAAAAACCTCCGAGCCATTGGGAAACCAATGTTATTGAGGTTGTCAATTATCTTAATAATAATTCTGAGCAAGGTAACGTTCTGTCGGTACGAGCTCCTGCCATTCCTTTTTTTACAAATAGAACCAGCTTTGATATATTTAGTCCACAAACGTTTGCGTATACTTTATCTCCACTACTTTCAACCGGAAATTCAAGTGATTTTAAAGAAAAAATTGAGGATCTAGGGATAAGATATATTGTAGTACCCAAAGAGGTAAACCCTTTTTATTATTCGGTTATAAACTCCAATCTTGAATCAATACTATTACCAATCATAAATGATAATGATGAATTTGACAAGATTGTTTTTAAGGACTTTAACGTATACAAATACAATCCACCGATTCAAAAATAACTCTATTTGGCACATAACAGATCATTTTCCACCAGAGGCCTGCATGAAGTCTCTTTTAATTATGAGTACATCCTCATCCCCATAATGGATTATTTCTCTAGTTACCAGATTGTTCAAGAAAAAACTGATAATAGACCTTCGAGACTATTGGATCGATCTCGCCGTTTCCCCGTCATATATTAGAAAAGATAGATTCATAGTCTGATGGGCAAGAAACTTTGAGGCATATTGCTGAAGAAAATACATTTCGCTCATTAGTTTCGGGTGTTCAAACCCTAAACGAAGAAAAAATAAAAAAAGGACTTACTAACAATGAAACCTGATAGAGAATTTTGAATATCTGTGTTGTTAGTTCCTGGGTTCCTAGCACGCAACATCCTCATTCTGGACGATTTGTATATAATTTCGCTGAAAACCTTGGAAGATTCGGCCATACAGTCTCACTCGTATCTCCCTTTGAGAAAGGAGATGAATATATAAAATATGAAGATTTAATTACTATTTACAGAGTAAATGCAAGATTCCCGATATTTTCGATTATCAGGCTTCTACGAAAAATCAAGCCCCAAATTATTCATGTGCATGCTCCCAATTTCTTTAGTTCTAGTGCCATTCTTGCTGCAAGGCTATTGAATATACCCATCATAGCAACAGTACACAGGGCAGAAGTTGACACAGTGGCCAAACCCATATTTTTCTTGAGAAAGCTTGCCCTTGCAAGGTTTGCAAGAATAGTTGCCGTCTCAACCCATACAAAATCCCTAGCGCTCAAGGCAGGGGTAGAGGAATCAAAAATAAGCATAATCTACAATTCATGTGATGAAAGCCTTTTCAGTCCTGTGAAAGGGAAAGAATCCTTAAGAAAGAAACATAATTTTGAAGATGATGATAATTTAATTTTGTTTGTTGGTAACCTAATACCGAGAAAGGGTGTGGCCCTGCTTATAGAATCACTCAATTTACTTCAGATGACCGTGCCTGATTTTCTAGCAGTGATTGTTGGTCAGGGTGAACAGCTTGAAAATTTAAAGACACTGGTTATCAAATACTCCTTAAATGACCATGTAAAATTCCATGGCAGAGTAACGAATGACGAATTATCAGAACTTTATTCTATAGCGGATGTATTTGTTCTTCCCTCAACATCAGAGGGACAGTCTGTTGCCATTTTAGAAGCAATGGCTTCTGGCCTGCCTGTGGTAGCGTCTGACATAGAAGGAAATAAAGAAAGCATTCAAGTTGGTGTAAATGGACTTCTCTTTGAAAATGGTAGTGCAGAAAAGTTATCAGAAGCACTTGCTACCTTACTGACAGATCAAAACTTGAAAAAAATGATGTCAACAAAC
>JBIOZG010000040.1:0-2525 GCA_044870765.1 Nitrososphaeraceae archaeon
CCAAATTACGTTGGGATAAGAAAAGTCGGAATGCAGGTTCAAAATTAAATAGATACACTCTTCATTATGTAATACATTTTGATGTAAAAATTTCTTTACTACCTAATGTGATTCATGAAGAAAAAATTGAGGAACAACTGTATGGTAAAAAGGGAATTGGAGATAAGAGGGATTGTTGGGTTCTCTATCTTGATACTCAGCATAAAATATGGCTACCTTCATTCTGAGATATAGTAGAGAATGTATATTTTAACAATTAATCTCTGATTTTCTACTTTACCGTTATACTGACTATTCCGTGTTTGCTATCCGCTTTGCCATCGTTTACTTTGAACGTGAATTTATCAGAGCCAGCAAAACCAGAATTAGGCGTATATGTTATTGCACCTGTGGCCTGATTTATACTACTTAGGCTTCCGTGTGTTGGCTTGTCCACTATGGCGGCCGTTAAGTCATTCTTGTCTTTATCAGTGGCCGATAATGTAATTTTTGTAACCTGGTTCGTATTTGTAGTAATAGATTGATTGTTAGCTACTGGAATTTTGTTATCCTGAGGATGGTAAGTTAAAAGAAGGACCAAAATTATTGAAACAATTGCAGCACTTGGTATAAGCAGCAAAATCAACTTGGTTGGTTTTGATCGTTTTTCCTTTACCGGTTGCACTGAAGGTTTTTCCTTCACCGGTTGCACTGAAGGTTTTTCCTTTACCGGTTGCACTGAAGGTTTTTCCTTCACCGGTTGCACTGAAGGTTTTTCCTTTACCGGTTGCACTGAAGGCTGTTCTTTCAATAGTTGCACTGAAGGTTCTTCTTTAGGGGGCTTTTGCTGATGATGTTGAATCCTCCAATAAACTTCTCTAGCCAGCTCATACTTGCTGCTAAATTCAATTCCTTGAAACTTTCCCAGATCCCATTTTAGCTGGTTTATTTTTATGCCTCTATAAACACATGGAATTATTTTCTTGCTCTTCCTTTGTGCTTGTAGTACTTCTTTTTCAACTTCAGTACTCCTTAAAGAAGCAAAAGTAAGGATTACAATAAAGATATCACATCTGGAAATATTGTTCTCAATAATATTAGTCCAAATATCACCTGCCTCAATATCGTCTATGTCAGTAAAAACATCGTGCTCATCTTCTAACGTTTCAGAGATTTGTTCTGCGAAATCACCCGCATCTCTTCTGGAGTATGAGATGAATATTTTCACATTTAATGAAATCTTATGTGGATGAAAGTTTTTAAGTTTTACTTCTGAAGATAGAATCCTCTGCGATATTATAGAACAATTCATTTCGTTCAAGTAGGAGCGTTACTGGCTAAGTGTTCATTAGAAGCCCTGGCCTGAACTTTTGGGGCAAATAAAATTCATTATAATATATCTTTAATAATGAGCGTCATTGTAAGATAATGTTAGATAATGGATCAAAAGATGCTTTTTGTTTTATTGACATTTGCATTAATTAGCTTTAGTTATTACGTTACTGAGTCAGCAAATGCATTCCAGCCTGGAACGGAATCAACTAAATCTGATTGGAAAACCTTCAAGGATAGGGACAATCTGTTCACCGTTCAATACCCATCCAAATGGACTCCCTCGTATACTAGAGAAGCAGATAAGCTTGGTCCCATAGATGTTGTGTTTACGGCCCCGGGCTATATTGCTGACAAGAATTGGGCGGAGATTGACTTAATTCAATATGATTCGAAATCAGCCTTCAATTCAGCTCAAGAGAGTCTAGAGTCAGAAATAAGCAATTTTCAAAACGACCCAATGGTGACCAAATTTGAAATTGAACGACCCATAGAATGTGTAATGTATACCCTAAATGGAATACAGGCTTGTAGTTACATATATGAAATTGATAGTAAGGACGGTGGACATCTCGCAGCCTTGGCTGTTGATGCTTTGTTAGACGACGGCACGGAGTATGAATCATATTACAAAGCTGACATCAAATCATTTAAAAAATGGCTTCCAATTGCAGAAGAAACGCTAGTGTCTTTCAAAACTACTGATAACAATTCCGCAACTACCGGTGTTTTGTTAGGCAATGATACCGTTACCGATTTGAATACCACCAATACGACATCATCATCAAGTGATGATGATGGTGACTTCAAATTCAATACAAACTAAAATAAAAATAATGAATTTCATTCATAAATTCATATACATTTGATTTACTTAAGCGAATAAAAAGAACTACGATAAGTACTTTGATACTGTACCAGAGGGTAGTTGCCTAAGTAATGACAATGGATACAATAATAATCCTCAAACTAATGAAGATTTTCATTCTAGAGTAATTCTTTATTATTATTGGAATACGGTGACGATCTTTATGAAGAATATAAAAATATGTGGTTCTCATATGCAGGATCTTCTCGTAAGGATTTGAAACCTTGGCACTGGAAGAATTGTAAAATATCGTTTGAAAAAAATTCAGATGAAACTATAAGATTTATGATAAAACGTATAAAAAATATATTTTTGGATAATAACACCAAATTACGTTGGGATAAGA
>JBIOZG010000041.1:0-12742 GCA_044870765.1 Nitrososphaeraceae archaeon
TGCGGTGTTCTTTGGAGTTGGCAAACATTTGATAACTCTTTTCCAATTAATGAGCGGAACATCACTGTTCATTTCCAAGAATAGTTTCGTGGCCTTTAGATAATTTCGGATAGTTGTAACGACAATCTCCCCTCTTTCAGCTCTATTCCTTTCAAAAAGGATAAACTCCATCAATTGACCATTAGCCCATTTGGGATTTTCTTTTGTTTTTATTAGAAACTCTTTACATTCATCTTCGAGAGCACTACTACATTTTAACTCTCCTTTATTTGTGAGATAATCAAGAAAAACCTTCAGCCTTCTTGGATACTGTCTTTTTGACTCGGGCGCTCTTAGGGCATAGAGGAACATTTGAAGAGGATTGTCTCCATCTAATGTTAAGTTACTCATGTTAGCATACTGTCTATTTATATACGGGCCAAGATTTAAGCGTCGTTATCAAATTGGGCCCAAGGGGATTTGAACCCCCGGCCGACCGGTTATGAGCCGGTCGCTCTAACCAGGCTGAGCTATGGGCCCGACAAACTTTTTCGATATGAAAATATGTATAAAGGTTTTGAAATGGAATCCACTCTAGAACTTGAGTTGATAATTTTAGCTAGATTACTGCGCTGCTAAATTAATTATATTGACTCACGTATTTCTCGTAGACGGCGTCTAACAGCAAGTTTTGCGATTGAAGAGATTTGATTGCGGCGTCAAAACAAATAAAATGCTTATTAGCAGGAATATTTTTTATCATTCTTCGCCATATATCTGCATGTCTGATATCTGCTTCCTCATGAATTTCAAAATAATTTGTCGAATCGGCGCTAGAAATGTTGTAGAATTTATTTAAACCATCTATTTTGGATCTGCTAATTTTTGGCAACTCCAACTCATAGGCGTACATAGCACACATACCCTCATGTAACGAATTCTTTGTTAATTCCAAAAGCGAGATTACAGCGTTCTTCGTATTTCCATCACATGTGTAATTCAATAATTGCTCTCTTTTGACACCGATTGAATTGGCAAATCTTATCCAAGGTTCTATATGACTGGATTCTTCTTTCTGACTCTCCTCAACTATACTTTTTAATTTTGATTCTTGCAGATTTAACTTGACTCTGTTAACCATTTCTGGAACCATTTTCACCAGTTGAAAATATTCCAAAGAATATCCTTGCAGTTGATTCAAGCTTAATTCTCCGTTTGACCACATCCTGTAAAATGGATGCTTCAATAGACTCATCTCCTCTACTGCTTGATCAATTTTGTAAATCAATTCAGTCATTATGAACAATCATCATAAACCGATAATAAAACCTTGTGCGTCATTGTCGTGCATTTCTGGATTTTCTTGTTTATTAAATCATTGAACCAACTCATTGTAAATCTCCATCGTCTTGAATTTAATTAATAAGGAATTAAGATGATATTCATCTGCCCGTAAACTATTATATTGTGATTTATACATCATCCTAGTGGCTCCGGTGGTGTAGTAATCGTAAATTAATATACCGATTGCACAGTCCGGTCAAGCATTGTGGCCTTTCGAGTCGCAGATCCCGGGTTCAAATCCCGGCCGGAGCACTACCAATAGCCCAATAGATTCAAATCTAAAAAATTAATCCCATATCAATAAATTCCAAAGACTGAAAAAATAAGTAAACAAATTAGTATAAAGTATTCTCATGGACGATGTTGTAAAAGAATTAAATATCAATGAATGAACACTAGTCTAGGCTAGATTCCATTCTTGGATAGAAGAAATATTGAAGCAAACCCACTATTGGAGCAATT
Source organism: Nitrososphaeraceae archaeon (assembly GCA_044870765.1). Classification (GTDB taxonomy): domain Archaea; phylum Thermoproteota; class Nitrososphaeria; order Nitrososphaerales; family Nitrososphaeraceae; genus TA-21. The sequence goes on from JBIOZG010000041.1 coordinate 1,786, forward strand.
CAGTTCATATTTATCAAAAATCGACGAATATCTTGCAAGAGAATTAGATCTCTACTCATGGTCCGAATTTTATACTCCATTAAGATACGCATCTGAAGGTGGAAAAAGGATCAGACCCCTTATACTAGTTTTGTCGGCTGAGACAATATTGGCCAACAAACACTCCAACATAGATATTACTGAGGACATGTTTTTAGCCTCCTGTGCAATAGAACTCTTGCACACACAATCTGTAATTCATGATGACATTATTGATAAAGAGGATTATAGAAGGGGCAAACCATCATTCCATATAAAATATGGATACAACAGCAGTATTCTAACTGCTGATTTTGTTCTCGGGATAATCCTGAGCATATGTACTAAAATCAATAATGCAAAAGTGTCCGCAGAATTATCCACCGCTGCAATAAAGATGAGTGAGGGGGAGATGATGGAAATAAAACTCACCAAAGACCCGTACCTAAAAGAGGACGATTACATAAAAGTTGTCGAACATAAGACAGCTTCATTGTTTGAAGCAGCAGCAAAAATTGGTTCGCTATTGGGAGGTGGCACGGACGAAGAAATTTGCGCAATTGGGAGTTTTGGACACTTGCTTGGAATAGCATACCAGATACATGATGATATAATGGATTGGAATAACGAGGATAGATTGTTTAACATACTGGTACGCAATAACAAGGAATCTGCCGAATTTATAGACAGGATGGAACAACTATTTATTTCTTATTCGTCCAAGGCAAAAAATGAATTAAAGAAAATAAATGATTCTGTCTCAAAGAAACATCTTGAACATTTGACAGATTTGACGTTTTTACAATTCTGATTCTTTACTACATTATTTTAGTCTATTGCGTTAGGATTCGCCGCGGTGTACTTCAAGACGGTATGAATGAATAAATCTTGATGCAAAACTGTCAGCACCTTTTTCTGAACCTCTATGCTCCATCCCCCTATAACGCAAGTGATGATAAAATTCATGTAGGACGACTGAGGGATTGTAAAATATATCAGAATTTGTGGCATATATGCGCTGTTGCTTTCCCACGTATACAGCTCGTACAGTTTTCCTTTTCCCCTTAATAGTCCCAACCACAATTTCAGGGGGTTGAATATTATAGTACTTGGAAAGCAATTGCAGTGATTCTTCTGTTCTCTTATTCAAGATTAATGTTACAACTAAAACCTGGGTTTTTGTATCTGGAAATTCCATGTTAATTCGCCGGCTTAACTCACCATTACTATTCTAAATTTAAAGACTTCTCAGGTTATGCAGCCAATAAAAGGTCACAATTCCCTTAGTACAGTTTTTCCTAGTCATTCTGAACCTCAACATCATCATCTATATCTTCTGCAAAATCATCTTCCAAATCTTCTTCGAACTCATCTTCGACATCCTCATCCGTTGGAATATTATCACTATCTTCCGCTTTCAATGGCATTTTTTCTGACAATATAGTCCCGGGAATAATACTGCCAGTAGACTATTTAATAATTATTTGAAATGCGCTAGATATGAGCAATATAGTCGAACTTCATGTTAATAAATTCAAAATGACTTTAAATTAGAAATTTGCAATATGGCGAAACCTTACCTTAAAAATTAGCCAAATGAATCAAACTTTCCATCGACTGAAGAGCAACTTTATAATTATTCTTATCTGAAATAATGTCAGAAATGATTGATTCGATTGGAGGCGTAGTTATTATGGTTTCAGATCAGGCACAGGCGGTAAAATTTTATGCAGAAAAAATGGGCTTTGACATCAGGCTAAACGTTCCATTTTATGGAGGAAAATGGATCGAAGTTGCTCCCAAAGATTCTGAGTGCACTCTGAGTATTATGGAACCAAATCCACATATGATGTCCCCGGAGGAGACAGAATTAGCCAAAAAAAACATAGGAACAAACACTGGAGTATGGTTCTATACGTCAAATATTCAATCCACTTATGAAGAGCTAAAGTCCAAGGGTGTCGATATTTCAGCGCCACAAAAACAGGAATGGGGTGGTGTGATGTCTCTTGTAAAGGATCTTGACGGAAACATTTTCACTTTATTATCATCACCAGAAGGTTGATGCCATTTTTCATTAAGAAATACTGAATGCAGCAATTCATGATGTTAAGGAAATTACATCGAATGCAATATTGATCCTTCTCTACATAACAAGCTTATTAAATTCTCAAAATTTTTGTTTGAATTTTTATTTGTTTTGAATCAAAATTACGGTAATATTATCATGCCCACCGTTATTGTTCGCTTCATAAACCAAGCTGTCACAGGCGTATTGTGGCCCCATAGCAATACTTGCGTGCAATATGGCAAGTATCTCTCGTTCATCTATCATACTGGTGAGACCGTCTGAACAAAGTAATATACAATCCCCTTTTCCAAAATCACAGTGTCGTATATCGTGCAATGCCAAATCGTTCGTCCCCAGATATCTAGTAACAATATTTCGTAGATAGTGTGTTCGCAATTGATCTTTACTTATATTTCCACGCTTTACCATTTCCGTTATCAAAGAATCATCAGTAGTTAATTGAAGTAACTTATCTTCTTCTTTATTGTAAAGATAAGCTCTACTGTCTCCCAAGTGTGAATAGTAAGCAATGTCATCAAAAAATACCAACAGCACCACAGTTGTGCCCATATTCATAAGCTCAATATGCTCTTTTTTCAATAGGATAATTTCCTCGTTGGCCTCATAGAGAGCCTTGTTCACTATATGTTCAATATTATCCTCTTTCCGGTGTTGAAGTGATAACGAAATATTTTTTCCTAAAGTCCGGACAACAATGTTACTTGCTATCTCTCCACCGTCGTGTCCACCCATTCCATCAGCAAGAACATATACACCTAACTTATCATTAACATAAAAAGAATCTTCATTATTTTCTCGAAGTAATCCTCTATCGGATTTAGATCCTGAAACAAGCATTACTTATTTTGAGACAAAAACGTTATTTAAACGAATATCAAACTTCAGAATATTTTCCCTGCCAATTCAAATTAATAAGCTTGGGAAACGTTATTCCACCTAAAAAAAGTAGTTTCAGTCATCTTTGCTGTTAAATTTATATTTTCATAGCTCAACGATCCTCCGAATACTTGGAATTTTAACCAAACTGTAATGAACCTTTATTTCTTGCATGCCGTCGATATGAGTCTGAGATATAATTTGATTCTATATCAAGGTACATTATCATCTTTCATATTCTAAATTATATTCTCTTTCAAATTCTGGCTCTAATTTCTTTTTTTCAATGAACATCCTATCATAGATAGTGCCCAGCCCATACCTATAGTCCAGCTTTAATTTTGCATACTTTGATGTTGAATTATTTTCTATTTTTTGGAACAATCTCCCGCTTTTATTCGGAGTAGAAGCCATAATTGTTTTACAATTACCTTTTTCTGCAAAGTAAGATGCTTTGTGTTCTAATGCTGTTTGCTCTGAATCTCCCAAATAATCGGCTTCATCTATAAACAGGTAGGCAGCGTCACAAATCTCAATGTCTAAAACATTCTTCCTCGACAGTATCTTGATCCATGTGTTTTTCAGCCAAAAATCAGTAAACATTGATTCTAATTTAACTAGTGGAAATCTTTTATTGAATAAGTTCTTAAACTTTGAGGCTACTTCATCTAAAGATTCATCGTTACCTGTTATGATATATATAGACTTGTAGTCCATCTCACTCGATGACAGAATTTTCCAGGCAAGATATCGAAGTACGAAGGTCGTAAGACCTATTCCTCTTGCCTTCTTTATCCAGACATTTTGATTTTGTTCTAGAATATTAAAAATAAGTGATTGAAAATCAAAAAATGGATATTGTAAGCCACCTTTTATTGGGAGTGATAATATATGATTAAAACAGCAATGTCCGTTTGAGTTTACATACTCGTTTTTGTGTATTGAATCATTCCAAATCCAAAACGGTTTATCTAAGAATGTAGCCATAATGTCTTTACCACGAGTAAAAATTGAAGGATTTAGACCTTGCATCTCTGTTTCTTTCTTGCCTCCTCTATCTTCGCATTTAATAGGAGTTCCTAAACAAAGTTTACTTAATTGTCTAGTCTTTTTCTCTTTACTTCCGCATTATGTAAGTGGTAATTTCCGGGATTCTTTTATTCTAATTAGAGATAATAATGAGCAAATGTGTTTTGTTCAGCTGAGTCTTGATCTTTTGAAAATTGCCAATAAATTAGTCGACCGTATACTACCAGATCTCTAGCTAGCATTTCCATTCTTGATTGTAATCTACTATTTACAATTTTACCATCTGAGCCGAGATCTTCTCGTTCATTTATCGAAATTCCATATGGCAGACTCCAAGCATAGCATTGTCTTACAGCTGTCCTCATTTGATCCATCACCGTCAGGCCCTTTTCATGGGATGAAACTATATACCCAAAAGTTTTACCTGAGAATTCCTTCCAGAAAAAATCCAAAAAATTTTTCATTGTCCCAGACATTGAACCATGGTAATCAGGGGAAGCCAGAACAAACACATTGGCCCAATTTACATCATTTGTAACTTTTTTGACGTTTTCATTGTCTAACTTTGAGCTAGGACGATATATGGGCAGCTGGGTTTCAAACAAGTTTACCAATCGAGCTTCTGTCTTGTACTTTACAGATATAATTTCAAGGACTTTACTCAATGTGTTAGTACTAAAGGAATTTTTTCTCATACTGCTACCGATGCCCAAGACTTTGACTTTTTCTTCCGTACGTCCTATTCATCAAGTGGAATATATAAAATATTTTTTTCAGATAAAGATGCATAAATAAAATAACTATTAAGACGCATTGAATCAATTATGATTTAGAATTATGCCAGTAATAATAAGGCCCGACTCGGAATTTACTAATCTTTTAAAAAGCAATCTAAGAGATAGATACGACAACAGGAAGACGGACAGGATTGGCTTGGCGCCCATTCATGTATCTGATATACTCCCTAGCTCCTGTTTGAGAAAGCAATATTATTCACGTACTTATCCTGAAGAGGATCCTATAACAGATGAATCCATACACCATTTCGTTAGAGGAGAATCAAGTGAATTTGCTATCACCCAGCTTGCTAGAATCGGGGTAGCGCAGGAAGAATTACGAATGGACGAGATAGTTGCCCATCCGGATATAATGGACAACACCGATGGAAATAAGGTCATAATAGAGCTTAAGGACACGATTAGTGGCAAAAGACTTGACATAAACGATTATACATTTCGTTCCTATCTGAGGCAGCTACTTTACTACCTGATTATGACCGGTATTGAAAAAGGCGTTCTCTCAATCAGGTACAATATTAGAGAACTCAGACTTTTAAAGAAAGACGAGTCAGGTGAATATTTCTTTAGGCCAAACAATTCTAAAAATCCGGGCATAGAAAGTTGGTCTATTAATATGCCTAAAGATGACATAATGAGGGAAATTTTGAAAAATGAAATGGTCTTGAGAAAGACTATCCTTGTAAGTGCACTCGAAAATCATGATGTAGCCACCCTTCCAAGATTGACAGAACCATTAAAATCAGCTAAATGTCCAAATTGTCCCTTTTACCGTAGATGTTACGAAGATATTGAGAATGAAAAGGCATTGGAGATTGCACAACAAACAGACATTTTTGACATTCGAGGTACATTAGATTTTAGACCGTTTTGAATACGTGGTATATTCGTTGATTATTGTGTAAGTATTGATAGATTTCAGGTCTAATCAATAATGGTCTATTAACCCTCGTGAAGTATTTCGCAATCTTTACTCACTTCGTCCTTATCCATGCTGGTATTGACCCATACCTCATCATTACCTTCTCCACAATAAACAATATCCTGGGCTCCGTCTGAATCTGTAGTGTTCCTATTTGCAGTATAAATTTTATCATCATCGGCTCCAGAACTGATCTCATCAATTCCATGACCACCTACTATGAAATCTTCACCAATTCCTGCCAGGATTGTATCAGGACCATTACCTCCTAAGATGGTATCGTTACCTTCGCCTCCTATTATTTCATCGGCACCATAGCCGCCTGTAATATTATCATTCCCTGTGCTTCCGATTAATGCATCCTTGTCCCCACCACCGTGAAGTACATCGTTACCCGTTCCACCTACCAATGTATCACTGCCATTATATCCGATTAGATAGTCGTCGCCGAAGAGCCCCAACATATAGTCGGTTCCTTGAAGTCCGTTCATCCTGTTAGAATTCTTGTTCCCCACCAACACATCTGTCTTCTCCGATCCTTTGCAAGACTTATCCTCATTTTTACACATTATAATTTCGGCACTGGACACATTATAATGTGATACCAAAAATAAAATAATAACTAATCCCGACAATAAGAAAATTCGTTTCAGAGACAAATTTGGAAATAGATTCATAACTAAATGTCCCTTCTTAGCGATCGAACATTCTAATACCATTTGCACTTTCACTTGTAGCGACGAATAAGAACTATTTTTTATTAATTGTGAATAAAAATACACATGTTGATCAAAACATAGAATGGAAAATCGAGTGAGTTAGCTAAAATAATCGGTTTAACATAACAATACCACATAACATTTCTTTACATTCATCGGACCTAAATTTATTAACAATGAATTTTTCCTAATTCAAATAAATGACGTGAGATACAACAGTTTACTTGAATAATCAAATTATGGCTATAGGGTTCATCATGATATCTCTAACTTTAGCTTCAATGTATGTTTTTGCAGGAAGACTTTATGCAATCGAACAACCAAGTAAAATGGAGGGCATTAATGAGGAAGAATGTAACAAGATCTTCAACTGTAAAATCATCTCAGAAGAAGTTATCAAATATCCTGATATTGTGAACCCGTTTACTAAGAATGAAGAAATTGCCAAGACACTAGTGAATAATGCAAACGATGCCAAGATCATGACTGAACATACATGCCAAAAATCGATGGACGTCGACATCCTAAAGAAAAAGGATCAGAAAATTGGCGAACAAACCCCCAAGTATCTAGTGTGCTTACCGTGAGATACATGTGCGTTACTCACCTAAATGAAATCACTTGTACAGCATTCATCATTGATACTAATCGCGGATTAATATCAATCTTTAGAGCAATAATTCGAGCCAATCACCACATTTCGTTGTACTCAGATTGTGTAATCAGTCATCCTTGTCTGTTTGTTATCTTTAATAGTAAAACTATTTTTTATCCACTCTTTTTCCGATAACGAAGTTTTGGAAATTCCATACGACAAAGCAGAATTAAAAGTTTCAAAGATCCTGCCTTTTTTTCTAAGACATTCTCTAATACCTTCTCTAATCTGCCAGACGCCAAGTGATATGAAATATTCAGGATGTATTTCTCTCAAAATCAATACTGATGCTTTTTTTCTAATCTTGAATAAATATTCAGCCACAGCTAATCTTGCGGCAAAATACGCACCGGCAATTGAGGGATAATGATCTATCCTTTTTCCCGATTCATAATCTGAACCTATGTGTATCCTACCGTTAGTATCAATCCATGACTCAATCATTTCAAAACTCCAAACTTCATCCGGAATCATAATCAACGAGTAATAATTATCTAGATGACTATAGTCAAATACAAAATAATTGTCCAATGGAGGATTATCCTTGATTTTGTTTATCAAATATTGGGAAAGGATATCATCAGCTGCGGTAATGCTCCATTTCGTAGGGACCAATCTACGATTTTTTTTCCTGCCAAGCATTCCCATGCTTAGAACCTTTGAGATTTGACTTATATCTACACTATTATCATAAAGGTCAATTATCGCGTCAGATGCGTGTATGTCATCATCATAGTATTTTTTTTCAATATTTCTGTCGGAGGTTGATGAAACAATTTTGAAATCTACTACTGGGGCCGAAAACAATGTAGGTATTTCTTCAGATACCTTTAGGGTTAAAGTCGTTTCACCCAAGTACTTTGGAATTTTTTCAAGAGTCATAGTACTGTCAACTACTTTTTTAGACAGTGACATTTCCTGTAAATATTCAATATAGCGGCCCGAAAGGTCATTCACTTTGTGGAATTTTGTTCCTTTTAAAAGATTGATCCGGTAATTGACTATTTCCTCTAACGACTTTCCTGTCCACAATTCAGGTCTGTCTAAAATAGCAGTTTCCCCATGATATGGCGGAATCATTGGGCCGATTCTTACATTTGGATATCCAAATTCTCCTACAAATACGGATGGAGGCGAGGATCCGTCTATGACATTGTTGGAAAATTTTATATCATTAGAATTGATGAATTGATACAGATTACTCTTTATTTTTTTCTTTATTTCATCGATTGAAGACATTAATCTCTATGTTGATTTTTATTTTACCCAACAGGTATTAAAATATAGATGGAAAATTTATCATCTGAAGGGAATATTGGCCGACGATAAAGTAATATCCTTATTATCGAAGCTATTGGTTAATTTGAAATTTACAACATCATCTTTAATACATTTTCATATTATGGAAAATCAATTATATTGATCTTTGGACATTAGAGTAAACAAAATGATAATCCTTGTTTAGGAAAAAAAATAGTAGTCATTCAATTTGGATAACACTAGCAATTCTCAGTTCTATTGCTACCATATCAATGTACACAGAAACGATGCTTCTTCCTGCCCTCCCTCAATTGATCCAGGAATTCAATTTATCGTATAATACCTCATCTTGGATACTAAGTGCGTATCTTGTCGCAGGCGCAGTTATGACACCTGTAAGTGGAAAACTATCAGACGTATATGGAAAGAAAAAAATCATGATAATCCTCATTTCAATATACACGGTTGGGCTTATCATTTCTCCGTTCTCTTCGAATTTTATGATGTTACTAATATCAAGAATTTTGCAAGGAATTGGAATTTCCGTATTTCCTGTTACTTTCGGGCTTGTCAGGGAACAATTTCCGAGAAATAAACTAGCAGTAAGTCAAGGTATTATTAGCTCCATGTTTGCTGGTGGCTCTGTACTTGGACTTGCAATTGGAGGAACTATAGTACAATATTTTGGATGGAGACTGACATTTTTTTCAATCATCCCAATAGCCATAATTCTGATTTTCATAATTTTGAGATTTATCCCAAAAGAAAAAAACTTCCAGGAAATTTCCAATACTAACAAAGAGGGATCGCGGCAAAAATTTGATCTAAGAGGTGCGATATTGTTAGGAGTTACTATTACTACGTTTCTTTTATTCATCACATCTCTCAGAACTGACAGTTTTGATAATAATGATAAACAATTAAATCTATTTGGGATTCCTAATTCAGCCGTAATCTTCTTTATTATTTTTGTTGCAAGCTTTATTACTTTTTTTCTGCTCGAAAGAAAAACCAAGGCGCCACTTATAAGTTCACAATTATTCCTAGATAGAAGGATTTTGTCTTCAAATATAATTTTACTAATCGTAGGGATGTCAATGTTTACTATTTTTCAAACACTGCCTATATTGGCCCAAAGTCCATATCCCGTCGGGTTTGATAATAGTGCGATTCAGATGTCGCTAGTGCAACTGCCGTTTGCACTTGTACTTTTAATATTGGGTCCTCTGGTAGGCGTAATTATAACTAAAATTGGGCAGACAACTCCCCTTGTGATTGGTACTATTGCCATGTCATTAGGTTTTTTCTTGCTTTTTTTTATTAGACCAAATGAATTCTATATATCTCTATATTTAGTAATAATATCAATTGGGATTTCTTTAGCAAACGTGAGTAGTACTAATATCGTAATGATGCAAAGTTCATTCAATCAAATTGGAATCTCGCTTGGTATTAGTAACTTACTAAGAATCATAGGTAGTTCAATAGGTCCGACAATAGCAGGTTTATTCATGCAAACTCACCTATTTCTAATTGATTCACACAATAACCAATTTCACTATTTTCCATCGTCATTAGCATATGATCTTATTTTTGGTACCATGCTAGGACTTTCATTGTCTGCATTATGTATCTCGCTCTTTCTAATTAAGAATCGGCTCAAGAATGAGAATAATTTCAGATCAGATAGTAATTAACTTCCAAGATGCTCTATTGTCATTAGTTTCCTGTGGTTGAAAATGTTACCTATTTGGAATACAATAAAAGATTCCAATACTTTGCCTAGAATTCCATATGGTAACTCAAACTGAATTTGGTCCATTACTCCTGTCTTGTGATAATTCATTTCCTTGAATGTATGTCTATGCTTCCAAATTTTAAAAGGTGGATCTCTATTTTCATTTCGAACCATTTCATCCACGTACTCATATTTTTCGAAAAAAGTTATTCTTGAGCACCACTTTGCATTTATTATTAATTTACCGCTAAAACATGCTACACTACCTTTTTTCAATATTTCATCAGAGCTGTGTATCAAATTCAATTTTATCTCTTCTGGACTAATTACTTCAAGGTGTCTTATGTTGGTATAAAATTTCCACACTTTATCAATGTCACAATCCACTTCAAACTCATGATAAAAGTGTTTCATTTCGAATTTTTTTCATCCACTTGATAGTTTATTGAATGCATATATAGAAACATATTGTTTAAAAATCCGCAGAAATAACATGACTCATGGTTAGAGTAACATCATCCAAAAGTGTTAATATACCTCAGGAAAGAATTTTTTCCGTAATTAAAGATATAGGCAAGCTACCGACATTATTTCCTGACAAATATAAGGCCTTCAAAATTGTGGAACAATCCGACAAACACATACTAACGGAAGAGATCGTTTCAATATCAGGAAAAGAAATAAAACAGAAAGTAAAACACTTTTTGGAACCTAATCGATTGCTCAAAAGCGAAGTTATTGAAGGGGATACAAGGGGAACGGTTTTGATAATAGAGTTAAACGCAAAATCCGATTCAAGTACAGAAATAAAGATAGATGCAGACCTTAAATTTGGAAAAATAGGAGCAGTA
>JBIOZG010000042.1:0-3440 GCA_044870765.1 Nitrososphaeraceae archaeon
TGCTTCCAGGTGTTGACGGCATTGTTCCTGTAGATGTATATGTACCTGGCTGTCCACCAAGACCTGAAACCCTAATTCAAGGTTGTATGTTGCTGCAAGAAAAAATAAAAAGGTCGAAGATTAGATAGTATGAGCTCGGATCAACCAAACACGAAAAGCGGTGCTGAACATGAAAAGCCCACAAGTCATTCAGCTCAAACTTCCCTACCAAAAAAAACTGAGCCTGTAATTCCTGAGTTTGAAGGCGCTCTTGTCAATCAGTTGGTTACAAAATTCGGCGATAAACAAGTACAGGTAATTTATGCACGTCCTGGGAGAACAAAAATTCTTGTTCCTTCAAATGAGATCATAGAGGTTGCTTCATTTATTAGAGATACTTTAGGATTTGATCACGCAGAATCAGTTTCAGGTACAGACTATCCAAAAGATAACCAGATTGAAGTAATATATCATCTGAGCTCTTATTCAGACGAAAAACTTTCATCGCAGGTTCTGGCACTTTCGACAAGGGTAGATAGAGATGACGCTAGGTTACCCACATTAATTAATATTTTTAATAGTGTAGAGTACCACGAAAGAGAAACATTTGAAATGCTAGGTGTCTATTTTGATGGCCATCCAAGAAATGAAAGATTTCTACTTCCAGAAGATTGGGCAGATATTCCTCCATTAAGAAAAGAATTCAGGATAAAAGGTAGATAGGTGGCAATAATTGGAAAATCTAGATCACAAGTTTGACGAGACTATTAAGAGGGGACTTGAAATTGTAAAGGAGACCGAAGAAGACCGATTAATGACTTTGAGCGTCGGTCCTCAGCACCCTGGTTCAGGACATTTTAGGTTTACCATAAAAGTAGATGGTGATTATATTGTATATTGTGATCCTGACCCCGGTTACGTTCACAGGGGTGAGGAAAAAATGTGTGAATATAGAAACTTTATCCAAAATATTCCTCACCTTGAGAGGCCAGTGATTCACGATTCTACAAATATCACGTATTCATATAGTTTGGCAGTTGAAGAACTTACCAATATCCAAGTTCCACTTAGAGGACAATACATTCGCGCATTAGCATCAGAACTAAATCGCCAAGTATATACTCTGTATTGGTTGGGAATTTACGGGATATTTCTTGGACATTCTACTATGTTCATGTGGCCAGTTGGAGACAGGGAACTCTTTATAGATCTCCTCGAAGCACTTACTGGCGCTAGGGTCACTCACGCATTTAACATTCCGGGAGGAGTTCGGAATGATATGCCAGAGGGATTTAGAGACAGGTGCTTAAGACAGGTTGCATACTTTGAAAAAAGACTCGCTGAATATGAAGACATATTTTACAATAATCCGTTATTCCGCCAAAGAACCGAAGGTGTTGGAATTCTGACAAAGGAAGATGCCATAAAACTGGGTGTTACTGGTTCTGTATTGAGGGCGTCGGGAATTCCCTTTGATGTTAGAAAGGCAGAACCATACGATGTGTATACCGAGATAGATTTCAAAGTACAATATATGCAAACGTGCGATTCATTTGCAAGATCAATGGTGCCATTGCTAGATATGAAAGAATCATGTCAAATAATCCGACAATTACTGGACAAGATGCCAAAATCAGGCGAAGTTAGGGCAAAGCTCCAACCAAATCCAAAAGGACCAGCTGGCGAATCATATAAGAGAGTGGAATCTGGGAGGGGTGCATTGGGTTATTATATTGTAAGTGACGGAACACCAAAGCCTTATAGGGTCAAATTGTCTGTTGCCTCCTTTAGGAATATGCTGGCACTTCCATTCCTTTTAGTAGGATCAAAATTGGCTGATATGCCATCGATTTATTGGTCATTAAATTATTGGCCTGTGGAGGCTGACAGATAAATTTGCAAAATATTTCAAGTTTTCAATTTAAAAACAAAATGACTAATGGAAAAATAATAGGTGTTCAGTAATTGATTGTAAGGAGAAGTATATTATAAAATTGGCAACAGCTCCAAAAGACTTCAGATTCGGCAATTTTGTGGGGAGTTTAATACGGCTTGTTCTATGGATACTTGTCATCATTACATTAGTTGGACTTCCATTGATTTTTATCATCCTGTTCTACGTGCCGCTGCCGCCCGTAAAGGGAGAAGTCTTGACACCATACCTCTTTTTCTCGATGATGGTAGATCCGTCTAGGACTATACCAATCATAAACTTCTTGATTCATACTGACTTTTTTAGAGTGGCTGTATTTCCCGGGTTTACCTATGCTGCTCTTTTGGCTGCTGCAACGATATTTATCGAACGGAAATTCCTTGCCAAAATGCAATTGAGGATAGGACCGCTTTATGCAGGAAAAATAGAAGGTATTTTGCAATTGATAGCCGACGGACTGAAACTAATTTCAAAGGAAATCATTGTCCCGTCTGGTGCTGATAAGCTTATCTTTTGGACTGCCCCGGTTGCTTTTGTAGTTACTTCGGCAGCTGTTGTTGCGCTAATCCCCGCAGCACCAGGATGGGTTGTTGCAGATCTTGACGTTGGCATAATTGCAGTTTTTGCATTTTTGGGATTTTTCCCACTTATTGCACTACTGTTCTCTTGGGCTAGTAACAGCAAATACCCATTCATAGGCGGCTTACGTGCCCTGCATCAGATGATTGCATTTGAAATTCCCTTCATTCTTTCAGCGCTTTCAGTAGTAATCCTTGCCGGATCGTTGAATCTAACTGATATAGCAAACGCTCAACATCCATACTGGTTTGTATTCTTTTTGCCAATAAGCGCATTTGTGTTCTATATTTCATCACTGGCTGAATTAGAAAGAATTCCGTTCGACTTACCTGAAGCTGAGAGCGAAATCGTTGCGGGATGGTTAACTGAAACTTCAGGTATGATATATGGGCTGATTCAATTGGGTACTTATGTTAAACTATACGCACTGGCTGCTTTATTTGTAATTCTATTTCTCGGCGGTTGGTCAGGACCGCAGATTTTTCCTGACGAAATTATTCCAGGATATACCGGTGATAAAATATATAACGCAACAACAGTAAACGCAATATTCTGGTTTACCCTCAAGACCCTTGGTATGATTATGTTGATCCTTCTCCCAAGAGGTATCAATCCTAGAATTAGAATCGATATATTATTGCATACTGGATGGTACAAACTAATAGTTTTGGCGTTCATCAATATTTTTGTAGCCCTCTCACTTGTATATGGGGGAATAATGGGACCTGGAGGTTTACTATCGGGTTGACTAATTCAGCAGGCGGCTTCATAAAGGCAATAGAATCTGGAACTAAGCATCTTCTTATCAAGAGATTTACACTTAGATATCCAGAAAAGAAACTAAAGTTTGTAGGCGATGGATATCAATTTGATCCAAAGAGAGGAGTTGGAATCGCAGGTTCTAGAGGTCGACATATCCTATTTCACGATAAATGTACTGGATGCCAGC
>JBIOZG010000043.1:0-104079 GCA_044870765.1 Nitrososphaeraceae archaeon
TGCTTCCAGGTGTTGACGGCATTGTTCCTGTAGATGTATATGTACCTGGCTGTCCACCAAGACCTGAAACCCTAATTCAAGGTTGTATGTTGCTGCAAGAAAAAATAAAAAGGTCGAAGATTAGATAATACTATCATAAATTTAAGATCACTTTAATGCTTGTTATAATGATTTGATTTCCGTCGAATTAATTGGACAATTCTATGTGCTCGGTACTGGATCTACATAATAATTAAAGAAGTAATTGAATTCTGTACTAAATTAAAAAATGAAATTGAGAAAAAGCTTCTAAAATTTACGCTATCAAGGATAGGGTTTTATTCTAATTCAGTTTAGTTGGTTTTTTCTGAATGGTTTTTTTCCTTCATTTGTAAGCTAAAAATAGAGTGATATCCAAGAACTTTCATGGACAAGAAATTCCACCAACTAGCTTCAGATATGACAATTTGTAGAATTATAAATGGTATGTGGCAGGTTGCGGGTGGACATGGAGACATCAATCGCCAAATGGCAATACAAGATATGTTAAGATACCATGAGCAAGGTTTCACGACATGGGACCTAGCCGATATTTATGGTCCAGCCGAGAATTTTATTGGCGAGTTCAGACGACATTTGCTGAAGTTAAAAGGAAAAGATGAACTTGATAAAGTCAAGGCCCTCACAAAATGGGTACCGCGACCCAGTACTATAACACGTTCAATGACTAACACCAGCATAGAATCATCAATTCGCAGAATGGACGTAAACTACCTAGATTTACTTCAATTACATTGGTGGGATTACAACAATCCTTATTATATGGATGCTCTAAAGTATTTATCTGAACTGAAGGACTCAGGGCGCATCAAACATTTGGGTCTAACAAATTTTGATACTGAACACCTCCAAATAATTTTAGACTCTGGTGTGCAGATTGCATCAAACCAAATTCAATATTCAATAATTGATAGAAGACCCGAAGTTCAGATGATACCATTGTGTAGTAAACATAATATTAATTTACTCACTTATGGAACCATTTGTGGAGGTCTCTTGTCTGAAAGATACCTGGGAAAGGCAGAGCCATCTGGTATCGAATTGGACACATTAAGCTTACAAAAATACAAGAAGATGATAGATGTCTGGGGCGGTTGGGATTTGTTCCAGCAACTTTTATTGGTATTGGATATGATAGCAAAAAAACATAGTGTAAGCATACCAAATGTAGCCACAAACTATATTCTTAGCAAACCAACAGTAGCAGGAGTGATTATTGGTGTTAGGCTCGGAATAGTTAATCACATAAATGATAATGTTAACGTTTTCAATTTTGACTTGGATGATACTGATCGAGAATCAATAGACGAAATTTGCAAGAAATCAAATAATTTGTTCGATAATATAGGCGATTGCGGTGACGAATACAGATGATCCGCTTTTTGCGATTAATGGCCACATTACCAATGACTTAATCTATTCTCTTTTTAGTGCTACGATTGGCAATAGTCTTGAAGCCTTTAAGGCAGGAAACAAACCAGCCAGAAGACTTAGTGAAGCAGAAGTTAGCCATACCCTAGTCATATCTGTGGCCAGGAATATGGGAGCTATTTGTGATTGACTCTCGCCTCCATTGTTACCAACGAGCCCCGCGCTCAATATGTAGGCTCCAGCTATTCCACCCAATATACCGAGACTAGCTCCAAAAATACCAATCATCAATGCCTCTGTTAGAAATAGGGCAAGTATGTGTTTACTCTTTGCGCCTATGGCTTTCATAGTACCAATCTCTCGCGTCCTTTCTATAACTGAGGTATATAGGGTTGTGATAATTCCAACCGCACCAACTACCAAAGACACTATTGCAATGCTCAAAAGAAAAGCACTAATCCCGCCTGTAAACTGTTGCACTGTTTTGATGATAGCCTTAACGGTAGTTATTCCAATATCGTTACCATAGAGCTTTCTAATTTCCTGCTCGATTGTATCTACATAAATCCCGGATCTGGCCACGACGATTAATGAATCAAATTTTCCAGATTTATGGAACAATGCATTTCCTACTTCAGTATCTATTACTGCGGAATTATCTATATTTGGATTTCCTGTCTGTTTGATTATTCCTCTTACGACGAAACTCTTTGAATCTGATTCCCTTTTCCCGGTAGTGGGATCTACAAAAGTGTACGTGGCCTTGACAGTTTGATATATCCTTAGAAATGGAGCGTCCTCCCCAGGAGGATTGGCCAAATCATTAGAAACAATAAGGGCAGAGGGATCATTTTGTCGTACAGTCGATCCTTCGACAAATTCCAGTGTAGGAGAAAGTACTGTTAATTTCTGTGGATCCATGGAGAACACTTGATACTCTTTTGAATCACCTTGAGATTCTAGGATGACTTGTGCCTGATACGATGGAATAACGTCATCTACAAATGGTAAAGACTTTAGTCTATTTTCCACAGCAGCATTTAATGTAATTTTTGGCGTCGGTGGAGGGCCTACCGCTGGTCCTCCTCCACCTTGCTGTACTTGGGCCGGATTAATGAAAATAATATTTGCTGCAAGATTACTTAGCTGTTTGTTAAAAAATCCACCAAAACCTGCACTGATACCACCAACAGCAACCATTAAGCTACTTCCAACCATCACCATAATTATTGTTAATATGGATTTCACCTTTCTTTCTTTCAGTGCATCAAAAGACAAAACAAAGATCTCCTTTATATTCATGGCTATTTTATCTCACTATTGTTTTTTAAAATTCTCATCATGAGAAGCATCATCACCACCTAGTAGTGTTTCAATGTCTTCATGGTTTTGACTATCATCTTTATGTGAACTATTTACTTCATTATCTTTCAGTTCCCCCTCTAGGGATTTGGTCTTTATTTTAGATCTGAACCGTCTAAGAATAACAATACCAATTATTACTGCTATAATGGCTACCATTACAAAAAATATCATAGTGTAATTACCAAGAAAAGCTTGTCCTTGATTACTTGTTGTCACAGGAGCAATAAATTCTACTGTTCCATTAGTAATTACTGTGTAACCATTTCTAAGATCGTCACTATATGTTACCTTTAATGATACAGGATAGATTCCCGAAGCAGAGCTATTTTTCATAGCCAAGGGAATACTAAATGGAAGTGGGGAATTTTCTTCAAGATCACCAAGATACTGCGGAAAAGAGGCAGCAGGAACAAGGATATTCTTATTTTCATAATCCTTCAACATCGGGGCTGATGACGTTGTCAGTGTTTGATTTTCACCATTAATGGTCGACGATGGATTTAATAATTCTATAGTCGTGAATAATGCCAGTGTATTCCCTTTGTTCAAAATATTGCCCACCAGATTTGGATTTCCGCCTATATAATTAACAGCAAGATCATTGATATTTACTGTTATATCGCCTATTACGTTTGCTCCTAGGTTTAAGGAATCAGATTTGACTTGATTATTATATATGTATTGTATTGATACTTTAAAGGATACAGGACTGTTAATCAAGGATTTGGAAGCAAATACAGATGTAAAGAATTCCCGAGTAGAGAATGGGTCTATTTTATTTAAGTTCCACTTTGAATCCCCAAGGATCTTTACAGAGTCAGAATCTGTATTAAGGGAAATTACTACATCAGTAATGGGATTGGTATTTGTGTTAGTAATATTAAACTTCAGATCATCTACCCTGCCTGCTACCAAGGATATGATGCTTTTATTTGCATTTGCATTTGCATTTGAGGGCAAATCGATACCATCACTATTATTAATATTATTATCATTATTCTCAATTTCGTTTGGAATAATTCCATTTTCATTAAAGTTGAATTCACTAACTTGAGTCAATGGGTAAGAAAAGGTTTGATTTCCATATTCGTTGTTACCGTTACCTCCATTAGCTGAATCATCTTGACCACTTTGGATAGTTACATCTGATAAAGATGTACCACTTCGAATTGTATCAGAATTAGTAACTGTGGGCGAAAGAGTTAATCCAGATTGTGGAGAAGAGGGTAAAATATGAACTCCCATTAGCCTATCTATCTCCTTCTTGTTACCGTACGCATCGTTATAAGATATTTTTAGTTGTATATTCTCCAATATGCTACCTACAGAATTGCTAGCGAATATCACAGGATTTATCTTTACGCTCCCACCTGCAGGAATCGCACCCACATTAAAAGTCGTGGTTCCTGAGTTTATTAAAGGGATTACTGTAGATTGTTGTACTGTAGTTGTTGAAGTATTACCATTGCCGGATGAGCTTGGAATGAAATTATTATTGTCAATTTGATCCCGCTGATCTCTAGACGATACCTCTACAATTACTCCTGTGGCAGAAGCAGAACCTTCATTCTTAATTAATGTTTGCACAAAATTAGGTTCACCTGGGACCAAGCTTACAATACTTGTAAATGGTAATTTCCCATCTTGGATTGTGTTGTTTATTGATTGTGACGAAGCTGATACCGAAAATGGTATTGCGTCCAAAATAACTTTACCACTTAGTTTATATGGAATTTTAATCGTCCTGTCTCTTGTATCCTCTTCGTCTTGTTCTGCAACATTAAAATATCGTATTTTGAGAGAAGCTGTATATTCTTTTCCAACTAGAGTATCCTTTGATATTGTTACTGGAAAGTAGAGAGTGAAGGGCTGTCCCGCATTGACTTGACCATTGTAAGTGGCTAATGCAGTATCGTTATCGACATTTTTTGGAGATACATTTGCCGTAAATCCTGTTGGAAAATCTAACGATGCTCTTATACTTGTTACATCTGAAAAGCCTCTGTTAATAAGAACTATAGCGAGCATCGAATCTCCCTCCCCCGGTCCAACTTCTTGTCTTGGAACTGGTGGTATGTCTTGTGCGCCGGATGAAACAGAAGAGGTCTCGGCAATCACCGATCCTTGGGCGGTTTGATCAGTGAAGAAGGAATCTACAAATGCGAATTTTGTGGGACCTTCATTTCCTTCATTATCATTGTCATCCTCATCATTGCTACTTGAACTAACAGAAGGAGTAGTAACAGTATTTGTGATAATGACAGGGCTTGGCGATTCCTGTTCTATTGGAGGTTCATCGCCTTTTGGAGGTTCATCGCCTTTTGGGGTACCGTTATTTGATCCTTCCGAAGACTGTTTACCATTGTCTCCTGATTTTTTATCACTATCAGTTGTCTTTGATTGATAACTTTGATTGGTATCATGTTTTTCCTTGTTTTCTTGACCTTTATCTGAATCTGCAAAGGTAAAAGATATTATTGTAGAATTCTGGACAAGAATAATACTGGTCAAAAACAGAGATAAAAATAGTACTGCAGAGAAAATATTCAGGACGCCAGTGTTATCATATTTCTTGAAGAACATATTCATGTCGCAAAATTTACTATTTGTTTTTCAATTCTTCCGTCTTTGATATAGATAGATCTATCAGTCCTGGCTGCTAAATCAGTATTATGTGTTACCATAATGATAGTCCTTTTGAATTTGTTTGACAATAGCTTCAATAAACCAAAAACATCCGTTCCTGTCTTTGTATCCAGGTTTCCTGTGGGCTCATCCGCAAGGATTATCGCAGGATTATTCATAAGTGACCTCGCGATAGCCACTCTCTGTTGTTCTCCGCCACTCAAGTTAAATGGTCTGAATTGTATTTTGGATTTCAATCCTAGAAAACTCAGTAACCGTATTGCTCTGAGTCTTCTTTCCGTTTTACTCATTCCTCCTATGATAGCTGGGAATTCTACGTTTTTGAGCACAGTTGTCCTGTTAATTAAATTATAAGATTGAAAAATAAATCCTATACGTTTGTTTCTCATTGTTGCAGCCTCCGAATCATTGAGCGAGAAAATATTAATTCCATTAATTAATACTTGTCCATTAGTTGGCCTCTCCAAAGCTCCTAACATGTTAAGTAATGTGCTCTTTCCACTTCCAGATGGACCGACAATTGATACAAATTCACCTTTTCTTACACTAAATGTAATGTCTTTAACACCGATTACTCTACCAGCCTGAGAATCCCAGTATTTCGAGAGATTTCTTACTATTAAGGCAGAATTATCTTCGTTATTAATTGGAATACTTGTCAAACTATCTTTCCCTGCTGGTGACACAATGCGATAATGTTGAATTAATATCGAGCAATATTAAAGCAATTAGGCGTGAGTACGCCTAATTTTGGAAAGTTTGAAGTATAAAATATCTCTTTTGTGTCTCTTATGCCTACGAAAGGGAATCAAATTGAATTCAGCAAACCTTCTTAGTTTTTCCGAAACCATCGTTTTTGAAAAGATGGCCTCATAAGTGGGACCTCATAAGCGAGAGTGGAATAATGACTATTCTACTTTTTGTCGCAATTAGAGCCATTATGTGTCATTTACTCCAAGATATGGACAACAGACTTTTATAAACGACTGTATTTGGTATCCACAACTCATGAAACAGCCCATCCTAGATAAAATTGATTTGAGGATTATCCAAGTCCTTGCCACGGATTGTAGGATATCTTACAGAAATATTGGCTCAGTTGTGGGCTTGAGTACAAAGAGTGTTAGAGCAAGAATTATCAAAATGGTATCTGGAGGTGTGATCGAAAAGTTCTTTGTGTACATAAATCCCGCAGTACTCGGCTATGGAACAGAATGTATTTTGAAGATGAGACATAATGAGTTAGCAGAGAATGTTATTAATCGCCTTAATCTATTGGGCGATTTATTCTTACATGTTAGGCAGATTGGAGGAACATCGGTATTTTCTTTGGTCGTAAAGACAGGATCTGAAAATAAGATTCCGCTATTAATTGATTCACTGAAACCCACTGTTATACAGAGCATGTTTGTAAGCCGACCGCATGTACAGAAAGGACCAAAGGAATTAGATTTCAAGATAATTAAATGTTTGTTACCAAATCCACGTATGAACATTTCTGAAATTGCTAGGAAACTTTCAATTTCTGCAAAGACTGTGAGTAGACGATTAGATACGATGAAAGAAAATAATGTAGTGCAATTTTCTGTCCTAGTGAATCCTGCCTCCACAAGAGGGTATATACAATTTGTTATTGTGATATCTGTTAAGGAAACTCTGTATCAATACGTTTTAGAGCGTATATATCGTGAATTGTCAGGAAATCTGCTACTTCAAGCACCTGTGACAAGTCCAGATAACCTGATTGTACTGATAATGTTTAGTCAGGATATATTCACAGTGGATTCAATTCTCAGAAAGGTTGAATCTTTTGATGGAGTCAATAGAGCCGAATTGGATATACTAACTGGGATAACACTTTCCCAAGACTGGATGATAAACGAGATTGAACAAAGATTGAAAAAGGTAGATCAGATATACCTGAAGAAACAGATAAGAGTAACAGATAGCATTAACTAAAAAAATATTAAAGGGGATGTAATTTAGTCGGGACAGAGAGCTGAGCCAAAGCATTTTTTAGGAATACTAGCAATTCTACCAACATTGTCACCGCCTTCTATCGCCTCGGAGATTTGTTTGTTTGATAATTCTACGCTCGTATTTGTCTTGCTTCCGACACTTGTGATATTAATCATATCTAGACCTGTGCCGGGAGTGGACATGTTCAGGTTCACTAGATTTAGTTCGGCAAAGAGAATTACAGAAAGACTGCCAACTGCCAGGATAGAAATTAATAGAATGACTATTTTCATTTAGTCCGAACTCCCGTTTAGAGTCAGCAATGTAATCGCCAAAGCTATTGTATTTGTAAATACCAACGTCAGGGTATTTGGTGCATTAGATTTTGATTTTGTAATATCAATTAAGTTCAGAGGCGGCGCTAAAAGAATAAAACTCATTCCAAAGTCTCCCTCCTAAACCCAACACGGCACATCAATTATTTATCGCGTTAAGATCACATTAACATTAGTAGCACGGTTGATTTACTTATATCAATCCTTTTGTATATATAATAAGAAAATTGTAGCCGATGCTTTGTATTTGTTTAACTTTTTAACAGACTCTCTTTGCAATACAGCTTGGAATAGCTTTCTCAATTTGCGATGAAGCGCTCAGATAAAGTTCTGTACGCCGTATGGAGTAGAGTATAACTTGAATTAGGAATGCAAGCAAACCACCAAGAAATATTTTTACAAACTTTTTTGTGTGGCCTACTGTTACCATTTACACATTATGTCAGAGAGTAAGAAACGAACTTCGTATTTATCGCTTGAAAGTAAGATAAGATAATTTTCCTCAAATTAATATAAAGATCCTTCAGGGAAGAATCAAGAATCACACCAGATGAATATTTTAAGTAATTTTCTCACATCCTAGCTAAATCTCTTTGCTTTTATCCAATCGACTTTCGCCTTCTTAAGTAACAGTAAATTGCCTGTTTGAGTTCTCGTCTTGGAATATTTGTGTCTGATTGAAAACAGCAGTGCAATTAAAACAAGAAATGTGGCAATCACAATTTGATAAGTTATTAGTTGTTCAGCCATCCTCTCAGTTACTTATGTTTAGCAATTTATTTATATCGAATAAGTTCCATCTAAATCTTGAATTTATATGGTCTTGAGAAGTTTATTGCTTAACATCCTAATCAAAGAGGAAAATGAGAGAACCGTAACTCATTTGATTTTTTACAATTTATCTCACAGTTCATGTAATTAAAGTCCGTACACTGGTCCTAAAACAAGGAGCTCGAATGAAGATATCCAAAAATAACAAGATTGTCAGTGTGGTGGATGACGAACAAAAGACTGCTCACTTATTTCACAGTGCATTAAATACATTAAAAGGAATCAATGTTTTCGAGTTTACAGATCCTATTTTAGCACTAGAACATCTCAAAATAAACAAGTTGGACTACGCGGTTATGATTTCTGATTTAAGAATGCCTGTGATTAATGGAGTGCAACTATTAAAAACGGTAAAGGATTTAAATCCTTCAACTAGAACCATTTTAATGACAGGATATGATATTGATAACAGTCTGCTTCAAGAGTATACAAAAAAAGAAATAATAGATTGTTTTCTAAGAAAGCCAATAGCACTTGGTCAATTACTATCAGAAGTAAATAAGCAAATTTACAAAACCAAAAATACTAAATAAAACCAGAATCTTCTTCGTTACTTTACTAACTTGGTGATATAAATTAATTAAGATAAAATCTACCAGTTTTTTTATAATAAATCTTACGTTAAATAACTAGTTTTCTTCAGATGTTAGAAGGTGAGTAGGAATAGACAAAGATAAAGCTGCAGTATCTTGCATGAGTTGAATTGTTAGGAATAAATCGCTTTTTCAATGTCCTGAAAAAGTCTGAACCTGGGATGGGCTATCTTTGTTAACACTAGCAATCTTTCCTGAAACTCCTTGTTCATCGAATTGCTTTATGTATATATGATTGGCTTTGTCATTGTACGCAAGATCTGCCATTGTTAATACGGTAAAACCATTATCGTGCAAGTATTTCATTTCTCTCTTGAATAATTCGATTTCAGTATTGTAGCCAACCGCATCAGGTTCTCCAATTCTGTGATATATTATTATAGGAATGGCATTAATCAACCCATCTTCGTTATATTTATCTTGGCTATTTACAACATTGATAAATCTTTTAAAAAGACCGGCGTCGTTGTAGGAGTTTACCATTCTTGAGAAATCTTGACTCCATCCGCTGATTGTAAACTTGTTGGCATATGTTATATAATGGGTATTTGTATATGTTTTGCAGTCACGTTCAACTGATGGAACCCTCAATCCGTCACAACTCAAATAAGTTAGGGGGTTATTTCCTATTCTCGCTAAATCATAATACTTTGATACTATTTCAAATACCTTTTTCTCATTAGAACCGTCATTAAAGGGATATGCAAAACTTGTGGCTTCAATACCGTGATCCCCTAGGCATTTTTTTGATTGTCCTACCTCATATTCGATATGTTTTTTTGATAAATTACTCAGATGCACATGGTTCATAGAATGCGATCCTATGTCATGACCTTCTTTGTTCAAAGTTTCAATTTCATCCCATGTCATAAAGCCTTTTTTATTATCTACGTAATTGCACACTATGTAGAATGTAGCCTTAAAACCATACTTGTCAAGAATTGGCTTTGCATGGGTAAACTGAGTCTTGCGACCATCATCGAAATTTATTATTACTACTTTGTTGTTGGTAACCGACGAGGCATGTGTGTTAGAAAAGAAGGGCAAAAATCCTACGGCTATTATCAAAAACGTGGCACTTATTATGACTAGTACATCTCGTGGCAACTGATGATCTTGAGCAAGATTTTCTATTATATATACATATGAGAATATGAGTTAATTTAGCAATGACTAGAAAGAGTTGACTAAAACTAGAGATAATTAGTTCTTACCAGTTCGATAAAATATCCTCCGTAACATTCTACATGTCTTTTTCTCTTTTGCCTTTAAGGCAAATACAAAATTTTCATATGGCGTCAATGCTACAAATTGAGCCTCAATCACAAATTGTAATCATTTACGGTATGAAAGATAGATTTTCAAGCGGGTCCAGAGGGATTTGATTGAATATTGTGTATTTGGGTGTGAAAATTTGGACTTAAGTAAATCTTTATAAGAGAAATTCATTCTTGCCGAATAAATATTTCTACATATAATAAATTATTGCTCTGATGCAATTGGTTTCTTGTCTAAATTTAGTCAAGCGATTTTAAATTTCAAGCATTTACATTTTTTGCATTCTGATAGGGGATTCATGGGTACCCTCCGGAAATGATGTAGTCTTCGATGCCCGCAGACGCACTTATCAAATTGGCTCAATGTTACTTTGTTTAGATTTTCCATTTATTAAAAATATATGACCAGATACGGGACACAAAGAAATTGGGGGCGTTAATAAGTCCGCAAAACTTTTAGAGGATGAAAAAAGAGTTGAAATAATTGGACTTGTTATATTGGTGACAAAATAAAAAATGGATTACGTTAGAGGAGCAACCTTTGTCTTGGGTATCCTAATAATAATATCGGGGCTTTACTTCTTAATATCGGCAAGTAATATTTTTGGAGTTCTTCTTGGAATGACAGGTATAGTTCTTGGAATCGTCTTTACATGGAAAATAAGAAAAAGCGGGAAACAGAAGAAGAGGTTGAAGAAATAAGAAAATGCACATAGTGGTAACTATTTTATAATGTGAACGTTACTTTCTCCATGTCTATCTATCTCGGCTTGTATCTCTACGTGGGCCCATCAGTTCTAATTTAACTAGGTGATGTAGATGGGAATAATTTCAGGACTTCATCGCTGTATTCACCAAGCAACGTTTGTATTCTATCTGGATCAGGTGGGTTGACGGATGCAGCATCTATTACATTCTTTTCAAATTCATCTGTAAGTTTTTGGAATTCTGCACAACCTGCACATTGTCTGGGTGCGTATACTTGCTGAGTGCTCATTGTTACTATTGTGACAATAACCGATGCGGCCAGTATTGCCATTACAGAGTAAACAGTCTTCATTATCCATGTTAGTATCGCGTTTGTAATAAGGTTTAATCGTGTTCCTAACTGTTCCAGCCGATATGCCTTCTTTATACATTCTTTCTTTTTGGAATATGATAAAATTAATTATCTGTGCGTTTACCCAATTACGATCACTACATTTTTGAGCAAATTCAACTGCCTGAGTTTCAAGATCGTTATTATGTTGAAGACAAAAATCAAAAAATACT
Source organism: Nitrososphaeraceae archaeon (assembly GCA_044870765.1). Classification (GTDB taxonomy): domain Archaea; phylum Thermoproteota; class Nitrososphaeria; order Nitrososphaerales; family Nitrososphaeraceae; genus TA-21. Next base: position 11,689 of record JBIOZG010000043.1, read on the forward strand.
TTTAACTTTCTGGGATATTGTCTTTTAGTACCCTCTGATTGCAAGGCATATGCAAAATTTTATAACGGATTTTCTAACGGAGTTTCTAACTTCAACACTTATTTCATATATGAATCCATATTATGCACTATTTTCAGTACGGGCCCAGAGGGATTTGAACCCTCGACCAACTGCTCCGCAGGCAGCCATTCTATCCAAACTGAACTATGGGCCCAAACTTTTCTAATAGAGTTCCTTATATGAACTAGAGTCGAACCTATCTCCATCTACATCAATATTCATGGAAATATATGAAACTAACACATGGAAATCAATTTCATTCCTCAAACAATATATGTATATAAACTTGATTATCTTAGTAAATCGGTCAACATGGTAAGATCCTTCCTTGAAGAAATCGACAAACGCATACTCCTTTTTGATGGTGCTATGGGAACCGAGATACAGAAACTTAACCCAAAACCAGAAGATTTTCCAAATAACAAAGAAGGATTCAATGATGGGCTTATTCTATCCAGACCAGAATGGATTGAAATCATACATAGGAGTTATTTAGAAGCAGGTTCAGACTGCATTGAGACAAATACCTTTGGTAGTAACCAAATTAAGCTTAAAGAGTATGGATTTGGAGAACAAACAGTATCAATAAATAAATCTGCGGCACAACTTGCAAACAGGGTAGCCAAGGAATTTTCAAATGAAAAAAAGTTTGTCGTAGGTTCAATGGGGCCAACGGGTTATCTTCCAAGCTCAAACGATCCTGACTTGGGGAATATTACCCTGGATACAATTACAGATGCATTTGATTTGCAAGCTCAAGGTCTAATGTTAGGAGGTGTTGATGTTCTTCTTATTGAAACAAGTCAAGATATATTAGAAGTTAAACTTGCCATAACCGGATCATTTAATGCGATGAAAAAAGTTGGCAAAAAGGTACCTATAATTTCCAACATAACCCTGGACAAATACGGTAAGATGTTACTTGGTACAAACGTTCAGTCAGCATATACAACAGTTAGCGACATGGGAATTTCAGTTTTTGGATTAAATTGTTCTACTGGACCAGCTGAAATGGAATCAAGTATCAGATGGCTAGATGAACAGAACGAATTACCCATCCTAGTTATGCCAAATGCTGGAATGCCAATTAATGAAGGTGGTACGGCGGTTTACAAGATGACCTCAAAAGACATGTCATGGCAGATAGGAGAATTCTTACACAAGTATAAGAGAGTGAGAATTATAGGAGGTTGTTGTGGGACAACCCCTGAGCACGTTAGGGAACTCAGAAAAATATTAAAAACGTATGACTTATAATTCGCAATCGAACAATTGAGAATATATCAATTCTATGTACCTGAAACATGTACCCCGAGTTAGCTCAGCATTAAAGGCTGTAGATTTAACTCAGATTCCTCCGCCTTTAATTATTGGAGAGCGTCTGAACACGCAGGGCTCAAAAAGGGCAAAAAGATTAGTACTGTCAGATGACTTTGACGGGCTGATAGACCTTGGCAGAGAACAAGTAAGTGATGGAGCCCATTGTATTGATGTTTGCGTGGCAACAACTGAAAGATCGGATGAGCTCGAATTTATGAAAAAGCTGGTGAAAAGATTAAGTCTTGAGGTCGACGCGCCGTTAGTCATTGATTCAACCGATCCCAAAGTGATTACAGAAGCAATATACCAAATTCCAGGAAGGCCTATCATTAATTCTATCAACTTGGAAGGAGATGGCTCTCGGTTCCATTTACTTGCGCCAATCATGGCAAAATTTGGAATTCCATCGATTTCAATGTGCATTGGACCAAACGGAATGGCCAAGACAGCCGAAGAAAAAATTAAGGTAGCAAGATTACTCTTTGAAACAGGAAAAAAATATGGATTACAACCATGGCAGTACATATTTGACGTACTGACCTTCACGCTAGCAACTGGTGAACAAGAATACGCAAATTCTGCAGTTGAGACACTTAAAGGCATATCGTCAGTCAAGAAGGAAATCGAAGGTTGTTTCACTACCCTTGGATTAAGCAATATTAGTTTTGGTCTTCCTGTAAGGGCAAGAAAAATAGTCAATTCAGTATTTTTGCATCATGCGCTGAAGGCAGGATTGGATACGGTAATTATTAATGCAAAAGATATAATGCCGATAGGAGAAATTAGTCAGGACCAAATCAAGCTCGCAGAGGATCTTATATTTAATAGGCATGCTAGTGCTCTTTCTGAACTGATATACTATTTTGAGAACAAGAATGTTACTGTTACTAATAATTCTCAAAGATTAGAAGAAATAAACAAAAATTGGGATTTTGACAAACGTTGCTACTACCGTATAGTAAATCGAGTGAAGGACGGAATTGAAGAAGACGTGGTTGGATCTATTACTGACAAGCTTGAGAAAAAACTAAAATCAAAACCGGGAAATATTCAAAAAGAAGAATTGCTAAGACAATATCCCGAGCTATCTCATGAAGCAGCGGTCCAAACCCTAAATGAAGTATTACTTCCGGCAATGAAAGAAGTGGGTGACAAGTTTGGTGCTGGTGAGTTAATTTTACCTTTCGTATTAAAATCTGCAGAGTGCATGAAATCAGCGGTATCCGAACTTGAAAAATATCTTGTCAAAAAACAGGGAGTAAGCAAGGGTAAACTTGTCTTATGTACGGTGTACGGTGACGTTCATGATATAGGCAAGAACCTCGTAAAAACAATTTTCTCAAATAATGGTTATACTGTATATGATCTCGGTAAACAGGTTCCAATACAACAAATTGTAGACAAAATTAAGGAAGTACAAGCGGACGCCGTAGGTTTATCTGCATTACTAGTTTCAACTTCAAAACAAATGCAGTTTTTTATAGAAAACGCAAGGCAACTAAATCTCAATATCCCAACATTATGTGGCGGTGCGGCCATAAACAGTGATTACATAAACAGAATTGCAAAGTCAGATGCCGTGTATAAGCCAGGAGTCTTTTATTGCAAAACTGCATTTGAGGGATTGAACATAATGAATAAATTGAGATCTCCTGAAAAAGATAAATTCATTCAGGAATGGAATAATAAAATCAATAAATTTGATGAAAAGAAAAAAACGCAAGTAAAAGCTGATATCGATATACTAGTTAGTAAAGTACGAACTGTAAACCCACCAACCTTACCAAATTTTGATTCACCCATAAAATTAGGCCCTTCAGAAATTAACCTTGACGAGGTATGGCAGTATTTAAATAAAAAATCTCTGTTTGTTCTCTCTTGGGGTATAAGAGGAAAATCGGCATCCAAAATTGGCGATCCTGAGGCACTACTATCAGAGTGGAAGAAAAAAGTAATAGACGAGAGACTTTTCTCGCCGCGTGTAGTATATTCTTACTTTAAATGTCATAATCAAGGTAACAAACTTGTGGTGGATTCAGATAAACAAGGACAAATAGTTTTTGACTTTCCAAGATCATCAAAGCCTAAACGACTGTGTATTACAGACTATTTTGGGAAAGACGATGTTGTTCCATTCCAAGTAGTCTCTGTGGGTCAAAAAACCGTATCAAAAATTGAAGAACTCAATTTAAACAATAATTATACCGATGCCTATTATCTTCATGGTCTGGCAGTAGAAACAGCAGAAGCCCTGGCAGAATGGGTCCACCACCGAATTAGAAGAGAACTAAATATTGATAAGAACAGAGGACTCAGATACAGTTGGGGATATCCAAGTTGTCCAGACACTATGCAACATTATTTAGTGTGGAAACTAATTGATCCAACCACTAGTGGAATAGGTCTTACTTCTGCAGGGCAAATAAATCCAGAGTACTCTACTGCTGCCATTGTAGTTCATCATCCTGATGCAGAATATTTTATACTGTAGATACGGTTAGATTTGAGATAGATAGATAAATGACAATTAGTGATTTTATTTTCTCTTGCGCGACAGATAATGTGCCGGCTTACTTTACCTATGAGGGTGAAAATATGCTAATCGTACAATCAAAGGAGGGTGCTAAAAACCAGAAAAATGATTTTGAACAGATTGAAGGTTTCATGGGTGCGCTGATATCACACGAGTCTGTACATGTAGTGATAGCAAAATTAGTTGATGGTCAGATTTCTGATTCGTTAGACGATCTTGAAATTGTTGTGGAAAGATTTGGTAAGAAATTGCAGGTTAGCCTAAATAATATGTTCTTTTCAACAGATAGCAGTGGAATTATCACAAAGTAAATAGTAATCTTGTTACTCAGTTGTTATTTTTGCATGCAGCCTTCAATGATTTAATATATTTTTTCAATTTATTTTGTAAGTAATCAATACTGTCATCTTTATTATCATCAATCAATTTGATGATGGCACTACCAACAATCACAGCATCGGCTCCATATTTGGACATAAGTTTTACATGATTTGGCTGGCTTATTCCAAAACCTACAGAAATATTGTTCTTGTTTGAACTTAATTTTTTTATGTTCCTAATAGCAGTAAGAGTGTATTCATTAAACGAATTTCTCATACCCGTAGTACCGTATACAGACACAACATAGACAAAACCCGTAGAAACATCAAGTGTTCTTTTAATTCTAAAATTTGATGTGTTTGGAGCAACAAGGAATACCGATGCAAGTTCAAGATTCTTCGAATATTCCAGGTACTCTCTGGATTCTTCTATAGTCATATCAGGGAGAACAAAACCATCCACTCCTGCTTCCTTTGCTATCTCCATGAACTTTCTAAATCCCTTTTTTTGCAAAATATTAGAATATGTCATTATGACAATTGGAAGTTCAGGATATCTTTTCCTGGTTGCCCTAACAATATCCAGACAAATATCCGGATTAATTCCCTTCTTTAACGCTCTAAATGAGGCCTCCTGAATTGTTGGACCGTCTGCAATCGGATCTGAAAAAGGGATACCTATTTCGATAATGTCAGCACCCCCGTCTACAATTGATGAAATTATTTTCTCACTTGTGCCAGCGTTAGGATAACCTCCCAAAACATAGCATATCAGCCCTTTTTGATTCGTTGATTTTAATTCAGCAAATTTCTTCTCTATTCTATTATTTTCTAATGATAACACTGACTATGACCTGCCGAGGTATTTTTTTCTAAACTTCATTACTTGATCTATGTCTTTGTCACCTCTACCAGACAATGTAACAATAATATTTTGATCTCTTCTCATTTTTTTTGCCAACTTCATTGCGTATGAAACAGCATGGCATGATTCTAAAGCCGCTATAATACCTTCCAATCTTGAAAGTTTGAAAAACGCATCCAACGCTTCTTTATCATTACAGGTAACATATTCCGCACGTTCAATGTCCTTTAGTTGAACATGCTGAGGACCTACACCTGGATAATCCAAGCCTGCCGAAATACTATGTGTATTATTTATTTGTCCAAATTCATCTTGTAAAAGATATGTTCTCATTCCGTGCAGTATGCCCTCTGAACCAACTTTTAGCGTGGCAGAATGTTTTCCTGTTTTTATACCCAGGCCACCTGCTTCAACTCCGTATAATGACACCTTGTTATCATCTAGAAATGGGAAGAAAGTGCCCATTGCGTTACTACCTCCACCTACACAACATACAAGTGCATGAGGAGAACTTGTACTAGCCGTGGCAGTTAAGTTTTTAAGCTGTGATTTGATTTCCTCGCCGATTACGCTTTGAAAATCTCTTACAATCATAGGATATGGGTGTGGGCCTACAACCGATCCTATCAAATAGTAAGTATCTTTTACATTTGTTATCCAATCGCGTAACGCTTGATTTATAGCATCCTTTAGTGTTCTCGTTCCAGAATCTACACGGTGTACCTTTGCTCCTAATAGTTCCATCCTGAATAAATTCAATTTTTGTCGTTCAACGTCTATAGATCCCATGTAAATTTCTGCCTTCAACCCAAGAACAGCTGCTGCCATTGCCGTTCCTACGCCATGCTGACCTGCTCCAGTTTCTGCAATTATTCTTTTTTTTCCCATTTTCTTGGCCAAGAGGCATTGGCCCAAACAGTTGTTAGTTTTATGTGCTCCGCCATGTAAAAGATCCTCTCGCTTGAGAAAAATCTTTGCACCGCCTACATAATCTGTCAGATTCTTTGCAAAAAAGAGTGGTGTAGGTCTTCCTGCATAATTTTTAAGATAATAATCAAGTTCCTTCTTAAAACTAGAATCGTTTTTAATTTTTTCGTATGCTTCCTCAAGTTCACTAATCGCCGGAACCAAAGTTTCTGGAATATACTTGCCTCCGTATTTTCCATATTTACCATTTATAGGAAACCTTTGTAAATTGGTCATTTTGATACTGGTTCCAGAAATTGCTGTGAGTCTGAGTCTGAGGATTTAAACATAGCATAACTCCTTTATCTTTTCAAAAAAATTCTCTGATTCCATGATGCTTGTGCCAACTAGAAATGCATCAACGCCAATTGATCTTAATTTCTTGATTTCATCAGATTTGGATATTCCGCTTTCACTTATGATAATATTGTTTTGTTTATCAAACGTTTGTAGTAGTTTAATAGTAACGTTGATGTTAACCTCAAGAGTACTCAAATTTCTATTATTAATACCTATAAGTTGCCGTTTATTTTTTAGTATTTCCTTAAACTCATCTTCTGAATGAACTTCGCTAATAACTTCAAGGCCTTTTCTTGTGGCGTAATCAGAAAATTTTTCCATGCTTCCTTCTGCAAATCCCTTGTCAAATACGTTTTTAATTAACAAAATACAATCTGCGCCTATCTTTTTTGCTGCATCAATTTGAACCTCACTAACAATGATATCCTTCATTAACAAAGGCACACTGACACTTTTTCTGACAGATGCAAGATTATTGATAGAGCCTTCAAACAAGTAAGGCTGAGTGAGTACAGAAATCCCAGCAGCTCCTGATTTTGTCATTTGTATTGCTAGTTCCTCTGGAGTTATCTTGGATTGATCCAGAATTTTGCCTTTTGAGGGTGAAGCAAATTTTATCTCTGAGATAATGGGAACACGACTGCACGTTAGAATTGTTTTCTTCAGCGAAATTATAGAATGACTGTCATAGTCATATTTGTCTGCATCATACAATCCTTCGTTGACTGCCCTGTAAGAATTGTCAGTTAGAGTTTTTAGTCCCGTTTCTCTGGAAAAAAATTTACTCAAAGTCACACCAGAGAGTAATTTCAGTCCTAATCATATAACTGTATTCGGCTGCATAAGCCATTTAAGTGAACCTAAATTTCGTCACTGATTTTTTATTTTATGTTAAACAAATGCATCTTGGTACCCTTCGCAACTACAGTGTTGGTATTAGGTGTCTGGCTAAGGACTTCCGAAATTTTAACTAACTTCGACATCGCTTCCATCGGGTTCTTCATGGAGTGCAGGTGCAATTTGCGTACCTATTAATTCCGTCGCTCGCATCAGTTTCTCATGAGGTAATGAAGCAGGGTTCATCATAAAAGTGATCCTGGAGATGCCGCCCAGTGCCTTACTGTGTCTTACGATTTTCTGAATTACTTCACCTGGCTCTCCTATGATAAGTGCTCCTTGAGGTCCCATCTGTGCCTCAAAATGGTCACGTGTCATCTTAGGCCATCCACGTTCTTTACCTATCTCAGTCATGGTACGTGAGTATCCTGGAAAAAAGTCATCGGCTGCCTGCTTTGTACTCTCAGCTACATAGCCTAACGAATGTACACCAACTTTTAATTGATAATCTGAATGGCCAGCTTGTCTCCCAGATTCCCTGTAGAGCTCGACTAGTGGTTTGAATCGACGTGTTTCCCCACCTATGATTGCGACCATCAAAGGGAGTCCAAGCTGACCGGCACGCACAAATGATTCTGGGCTTCCACCAACACCTAACCATATCGGCAAAGGATTCTGTAGGGGCCTCGGATAAATTCCCTGTCCATTAAGGGCAGGCCTATATTCACCAGACCACTGGACGCGTTCATTGTCACGAATATTTAATAACAATTCAAGCTTTTCTGCAAAAAGCGAATCATAATCTTCCAGCCTCAATCCGAACAAAGGAAACGCTTCGACAAATGAGCCACGGCCTACCACCATCTCTACTCGACCCTGTGACAAAAGATCCAAAGTAGCGAATTCTTGGAACAGGCGCACCGGATCAGTAGCACTCAATACCGTTACAGCACTGGTCAAACGTATGCGTTGTGTTCTTGCCGCGGCTGCTCCAAGGATAACAGTGGGAGCGGAATCAAGAAATTCCTTACGGTGATGTTCTCCGATTCCAAACAAATCTACCCCCATTTTATCGGCATATTCAATTTGCTCGACTAATCTTCTCAAACGCTCAGACGGGCTTAATGATAAGCCGGTGTTATCCCATGCTGCGAAACTATCAATTCCCACTTGCATTATTACGAATCATGTAAGGATATTATATAAATCCGGTAATGGCTCCTTGCACCATTCTGTAAAAATGTTCAAAAAGGAGAATTGAGAAAAAAAATAATTGAGCAATAAGATTAGAACCACCAATGGAGTCAATATTAATGTTGAAGACATTGGAGCGGGAAAATCGATTGTTTTCATTCATGGATGGCCGGTCAACCATAAAATGTTTGAGTACCAATTTACGGAACTACCCAAGCATGGCTATCGATGCATTGGTATCGATTTGTGGGGTTTTGGAGACTCTGATAAACCGTGGGACGGCTATAATTATAATTCAATGGCCGATGACGTCAAAGCTGTTCTTGACACACTCAACCTGCAAAATGTGGCCCTAGTCGGTTTTTCCATGGGAGGAGCAATTGCTATTCATTATATTGCTCGTCACCAGGGATCGCATATTTCAAAATTGGTGTTGCTGGGCGCAGCAGCACCATGCTTTACCAAACGAGAAGATTTTCCATATGGTATTGATAAGTCTGCTGTAGATGGTCTTATTCAACAAACTTATAGAGAGCGTCCATCAATGCTCAAAAACTTTAGTGAAATATTTTTTGCAGATCCTGAAAAATTGAGTTCAGAATTTAAGATATGGAACCTAAGCCTTGGTTTATCTGCTTCAGCGTATGCGACGATTCAATGTGCAATAGAGTTAAGAGATGCTGATTTGCGATCAGATCTTAAAACCATTGGTATCCCCACCCTTATATTCACGGAACAGATGATCGTATTTGTTTATTTGAACTGGCCAAGACCATGCATGATGGTATCAAAGGGTCTCAACTCGTTTCTATTGAGAAAGCCGGACATGGATTTTATTATGAAGAGAAAGAAAAATTAAATAGCGAACTTGTGAATTTTATTGAATGATTCTTCTGAAGATTCATTTTTCGGTTAGAAAGGAATCAAGGGGTTGGTGAGGCCAGAAATAAATATCTCTCAAATAATGGTCTTGAAGCAAACTTATTTGATGATTTGAATTGGCCACTTATTTACTATCAATTAATAAATATATTATTGTTCATGATAACATTCTATCTAAGAATTGTCAGAAAGTAGAATCTTCCATGATAGGTCCAAGCTATCTTCCCGGTACATACCTAATGAACTTCACCATAGAGAAAAAGAAATGTCGTTGCTTCTAACAATGTTTAAAGATTCTTATATCAAGCCAGACGAATTCTTGTTTTCGACTCCACAAATAGTGGGAAGGTCAGGAATTGGAAAGACATCTACGATTCTGAAATTTTCAAAAATGTTAGAAAATGAATTTATAAAATCGGGATTAACCCTCAAAGTTGCTTATATTAATCTAAAGTTACAGGGTGGCAATAAATATGCTGTTTATCGGTTCCTTTTGGAAAAAATAGCTCCAGAACTTCCGTCACAAGGCCTCAGTGCAGAGGAGATGTTAAGATATCTCTTATCATATTTGACTGAGAACAAATTATACACCCTGATTATTTTGGATGAAATTGAATTTTTGCTCCGATCAAACAAAGATAGTGGCATAATATATGACTTTACGCGGCTCAATGAGTTTGATCTGTCAAAACACTGTAATGTTATAGGTGTAGTCTTCATCGCAAGGAGCACAGACTTTCATGATAAAATCGACAGTTCAGAATTAAGTACTTTAGGAAGATTACCAATAGAATTCAACCCATATTCCATAGACGAAATAAGCGATATTTTACTCACAAGAACTTCAGAATCATTCAATCCTAATGTAGTCGGTACTGATATTATCGATGAAGTTTCACTCATAACAACATCTTCACAAGTAGGAGGGGATGTACGATATGCTTTGGACTTGCTGCTATACGCGGGCAATCTTGCAGAAGCAAATGGGAGCGAAAGAATCACATTAGACCAAATTCGTAAGGCGCATGGTTACAATAAACCGTCACTTACAATCGAGGATTTAAAAGAACTTCCCAGGAGTCATCTACTTACACTAATGGCCATTTTAAAAGTACAAAATAAGAGAAAAAAACAATACATCGAACTCAAGGAAATTAGGGTTTATGCCCTAGAATTGGCTGATGAATACAAGATAAAAAAATTCGAATTTGAGGACTCTATGAACGATTTACTTGAAAGAAAAATAGTTGAAATGAAGTCATTAAAGGAAATAGGAATGAACATAACATCATTAGTTGAATTAGAACCTTTATTAGAACAACAGATAAATAAAAAATAAATGGACTTTGATAGCAAGACTATCATAGAGAATGGAATAGGAACAATTGGCAAAATAAAAATAATAAAGGCATTAGCGGAGGAGAATAAAATGGTAACTATTTATGTTCTCCATAAAAGAACTGGATTAAAAAGAGAGGACATCAAACGAAATCTAAAAGATTTATTAAGTATTGACTGGGTCAAGGAAAAACGAATGGCAAATACCATGTACCAACTTAACAGAGATAATGAATATGTGAATGCCATTCTTGGTTTTTTTGCTAATGTTGGTTACATAGGACAGGCTTGAAAATAGTTTTGAAATACAACTGAAAGTCTTTCTTTTCCTCTTCTAAACTGGATTGTGTTTGCTCGGCCACTACCATTAATGTAAATTGGAGGAGTCTGAAAACGATTAAAAAGGTGAGTATACAAAGTCTAATGTGCGGTATAGAACCAGTAAAGCCAGTAACAAATTTCCAAAGTTCATATTCATTACTGGAGGAGTAATGTCAGGTCTTGGAAAAGGAATAGTTGCTTCTTCTGTTGCAAAGCTATTACAGCTGACAGGATTAAAGGTTACCTGCACGAAAATAGATCCCTATGTGAATTATGACGCTGGAACTATGAACCCTACTGCACATGGTGAGGTCTTTGTTACAGATGATGGTGGTGAATGTGATATGGATATGGGAAATTACGAGAGATTTCTTAATACTCCTATGACAAAGTGGCACAATATTACTACTGGGAGGATCTATTCTGATGTTATAAAGGCAGAAAGAGAAGGTAAGTATCTGGGTCAGTGCGTCCAGATAATTCCTCATGTAACTGACGTGATAAAGAACACTTTGAAAAATTTAGCAAAAGGGTATGATGTTTTAGTTGTTGAATGTGGTGGTACGGTAGGTGACATTGAAAGTCTTCCATTTCTAGAATCTTTTAGGCAAATGGAATTAGAAGTAGGCGATACTGAAACATTATTCATACATGTAACATTAGCACCGATTTTAGATGTGGTTGGTGAACAGAAAACTAAACCAACACAACACAGTGTTCAAGAACTGAGAAGAATTGGGATTCATCCTTACATACTGGCAGTCAGATGCCAGAAACCATTGAATAGAGATGCTAGACATAAAATTTCAATGTTTGCGAGCATTAGAGAGCAATGCGTAATTTCATGTCATGATTGTTCTTCTATTTATGATGTCCCTGAAATATTAAAGGACCAAGGAATAATTGATGTAATCTCTGACAAGTTCGATCTTAAGAACAGGAACATAAGATGGGCCGAATGGAAAAACGTAGCAAATTCATTCTTTAATTTTTCAGGAAATGTCAATATTGGTATTGTTGGTAAATATGTAAATTTACCAGACAGTTACGTGAGTGTGTATCAGGCTTTGTTGCATTCATCGGCAAAATTGGGCAAGAAATTAAGTGTAGATTGGATTGATTCTGAAAGATTTGAAAACGGCAATCAGAATGAAGTGAAACTATTGAATAAATATGACGGGATACTTGTCCCCGGAGGATTTGGTATAAGGGGAAGCGAAGGAATAATAAATTCAATAAAGCATGCAAGGAAAAAGAATATACCATTCTTGGGGATCTGTTTTGGATTTCAATTGTCATTGATTGAATTTGCAAGAAATCAATGCGGTATGACTGATGCAAGTTCCCAGGAATTCAACCCAAATGACAATAATTCATTGGTAAAATTCATGCCAGAGCAGGAACATACCATTAACCTTGGCGGTTCAATGAGATTGGGAAAACACGACATAACAATAGTGCACAGCACAATAGCTGACAGGATTTACCAGAATAACAAGATTCAACGACGGCACAGACATAGATATGAATTTAATCAGGATTACCGACCAACTATTGAAGAAAGTGGGATGGTATTATCGGGTCATTCCGATAAGGGTAGAAGAATTGAAATTCTTGAAATACCGTCAAACAAGTTCTTTTTTGCCGTCCAGTATCATTCGGAGTTTAGCAGTATTCCAGGCAAGCCGGAAGAAGCATTTGAAGCGTTCATAACATCGTGTATTTAGGTCATAGTTTCAAATTAAGCTCATAGGTCTTTTGCCTGGCATCTCGTAAGGAAGTCTTTTTCCTAACATACCCTCGTTGGATTAGATGACTTAATGATAATCTTATGGTCCTTTCTGGAAGCATCGTTCTCTTACTTAGGTCCTTTTGACTCAACTCACCTTCATATTCTAGTATCTTTAAAATCAATTTAGCACTTGGAGGCATATCAAGCAACTCCTCTGCTAGCTTTACCTTTTTGGCGATAATATCCATAGGAGAATCTTTAATTAGTCTCACGAATTTCGCAGGAAATTCATGTTTTTGACATGCAATTCTTTTTCTAACGGCTACCCTTTTTCCTCCATCCAATACTACCTCACAGAGATACCTGCTGAGGATATCTTCAATTTCCAATTTATCTGTATTGGGAACTATTAGGGGCCTACGTGTGTTGTCCATAGAATTTACGGGTACAATAACAAAGACCTGCGACCTTTGTAAAACCATTGGTCCCCCTGCAGACATACAGTAAGCTGTTGATCCGATGGGAGTAGAAATGATAACTCCATCACTGTTATCGTGCCAGAGATCGTTTCCATTAATCTTTAATATATATTCCATCAGAGTCGCACTTTTTCTTGGAAAAAGTGAAACATCATTTAAGACTGGTTCAACTTCTTTGCCATCAACATTGACTGAAAGTCGGCAAACATTGTCTATTTCGTAATCGCCTTTTTTTATTCTGCCAATTGATTTTTTTAAATCACTTATGTCAATTTGACCCAGAAAACCTGTCGAATCCGATTCGTATATTCCTAGTACGGGGACAGAGAATTCCTTGTCATAATGAGAGTAATCAAGTATAGCTCTATCTCCACCTGCAGTAATCACGATATCCACATTTGATGTGCTCGTTTTATCGGATCTTTTTATTATTTCTGAATCGATATTTTCGTCGTCCAAAATTTTCTTGATTTTACTTATAAGACTATCCTCCCTGGGGCTTAGACTTGAGATAGCCACTTTCATTTTGATTATTAAAGGTCAATAGATACTCAAATTTAAACCTGATTTACGAGACTAAATTGTGTCATAATTCATAATATTGTAATAATATGCAGCGTTCTCTTCTATAGCCGATTTGGACGGTATTTTTTCAATTCCGATTTCTCTTGTTTGAAGAGCCGAAGTTAGGGCCCCTGCCGCAAAACAAAGTGCCCATATCGCTTCTTTCTCTTTTACAATGGTGCAAGCAAAAGACGCAGTAATAATATCGCCCAGACCTGTTGAATCAGGGCTGTTTATTTTAGGTAAATTTAGCCAGTAAAGTCTCTCATCTTGGAGAAGATGTATGTTTTGATCCTGTGTGTAAATTATATAATCTATGCCATACTTTGATCGAACTTTCCTAAGTCCTTCTTTACCCCAAAGTCCGTTTGTAAGACAACAGATTTCATGACTATCTAGTTTTATTCCATTTAGATCATTGAGAGGGACATCAATTTTTTTTCTTAATGATATTTTTCGAGCCGAATCAACAGTCCTGGTATAACCTTGTGGATCAAGCATAACGAAACCTTTTTCACTTGTCGTAGCCAAATAACGTAACAATTCTACAGAAACTTCCTCAAAAACAGGGCTTATTATCCAGCAATCTGATTTTACATTTTTTATCTCTTCAATATCTATTGCACTGCAGTTTGAGTTGAGAGTTAATTCTCGGTCATCTTCAAAGTTTTTCAGGACAAACCTGGTTGTAGGAAGTTCTGAATGTTTCGATGAATTAAGAATAATACCGTGTTTTGTTAAATATTCAAGATATTTTGAGTCAAGATCTTTTCCAAAATGAGTAAAGAGTGTTGTGTCAAAACCAAATTTTCTAGCAGTTAAACCGCAATATGCCGCAGGTCCACCCAAGCTTTGGCGGGATATGTTATTGAGCGATACGATCTCGTCTACCACTAAATTTGATAGTATGCTAGCCCGCATTGTTGAAGATAATTAGTATCTCTACTTCTTTGATAAATGTTGACATAAACAGAATCAGAAGATTTAAAAGAAGAAGACATAGAATTTGTATAAATGCCGAAGAAAAGGACCAGCAGAGGTCGAACAAAGGGTGGGAAAGGTAGTTCAGGAACAGTTCATTGTAGTCAATGCGGGGCCATGGTACCCAGAGACAAGGCAAAAAAAGTTACTGGCAGAATTACACTAGTAGAACCTACCTTGGCAAAAGAACTAAGGGCTCAAGGCGCACAGATTTTTTCTTCTACGGATGTCAAATTTTACTGTGTATCCTGCGCTGTACATAGAGGAATAGTAAAGGTTCGATCGGAGAGTGAACGCAGACAGACAGGAAGACTCCGATAAAGAGCTAAATCCTTTTTAGAACGTACCTAAATCTTTGAACAAACGAGAAGGCAGAAATTAATATTATAATTACTACTCCCCACTGAATTGATTCTGAAATTGGGATAAGCCCGCAAATTGATAAGATAAGTAATCTTTCTGCTCTTTCGCCTATTCCTATACCTTTTAGTTCTATGCCCAATGATTCTGCTCTAGCCCTAAGATAGCTTACCAGTATAGAAGTAGCCAGAGCAATCATTGCCAAGATGGGATTTGCCAGGCCTCCAATTGCTATCCCTATGAAAATTAGCGCTTCGGAAATTTTGTCAAAATTAGAATCTATAAACGCGCCCTTGGTTGTGGTTCTCTTCAACACACGAGCTACACTTCCATCTACAATGTCAAAGAAGCCTGAAATCAATAGCATGATACTTGCAAATATTTGCGAGGGGAATTCTATTCCTTGTTGATTCAGAAAATTTGAAAGACCAAAGAAAACACTAGATAGGATGGCAAACGCAAATCCAACCATGCTCCAAAACGTCGGAGAAAAACCTAGTGAACCAAAATTATTTCCTATCGATCTTGTGAAAGGAATTAATTTTTCTCTAAACCTGTTGAGCAAGTATCATTCTTTATCTGTACATCTATCAAATATTCTTTGTTATATTAGGCCATAAAGAATGATTACAATTCTTGCGAATTACAGTTAACAGTCTTTTCTATTGGTAATTTTGGTAATTTTGGTTCCAGCTGATTTGCTACCAGTTTCCAATAATTCGCAAGCTGGACTGCATCAATCTCACAGTTGGTAATTACTTTATTTTGGTAATTAACGATTGGATTCATTATATCATGAAAGTTTGAATGTCCCAGTCCAAGTGCATGCCCTATCTCATGTTGCAGCACTAGACCCAGGGCATCTTGATTCAGTAGTTCTTCATTGAAATTTAAAGAGATGTGCATCCTGACCTTTTTAATAAAGCCATTTTTGTCAAGAACGCTAGTAGTTTGACCTACAGTTTGATCGCCCTTATGTTCAAAGTTTATTAAAATATCTGCGTTGGATAGATCCTTTACTTCCGTAAATTTCAGGTTCTTTAACTTGGAGCTCCATTGATCAAAGGAGATATTTACCAAATCATCGTGCTGGTCATTATTGTCATCATTATTATCGCTGATGTTGCTGCTTTTGTTGCTGTTGTTGTGGTTGATATGAAATGTCAATACACCGTCAGCTAGATTATTACCCCATGTGCAACATATCTGTAAAATGTTCTGCTTTTCTAATGTAAGGTCGCTGAATTCGGAAAAGGTTTCTGGATATGATAGTACTGCTATTATCATTACTACGTTTAGCACTATACTGAAATTGTATCCTTTGTCCAACTATAATATGCAGCCAATGTACGATGCGCTGGTATTATAATGCTTGATGATAATAAATAGAATTGAGTTACTCTCACTCAAGTTAAGTCATGCGACAGAACACGATTTATATCTTCAGGAGAATTAAAAACAGAATTAATAGCTTGGTTTATCGGCCGACAGCTGTTAATGAAATTAGGCGTAATTTCCCTTGATTGACGATCTGGCACCACAAGCTTCACATACTAGAAAGCCAAGTTTTTTTGCTTTTTCTGTTCTTGTATCAGGACTTTGACAAACAGGACATATTACATAGTCCCTTACGTATCTTTCCATTAAGGCCCCAAAAGATGAAGGTTCCTTGCGACCAAGGAAAATAACCCTCTCACCTGCAATATAACCCGCAGAAGCAAGCTCCTTATTCAAATAAAGTAATAGCTTTTCTGGTTCTCTCCTCAATGCCTTGGGAAATTCCATAAAATTTCTAAAAATAGTTCGCTGACCTACCCAGATAATTTGCGGCTCAGGAATTTCCAATCTTGCCGAATCCTTCTTTGATGCATGAACAAGATCCCCCTGAATTCTATTTAGGAGGGTTTCATACGATTTATCTACCTTTTGCATACTTATGCTTGTACGAAGGCTTTAATGTTCTTTGTCATCAATCATAGTATTTTGACTTTAAACATTTGACCAGTCAATCTATTTTACAAATCAGAGATGAAACAAAAATCAATAGATTATTGCTTCCGCGAATTCTACCTGATATAAAATATTTATTAATTTATGTAGGCAAGTCTCCAAGCCACTGGAAAAATGGTATGATTGGATCATCAAAAGGCAATTTAGAAGAATTCTTGGCATTGAAGCCTAGCATTATCATTCGTCCTTCTAATTGTTGTACTATATTTGATGGTAGTCCATTACCTTGAAGAGGATTAAACAACTTGAAAAAATAATCTTGTTTATAGTAAGCAAGATGCCAGGCGTAACAATCTGAAAGAATTGTTGGATCCCTTGATATCCTTTTAGTTATGTCAAAATTCACAGTTTTTTCAGTATTCTTACTATTAGAATCTATCAAAATTTGCATCGATCTTTTGTTGAAATTTTCTCTCAATAGTTCTTGATTCATACTGATTGGATTGTTTGCAAAAATTCTAACCTGTCTTGCAATCCCTTCCATCGTTTTTCTTGCTATATCTTTAACATTGGTAATTTCCAATTCGCCATTGACCTTATGATCTTTACCAAAGATGTAAAAAGTCGCAATCAATTCGTCTTTTTGCGTAAAGGGCAAGTTTACTTTACCATTTATAAAATTCAAAACTCTTTGGGGAAAATCTCTGGGCATAAAAACTCCCATATATGAATCAGAAATAATCAACTCTTGTCTTTATCGGGCTTTATGCATGAGACTATTAAAAAGTAGCAAAAATAATTATTGGAAAAAATGAGGTAAGATTACCTAGTGTGCGTGTGGTGGTGGAGCACTACCCTTTGACAGAGCTTCATTGAATGTTCCTGAAGCCTTTTCATGGAATTCAAGTGAAGACTGATCTACTTTTACAGCTTGTGGCGGACAAACCGATACACAGGCCATACACCAAATGCAATCATGTTCACGAATTGCATCTGCCTTGTCGGTATAATCTTTACGTTCTTCTTTGACCGTGCTACCTGTTCCCTTCCATGTTTGATTTTTTGCCTCTTTAGCAGGAACATCATGTTCTGTTCTATACCACTGGAATACCTGTACTGGACATGCTTCGATACAAGCACCATCGGCAACACATGAATCCCAATCAACTGCTACCATAGTACCACTTACACCAAGTGGTTCTATTTGTTCACCCCTTGCTGCGTAGGCTGCTTTTACTTCTTCGTTTTCTGCAGCTTCTTGTAGTTTTCCTGGGCCCCACATGAAATGGAAATGTTCACCGTCATCAAGTTGTATCTTACCAGAAACCTGATGATTTTTTGGAAAGTCTGGATCTATAGGCATCTTTATCGTTTTGATCTTTGTCTGAATATTATATAAACCATATGTGAATTACCGAGCCCAATTAGTAGGATCTACCGATATCTAGAGATGACTTCTATGACTGTATAGCTTCTTCAACCTTGTTGGCGATAAAATTCAAGTCCTTTTCTGTAATTGATGGATGTACGGGTAGCGAGAGAACACTTTTTGAAGCCCATTCTGTTATCTCTAGCTCTCCATTATGAAATTGTGAGTAGAATGGCGTTTCATGAACTGGTGGATCATAATAAATAGTTGCGCCGATTCCACTTTCATTTAGGAATTTTTTTACCTTGTCTCGAGAATCATTTAAGGCCACTGTATAGAGATACCAATTATATTTTGTCCTCTGGTTTTCGTGCGGCAGGACAATATTTTTATTCTTAATTTTATCGCCTAACAGCTGCCCTAGTTTTTTTGCGTTAATGGCCCTTTTGTCCAACATGGATTTAATCTTTTTCATCTGAGTTTTTGCAATAGCTGCCGAAATTTCAGGTAATCTCATATTGAAACCGATTATTCGTGTATCATACCCACTCACCATTCCATGATTTCGAATCATTCGCAGCTTTTCTGCATATTCATCGCTATTGGTAGTAATTGCACCGCCTTCGCCTGAGGTCAAGACTTTTGACGCATACATGCTAAAACACCCCATTTGACCTATTGTCCCTGTCTGGTTTCCATCGAATGTGGATCCCAATGATTGACAGGCATCTTCTATAACCATCAATGAATATTTATTTGCTATCTCCAGTATTTCATCCATCTTTGCAGGATGTCCGTACAGGTGAACTGGGATTATTGCCCTTGTTTTTTTGGTAATCTTGCTTTGTAAATCCTGAGGGTTCATTGTATAGGCATCTTTCTCAATATCGACAAAGACCGGTTTGGCCCCTGTACATGCGACTGAATTTGCAGTTGCAACAAATGTAAATGAAGGGATCAATATTTCGTCTGCTTCTTTGACCCCTGCAGCAAGAATTGAAGCATGTAAAGCGGCGGTACCAGAATTGACTGCAATCGCATGTTTGACATGCAAGAAATTAGCCAATAACCCTTCAAAATCCTGAACTCTTTTACCGCCGAAGTTAGAAGCTGATGTTAAAATTCCCTCATCCAGTACCCTGAGAATCTCTTCTCTTTCATCATCATCTATTTGTGGTTTATTAATTGGTATCATAAGTTATTCACTTGATTATTCACAAGTAGATTACCGAAATAATAATGCTATTCATAACCAAAGCCAGTTGAGCCTCTCATTTATAGCATTTAAACAAATAAAAATAAGAAATATTCCAAGAAATTCAAGCAGATGTGGCAGAGTGGTCTTCTTAAATTTTTTAGGTTTAAGAACACAATAATGCGTCGGCCTTGAGTCAGGCCGAAAGAAAGCCGATTCGCCTTCGGGCGAGCAGGAGTTCAAATCTCCTCATCTGCGTTACATTTGTCAGGTAAGGCAGTGTAAACTAATGTAAAGTGAGTTAAAGTAGAGATAGGTAAGGTAATTGCGATGACCCAATCTTAATTTAACTAACAAAGAATTGAATAGAATTATAAAAAATCAAATCTAATCGAGCATATGGAAAGAAGACAGTTAATTAAGCTTGTTATCCCTTCGGCACTGGTCATCATCGTAAGTATTTTAACCATGAAGTTTTCTCCCTCTGAAACTTTGGTGCCATTACCTGCACCAGTATCGAATTTGAGTAATCTGACAAATTCCAGTGGAGTGGAAATTATTGCGGAGGGGCTACAGGCTCCAAGGTCTATCGATATTTCAAAGGATGGACGAATTTTCGTTTCAGAAAAACGAGGAAGTATTAGAGTTGTTGACAATGGAACGCTTTTAACCGAACCTGTAGGTGACATAAAGGCCGAAAATATAGGGGATGCTGGTTTACTAGGTCTCACATTACATCCAAATTTTACACAAAATCATTTGTTCTATGTTTATTACACTTATTCAAACAGCACGGGCTTGTTCAATAAAGTCTTGATGCTTACGGAAAGCAACAACAGAATAATCGATTCAAAAACAATACTCGATGGAATTCCGGGTGATGAATATAGGGACGGGGGACGCATAAAGTTCGGTCCGGACGGTAAACTATACGTATCAACCGGGGATGCTTCAATTCCAGAACTATCGCAGGACTTGGATTCTCTGGCAGGAAAAATACTTCGTACTAACGAAGATGGAACTATCCCGCAAGACAACCCCTTTTCCAATTCACCTGTTTATGCATATGGTTTTAGGAATGTCCAAGGATTAGCATGGGCTCCCAATAGCGGAGCTCTGTATAGTTCAGACCAAGGAGGGGCTGGTAATGATGAATTAAATTTAATATCGCCGGGAAAAAATTATGGATGGCCTCATGAAGAATGCAACAGTAGTGATGATGATAATCGGTATACTCCACCGGTCCTGTGCTTTAATCCATCATTAGAACCATCCGGAATTGCTTTTGCATTTTCAAACAAGTTGGGATATCAGAATCATTTAATCGTCGCCACCCTGAAGGGATCCCATTTAAGAGATATAGACTTTGATTCTGGCAGTCAAAATACTATCCTAGTAGGTTATGGTCGCATAATAGACTTGGTAGAATCTGAAGATGGATCAATTTTTGTTCTTACTAGCAATACTGATGGTAGAGCATTACCGCAGCAAGGCGACGACAAAATATTAAGGCTCACAGGATCATAATAGTAGTGGTGGGTGGTCATGCCAATGAATACAGAAAAGAAATTCTACGAGATGGACATTGATGAAAGATTATCATTTATTTCATCAAAAAGCAATATTTCAAAAAATGAAATTTCGACAGCTGTAAATCAACCTCTACCATTTGATAAAGTTGACAGGATGGTAGAAAATGCAATAGGAAATTATTCACTACCTCTTGGTATAGCAACAAATTTTGTGATAAATGAAAAAGAGTACCTGGTTCCCATGGCAATTGAAGAACCGTCTGTTATCGCAGCTGCCAGTCATGCAGCAAAACTAGCCAGGTCTTGTGGAGGATTCAAGGCAACTGCTGATAGTTCCATCATGAGAGGCCAAATTCAAGTTACAAACATGTTAGATATCAAGAAAGCCATGCGTACTATCTCAAAGAACAAAGAATCTTTACTCAAAATGGCTAATTCCTTGTCAAAAAATGTTAGAGCAATAGACCTCAAGACGCGTGTAATTACTAGTGATGTTGACAGGTCCAAAATGCTTGTTTCAGAATTATATGTAGATTGTAAGGATTCTATGGGCGCAAATACCGTAAATTCAATGTGTGAGCTTCTGGGTCCTGAAATAGAAAGAATGGCCAATGGTAATGGGAAAGTTAACCTCAAAATACTTTCCAATTATGCAACGGAGAGAATTGTAATTAGCAAGGCCACTTTTAAAAAGGAAGAGCTTGGTGGCACTGAGGTTGTTGACAGGATACTGTCTGCATTTGCATTTGCATTTTCTGATCCCCATAGAGCCGTAACTCATAACAAAGGGATAATGAATGGAATAGACGCAGTTTCAATTGCAACAGGCCAGGATTTTCGTGCCATTGAGGCAGCTGCTCATGCGTATGCCTCCAGAGATGGCAGATACCGATCACTTAGTATTTTTACAAAATCATCCAAAGGTGATCTAACAGCTAGCATTGAAATTCCATTGTCAGTTGGAATCGTAGGTGGAATATCTACGGTACATCCCACAGCAAAGATGAGTTTGAAAATTTTGAGGGTAAAATCAGCATCAGAACTTGCTTGTGTTATTGCATCTGTTGGACTTGCGCAAAACTTTGCCGCAATTAGAGCATTATCCACAGAAGGAATTCAAAAGGGCCATATGAGATTACATGCAAAGAATATAGCTGTTGCGGCAGGTGCCATGGGAAAACTAATTGATATCGTAGCTGAAACCATGTATTCACAATCAAACATAACGATAGACAATGCCAGAGCGATTCTACATGAGCTGCAATTAAAGAGCAGTTGAGTTTACAATGTACTATAAATATCTTGAATAATTTTTCATACTAAATTTCAACATAATTATCAAATCAAATATTCTCTGCAAATAATTTTTCAATAGAAATATATCCCATTAAGAAGATACTTCGATTATCAGATGGCAATAGTAAAATTCGCGATACCAAAAGGCAGTATCGAAGATGCAACCTTTAAAATCATTGAAGAAGCATGGCAGACAGTAAAAGGTCGTGGCAGGACGTACAGAGTCAAGCTAAGCGACCCTGAAATAGAAGTAAAAATCTTGCGACCGCAGGAAATCCCCACATATGTGCAGGAAGGTTTTTACGATATCGGAATTACTGGCAAAGATTGGATTGTTGAGGCTAGCGCGGATGTCAAGATTCTACTGGATCTAGAATACGGTCAGGTAAATCAGGTGATAGCAATTCCAGAAAATCTAGAATACAACAATTTAACTGAGTTGATAGAAGGTTTCGCAAAACAGAAACGGGCGCTCCGAATTTCATCAGAGTACCTTACTACCACTTCTAGTCTAATACGTTCTAACAAAGCATATCAAAAATACTACGGTGATGCAAGACCAATGATAATTACACCATGGTTGAGAGTTGGGGAAAATAAGATGGTTGAAATCTTTCTTTCCTTTGGTGCTACTGAAGCAAAACCACCCGAAGATGTAGACGCTATTTGTGATATAACAGAAACGGGGACTACACTTGTTCAAAATAACCTAAAGCTCATAGAAACCGTTGCTCAATCTAGTGCTCAATTAATCGCAAACAAGACCTCGTTGGAGGACAAGGCAAAGTCTGAAAAAATAGCAGACATACTTGCATTGATAAAGGGAGTTGTAGAAGCAAGGAAGAAACTACATATTTTTGTAAACGTCAAACAAGAGAATCTGCAAAAATTATTGGAATGCTTACCTGCTCTGAAAAGACCTACGATAAGCAAGTTGAGTGAAGAAGGTTGGTATGGTGTTAATACCGTTATTGACAAAACCGAATTCATAAAGATAGTTCCACATCTTAGAGAAATAGCCCAGGGACTGGTTGTAATGCAGCCAAAGCAAATACTGCCAATGGAGGAGCTAAAGCAGGTCATGGGTCAGTGATAAAAAAGATAAGGGTAAACGACGCAAAACGGCAAGCATTTCTTATTCGCAGTTCAGGTCATATGCCGCAGAATAGTCTTTTTGTTCAAAAAATAATAAACGATGTTATCAAATTCGGAGATAAGGCGATAATAAAGTATACTAAAAAATTTGACAATGTAAAAATTGATTCTATTTTAGTGGAAAAAGTAGATTTTAGAAAGGCGTATCGACAGGTGACTACAAGTCAACTAAACGCCCTTAAAAAAACAAAAAAGCTACTTGAAAAAAATGAAAAAATGCTCCATGATAGATTGACTGGGATAATAACATCAGAACATGGAGTTAAAATTGAGAGAAAACTCAAACCCATTGAAAGTATTGGATGTTATGTGCCAGGAGGAAAAGCGCGATATCCAAGCACCCTAATAATGTGCGCTGTTCCCGCAATAGTTGCAAATGTAGGCAGGATAGCAATAGTAAGTCCGCCTATGAAAGACGGCAATATTGATCCTCTCACTCTTGTAGCTGCCGATATATGCGATATAGACGAAGTTTATAGAATCGGTGGTGCCCAAGCAGTAGCAGCTCTCGCTTATGGGACCAAAACAATTAGCAAGGTTGATAAAATTGTAGGTCCTGGAGGTCTATTTGTTAATATTGCAAAATATCTTGTTAGCAACAAGACTGCCATTGATATGATAGCAGGTCCTACTGAGTTGTTAATATACGCAGATTCTAAATCCGATCCCAAATTTGTGGTCAAAGATTTAATTTCACAGGCAGAACACAGTCCTGATACAATTTGTGGTGTTGTTACTACTTCAAGTAATTTAATTGGAAAATTAGAAAAGGAAGTCACCAAGTTACTGGATAGCTCTCTGCCTAGATTGGGCATAATCTCAGCAAGTTTCAAGAAAAATGCATTTATAGCATTGTGCAAAAACGAAGCAGACGCCATTTTATTTGCTAACGAACTGGCACCCGAACATTTACAGATCTTATCGGAAAATCCAGAAAAAATAGCCTCAAAAATTAATACCGCAGGGGTCATTTTACTGGGCAAATACAGCCCTTCGTCTGCAAGTGATTACTGCCTGGGATCAAATCATGTGTTACCAACAATGGAATTTGGTAAATCAAAGGCGTCACTATCAGTACTTGATTTTGTAAAATTGGTTAACCATATCACAGTAACAAAAAACGGTCTTCAATCAGTTCAAGAGTACATAAGAGAACTAGCGTTTGCTGAAGGATTACCAAATCACTATTATGCTGTAGAGGAGAGATTGAAAAATTGACAGATTGGCTTATGGAAGAAATGAAGAAAATTTCATTGATTGAAAAATATACAGTACCTTCGGAAAGTAACTTTTTTAAATTGGATGCAAATGAAAACCTAGTCTTAGACAAGGATTTTCTTACCAAAATTTCGATAAATAGTTTGAAAAAAACGGACTTGAGAAAATATCCAATTGAGCTATATGAACGGTTATATAAAAAACTCTCAAATTATTTGGATGTTAGCGTTGACTCACTGGTGTTAGGAAGTGGTTCTGATCAGATTATAGATTTACTTTTGACACTAATAGGTAGAGGGAGAAGGTTAACCTCAATATATCCAACATTCTCCTATTTTAAAACACGATGTCAACTGCACGGAATAGATGTTTCTGAATTAAAGTTATCTGCCATTGATAACAGTCTTGACTCTGAAAAATTTATTGAGGTTGCAAAAAAATCTCATGCAGCATACCTGTGCTCTCCTAATAATCCAACTGGAAATCAATTTGAAAAATCAAAAATTCTGCGTATTGTCGGGTCCTTGAAAAGCACCCTAGTAATAGTAGACGAAGCGTACGTAGAATTTGCAAAATATTCACTGATAAAGCATATAAAAGAATATCCAAACCTTGTTGTGCTTCGTACTTTTTCAAAGGGCCTAGCTCTCGCTGGTGCAAGGATAGGTTATATGGTTGCAAATGAAAAACTTGCAGATTTGTTTAAGAATAGGATCCAGTTACCTTATGCAGTAAACAGTCTATCACTTGCTATTGCGATCTCATTAATCTCTAATCCTAAAAAGGTGGAAAGGAGTATAGCACTGATAAAAGATGAAAGAGACAGAATGTATCAGAGGTTATCAAAAATCAAAAAAATAAATGTTTACAAGTCCGATGCAAATTTTCTATTCGTAAGAGGTAACAAAGAGTATAACAGAATTATTGAGGCTTTGGGAAATTCAAAAATATTGATAAAAGGTTTAGGCAATATCGATACCTATGGGAATTGCATTAGGATAACAATAGGTACAAAAAAGGTGAATAACAAGATATTGTCAGTATTTAGCAATATTCAATAGATAAAAGTAGATTTGATAAGAATGAATCAAGATGCGTGTATTATTTTTGATATAGACGGGGTGTTAATTGATACGAGAAAATCCTACAACGAATCAATAAGACAAACAGTTCAATATATGGTCAAACGTAACAATCCGACTATCGATAATGTAGAATCATTGGTAACAGATGACATGATATTTAATTTCCGTAAATCAGGAATGTTTAACAATGATGCTGACACAAGTTATGCGTTTATTCTGAGCATCGTTTGTGGACCGTCAAAAATTTCCGATTTACATATTTTTCTGGAAAAAATCACAGGAAATGCAACTGCAAATGGAATAAAGTCTGTAGAAAATTTTCTACTAGACTACTCCAAGGACAAAGAGAAGGTAATAAGGACAATGAGAATGCTAAATTATCCAGGTGACATCGACAGCAGCATAGTAGCGCGGGTCTTTGATGAATATTTTTACGGCCCTAGTTTATTCAAAAAACAACACAGCGCCGATGCCCAGTATTATTTTGGCTCGCCGCTCATCGAGAACGACGTGCTATTGGTGAGGGATTCAACGATTAAAAAAATATCGGACTATTTTGATATGAGGTTAGGAATTGTTTCGGGTAGAAGTAGGGTGGCTGCAGAATATTCCATGAAATGGTTGTTTGACTATTTTGATACTAATGCATCAATTTTTTTGGAGGATGAAAAAAGAGAGATGGGCAAACCCAACCCTTTGGCATTAATAAAATCGATCAGGAGTATGGGGGTCTGTAATGCTTTTTATGTTGGCGATTCAGCAGAGGATTTGTTGATGGTACTAAAGGCAAGAGAAGAATCTCATCTAGATATACAATTAATTGGAATATGTCCACCCAATTATAGGGCGAATCAAATAAGGAATCTATTCACGGAAAATGGAACTTCTTTAATAGCACAAGAAGTTAATGAATTACCGAACATATTAAATAAAGTTAAGACCCAATTTTAGATACCAATTGTCAGATAGTGATAAGCCTAGGACTGCATCGCTGAGCAGAAGTACATCTGAAACAACAATAACATTGAAAGTTAACCTGGATGGTGAGGGTAAGGCTCAAATCTCAAGTGGCTTGAAATTTCTGGACCATCTAATAACTACATTCTGTAAATACAGTCTGGTTGACATAGAAGCTGAGGTAAAGTCTCATGACTCGATATTACACCATTTGATAGAAGATATTGCTATATGCATTGGACAAGGATTGGATAAAGCGTTAGGTAATAGAGCCAGGATAATGAGGTTTGGCTATGCTATAGTTCCTATGGATGATTCGAGGAGCAATTCAGCAATTGATCTGGTTAAAAGACAGTTCTCTAAATTTGAATTAAAATTAGAAAGAAACGAAGTAGAAGGCATTGCAAAGGAGGATATAGAACACTTTTTTAGATCCTTACTGCAAAATCTCGTCGCCTGTACACACATATTGGTAGAATATGGAAAAGACGATCATCATAAATTGGAATCTGCCATCAAGAGTTTTGCCATTGCATTTAGAAACGCTGCAGCTATTGACCCAAGAAGAAAAGGACTCCCAAGTACTAAAGACATGATGTAGATGACAAGGATAGCTATTTTTGATTTTGGTGCAGGCAATTTATTTAGTTTGCACCACTCACTCCATAGAAATGGTGCTCAATCCGTAGACATCATCCGGACTTTGGATGGTTTGGAAAAATATGATGGACTGGTTTTACCAGGTGTTGGTAATTTTGATAGTGCAATAAGTTCTATGCAAAAAGATGCAGTAATGCTAAATACGGCTGTAAATGATGGGTTGCCGATACTTGGAATTTGTCTCGGTCTTGAGATGTTATTTAACAAAAGTGAAGAAGGAACCCTTGATGGACTAAAAGTGTTAGAAGGAGAAGTATTGTTGCTACCAAGGAAGAGGGTTAAGGTTCCCCACATGGGCTGGAACAACTTGAGGATTGTTATGACAGATAGCAATTTGCTAAAAGGAATCCCACAAGATTCTTGGGTATATTTTGTACACTCATATCATATAGAGCCCAAAGATGAAAAACTTGTCGCAGCAACAACTGATTACGGGTCAAAATTGCCCGTGGTAGTGGAGCGATCTAATCTGTTTGGGACCCAGTTTCACCCTGAAAAATCAGGAAAAATTGGAGCCCAAATAATGAAAAATTTTGTCAATGTTTGTGAAAAAAACGAATGAAGGTATTAGCGGCCATAGATATAATGAAAGGCGACGTAGTAAGATTAACAAAAGGGGACCAATCGACCAAAAAAGTATACAGTAAAGATCCTGTCCAGGTAGCCAAAAAATGGGAAAAGGACGGTGCGGACATGTTGCACATTATTGACCTTGATGCTGCTTTTGGTAATGATTCTAACAACCTTTCTATAATTTCGGAGATACTGCATTCGGTGAATATTCCGGTGCAAATAGGAGGTGGAATCCGCCATGTTGAAAAATTTGAAAATGTTGCTAACATGGGATTTTCAAAAATAGTGATTGGCACTATGGCCTACCGTAATATTGATGAGTTACGCATTCTGAGCAAAAATTACAGTGACAAAATAATCATTTCCCTTGATGAGGTTAACGGAAAGGTAATGATAGATGGTTGGCAATCCTCTTCAGATTTTAAGATTGAAGACGCAATAATCAAGTTTAACAAGCTAGGAATAAACATTTTCCTTCTGACTAGTATTGTAAAAGACGGGACTCTTTTGGGACCAGATATTGTTACTTTAAATAGCATTAATACAGATCGAAAATCAAAGATAATAGCTAGTGGTGGAATATCAAGTTTGATTGATGTGTTAAGGGTTAGAGCAATTGGTTGTGATAGTGTTATACTTGGTAAGGCATTGTATGAAGACAGGTTGGATATCAAAAAGGTGAAAGCAATAGCATAATGCCGTTATCAAAGAGAATCATTCCATGCCTTGATGTTGATAATGGTAGAGTGGTTAAAGGAATAAAGTTTCGGGGAGTCAAGGATGCCGGCGACCCTGTTGAACTAGCTAAAAAATACAGTGATCAGGGAGCCGATGAACTTGTTTTCCTGGACATAACGGCGTCAAAACAGGACAGGGAGATAATGAAGAGTATGGTAAAGAAAGTAGCCAGCGTTATAGACATACCTTTTACAGTGGGAGGCGGTATTAAGACGCTTGCAGATGCACGGGAAATTCTTCTTAATGGTGCAGATAAGGTTTCAATCAATACTGCTTCGGTCAAGAACCCTGAACTGGTAACAGAGCTAATGAAAATTTTTGGGAGACAATGTATTGTTGTAGCAATAGATGTCAAGAGAAATTACGAAACTGATGATAAACACACCGCAACATCCGGACCTGATAAGGATTACTATTTTGAAGTCATGATATACGGAGGATCCAAAGGAACTGGTATTGATGCAATTCAGTGGGCAAAGAAGGTAGAAGAGCTGGGGGCTGGGGAAATACTGCTTACAAGCATAGATGCAGATGGTACTAAAAATGGTTACGATATTGAATTGACAAATACAATTTGCAATAATGTGAGAATACCCGTCATTGCGTCAGGCGGTTGTGGCTCATCTGAACACATGGTCGAGGTATTTAACAAGACTGATGTTGATGCTGTACTTGCTGCTTCAATTTTTCATTATGATAAATTAACTCTAGAGAAAGTCAAGAAAAACTTAGTCCAAAAAGGAATTCAAACCAGATTATAAACTTGATTTATTCTCAAATTTCTCTAGGAAGGTAACAAACGTAAAAAAAACGCTCTTAGTTTTATACTAGTGCAAAGTAAGGGCAAAAATAAATATTCCTGCTATCATTTCGATGGTCAAGAAGTAGTCCTTGATTATCTTTATCTTACTTGCTTTTACCTTTCTAAAACCTCTGATTATATGTTGATCACGAATAGTAACAAGAGCATACAATCTGGTTAGCGCCATCAAGAAACTTATTCCCAAATACACAGGCAGTATGAAAAGGTCCATGGGATTACGTCGCAAATGTGGGAAAATTTTGATTGTCCTTCCGACAAGCCACAAAATGATGATAGAGACGGCTAATCCCCATTGATTTTCAATGACGGCTATTGATAGAAAAATTGGACCAAGTAATAGCGTAAAGACGGAAATGAAACGATCTATCATAGAAAATGCAAGGTATGGACATTTCCACACCCATCCATTCCAAAGGCTCTGAAAGTCAGAATTATGACTGTTTCTTGCCCACCTAATTCTTTGCCTGATAAATTGGTCAAATCCTGGAGCAGCAGATGAATAAATTACCGCAGTGCTTTGATAATATGTCTTCCATCCTTCCTGTTGAATAAGTCTTGTGAAGCATTTATCTTCACCTGACTCTTTCTTCCTGCCAAGAATAATTTCTTTTAGGAAATATTTGATTTTAGGTTCCAGAATTTCCCTTCGATATAGTGCAGTTTTTCCACTTAGGCAAGAAAGGACCCTTCCTCCAGCCGTCTGCGCAGGCATGTCCAAATAGTTTCGCATATCCCAGAAAATATCTGTCATCTTCTGCCAGATTGTTCTTCTTTCAATAGGGTGAAATCGAGGGGTGACTCCGCCGATTTTTGGATCTACTTCGAATGGTCGCAGCGCATTTTCCAAGAAATTAGAGTCCCACATTGTGTCGCTGTCAGTTAAAGCAAGGATCTGACCTTTTGATTCTGAAATACCGTCAGCTAGTGCGGCTCTCTTGCCAGGTTTTGAAGTTATTATTAATTTAAGATTATTCTTGCCCTGTTGAAATTCTTTAAACTCGGTAATACAAGATGGATCTGATTTATCTATGACTGCAATTATTTCATACGGATTATTTTTCCACCATGATTCAAGGGATCGCTTAAAGATTTTCTGATCTTCATGATATACAGGTATAATTACCGATACACTAAGATCAGTTGCGCTTCTCAAAGTAGTCTTGGTTGATTCTGGTGTTATCGGAGAATATAGAGTAGCAACTACTTTTTTGATAAACCATACTGTCCATCTCCAGATACCTATAACACCCAGGGGTATTATTAGCCAATAATTGGACAGCCAACCTGGAAATAAATTCATAGCTATATAATTTTGCAAGCCATTAATTTGATAAGTAATATCAGTAATGTCAAACCACAGGGGGGAGAAAATCAGTGAAACCGCAAATCCGATTAGAATTAGATCAAAAATTATGTTGCCAAAAATCCCGGTATATTTATGATGGATTTGGCTGTTATGGGATTCCACTATTTTAACTCGATTCCAATATTATTTATTAGTAACTTTTATTATTATCTAGAAGTTAATGATGTAAGATGGTTACTGTCAAATTTTACTGTATTTCTTACTTGAAAATCAAAAGGAATTATATAAATATGATTAATTATAACCCCCCTATAATAAAGAGGGATTTTGCACGAGTAAGATAAGCATTGTTGGTTCCGGTGTGGTAGGAAGTGCAACGGGCCAGGGATTTCACAAGCTAGGTCACGAAGTAATTTTTTATGACATTTCAAAGGAAAAGCTGAGGACATTAAAGTCAAATGGTTTCAATGTCGCTGAAGATTTGGGGGATGCATTATCGCAAACAGATATTGCATTTGTTTGTGTAAATACTCCCACTCATAATTCACAACAGGACCTTTCGCAGATACTATCGGCGCTGTACCAGCTAGCAAACTATCTAAATTCATCTAATAAGCGTCATTTGCTGGTTTTCCGAAGCACTATGTTGCCTGGTACAATGCGCAGCGTAGTGTTAAACTACCTTGAAAAAAATTGCACAAAAAAGAGAGGGGTTGACTATGAAATTGCATATAATCCAGAATTTCTGAGACAAAATTCAGCGCTCGAAGACTTTTTCAAGCCAGATAGGGTAATAATCGGAGAAGAGAACGGTAATGATTTGACAAAATTATTGGTGGAAATATACCAACCACTGACAAAACACATAATCAACACATCATTTGAGGCAGCAGAGCTAATCAAGTATGCATCAAATTGCTTTTTGTCATTAAAGATTTCATTCTTTAATGAAGTAGGCTTAATATGCAAACACTTGGGAATAGATGACAAAGTTGTAAGTTTGGGCGTATCATTGGATAAGAGAATCGGCAAGTATGGCACTGAATTTGGTAGGCCCTTTGATGGAATGTGTCTTCCAAAAGACACTCAGGCACTAGCCTCATTCATAAAGGAAAATAGGATTGAACCCGACTTGCTTGAAGTAGTATTAAACATAAACAAGAAAATAGAAGACCTAACTACCACAAAACAACTAGTTTCAAGTGCTAGAGAAACTCATTCTTAATACCTCAAATTTTACTCTTAAATTTATATTGGGAGCAAAGTTTTTCATTTTTTAATGAAATTGTCTCCTTATGGAATTTCATTTGTTTTTTTATTGATTCTAAATGTTGCATCAATATCCAGTCTAAATCCTAATCTAAATCTAAATTTAAATCTAAATCCAATCTATGCTCAAGGGACAAACTCTCAACAACTGATTGGAGTAAACATGTTAGGATACTACACAAGTTTACCTCAAACACGTGATTTTAAGAATCCTTTCCCTGATAACTATTATGATCAGAGTTTTAAGATAATAAAAGAAGGTGGAATGAACCATGTCAGGTATGTGTATTATTGGGAGTCTTATGTGAAGAATCCTACTGCGTTCATTAATGAATTGAAATTTGCCGCGACTCTTGCTGATAAATATGGTTTGAAAATAATATATGATAATCACCAGTTCCATACGTCATCCTGGCTTAATCCTCAAAGAGGAACAGGATTTCCAAATTTCTTGTTTCAAAATAATTCAGAATACGCCTATGGCAGCGGAGGAGGACCCAAATATCCATCAGCGGTATCGTGGTGGACACACTGGTGGAACAGAGAGATTACAGATGTAAATGGTACTGACGGATGGACTCTGCAATCTCAATTCTTAAAGAAAGTAGTCAGTACCGTTGATAGCCATCCGAGTACTGTAGGATATGAAATATTAAGTGAACCACAGGTGCACAGTGTAGACCAGTGGGATAAAGTCGGAAAGTATAATACATTTTTAGCTGATGAATTGAGAAAGGTAACAAAAAAAGACATAGTATACAGCATGAGTATTCCTGTTGATCTTAAAAGTAACATAGGAGTTAACGCAACAAATCTTGCAAAAATGACGCCTGCAAATAAGACAAATACTATTTTCAAATTTAGTATATACGGGCTGCCATCACCGGGAAGCTACCAAGAAGAAAGGCTTAACACGTTCATTGCAGCCGGCAACCTTTCCGGAGTTCCTGTTTACATTGGGGAGTGGAATAACGTGGACAGAGATAAAGTAATAAACGAAGAAGGAGACTTTGTCTATGAGATAAATCCAGAAGAAAGCGACATCACCCCAGCAGACACTAAGGCGATTTTAAAGAAATTCAACCAAATTGATCCATATGGATGGGCTTTTTGGTATTGGAATTTTAGGCCACATCGAGTCGAGAACTTTAATCTAGTGACAAGTGATCCCAGCGGGAATTTAATTCCCACGAAATATTTTGATATTCTCAAAAATGCTGTCCAATCGGTCAATTCTACCAAAGGTTCCAAATAAACTAATTTGATTGTGAGAATCAAGCCTCTTCTTCATGGTAACATGAAGGCACAAACTGACAAAAAAATACCGGAGAAAGAAAAATAATTTTTTGAAATACTGACTAACTTTTGACCTAGTGGATTAGTCATGTAGAGCAATATCCATAAGGTTTAATTCATGCATAAACGCCATAGTTAACGATAAAGAAGCAATTTGAATTTGCAATTACAACTAAGAGAAGGAACCAAACTGCGATCATTGATATTTATCCTTATTCCTCTTGTTCTTTCTTTTTACACTCACCTTTGGAATCCTACAGGGTTTCCCTCTTTACATACGGATGAGGGTCATTATCTAAGAAAGGCAATTTCCACCGAAACAGGCCAGGGTTTGCAACCTCAGGACAGATACCGTGCCCCATATTTTGGGCAGATGTTCCTTGCAGGCATCTTTAGCATTATTAATTACCCTAACCTAGAAGTGCTAGGCAATAGTAATCCTGTTGAGCAACTGTACTTGGTTCCCCGTGTAATTATGGGGATTTTGGCTGTAATTGATACTTTTCTGCTGTATAGAATCACAGAATATAGATATGGCAGGAATGTTGCGATTATAGCCTCCATATTGTTTGCCGTCATGCCATTTACCTGGCTAACTCGGAGAATATTTCTCGAGTCAATTCAGCTGCCCTTTATTTTAACGTCAATACTGCTTATTCTGAATCTTGGAAGAGGACGCCAACAGGGAATGCAGCGGGATTACCAGCAAGAGAATCAACATCATCAGAGCCACCAGCAACAACAATCTCAACAGCAGCAGCAGCAGCAGCAAGCCCACTTACTACAAGCGAAACCAGAAAAAATCAATCCTGACAATAACCGTCCAGGGCTCCAATATGCCAAGTTTACTCTCATAATCTCTGGAATTTTTCTAGGACTGGCTATTTTTACAAAGATACCTGCGTTTACAATAATTCCACTGGGAATTATTATGATATATGTAATAACTAGAAAAAAGAGATACATTGTAGTTTGGTTAATTCCCGTGCTTTTGGTTCCAATGATGTGGCCGCTTCACGCCATGCTTAGTGGAGATTTGGATAATTGGATAAGCGGTGTGCGTTACCAAGTTAGTAGAGACAGGCCATTGATTAATACGATAAATACATTTTTCGAGATAGACCCTGTACTGTTTATTTTGGGAATGGGCGGTCTCGTCTACGCTGCCATAAAAAAGGACTACTTTGTTCTGATGTGGGCAATTCCTGTTTTTGTCTTCCTTCAAGCAATAGGATATGTTTCTTCATTTCACTTGATTCTCTTACTACCTCCGCTTTGCGTCGCCGGAGCAAATATGATTGAAAAAATAGGTAAGAATATTTCCAATATCACAATGAAAAACATGCTACCGTACATCAGAATAGCTGTTATCGGAGTATTTGGTATCTGCAGCATAACCATGCTGATTACTTTGAATATAAATACAACTTATTATCAGGCACTTGCTTTTGTTCTCTCCAATTTACCCGATAGCAATACCAATTCTTCTGCGATAAGCCCTGCAGACAAGGTAACAGTAATTGGCAATCCCCAGTATTTCTGGATACCAGAATTTGTTTACAATAAAACATTTGACGCCAAAAACTTCTACAGCAAGACTCCGTTTAAGACAGACAAATACATGATGATAGTTGATAATGGGTTTGTCAGAATTTTGAACGGTGATAATACTTCAAGATTAAATTTGGCCTACAACTCCACCCATAATCTAGCAAGATTTGAGCAAAACTTTACGGGAGGAATTGACCTCAATAAATATCCGTTTACCAATTTAAAATTGAGCCCTGAAACACGCTTTATTGAACTTAGATCCAACTATTAGTTCTTTATTCAGATTTTTTCCCAAACCATTTAATTTGAGCTTTTACGTTTAGTTCACGTCTCTAAATGCGTATACTTTTGTTACACTCTGATTTTATAGAATACCAACCGATTTCGAAGGAAATAGAGTCAGCAGAAGAAATCCCTTCAACTTCAAGTAAAAAAATTAATGATGTCATAGTGGCATTAATTGCAGTTGAAAAAGACGATGATGAGTCGATAATTGATGGTGTTTGCAAGGAATTAAAAACGTACAGCGAGACGATAAAATGCGATAGCATTCTAGTATATCCATATGCTCACCTCAGCTCAGACTTGGCTAACCCTATAACGGCTCAAGCACTTTTAGTTTCCGTTGAAAAAAAGGCAAAAAGTCTATTTGGCATAGTAAATAGGGCTCCGTTTGGTTGGACAAAGTCATTTAATGTAAAAATAAAGGGTCATCCTCTAGCAGAACACGCAAAAACAATTCAAAAAAATGCTGACGGAGCCCAGAATAAGACGGGGGGTGCAGACACTGAATCAATTGCATTAAAATCAGAAGATACTCTTAACTCGACATGGTATGTATTAGCAACTGAAGGAAACATGATCCCAATAGGTGAATATAGTTTTGATAAGAAAACTGCCTTTAGCAAACTTGCCGATTATGAGTTATCAAAAAAGAGAACAGTATCTGAAATACCCCCTCACGTAAAACTAATGAAAAGACTGGCATTAGTCGATTATGAACCTTCTTCAGACGGGGGAAATATGCGATACTATCCGAAAGGACGTTTAATGAAATCTTTGATAGAGACGTATGTTACTAAAATGATACACGAATATGGTGGAATTGAAGTTGAAACTCCGGTAATGTATGATTCCAATCATCCTTCTATTCATAGTTATTTTAACAGATTTCCAGCCAGACAATATAATATACAGTCAGACAACAAACAACTTTTTCTGAGGTTTGCGGCATGTTTTGGTCAGTTTCTAATGGCCAAAGATTTTCAAATTTCTTACAAGCAATTGCCATTAAAGCTCTATGAATTGACGAGATATTCATTTAGAAGAGAGAAGAGCGGAGAGCTAGTAGGTCTCAGAAGACTCAGGGCATTTAGCATGCCAGATTGCCATGCTTTTTGCAAAGATATTGATCAGGCAAAAGAAGAGTTTGTAAAGAGATTTGACTTGTCATTAAAAGTAATTGAAGGTCTTGGTATTTCACCAAACGACGATGTGGATATGGTTATCCGCTTTACTTCAGAGTTTTATGAACAAAATAAAGAATTTATTAAAGAATTTGCGGCGAGAATGAAGAAACCAATTCTTGTAGAGATTTGGAAAGAAAGATTCTTTTATTTTATTGTAAAATGGGAGTTTAATTTCGTAGACAGTATGGGAAAAGCTGCTGCATTATCGACCGACCAAATAGACGTTGAAAATGGCGAAAGATACCACATTGAATTTGTTGACAGTGACGGCGAGAAAAAATATCCAATTATTTTGCATAACTCTCCGAGTGGCGCTGTTGAGCGCGTAATATTTGCATTGTTAGAAAAATCGGACAGGGACGCTACCAGCGGCAAAGTCCCAGCTTTGCCATTATGGCTATCACACACACAGGTGAGAATTATTCCGGTTGCGTCAAAACATTTAGAATTCGGCCAGAAAATTTTAAGTGAATTGGACAGAAATAATATCAGAGCAGACATTGACGATAGAGAGCTTTCTGTGGCAAAAAAAATCAGAGAAGCCGAATCAGAGTGGATTCATTTCATTATTGTGATTGGAGATAAAGAAGTAGAGGGCGGAGAATTGGTGGTTAGAGAAAGATTATCCAAGTCTCAGTATGGTATCAACCTGGAAAATCTGATAAAAAACATCAAGTTACAAGTTTCAGACAAGCCATATCTACCACTAAATTTGCCTAGCTATCTGTCTAAGCGACCAATAATCATGGCTTGATTCGACGCAATAATCACATGCTAAAACCGGGTTTTTAACTCTAATGTTTTTATATTTCGTAACTAGATCCCTTTCAAATGGGAAGAGTGGACAAAGGAGTAAACTGCAGCGTAAGCGGTTGCGAAAATCCAGCGGAAAGATCCATAAGTGGAAGTAAGGCGAGCATGGCTTCAGATTTGCAAGTTAATACGTCAAACAAAAGAGTCTATTTGTGCAGGCCGCATTACAAAGATTGGAAAAAGGCAACCAAGGAAGATAGAGAAAACGAAAGAGCTAGATGGGGCTAACCAATCAATAATGCAAAGACAAACAAATGGGAAATTGAAAATTTAAAAGCTCATCTGTTTAAAAACCCAAGATAAACCAAACTAGACGTATTTTCTAGGGATTATTCTCAGAAGTGTCTGTGTTGCAAGTGCTCCCTCTCTGTAATCACCATTTTTAAGTGAAACTTCCACAATGTCCATTCCCACCAAATTTGCTGAATCGTCAATACTTTTAATTATCTTTAGTATTTCAAAGGGATCCAATCCAAATGGTTCTGGGGTTCCTGTGCAGGGAACATAAGGCAAGTCATAAACATCGATGTCAAATGATATGTAGACGTTTCTCTTAGAGGTGACCTTAGATATATATTCAGTTACATTATCTATATTATTTTTTATTTCCCATGGATCAAATGTAACAATGCCATTTTTCTCTGCAAAGTTATTTTCCTCCTTGTCGGTCTGTCTGATGCCTATTTGTATTATGTTTTTACCCTTGATGTATCCTTCATCTATGAGTCTATAAAACGGAGTAGTATGACAGAGTTTCGAACCTTCATATTCAGGTTTTAAATCGCGATGCGCATCAAAGTGAATCAACAGTGGCTGACTTTCAGAAAGACCTTTGAAACAAAAATACGTGATGGTGTGTTCGCCTCCCAACATAAACGGCTTCTTTTTTGTCCTTTCAAGTTCTCTCACCAGGACTGGAATATTCTCATCTAAAAACGCAAAGACCGAATCTACTTTACCTTCATGATAGGGAATCTTAATATCCCCCAGATCAAAGATTTTTGCAACATCCCCTATATCTTTTTTTTCATCATAAACATATGTTTCAATTTGACGAGCAGAAGTAGTCCTAATGGCCTCAGGGCCTTGACTAGTTCCCTTTCCAAATGATGTTGTCATCTCTAGTGGAACACCAAAAAACACAATATTTGCATCATTAAATGTAATGTTCGCATCGATATCACCAAAGGAACATGCAGCTTCGGTCCTCTCCGGAGTAATAAAGAAAGAATCTAAAATATCGAAAATATTTGTCAATTTGCCTAAATGAATGATGGAATCTTATTATTATATTTATTTTTAAAGCAAACTGATGATAACAATTCTAATTTGACCAGAACAATTCATCCAAGTTGCTCTGTCTTGGTTTACCAATTATGGATTTGAAATTTACGTCCAGGGCAGTTAATAGCTGGTCAAAAGTTGTTTCCATTGCCTCCAAGTATTTTTCAGTATCTATTTCTTTATGGGTTGCTAATTCAACTGGCTTGACCCCTTCAGCAGTCTTTGTTTTTACATAAGAGATTATGTCACCTGCCTTAATTTCTCTACCATTATCGGAGAACTGCATTGCAGCCTTTATGTGCTGAGGAATTCCCTTGATTGAATTCGTATAGGAATCACGGCCATCTATTGATGTTATTCTAACAGTTTCATTTGTCTTTTTGCCATATTTTTCTGGAGACTTGTTTATCATGACATTAAAAGAAAGTTCCTCCAAAGGATATTTGTCTGTCTCTAATTTTTTTGCGCTGTCTTTAATAAGTTCTTTAATTTTCTCTCTAGCAGTATCAAAGTCCTTTTCTGTATTGACTTTACCCAATATTTCTAGCATATCATAAAATGTTTTTCTAATAAAAGCCGGAGTGTGAGACTTTTTGCCAGTCAGGCCTTTTACATCAACCGTTCCGTCCTTCAAGACGCCTAGGTAATTTTTCTTGAGGTTGTTAAATACGACATAGCGATACTCTTTGTCCAGTTCAAGATCTACTCCCTCATTGGCTTTTGCCCATTTTGAAATTTCATCTACCTTTCCTTCAGAAGGATTTCGTAAAAACAATGAATCGGTATCTCCGTACACAACTTCTATGCCAGATTCTTTGCATTTCTGTATTGTACTGGTAATAATATTTCTTCCAATAGCTGCGGTGGCATCGGCAACTGGCAGACAGTACAGCGGAAATATTTCAGCTCCCATAACACCATAGCTTGCATTTAGAATAACTTTAATTGCCTGACTAACAACTGTGTATAGTTGGCGTTCCTCTGGCGAGATTGTTTTATCTTTTGAAAGTTGTTTATAGTAGTTAACTCGAAGATCTCTCAGTGACCCTATTAGAAGGGAGGTTATTCCTTTCTTCTGATTGCATGTCCAGTAATCAGTATCAGGAATTTTTTGATTGGGATCTTCCCTGCATGACTCATGTGGACAGTTTACTGTTTCATACGATAGATTATGGACCTTTATAATGCTAGGATACAGACTGGCAAAGTCAAGCACTGATACGTTGAAGTGGATTCCTGGCGTCGGCTCTACCACAAGTCCTCCCCTATACTTTTTTTCTTTAATAATTGCTGACGAAGAAGCCTGTCCCTTGAACCGGAGCTCTTCACTCTGAGGAATCAGCGCGTTAATCTTTCTGTGCTCATAATACAACATTCCCCTTATCCATTGGTTGACACCCACTCTAGAGAGGTCTTCAACAGAAAGTCGAGATATTCTGGCAATTACAAACAGAAGTTTCAGCAAGAGACTGTCATTGAAGTTTGTAAGTCTAAAAGTTAATTCAGTGTCCTTAAGGCAGTATTGAGCCAATTTCTGAATAGGCAGATCACTGATGTTTCCATCAAATTCGATTTTAGTATCATTAAGTAGTGCTTCTGATATTGCATTAAGCCTAAATTCCGAATATTTATGACTAAAGGCGTAAATTTGAATCGACCTATTTTGAAATGTTCTAAATAAATCAATATGAACTCCATGTTTTAGCTGAACTGGTTCTGTCTGGATTCCTTTCTTTACGAATGAATCCCTCTTTACCACTAGAGGGATTTCTTCTTTTGGTATAATGCTATGGTTAACAGGATCAATTTCAGGATCTTGAGACCTCTCATAAAGGTATGGAAGATCAAAATCATCACCATTAAAGGTAACTAATACGCTATATGACCAGATTACATGGAATGTTTTTTCTAAAAGCTCTTTTTCAGTCTTGCACATTTCTGCTTCTGGTATTAACTCTGTTCCATCGTTGGGATTTTTGTCTTGATCAAGAAGAAATATTTTTCGTAATCCATCATTTGATACGATACCAACTGCAGTAATTTTTCTGTCGTGTTCTCGCGGAACAGGCATTCGCCCCTCTTCTGAATCTACTTCAATATCAAGGGCTATTCTTTTAATTTCGGGTATGGGTTGATTCAGTAAATCTGCCCATTCTCTCACGTATTCTCGATACTTGTCATTTCTTGCCTCTTTGCTTTCGAGGATTTTATCCCAGAGAAAATTTTTAAGGGCATTGTGTACTATTTCGGACATTTTATACGGGTCTTCTACTATTTGGTCTCCTTTCCTCGTATAGTATGAACCTGGAATTAATCCGGTATCATAAAGGTAGTTTTCATGATATTTGATGTTGGCTTCCCAAACATTGAGTTTTTCTCTAATGCCACCCTTTCCACCTATTGACAGAGGGTCAGGAGCTATTATTTTTATTGCTTGAATTTCTTTGTCCAGCATTAGATCTAATTTTGGTATTATTTTTAACTGGAATTTCTTTTCAATTGCTGCGATTTCTTCCGCCCTTGCCTTGTTTTCCAATTTAGTATAACAATAAGGTTTATGGTCCGTTTTATCTTGCCAAAAGTAAATCACGTGCAAAGTAGGATCGTAAAATTTCAGTTGAACTTTCTGGTTTTCACCAGAATAAATTGCTGATATTAACATGACACGAGTATTTTCTGGAAGCTCCTTCCAATAGCTCAGATTCTGTTTATCATTTTGAAGAAGGGGCGATTGATCCATATGACTCACTGGGATTAGTTTCAAATATGAAAAAAGGATAATTATCTTTTGCTACTGGAACATAATTTTGTAAGATAAATTGTGTTTTGCAGTAGGGCTAGATAGTTATCATGTTGCCATCTTTTTCTTTTCTTTTAATGGCAAAAATGCCCACAGCGTATAGCCCAATCATTGGTAGTGCAACAAACCACATTGTTACACCGCTTCCATCTGGTGTTATTACAGCACCAAAGATTGTAATGATTATTATTGCATATCTAAAGTTTTTTTGCCAGAACCTTGAATCTGTCAGACCACTCAAAGATAGTCCATACATTAATACTGGAAGCTGAAAGGCTATGCCAAAACTCAATATGAATTGAAGTACAAATGTTATAAAATCATCGACCGTCAGAAATGTCTCGGCGCCAATTGATTCTCCATATTTGTAGAGAAAGTTGAGTGTAAATGGGATTACAAAAATGTAGCAGAATACTACACCGAATATGAATAAGACAAATATTGGCAGGATTATTTTGAGGATCTTTGATTTTGAAAATGGCAAGCTGA
The DNA here is from genome assembly GCA_044870765.1 of Nitrososphaeraceae archaeon. Taxonomy (GTDB): domain Archaea; phylum Thermoproteota; class Nitrososphaeria; order Nitrososphaerales; family Nitrososphaeraceae; genus TA-21. Next base: position 53,569 of record JBIOZG010000043.1, read on the forward strand.
TTTTTTTGCCTTGTTCTGCTATCGATTCCTCATAGCTTTGTATAACATCATTAGAATCTTGTTCGCCTAATGCCGCTGCTCCTTTATCTTTAGTTTTTCTTTTGCTTAATACTTGATTAAATGCCGGGGAAAAGAACCCAAATATTTCCCTGATGACGACGGGAAGGGAACAAATCAAACCTATTAGCAAGGAAATGTGAACCTGTGCAAAGAACACTTGACCGGGGGCTGTTTGGATAAACTCTACCTCCGGCGGAAGTAACGTATCCTTCATAAAAACTGTCAACTGGAGGGCTATGTTGTCAAAGGGGGCTGGATATGGATAGTATATCGTTAAATTATTTTGCTGTCCTCCTGCATCCAGCGATGGAAGTTCAATTGGTATGACTGCCGACTTTATACCAAAACTCATTGAAAAGATAGTGATTATAGCGATGCAAATTACGATATGAATTATTCTAATTCGTAATTCATCGATATGTTCACCTATTGACATTCCAGATGAAGACATTAAGATGTTCGCAATTAGGCAATCAGGATATAATAATTATATTGATGCGAGTTTGTGCTATTGTTTACAGAACGTATTGAATCAACTTGTGAGGAGATCAATTGGCTCGATAATTTCATATCTAAATCCTTTTAGAAGGTGAAAACCAATAGCTGTTCATGCAATATCACAAGGCTTCTATTCTTGGTCATGAACGATCTAAAAAGGCGCAGCTAAAGCTATTTGATTACACTGGATATGCCATGTTAACGTACACCACAAAACAAGATGGCAATGGGTTTGCTCCTGTTGGTGAAGAAATGCTAGTAGCTAAAATGGAAAGGGAAGCTGGGGCCATGCTGTTTCTGTGTGATAATGATGGTTACGCCAAGGCCCAATCAAAACCGTTACCAAAAGATAAAGCCGAAGAAGCATATAAAAAAATGTTAAATGACGGCATTCCTGAATTTAAGGGTCAGATAAAGACAGTTTCATAATTTTGTAGCTCGGAATTGCTGACGCACATTATGAGGCAGTGGAATATTTAATGAACCACAATTCGAGTTTGTATATTATATTATACTCTAAATCTAAAACATGAGCGTTACTCTTTACAATAACTTTCAAAACAATGTATTGCGATAATTGCGATAAGTTATGAACTCCACTAATAGCATACCTAGAGAATATCAAACGAAGCTAAGTAGTAATCTTTGTTCCACTTTGACTATTTTTCATTACAAGGTTCCTAATGACTCTGGGGTCTGATTTTATGACCCATGTAGGAATTTTGGATCTCTCTATTACCTTTAATGCAACTATATCCATAAGATCGTAACTTCCTGCCTGGGTGCTCTCAGTATTCAAGAGGTCCATGCATTTTTTTATCGTAATTTCTTTGAACATTTTTGCTTTAGGATTCTTGTTTGGATCAGAATCATAAATTCCGTTTACATCTGTTGCATTTAGGAATCTGTCAGCTTTAATTTTTTCGCAAATAAGCGCCGATGTGGCGTTTGTACTCTGACCTGGATGAAGACCGCCACTGACTATTATTTTTCCTGATTCACAGGCAATACTCATTTCTTCAAGGTTGGTAGGAATAACGGGATAAACAGAATCTCCTAGGGCTGCAGACAGTAACTTTGCATTTAACCTCGATATTTCAATACCCATTATGTCAAGACTACTTTCATCAGAACCCAGTGACCTTGCCAGGTTAACATAATTCCTGGCAATTATTCCACCTCCAGATACTACAATTGGTTGCACCCTGGTTTGCATTTCAAGTAAAAGTCGAGCGTATTGCCTCAGCGATTGAGATGTAGTCTTGAAATTAAAAACGCTACCACTTAATTTTATGACTAGAATTTTCTTCTTTTGTTTTAATGTCTGGGAATTCTTCATTGCTTTTCGGGTAGCTCCTTATCTAACACATCTTTTGATATTTTTGTAATTTTTTTTCGATCCTTATGGTTGGTATATACCCTTATCATATCAAGATAACCTGTTATTGAGTTTACCAAAGGCAGATTAGAAACTGGTTGTTTAAAGAATTCGTCCTCGCTAACAAGAAGTATTGATTTCATTTCTTGCTTGTTTGGCGCAAGTGGCACTAGTGAAATGCCATACGTATCAAGAAAAATTTTTTTCTCATCAATATTAGCCAATCTTGCAATTTCCAATCTCAATTCTTCAATTTTATCTCTATTTAACTTTGTATAATTGTCTCGTTTTCGAATAAATCTTTCATAAACACATTTGAGTAACCTCCTATCCAAATAATTGGAAATCATTTCTTGTGCAACTTTGTTATTTTGTGATGATGAGATGCTGCAAATTATGCTTTCATCTGTTAGGTTAAGATAATCAGTCAACGATAATCCTCTTAGGTTCAATATATCACTTGAGAGCAAGATAGAGTGCAATAGCATGACTTCAGCAGATCGAACTGTCTTGTGAAAATAGACTGCCCGGAACATCTCAAAACGGGAAATTATCATTGATTCAAAAGAGTAAAAGGATGAGATGTCCAAAGCTAGGCTTTTACTATCAGTTACCCTGAATGAATTAATAATCCTGTTATAATCGACTTTTCCGTACTCCACTCCCGTAAAGAATCCATCTCGAGGAAGATAATCCATAAGGTCCGACGAAAGACTTCCTGAAATTATTTCATTTTTGAATTTCACTTTTGAATTACCAAAAGAAATCTCACTTATCGTTTGCGGAGAAAAGCCATAATCAGAAAGAATATCACCTAATTCAGTCTTACATATTATTTTGGCCCCAAGAGTTTCATGATTACTGTTGCCTGTAACCTTTAGTGCTTCTTCAAAGAGATGTGAAAAAGGTCCATGACCAATGTCGTGTAGTAGAGATGCTACTCGCAACTCCTGAATTGATTCTTTGTCTATTACCCCTATAGAAAATAGATGTTCTCCTGCCAAGCCTGCCACATGCATTGTTCCTAAAGAGTGTTCAAACCGTGAATGTTGGGCTGCCGGATAAACCAGATGAGCGCCCGCCAATTGTTTAATTCTTCTTAATCGTTGAAAAACGTTTGAATCAATTATCCTTTTTTCGAGCTCTGTAAACCTGATAAACTTGTGAATAGGATCGGTTATTTCTCCAACGAATTTCATATCGTGTAAATAGAATTGAACACCACACTGAATTAAATTTTCACGGTATTTCTTACTATTCTAAGTACCTGACTATGAACATCGTCGACTGATTTTTCTCCGTCAATAACATACCACTTGAATTTTTTTGCAAGAACTCTGTATGACTTTTTTACTTTGCGAATTAACTCGAGGTCTTTTTCAAAAGTATCAATGACACTATTTTTAGATCTAGTAACCAGTGTATCTGTCTTGATATCTATGACTATTACAAGATCTGCTTTTGGTAATCCTTCATCCAACGCAACAAGCCAGTCTAACTCCAATCCCTTTGAGACTCCATATACCAGATTGGATTGATAGTATCTGTTCATGATAATTGTGGTCCCTTTGGCAAGTACACTGTCTATTTCGGTCTTTTTCTCCCATCTGTTTGCAGAAAGAAGCATCATTTTCACCTGATCTGAATAAACTCTTTTACCATCAAGAAATTGCTTTATCTCTTTACCAATTGGAGTAGTATAATCGGGGAAATCAAATTTGACACACTTGCTTTTGAATTTCCTCATTAGTAAATTTGCCTGTGTTGTTTTGCCTGCCTTGTCAATTCCTTCTATTACAATGATCTTACCCTTACGCAAACACTTTGTTTGAAATGAGTCATAAATAAAAAGTATGTTAAAATCAATTAAGAAACAATAGCAATCCACTCCTCTTGCCTACCAAGCTTGTACAAGTTAATCTATTTGCTTTGTAATCGTCCTGTACGTGAGTTCGTCAAATCTCAAAGTTTTTTCTTATTTCTGATTGCTTCATTCACTCAAACTTGTAAAGTAAAGCAGTTCAGCTTGAGAGACTTTATCCACAGTCAATATTCCCTTCGAAACTTCCTTTCCAACCTGAGTCAGCTCGAACTTGGACTTTTCCGTTATTTCCGCAGTCGCCATGGATTGAAATGTTTGCCTTTTTATCTAATCCACAAATATTACTTGTCGTCTCTTTACCTTCTAAATCATAGTTTTTCTTGTCTATTTTTCCAGAATCAAGGTAGCCGCCATTGCTTGTCTTATCATCAGAAGAGTCATCAAGAACTACTTCCCAACTTCCATAGATAGGAGAATCTTTCAAAAATGCACTGAATGAAAGTTCGCCCTTTTCTGACTTGCCGCCAGGACAACTGATTGTGCCATCTCCATTTCCCGATGTCTCCAATCCATGAGCTACATGAGCTACATGAGCTACAGTAGCGGCAGAAAACAAGGTAACCATGAAAAGTAGTAATACTTTTACTTTAATTCCATCCACTAAATTCATCATTCTGTCTGGAATGCAAAATAATTTATATATTATGTAGAGTGGTTCCAGATCATAAATAGGAAAAAATGACACGAATCATTTAATACTTGACAATATCTTAATAAAGTTTATCATTGATGATTATCATCGCCGACTATCTTTTGATCCGTCTAAATTTATTATGTATTCTGTGATTCTAGAAGAATAATTGGCAAAAGTATGCACCTATAATACAAATTTTATATTGGATCTTCCAGTTTTTATATCTTCAAGTTATTATAAAGGATCGATGAATTACGTGTGAACTAAAATGGCACAGATGCCGACTCTAATTCCAAAAGAAGTAGAAATCCAGAGATTAAAGAAAATCTACATTATGGTCATTATGCTGGGTTCAATCGCAGCATCCGTAGAAGTAGATAACTTTGTTGATGGATCTCTTCATCAAACCGCAATTAGAGACAGCGCATTTACACCAGCTCATTGGTGGTTATACAGTCACTTTATAGCCTTACCGTTAGGTTGGGGATTTGTGGCAATGTATGACAGAAGGGTACCCGTACTGAGGGGTCCTGGAAACTCAATGAACACTGGTCTAAAGATAACCATCATAGGCTATCTTGCAACCATGTTTACAATTGGTGTAAATGAATTGTGGCACTTTTGGTTTGTGGAAGAAATTTTCTCAGTTCCAAACCACTGGATGTTTAACATGGGAGTCGTAGTGGCTTTCATGGGTGCTCTCGCATACGTAGTAAGAGTATACGCACGTCTAGTAGAATTGGGCGCTGAAACTCCTGGAAAGAACCCATACGTGGCTGAAATGTACAAGCTTGCACTTGAAGGAAAGCTGTACAGCAGATCTATTCCATAAGCTAACTGTCACACTGTCGATAAAAGCAGGAAAAAGACGACCTTTTTTTTCTTTTTTAAAAATAACTCCTAGTGGACAGTATGGCCTCTACAAAGTTTCACATTTGATTTTTGTATCCATTAATGCACTGCACCATGTGAAATGCAATTTATCAAGGCCGACTATATTTGATAATATTCTTATATAGAAATATGCATTAAACAGTAGATGGCTGATAATTCTGGATTTCCTTTAAAAGTTCTTGAAAACGAAATACAAGATAAAGATAGAGACATCGTAAGAATTGATCCGGAAATAATGCGTACGCTAAACATTGCTGAGGGCGCAGTTGTTAATATCGTTGGTCCTAAAAATAGCGCCAATATTATTTGTCTTTCATTGCACCCTACTGATGAGATCAAAGATAATAAGAATAAGAATTACAATAAAAAAATCAACAAAAATACAAATGATAAAATAATTCGAATTGATGCCAAAACAAGAGATTCTATTGGTACCAATATAGGGGATTATGTCTATATCAAGAAAATTGTTCTGGCTGAAAATGACAACAGACCTGGGAGGAAGAACACTGAGTTAACTGATAATACTGCAAATTCCATAATAATAAATGGATCTTGTATTAATTTTGATAAAGAACGTCCAAAGATAATGGAATTCCTGGGATCTCTTCAAAAAGAAGTACATATGGACAGTATCTATTACAAGTGTTATGCTAATGGCAAAAAAACTCTAGGATGGGATTTTTTTCATGTTGCCCTGGACTTGAGACTGGTACAAAGATTGATTGAAATACACCCTGAAATTAACAAGCAGGAAGCAGCAAGTATTGAAGAACGATTCGTGCTCTGGTTATATGCAAAATTTAGAAAAAGAAAACTGGATTATCACATGAAAGTTAGCGAAATCCCTTACGAATCGGTAACCGGATTTCGACTAAACCCAAATGATTTCAGGAATATTGAAGATATGGAAAGTATGCGTTAACTTTTCCTAAACACAAAACATTACTTTTTCAAAATGAAGATACCAGACGAAATTTTACATTATCTAACCGAAACCCATAACTCGGAAATGGCATTAGTAGGTTGCCGGGCCGATGCTCCCGATGTATCTTATGACTGCTGTGAGTATGATATTGCCATATTTGGAAATAATGAGCCATACCCCCAAAATAAAATAGTAAAACTTGGAAAAGATACAATGGAATTTCAGGGGTTTCCGAAACAGAGTAATGACATTTCACATTACAAAATGATACGAGTAATAACTGGCGATTTGTTGATTTCACCACCACGCTATTCGGAGACAGACATTAAAAGATCGTTTAAGGCGGCCGGGAAGAGGAGAATTGTTGATGCGCTGTTTAATGTATCTAAAAATAGTATCAATAAAGAAGCAGAATTAAATTCTCCATTAAACCTCAAGATAGCCGCTTACGGTCTGCTTGAAGGTATCCTACTGACATCTGAGGTAAGGCCAATGCCTATTCATGAATTAAACCAATTGCGACAGCTTGAAGTAAAAAAAGATATCATAAATGAAGCGATTCAAACCTGTATTGAATGTCTGGGAGTAGAAAGGGCAACAAGGACAATACTAAACCGATCGTTTCGAGCTCTAAAAGAGATTCTCAAGGAAAGATATGACGTCGAGTTATTATCATCAAAAATTGAATTTTTACTAAATCATAAACTTTTAGCTGATTGCTATTACTATATTGGAGGACTCGTATGCAGTCATCTTGAGCAAAAAGATAATTCATCTCAAATGAACTACTACAAGCTTAACAGCATAGCTTTGGACCTTACAAGTGATTATGAAAACATAAAGAAATTGTCTGCGCTGATAAAACGCGACTGCAAAAATTTGCTGAAAAATTAAGTGACGGGAGCAACCAATATTGGTTCAATCTCCTTTACCCTTCGTGCCCTTAACTTCGCCTTATATTTCAGGTTTCTTGGCTTTGTTCTCAGTCTGTATCCACAGCATGGGCACCATAATCCATCCCACTTTATGAAAATTTCGCATATCTGGCATCTTTTTTGACCGCTAACATACCTTCCTGAACCGACGGGCTTTTGGGCTTTGTGTCGTATACATATTCCTTTACAAGTCATCTTCCTTCCATATATAAAAAACGCCTCAACTATATAAATATGAACATTAATTTTACAATATTTTGAAAAATGGTAATTTATTTTACTGATTTTTTACATGTTTTAGAGAAAGAAAATAAAAAAAATAAGTCTTTTTTTAACTGACGTTTATAGATTTTGTCTGAAAGGCTTCATTCATTGTAAGATATTCATCTAATCTCATCTTGATGTCGTCTGGTTGAGTATCATCCATACCTGAAAATCCAGCGTTAAATGAAATCTTGTTTCCAGACACCGACACATTATCAATTTCCATGTCTGCATAGATATTGGCCAACTCATCTACCCATGCCTTTCCTTCATCTTGGTTTATTCCGCTAGCATCTATTGTTACTTTATACATCTTTGTCATTCAAATACACCTAAACAAAAGTTGGATTGGATATTAATAAAGTTGACGCATTCTTTTTGGAAGCTTTGGATATGGATTTAAACCTTAATCGTCAATTAGTTATTCCAAACTGATTTTGTGGGCTAAGCTTCTTCAATTCCCCAGTATTTTATCAATTCCTTTTCGAACTTTGAGAATTGCTCATTGTTTAAGGGGTCTCCGCAGTTTTTGTGAGATGGAACAACTTTCATTCCATATAGCTTAAAATCAACTTCATAGAAATGAACGCCGGGACAATCACACATTTGCTATTTTTGATTTGCGCATCTCTTATTAGTTTATCTAAATTATTAGACGGCTACAAAGTTACCAGCTTGATGAGGATGCACGATGCTAAAAGTTTATGAGTGCGAATCCCAATTTAACAAAACTATGGGCAACTTTCAATTGTCATTAGGCAAACCAATTATTGTGTTTGTGTTATTTTCAAGCCTTTTACTAATTTCGCAATCCAGTATGAACAAGGGATTTGCACAGGCAGGAAATTTATGGTACGTCGGTGATGGAGCAAAAAATGATATGTATGTAACATACAGAGTGCAAGAACAGGATACAAATGCTGGCCGTCCGTTTGATATGACGATTTACTTTAAGGAATTTAATGAGACTGGTAAATATTGGGTGGCTCCAACGTTTATTGTGGACCAGGGACGCGTAATTAACGGAACTCTCCACCTAAGTGATCTTGATTTAACTGCATTGGGAACTTCTCAAATCCCTCCAGAAATGGCAAAGTACAGGAGCGGTTATTCAAGTTCATTAAAATGGCTATCAGCATTTGTATCAAAGCCCGGTCAATCACTAACTGCACAGAATTGGGGCAAAATAGCATCAATTGGTGGCTCACCAATTACTCCGGCAGGCAAAGCTACTATTACCACACCTGCAGGAACTTTTGATACCACCACAATTGTATTTCACAAGGGAGTTGATAATACAATTTGGATTAAGGACGGATTTCCTTATCCCATAAAGGCTCAAACTTTTGCAGATACTACCACGGGCAATCCTCCAACCCAGTATGCGTTTGAATTGCTCGCAACAGGACAAGGACAACCAAAGCAGCCTGAAAGCAAAGAAGAGATTCCAGTACCACCACTTGAGCAGAGGACAGAGCGTGGGAGCTATGTTATTAAGCTAATATGGGAACCTGTTACGATAAAGGCCGGTAATAATACGAAATTTGGAATTATATTCATGGATGACAAGAAAAACGTGATAACCGAAGTTGGATATAATTTTGCCGTTGTAGATGCTAAAGGACAACTAATTTACGGAAAAGATAACCAACTTGCACCCGATGGAACTGCGGTACAAAATGTCATCTTCCAGGCACCAGGAGAAGTTACTGTAAAGGTACTGATAACAACTGCCGGATCAGGTGCACCAAGCACTTTCGTTGAATCAGGTCAGTTTGGCTTGGTTGTCCAGTAATCTTTTTTTCATTTTTATTTTTATTTTCAAGTCTTTTTTACAGTAGCGATAAAAGAGATGAGTCCGAAAAGAATAATCTTTGTAGCTACAGGAATCTTTGCAGGAATTGGAATTTTAGTAAGCATAGTCATAATTGCAATTAACGGAGGGTTTTCGGGTGAGGGTCCTTCTATACTCAATCCCCCAACATCAAAAGACCTGTGGACACTGGGTAGTAACATAGCAGATGGAATGAATTTGACATATTCGCTAACAAGCAATACTGGAGACGATAAGGCAAATCTCATAGATTCTATAGTGTCCATGAGATTTCATAACATGGGGGATAAATGGAACATTGATTTTAAAATACAAAACGGAAGTAACAATAACAACAATGCCAGCGAAATTCACGCAAATATTTCCAAAAATCAACTCTTGATGACGGATCCTATTACTGAAAAAGATAACAAGTTTCTTCAACCTCTTGAAGCCTCAGTACTGGCAATTCGCGACATTGCCAGAGAGCCAAAGTATCTCGTAGTTGGAGCCGTTTGGGACAAGATATTTACAGGTTCCAATACAATAGATGCAAAAATACAAAGTAAAGATACTATCTCTACTCCTGCTGGTATGTATGATGTTTTTTCACTGCAATACAAGGTGGGAAATTCATCGAGCACTATTTACATCAATAAGGATTTGCCCCTTCCCATAAAGGCGCAAGTATATGGCGAAAATGGCAACCTTTTGTACGATTACGAATTGCAAAGCATATCAAGATGAATCTAAATTGAATTTCAATCAATGTCAGATAACAATTTATTATGCTAGCGTAGTGACCATTACCAAATGATTGAAACGCTAAAAACTGCATGTCTGGAGGTTAGAAAAACTGTCAAAGGCCTAGTTGGAACACCTGAAGGTAACACTAAAATGGGTCAGGGAGCTGGAGGAGATATTTCAAGAAAAATAGACATAGTAGCTGAACAAAAAGTTATAGAGACTATAAGAAAGTCTGGTACAAATCCCACAATAATTGGTGAAGAATGTGGTACCATTCCAGGTAACGATCAGGGATACATAATTATGGATGCAATTGATGGAACAACTAACGTTACCAGATCCATTCCATTTAATTGCTGCTCTCTAGCCTATGCCACTGATTTAAAGCTGAGCTCTGTAATAGACGCAGCCATAATAGATATTACTACAGGAGATCTCTATTATGCGTCAAAAGGTAAGGGTGCGTTTTTGAATGGCAATAACATGACAGTTAGAAAATCTGACAAAATAAAGCAAGATGAAATCATTGCTGGTATTAACATATCTGGAGTTTCCCAGGAATTATTACATTCAATTGGTCCATTTATTTCAAAACTAAATCACATCAGGGTCTTTGGCGCAAATGCGCTGGAGCTATGTTTTCTTGCCAGGGGATACCTGGACCTGTTTATGGATTTTAGGGCTAAAATTAGACCTACTGATATGGCCGCTGCCTTTCTAATAGTTAAGGAAGCAGGCGGACTTGTACTTGATAAATCCGGTAATACACTTGATTCTGACATATCGTCAGGTAATAGATTTTCGTTTATTGCACTGTCTGACCATAAAATTTACAATATGCTTGCGCAAGATCTCAGTCTGTTCAAATAAAAAAGAGGCGCCCGGACCGGGATTCGAACCCGGGTCGAAGGAGTGACAGTCCCCCATACTAGACCGGACTTTATGCTTCAATATTTTACTATTGAAACTCTATACTATCCGGGCGCATTGAAAAATTTCCTACTCTACAATTAATATGTTTTCTTGAAGGGTTATCTATGTAATCATCATTTTCGAAAAGTTGACATCCCGATATGGCTAAACATTAAATATACTACGGTACACGCTATTCAGAAATATGGGCCCGTAGCTCAGCCAGGTAGAGTACCGGACTTTTAGCATTTCGGAAGAAAAGGAAGAAATCCGGCTGTCTCGGGTTCGAATCCCGACGGGCCCGTACTTTAATGCCGCCCTAATGACCAACTAGTTGTTTTCTGTGGCAATACAGAACTAGGAGTCTTTCGCATTCCAGTTTATAATATTCAAGCATTCTATTTGATGCGATTACCTGATTTCTCAAATCTATCAATTGAGTATTTGATCTGATTCTTTTTGATTCAAGCTGATTTATTTCATCAATAAGTTTGATCTGCCTATCTTCCAGTGGCATGCATTTCAGATCTTGGAACTTTTCATAGTATTCAATAGCTCTTTCTGCTGGAATATCCAATTCTATTGATACTTCTAGAGGTCGCTTATTCTTATCGTATAGAGCATACGCCCTAGACTCTTTACTCTTATTAACCAATTGGCTTTCAGAATCTTCTGTATCACCGGATTCTGACTTAATGATACTGCTCAGCGTTGAGGGTGAAAGGTGCACTTCTTTACAAATTTCTCTATATGTATGGCCGTTGTGGTACATGTGTAGAGCCAATTCTCTTTTCTCTGCCGGAGTTTCAGCAAATGGGTTTACCATGACTTATTTATATCTAAACGCCGTATTATTTTTCTATTTATGTTACTGTTGCTACATAGCTACATGTAGCTAAAGTCTGTTACTTAGTGCTATAAGTTGAGTTTGAAAATAGTTTAATTTGTAAGTCTAATTAATTTTGTTTTAAATCCAAAAATTTCCTGGAATATTATGAACCTACGCATCCAGCAGCAAACTTACTGGTCAGGAATCTATCATCGTCGCAGTCAAATGTGATACTCCCGTCATTTGCAAGACATGGCAGTTTTACATTCACAACTGAAACATCGCATGGTGGATATTTTGCTTGTTCCTCTGGAGGCGGTAGTGGTAATGGTAATCCCTTTTTCACGCTTGGACTCTGTCTCAACTTGCCTTTTTCAAGACATCCGTATGGATACTTTTCAATATGGAATTCTGGATCGTCACATGTAAAATAGGGTCCCTGAGGGCCACTACATGACGATTTGGATTGACATTGTCGATCATGCCAACTTAACTATGTAAATATTGTTTGAATTCAAAACCGACTAGGAATATGACTTTATATCCAAAATTATTTTTGCCTTATCATTTAGTGGGATATTACGAAAGTCCGATACCGGCTTGCCATCCACTGAAGCTATAACATTTTCACCATCGATATTGAGGCCTTTCCAAATGGCCAAAAATTCACTCAAAGTGTAGTTTCTTACTGCGTTGGATTCTATGTGAATCGTCCCGCTATAATCATGTGTGTGCAATGGTGACATTCCTTGCATACCAAATTTATCTAAAGTATGGTCCGCAAACAACAATGGATCCGCAAATATTCCTGTCTGCGTTATTCCAATATTAGCAGGAACGATTATTGGTTTTCCATTAATAGTGACATTTAGACTTACGTGATTATGAATCAACATGTTGTTGGGGGCAGCCGAACTTTCCACAACAGTTGAAAAGCCGAAAACGACTACAGCTATCAACGCAATAGTTACCTGAATCAAACCCAAAATGACTTTTTTTCTTACTGTGCAGCTTGCGATTAAGTAATGATTGTCGCTGGTTCGATTATCACTCAGTATTTTTGAATACAATCTAATTTCTCATATTATAACCGCCGTTTTTAATCCTTATTGCATTTGGAAGTAGAGGCTATGAAGAATTAAATGTCAGATATCAATAACATGGCTCGTCTTCGAGACGATTGAAATGAAAATAATAACTCTTGCCGTATTGTGTCTGGTCTTAGTTTTAGGCTCAAGTCTCAGTGTTTCGAATTCAAACTCGGTAGTATTTGCCTTTCATTTTGGAACTACCAGGATATATTCGGACGTTTATACAGGCGCAGGGAATAGCAGCGCACCGATAAATGAATTTGATCCTGAAAACAGGGAGATTTATACCGGTGAAACTGTTAAGTGGTCAAATCCAACGGCAGGGAAACCATATCCACATATTGTTACCTTCATAGGTAATCAAAGTACTGAATTAAAATCAAAAATATCAAACATAACTATGACATTCCAGTCATCCAATTTGGAGTCTTTAATTAGCAATTTGAATAAATCAATATCCAAAGACGATAAACAAACCGGTAATGCTAGTCAGACTTTCAATGGAGGGTCGATTATTTTTCCGTCCTTGGTAAATTCTTCGAACCTGTCTGTAACCTATCTGAATGCTAGTGGAAATCAGCTTTTTAAAGGTGCTGAATACAACTTTACGGGAAATGAAACCTATCTTAATTCAGGACTAATTTGGGCTGGCGGTGTGATACCGAACGGGTTTCTGAAAATAAATTCGTTTATAGTCACTTTTATGAATCCCGGAACCTATCATTACCAATGCTTGATATACCCAGAGATGAAAGGCATGATAACAGTTAAACCGAATCCAGGAATGTTAGGTATTAATATAAAATAATTTTCTTATTTTAATTCAGCGGACCAATATTAACTAAATTTTCGTCTTAGTAGTAATGCAACTATCGAAGTTCCAATAAATGGAGCAGGCCATAAAGTCCCAGTGATAACGCTATAACATTGAATACGAGGTCAAACAAAAAGCTAAATACAAACCAGTAGAACCCGGGTACATGCAAGGTTTGAATCCCGAGGCATTCCACCCGTAACAGTTCATTAATATTTTATCTATAGTTACATAGTTAGAACCAACGATTAGAAAAGTATTATCCCATTTTAGGACATGCCTGTAGGCGATTTCCTATCTTGACTATGTTCAACGGACACGTGATAGCTCAACATCTCTGGAGTCTCAAAATTCTTGCACATCTTTCGCATCTGAGTTTCTTTGGCTTTACTTCTGCAGTTGACATCTTAAATCAATAATCCATTCCTAAACCGTCATTGTATGGTATCCTGTGGCACCATTGGGGAAAGGGGGGTTCATCTCAGTGGTTTGAATCTTTCCTGTTTTGTCGGTTGCTCGAACTACAATGGCATAATTTTCTTTATCCGGCGGTACATATCCGGCTGTCCACAGTACCCAAGTATACTGCGAGAGAGGATCCTTTACTTTTGCTGTTTTCCAGGTAGTCCCTCCATCAGTGCTAACCTCAATCTTTGCTATTCCCCTGTCTCCTGCAAATGCTATCCCTGCAATTGGAACTCTACTCTCGTAGGAGGAAGCTGCAGTTTCATCTAGCTTTCTGAATCTTTGTCTTGCCGGCGCCTGACCGGGAATTAAAATGGATGAACCAGTTTTGTCCTCAGCGTTATTAGCCCATCCTAGCCGCTGCCAATAGCCCTCATAAACCTTATCTACTAATTCAATTTCTGTTATCCACTTTGGATTCATCATTCCGTATAGGCCTGGTACTATTGCCCTAACGGGGAATCCATGTTTAGGCGTAAGTGGAGTATAATTCATATCATATGCAAGTATAGTCCCTTCCATTTGGGATCTCTCTATAGGTATTCCTACATCATAACCGTCGGCGCATCTAAACACGACATATTTTACGTTTGGCTTAATTGCAGCCTTATCAAGCAGATAGCTTAAACGTACACCCTTCCAAAGAGCGGTGCTTATTAGTTCGCCACCTACCTTGTTGCTTATGCATTCTAATGTTACATATTCCTCTACTGAAGGCATTGCCTTGATCTGGTCATAGTTAATGCTCAATGGTTTTTCGACTAGCCCCTTTATCGTAAGATTCCAAGACTTTGAATCGACTTGAGGAACTATTGGATTGATATCAATCCTGTAAAATAAATATGTTGGAGTAACTTCAGAAGCAAGAAGTGGTACTAGATTTGGATCTTCAAAGCCCTTAGGTCGAGGTCCGGTCTGTGGTAACAGTGGGGTAGTCGATTCTTGTTCTTGTTCCTCATTTTGTCTGGAAAGAAGTCTATCGACGCCAAGAAAAATTATCGGTAATGCTATTGCTGCGCCTGCTAATAGGCGAAGAAATGCTCTTCTACTATATTTTATGTCAATAGTGTCAATTGATTTATCTGGACTAGCATTAGGCTCAGGCTCAGGTACCTCCATAGATTTTTCCTTTGTTCTACCATGAAAGAATGACGAAAACGTAAATCCAAAGGCAAGCTGGGATGGAATAAGGGATAGCACTATAAGGGATATTGGCACGACCTGTATACCACTTCGTGATTGAATTAGCGTAACCAGCATTATTGCTATAATTATGAAAATTATATATGACAAGGAAGAGGACAGTAAAGCCTCCAGCAGATATCCCCCACTTTTCAATCTAGAAAATAGCTTATCTAGTAAAATCGCTATAATTCCAAATGCTATTATATTTGCAATAATTGAACCAATGAACGCCGAATATTTAGCAAGAGGTCCGAAATTTTCAACTGCCTGAGATTCAAATTCTCCAGGTGTTACTGAAAACAATGCCTGAGACGCAACTTCTGGTAGAAACAATCCACCACTCGTTTCTTTTAGTATTATTGACACTGCAACAGCCACCGTTCCTGCCGCCAAGCCTGCAACAAAAGGAACAAGGAATCTGCGTGAATTTCTTGCCACGTATTTTGATCGAATTTTAACGATTTAAGGTTTCTTTCGATTCAGTGTACTCTGAACTATTGCCTGATTAGTAGGAAGCTCCGCAGTTACAAGTGCCTATTTGGTTTATTGCTCT
Source organism: Nitrososphaeraceae archaeon (assembly GCA_044870765.1). Classification (GTDB taxonomy): domain Archaea; phylum Thermoproteota; class Nitrososphaeria; order Nitrososphaerales; family Nitrososphaeraceae; genus TA-21. Next base: position 69,451 of record JBIOZG010000043.1, read on the forward strand.
AGCTATCTAATCTACACTTCACAATTATGATGAATCATTTTGAGCCTTCGATATAGTAGTCGACATATTCGGTTCCATACTCTTCATCATGCCCATCATGTCTTTTTCGTGCATCTTAATTCCTAGATCCGTCATATTTAGCTGCATAATTGCGCCCTTGACGTCTCCTTCATTTAGGTCCATGATCGCCTCCATTAAATGCATTTTAGCATTATCCAGTGACGATCCAAAAGTCATATTGCCACCTGGCATCATCATTGTCTGATTATTGACAGCAGACATGTTTTCTTTTTCGTTTACAGATAGGTCTTGACTGAAGATGACTTTTGATGTTACTGCTATCAGAACAGTAACACCTATGGCAATCACCAATACGCTAATACTCATTTGGTTTGACATTGCTAAAAGTAGTAATTATGTCCAAAACATATTATATAAAGAGTATCCAAATGCGTAACGAGACATTGAAATGTACCAGAAATACTTTTGCCGATATTAATGCCGATATTCCCTGCGTCAGGACATTCTCTTGCTCTACCATCCAAAAATTTTTTTATTAATAGTAAACCTATCTTGAATCCTACCGGAAAAAATCAAGCTATGGAATATAATATCTAATCTTGGAATAAATCGACAAATTGTTAGTGGTACTCTCTTAAATACTAAATAAGTCATACAATAGGAATGCATTGGACACCCTCAGATTATACATCAGTGAAGGCAAGCTATTCTAAACTAATGGATGCAATAACTATCAGACCAAGGGCAGAATCAATCTTTGCTGAGCAGGCAATAGGACGGGTTCTATGGACTGATATAATATCGCATACCGATATCCCATCGAGTAACTGTTCTCACATGGATGGATTTGTTGTAAAATATAACGATATCAGTAGGATATCTCAACATAGACCAATAAAACTAAGGGTAGTGCCTAGAAGAAAAGATGACATGAATGAAAACCAGGTCCTGTTTACAGGACAAACTATTAGAGTCTCAACTGGCGAAGTCTTACCACGTTTGGGAGATACAGTTATCCCTGTCGAATATACACAGTTAGATGCTAAAAATAATTCAATTATAATTCAAAGGGTGTCGGCTAAAGGATCGTTTGTATCTCATAAGGGTAGTGAGATCGCATGTAAGGATTTGTTACTAACCAAAGGTCACATTCTTAGGGCACAGGATTTAGCATTAATCGCAATGCTTGGGATTCGAAAGCTAAAAATTTTTAAAAAACCAAAAGTTGCAATAATTCCTACAGGCAATGAACTTACTGAGGACATTGCTGACATAAAGCGTGGAAAAATATTAAATACTAATAGTAAAGTCATATCTAATTTAATTGAAAAATTAGGAGGTACTCCTTTAGATCTGGGAATTACACCTGATAACATTCACAAGATAAAAAACAAAATTAGACTTGCGTTGTCTCAAAGTGATATCATATTAACAACGGGCGGATCTTCCGTTGGATTGCTAGATCTTGTTGCTGAATCAATAAACTATATTGGAAAGCCAGGAATTCTGGTTCACGGAATAAAACTTGATCGTGGAAGGGTAACGGGCCTCGCTGCACTCCACAACAGACCAGTAATTATTCTTCCCGGACCCATACAAGGAGCTGTGAACGCCTTTATTGTATTTGCTCAGCCACTAATTAGATTTATGTTGGGTCTGTATCCTTTTAATAAACCATTTATTTCAGCAAAGCTTACTGAAAATTGGAACGCCCGAAGAAAATTTCAAGACTTTACAAAAATAATATATGTGAAGTTAACGTTATCAGAATCAGGTGAATTTCATGCAAAACCCATAACCGGGGAAACTACGGACATTACAGTGCTAACAGGGAGCAATGGCTTTATTTTGGTACCCGAACGCTCGACTATGCTAAAAAGGGGGCAAAAAGTTAAAATAAACATTTTTCCTGGTCTGTCTTTTTCATCAGGTAACCCAGTAGAGTTTCCTTACCTGGCAGAAAGATCGTTCATTCCGTTTTAGAAATACATCATTTAAACAACCTAGTAGCCAGATTAATCCCTGCGACAGCTACTATAATTCCTATGATAAAAATTAATTTTTCGTGACTCAATTTTAATGCCCCCAACCTGGAACCTAGAAATCCCCCAAGAAGGACTACAAAGGCCAATGGTAAAATCAGTACAAAATCAACTTCCTGTGTGATTGAATGGGCAACAAGTCCGCTAACCGAATTTGTGAGTATGAATAAACTAGCTGAGGCCGCAACTGTCTTTGGATTTGCTAGACCGGTTAATATCAAGATTGGTGATAACCAGATGCCCCCACCAATTCCAACAAGGCCCGAAACAGTCCCTAAAATAGCACCTAATGGTAATGTGATTAATGAAAGCCTAGGTAGACTTAGGTTTAATTTTCTTATTTTCTCCCGCCTTATTTTTATCTGGTTACCACTTAATAGTAGCATGGCCGAAGCTGAAAAAAGAGCAATTACGAAGATTAGTATGAGAGTTTTTTCTGGTAGTATAGTAGAACCTCCAATAAAAGCAAATGGTACTGAAATAAGTAACGGAATAGATATACGAAGTGATAGGTGACCTGCCCTTAAATAATTGAAGAGCGCTATTGAAGCAACAACTATATTCAGAGCTAATGACACAGGAGGGATGGTGAATAGATTTACCCCAACAAGAACTAGTATGGCAATATAGCTGCTTCCTCCTGCAAATCCAACACTAGAATAAATAAAACTTATTGCAAAGAAAACTGGAACAAGTATTATCAGTAATTGCTCATTAATGGCCGTGTCCCTCCATCATCTTAAATGCATGATCTAGCCCCGGAAATAAGAATTCTAAAGACTCTGATACTGCACTTAAACTTCCCGGAATATTTACTATTAAACTCTTTCCTCTTACTCCCGCAACACCTCTTGAGAGCATCGATAACGGTGTTCTTCTCTGCCCATATGCCCTACTTCCCTCTGCAATTCCCGTTATTTCCCTTTCTAAGACGTTTCTTGTAGCTTCAGGTGTCACGTCTCTTGGACCAAGTCCTGTTCCTCCAGTTGTCAATATCAAGTTTAAATGGAGATCATCTGAATATTTTATTAAGAGTTCCTCAATAACAGAACTATCGTCAGGCACTACTTGGGATTTGACCACATCAATACCTCTATTTTTTAGAGTTTTAACGATTAATTTTCCGGATTTATCTCCCCGCTTGCCAGCTGCAACTGAATCGCTGACGACAATCACACCTGCTCTGATCTTATTTCCCTGCTTAATTGCAAAATGGCCCATTCCTCCTGACTTTTCGACAAGCTTTACAGATGAGATAAATAATGTTTCGTCTATGGGTTTTAGCATATCATATATCGTCAATGCACCAATACAAGCTCCACTAAGGGCTTCCATTTCTACCCCCGTTTTCCAAATACTTTTAACTTCTACATCGACTTCAATTGCGTGGGATTTTACTGATACTTGAACCTTAATTTGATCTATAGGTATTGGATGACAGTATGGTATAATGTCTGATGTTTTTTTAGCGCCCGACGTAGCTGCTATCTTCGCTGCCTCCACAATATCCCCCTTGGGAGACTTTCCTTGTCTAATCAATACTGCCGTTTTGGCGTCTATACTCAATACCGCCTTTGCTTGTGCGGTTCTGTGAGAATCTGGCTTAGCACCAACATCAAACATTCCCCTGCCCTTTTTATCGTGCATCTTTTCTCTACTCAAGTAATACTCCATCAGCCCATTTCTGACTTTCTTTAGATATTTCCTTTTTCCAAATAGGTACCCGAGTTTTCACATTATTTAGAACATATTTGCATGCCTCAAAAGCTTCATGCCTATGCTCTGAAGAGACCCCAATTATAATACTGGTCTCACCGGCTTTTATATTACCGATCCTATGAATTGCAACTAATTTTTTTATTCCCCATTTTGTTTGTGCTTCATTTTCAATTTCCCTCAATTTTTCTTGTGCCATCTCATTGTAAGTCTCATAATAGATTTCTGAAACGTTACCAAACCTTCCATGATTACGGACGTTGCCTATGAAAATTGATAATGCACCTGCAGAATTGTCCTCTAGTTCAAACATTATCTCTTGCAAATTTAGACGGTTATTGGTAATACTAATCAAGATTCAACCCCCGCTGACTGGCGGCAAAAGCGCAATTTGATCCTTGGAAGAAATAATGGTATCTCCACTAGTAACCTTACAATTTACAGAAGTTACAAATTTGTTACTAAACGATTTTAGCTGCGGATACTTCTTTAATATTTCATCATTCAAGTGGTTTACTGTAATGCCAGTAGGTACAGTTATTGTTATTTCTCTTTCACCCACCAATTCTCTCAAAATTGCAAATAATTTGACTTTTATTTTGTCGTTACCTAAATTATCCGATCTCAATTTGAGCTTATCCACCAATTGTATGCATAAGGTTAAGTTTTGGCTTAAGGCCGTTAATTCTTATCAGACTCGCTATCCCTTCCTCTTTCATAGTCATACAGTGAATTAAGCAATGACCAAGCTCCTCATCTGATGCTCCTTTACGCAGATAACTCTTGATATCGTAACCTGGGTTTTCAAATAGACAGGTAAGGAATCTTCCATCAGAAGTCAATCTTATCCTATCGCACTGGCTGCAGAAGGGCTCTGTTACAGAGGGAATAAATCCCACAGTCCCTATTCTATCTGAAAAAGAATAGAGTTTAGCAGGTGCTGACATCTCTCGTTCTGAGGCAGGAAAAACTTTTCCAATATTGGATTCTAGTTTTTCGATCATTTCCATTTTACTAACAACGAGATCATTCCTCCATATCCCTGACCCATCTAGTGGCATAAACTCTATAAATCGGACAGTGATGCCTGTCCGTCTTGCAAAATTGGCAAATTCAACAACTTCATCATCATTCCAACCCCTGACGACAACTGTATTTATCTTTACATCAAATCCAACATCTTTTGCCTTTTGGATAGATTTTACGACTTTGTCTAGCCCATTTACCCCCGTCATCATCTTAAATCTATCTTCTTTAAATGAATCTAGACTAATATTCACGCTGTCAAGGCCGCTGGATTTTAATGATTCTACTTTCTCTTGAAGTAGTAACCCATTGGTTGTTAGCCCGATGCTCTTAATGTTACCTATCTTTGCAATTGATTTGATTAGGTTTTCTATTGAAGGTCTGACCAGTGGTTCACCTCCTGTTATTCTTATTTTTTCAACCCCTAAATTAGCAAAAATAGATGAAAGTCTAGTCATCTCATCAAAAGAGAGAACTTCAGTAGTGTCAAGCCACTTTGTATTGTCCTTTGGCATGCAATAACCGCATTGCATATTGCACCTGTCTGTGACAGAGATTCTAAGCTTTTTTGCAATTCTACCATAATTATCTATTAATTTGCCTTTCATGGATCCTATCATTTGCTTGCATACCAGGTTATGATGGCCATCAATTTTTCCTTGCCTGCTTTAACTGTTCGATGAAATGAAACTTCCAACCCTTTGGTAAATCTTTAACCTTGACGGCACGTTCCATTGTTTGAAGATCATCCTTATTTACAGCGTATAATCTGACAATATCCTTTATCGTAACATTATTTTCATCTTTTTTGACAAGCTTGATTTCATCACCTTGTTCCAGCTCTCCTTCCTTCATTACCTTGAAGTAGACACCCGTAAGACCACTTGCCAGAAATTTTTTAATCATATCCATTCTTCCAAATTTTACTCCGAGTTTATAACATGGCATCCTAGGCTGAGTTGCGACAACTTTCGCTGTTCCAACCTGGAATTGATCTCCAATGTTAACCATTTCTTCAAACATTCCTTGTGTAGTAAAATTTTCACCAAACATACCCCAAGGCAATGACATGCCAGGGAGTTCCTTATTCCAGTAACTATAATGTTCTGCTGCATACGCATAGATGGCCTTGTCAGCACCGCCATGTACTGTTAAGTCGGCCTGCTTGTCTCCGTCGAGATTGAGTTTCCGTAATCTTACACGACCACTTACTGGTTCCTTAAAGATTCCAGTAGTTACAACTTCACTCTGGAATTTCACTTGACGTGGAAGACCGACGTTTAGCGATAATAGCTTCAAAACACATAATTTATCCAGGCATCTTAAATAAACCTTCAAAGGCCAAATTGCGACCCAGACTTTGGAGTTCTCAGACTTTTGAATGAGAAAACTTAATACTTTATGTGGCGGATTGTCTATCTGTTGAATTGTTAACCCTAATTTGCCGTGAAACAGGATTGGATTGCGATTACGTGATTGAGGGTGAAACTGAAGAGGAGATATTGAGTAAAGGGGCAGACCATGCTATCATGGTACATGGTTTGAAAGCTGAAGAAATATTTCTTGAATACACTCCATGCAATTTCTTATGTCAGACTTTGAGCAAGTTAAGCAATCAATAGATCACATCGCAAAAAAAATTTACACTGAACTCATCTCTAAATTATCCATAAAGAAAAAAGCTAAATACTATGTAGTAGAACCCTAGTACATGCAGGGTTCTAATCCTGACGGTCAAATATGTAAGACGATAAAAAACTTTTTGATGAATTAAGAATTAGCAATAATAGTATGACTGGAAGGTTACTGAGGTTATATCTAAAGACTAGCAGTGCGACAATTATTTAAAGTCTCTCAAATATGATTAGTTTCTATGTTGCTAATCTTCTCAATTAGAGAACAATGTTTTGGAAAAAGCAGCGAGCTTCTTTAAAGCATTAATTCTCTCCTGTCTTTGTATTTCTGCTCCTTCGATAGCGTCTAACAGATAACTAATCGACTTATCATACGTATTCCGAGCGACCGGATAAGGTACCCCATCTTTACCACCGTGAGCGAAATTAAATTTCACAGGATCTTGCCATGAAGCTTTCATTCCAAAAATTATTTCACCTATGAGAGATAAAGCTCTAACGGAAGCAGGACCGAAACCAGGTATGGAAATTAGTTGCTCATAGTTCCTAGGTTGAATATCATAAATTTTTCTAAATAAATTCCAATCTAATTTACGAGGCATTTCATAGTGTTCTTCACCATGGAAATCTTCAAAAAGGCTACCAGAAGTATCGCTTAAATTGCTCCTCGGCATCCAATGATCTAGCGTACTATTATTTTTCAACAAATGATCTTTTTTTAGTACGAGCTTGTTAACAGAAGATTTTAGGTTCTCGGTATTGCCCGTTGCCAACTCAAGGGAAATTTTTTGATTTTCTTTTGAATTAATTGAAGACATGTTCAATGTCCTTAAATTCTTGTAATCGCTTATTATGCCTGCATGAGGCTCGCAAATGAAGCTTTTCACAAAATCCGACATCCAATGATACCTTCTTGCAGTCATGCTTTTGGGGTTCATGCCTTGTTGAACTACGGACCAATTGCCATTTTTATCAAAAAGAATCACATGGTGATATAATGAGTATCCGTCTTGTACTACCGCATTATCGACTTTTGCAGCCATCCTACTTGCGTACACTAAATTATCCATTTTGTCAGAAGATAGATTGTAATATTTTTCAGCCAATATTGGGATTTCATTTTTAGTTTGGTTAGATTTTTTGCCCTTGCCTCCTGCTATTGAAATACCGTGTTCTTCAATTGTAAGTGATTGTTTTAAAACGCCTGTTACTACGGTTGTTACCCCTGAAGAATGCCAATCAAAACCCAGTACACAACCAAAAGCCTGAAACCACAATGGATCAGATAGTCTTCTTAAAAATTCATGGCCGCCGTATTCATTTACAATCACTTTTGCAATTGCGCCTGAAAGTTTGATCATCCTGTCGATAAGATAAGGAGGGACATGACCGCCATGCAGTGGTAGCTTAATCGTTGCATGAGACATTAATTGTAATCATATAATTAAATCATAGATCACTTTATTAATTTACTCGAAAATTTAAGAAAAGGTATTGGCAAACATACAAAATAAAGTTGACATTAAAAAATTGATATTAAAAAATTGCTTTACCTTATGAAAGTGCAAGAAAGGAATTGTAATCGTGGAAATAATCTTTTGATATCGTTTCTACAGGCTTTGGTTAATCATTTTATTTGTTCAATTACAAACTAAATCCATGTAATCTTTATAAAAAATATTGTCGTTTGTAAAGAAAGGAAAATGGCTAGTAGCTTATTTAGGCTGGAATCAAACAAGTTCAGTACCGAGAATATTCAGGCTACTTTAGTATGTTCGAAATGTGACGAGGCATTCTCAAAGGAATTTCCAGTAGACCTAGAAGGACAGACAATTGAGTTTAAATGTCCTATATGTGGATCCCCCGGAGAGACTGACCTGCCCTATAAAAGTCCAGAAGAAAGAGAGAACCTTGACCTTGATTTTGATCAAGTAGAAGAGGAACAAGATAATAGTGAAGAATTCGAAGAAAGCTATTGAGGACTTAATTCTACATTCTCCGAATTCACATAAAGGAAAATTCATCATAATATTTTTAGGATTTTAATACAACCTACAACAAGCGTATCAGCTCTTTCTAGTCCCTAGAATCTAAGTTGTTACGATTGGAAACGGTATAATGGCCAATAACAAACAACCGCTAGAACATGAAAGGTATATAGATTTTATTGGCACATAGGAAAATGGATTTCAAATTGGGATACTTTTATTCATTAATAGGTTTAGGATCTGGCCATATGTTTATCATTGTCATATCCACAGGATTACTAGCCCTGTCAATAACTTCAAATAATTATTTAATTAATTCAACCTGGGCTCAAACACAGATTTTTAGTAGTGCAGAATCCAATTCTGATCCTATTAGGAGCGATGTTAGTTTGGATAACGGCATATGTGATTTTAATTCCGAAAATCCTTTTTCGTCCAACGCTCTTCTTGAAAAATTGAGGGATGATTTCTGCGATGAAGATATCAACTCAATTGAAAACGATGATGACGAAAACGATGATGAAATAAGAGATCGGATTAATGAAGCAGTAGATGACGAAGATGATCAAGGAAATGGAGAAAATGACAATTTATCAACACAAGACAGAATACAAAAGAGGTTGCAAGAACTAAAAGATAAATTAGAAAAGGTTTTGTCGGAAGAAGAAGAAGAGGATCAACCATTACCAGAAGAAGAACAGAAGCAAGTGGAAGAAGAAGATCAATTCGCTATTAAGGAACACAAAGCTGAAAACGATAATGACTGTAAAGGTGGAAATGTGCTTGAGGGTGCGTCAAATGAGGAAGATCTAAAAGTATTGTCGGAGTGTCAGGAAGCGGTAGGTGAAGTAGTTCACACGAAAAAAATGGACGATGGCGATTACAAATTTCTTTTAAACGTTGAGAATAAATACAAGTATCTTTTAAATGAAAAAAATGACGATAAAACCGACGGGTTCTTGGTGGTAGAAATCGTTCCACCAGATCAAGGTAAAAGCGGAATAATTCTTCCAAAGGAAGGTGACCGGGTTCACATATGGGGAGCATGGGTTACAGACAAGCCAAAAGGATGGCATGAAATACATCCTACCTGGAAAGTAGTTAAACAGTAAAATTTCATATTCTTTTCATTGAAAATTAAATTACGAATAAGATAGGAGCCAATTAGAAGGACATCTTGAGAAAGAAGAGCTAAATAGAAGTTAAGTAGAACCCTAGTATATGCAGGATTCTAATCCCGAGGAATCGCAGAATTGTGGGAAACTTTAAAGCTTAGAAGTTTTATGCATCTAATCAGAATCCCTTTTTAGAACCGATAGCGTCGCGAGTACCGACGTCCGAAGACTTGACTTAAAGAGAAGTCAAATGTGGCATTGAAAAAATATTTATTTCCTTAATTGGAAACAAAGATGGACTAATCTTCTTGGCAGCCGATATCGTCGGAATTCCATTAGCGAGAACATAGGCTTGTCTATTCCTAACTTTAAATATTATGAATCAATACATTTTCTTATGACCATGAAAGTGAAAGTTGCAATTACTAGTACTGCAGTGGTAGTCTTAGTGGTATTAGCAACTGTAGTGATAACAGCATCAACATATGGGTTGACTGAACTGGTGTTCGCACAAGCAGTTCCAAAATTTGTGATAAACCTAACAGGCAGTGAAGAAGTACCGCCGGTTCAAACACAGGCATCAGGTGTAATCGAAATCAGCCTAATGCCCGATTCGGTGGGATATAGTATAAACGCTACTAATATTGACGGCGTTACAGCAGGACATGTACATCTTGGCAAAAAAGGCGAAAACGGACCTGTAGTGGTTACATTGTTCAAATATGATTCTCCTATGAATAAAGTATCGGAAAACGGTACAATTACGGCTGATAAACTTGAAGGACCTATGGCTGGCAAGCAATTATCTGACTATCTAGCTGCAGGTGCTAATGGTTCATTATATATCAATATTCATACAGAACGAAATCCCAATGGAGAAATTCGTGGACAAAGTGGAGCCAATTAGCCCAAAAATAAAAACGATATTGACTGCCGCGGATTTAGGGAATAATTCAAAACCTCGTGGATTATAACGGTAATAAATACCAATTAATACCAACATATATATGCCCTTATGCCTAGTATAATAACATGGCATCAAATAAAGAAGTAAAAAATACAGAAAAAATCAATATTGCTCTTGACGAAACAAAATCAAATGTTAAAAAGACAGCAGATGAAGCAGTAAAGGAAATTCCACGGTTTACTAAAGCCGTTAATGAATATCAAGAAGAGACCATTCAAGCAACAAAAGATATAGCAGATAATTTTCTAGATTCACAAAAAGAGGTTATTCATTCAATGCAATCCTTATGGGTTCCGTACATTGAGAATGTGCAAAATTCATATTTGTCATATTGGGTTTCTCCACAAAGAGTCACTGAAAATTATGCAAGAGCAGTAAGCAATATTACAGACAGTACAATAGTCGCAACCAGATTAGCAAACAATTACATATTTGCATCTATGGATGCATGGAAAAATTCAATACAGCACGCAAGAGACAACGCAAAAGAATTTTCACGGCTGAATGCTAATGTCGCAAATACATTCGAAAACGCTGCAAGAGACAATCTAAGAGACTTTTCAAGAGAAGTAGAAACACATTCAAGACGACAATAAGCGCAACATTGTGATAGATTATTAAAAATTAATCTATCCACTCTTAATTTTTTATAATAATAAAACCCAATATTCATCATTTTTCACAAACGTATATTTTTAAAGATATTCATAATACATGTATAATTGCAACTTTACATTGGGTGTTCGGGCTGGAGTTATACTTCTTGGCAAGGTCCGTTCTATCCACCAAGTCTAGAAAATAGAGCCTGGTTGCCGATATCTTGGAAAAAAATCTGTTGCTTCAGCAAACTTATTTTTGAGAATCTTTACTGTACAATGTAAATGGGCGAGTCAAAGCCTAATAATACAAAAAACAGGACTAAGGAAGTAATTTATTGAGTTTTAGAAAATATGAAAAATTCAGCCACTGATATTTGTTCTGTTATTGAGACTAGAATGAATGAAATCATGGATAAGATAAGAGAAGCCGATTCTATTTTTGAAGTCGATCCATTAGATAGCGAATTAGACAAACTTTCCTTTAAGATATGATCTGCAAACTTTTCTATGGATTTTATTAATCTTTCATCACTGAATGAGGATAGGGAAATATCCTTATCTTGTCTGAAACGCCAACAGGCAGCCTATCATCGTCTATCTTCCCTATATTTTTGAATGGGTCATCTGCGAATACCCTTGCTGCAGAAGCACCAATCACAGCGCCAATAATCAGAACTATTGAAAGGACAAGTAACATCTTTGAATCTAAGTTCATCTACTTCCTACAGAATGATTTGATTTATATGAACTCGGATGGATAGATTCTAAATATTATTCAGAATAAAGTTTCTGCATTATTTTCAGTATGCCTGTGCTCAACAATATAGTAGAGACTACTTCAGATTATTTACTATAAACGATCAAGCAGCTACTAAAATTATTTTTGCACGGATGCCAACCTAAGTTGTAGTAAGTTTAATTTATCAACTCTTATTTCTGGAATTTCAACTTTGCCGATATACTCACCCGTAGTACACTTATAATATTCCAAAGTTAGAGGGTGACCACGTGGAGTTTTCATGTATATATTATATACATAAGGTTATTTATAAATTATGTATTAATTTTAAATCGAAGCCATACGGATTAGACTTCTATCTTATTTTCATTTAAAACTAATTTAATACCTACGGCCTCGCTCGGAGTCATTTTTAAGGTTTGATGTTCTCTAGAAAAGTTATAATGTATTTGTAAAAGCGGATACTAGACGAGAGAAATGAATTGACAGACGATTTACACTTGATAAGACGTGCAGAGGATAATTACAGGCTTTATAACATTCATACTTTAACATAAAACTAAAGTAATTGTCCCGATATTCTAAATTCAGGATTAATAAAATTGGTAAAAAACAAAAAACAAATAAAAATAATACACGAGTCCGCTGCAAATTATACGTTTTCGAACACTGGTTTTACAAATATTAAGAAAGAGGAAAATGCTGATACTGCAAATAAGACCACACCGAGTACAGAAAAGGAGATACCTAGGGCGCGGTCCATAGATTTGAGAAACTCAAAAATTCGACAGAAAAATAGGATAGGTGCCGAACAACTATAAACAAGGTCATTATTCAGTGTACGAATAATAAAGATTTATGACTCACAGTGATGTGAGAGGGTTTTTTCTATTGGACTTTTATGACCATCTAAATTTCAAATATTTCATTATTTAGGTTAGCTCCAATACCGCTTGCTGCACCTTTCCAAACTACAAACCATCTGAATGATAACATACTAGTACTCACTTTATTGGGAATATTCTGTTCTATTAATCATTGAGGAAAAGTAACTACCAACCAATAGAACCCTAACACATGCACGGTTCTAATCCCGACGAGCTCATAAAATCTGGATAATTGGATTATTAAAGGATAATTATAGTATCAGAGTCATTCTATTTGCATATTCACACCATAGTAACTTTATCATGATATTCTGAAATCTTATCATCTAACATTCCATAATCCTCCTCGCTTAATTTCCCCTTGTAATATAGCCCCGTTATGTTCCTTCTTATTTTACTTAAACGCTGCAATGATTCCTCTTTATTTTTATCCGACACTTCGTACGCAGCCAGAATCGTTTTGAGATACCTAGATAGATTGCTTCTACGTTTCCTAGCAATAAACCAGCCAAAAAATGCTGGTAAAATTGTTCCCAACATCACTGGAATTATTAAGTTAGTAGTCAAATACTCAGATGGAATTACTTCCTTGAAATTAGCGACTAGTGTTCCATAATGAGTAACTGGCAATGTTATCTCAGGATTATTTTTTGATGGGGTAGCCAGATCACCAGACCAACTATCAAATACAATCGGAGGGAAAATACCTAAAAAGCTGTTGGGCCTGGCTTGACAATTAAGCCGAGTGTTAATGTCATTCTTGATGTAAGAATTTGCAATTTGATTTTCGTTGCAATATATGTAACCGGAATCCGGAGGGTATATGTTAAAGCTTGTACCAACGATTATCCTGTTTGTAGTACCGTTGACCATAGTAACTGTATTTGAGCGAAAATTGACTACGTAAATTGTGTTTGTATCCGGGTCGATAGTCAGTCCCTGAGGTCCTTTCCCTACAGTTATATTCGTTAATACTTTATCGGTTGAGCCGTTTATTACCGAAACTGAATCGGAATCCGAGTTTGCAACGTATATCATGTTTGTATATAGATTGTTGCCCATGCTATAGGGGTCTGAACCTACACTTATGTTGTGTACCACCCTATGTGTTGAGCCATCTATTACCGAAACTGAATCGGAATCCGAGTTTGCAACGTATATCATGTTTGTATTCGGATTAACTGTTAATGCAGCAGGACTATCTCCCACGGTTATGTTGGCTTCAATCTTATTCGTGGTTCCGTCTATTACCGAAACTGAATCAGAATCTGTCTTAGCTACGTATACAATATTTCTAAATAAATCAACTGCCAAACCAATGCCTGCAATATCGTTGTTGGGCATTCCACCTAGAGTGATATTGGCCTTTACGAGATTTGTAAGTCCATCTATTACAGAGACAGTATTAGAACGAAAATTGGCTACGTAAATTGTGTTTGTATCTGGATTTACAGCTACTTCTATGGGATTTGTGCCTACCTTGATTGTATCAACTACTCTGTTTGTTGCACCATCAATTACGGAGACAGTATTAGAACGAAAATTGGCTACGTAAATTGTATTTTCAAACTGATTGACGGCTATGCCGTATGGAAGATTATCTACGGTAATGTTGGCGACTAATCTATCATTCGTGGTATCAATTGAGGAGATTGTGTTAGAACGAGAGTTGCTTACATATAGTATCTTTGTATTAGGGTTAATTGCTACTGCAACAGGTACGCCGCCAACCTTAATGCCTGCTATTCCCAAGATGTGTTGGCCAATCTGATCTACGTTACCTATTTCCTGAGGAATCTGTGAATTACTCTCTAATGGTAAATTAATCTGAAGTGAGCCAATCATTTTTTCCACGGTAGGCAAATACTTGAAAAATTCTGCCATTTGTGCGTGATAGACTATAAAGTATCCTATACCATTTTTTATTGTAATCCACTCCGTTCTTTCGATATTGTCCAGTCCATCTTGATAATCATATGTTATTTTGTACGCTAGATTATTTGCTAATGTTGTTTGGACTAAGTCGATAAGCTTGAAATCCTGAAAATTTTGTCTATAGTAATTTATTTCCCTGCTGATTAATTCATGCGTCCGCATATTTTCTGAACTTACTACAATTATATCAAGGTAGTCTCGTATCTTATCTGAGTAACTAATTGAGTCCGGAATGAATGTGATTCTACCATGACTATGTGTTACTTCCCAATCAGAAGGGTAGTACATTGTTACCCCATAAGTATCACTTTTATATAATATGAAATCATTTGTCTGTAAATCTGTGCTCCTCTCATCTGCTGTTGCTGATAGATGAGGATTACTCATAATAGTAACTATATTTAGGAACACTATTACTGATCCGAACGCCTTGAAGTATAGTGAAACAGTCACCCTATTTCTCCTCCGGTTGGCGCATCTTTGGGAAGGAAAGGTAGCAGGGAAGTTTCAGCTTTATTGTCGCCTATTTGAATCGAGTTTATCATTTTTTGTACGACTGGAAGATAGTAAGTATACTTGGGTGATTCTGCTGTATATCCAATAATGTAGGCTGAGTCATCTTTGATTGTAAGGATGACCATTTCTTGAAGGGTCCCAACTCTATCATCCGTATATATATAGACAAGAGAATTGGCGGGAATTCCACCAAGAACAGTGTCACTTGAATTAATAATTTGGAAGCTCGGCAAATTCGCCTTAGCCTCTCCTACGATTTCGTCCGTTAATGCGGATAAGGAATTCTTATACGGGACTTTAAGAACTCGCAAAGCCTCTTCAAATTTATCCGAACTACTTTCAGATGGAGATTTGAAGGTAACATTATTAGCATTTTCCGTTATTTGCCAGTCGTGAGGATAATTTACACTTACCGACTTTTCGTCACTTTTATAAGACGTAAAAGGTTGGGGCGTTAATGGCGGCTTCTGTATACCTTGGCCGGTATCAGGGCCTGGAGTAGTGCTTGCGCCTGTATCAGGGCCTGGAGTAGTGCTTGCGCCTGTATCAGGGGTAGAAATTGATCCTATTATTGTTACCGATTCGACATCTAAAACTGGTTCAGCTATCAAACACCAAGCTTTGCCACTTGAACATATGTCCTCTTGATCCTCATAAGTAATGGTGCAGGTGAAGATTTGATGAATTTGGCCGCTAGGACAATTGGAGCCCAGTGACTCAGTGTAATGATGAGGACGCTTTGTGATCACACTAAATTCACCCCCTCCAGAGAATTCAACTTTAGTACCAGGAGAGTCAGCACCGCTAAAGGAAGTAGGAGACGCTTTACCCTCGCTCACTTTAATTGTTAACTTAAAATCTTGTGGTTGTTTAGAACCTCCATTGTCATTTCTTACTTGTACTATAAATGTTCCTGTTGACTTAAATTCTGCCTTGCAATCAGAATCCTCATCGTCTATTTTACCATCGTCATCATCGTCTTCGCCGTTACCACAGATCTCTTTTTTGTCTCCTTGTTGTTCCTTGCATTGTGAATCCTCGTTGTCTATTTTACCATCGCCATCATCGTCTTCGCCGTTACCACATATCTCTTTTTTGTCTCCTTGTTGTTCCTTGCAGTGTGAATCCTCATCGTCTATTTTACCATCGTCATCATCGTCCTCGCCGTTACCACAGATCTCTTCCATTTCAACAGATTGTTCTTCTTCTCCATCAGAACTTTCTTCTTCTCCATCAGAACTTTCTTCTTCTCCATCAGAACTTTCTTCTTCTTCATCAGAACTTTCTTCTTCTTCATCAGAACTTTCTTCTTCTACTCCGTCCTCTATATCGGAGCTCGAATTGGAATAAACCACAGGAAGGTTAGTAATAGTTAATCCAATAAGCAAAAATCCTAGTGCCGCAAGTATTAATAACTTATTTTTTTGCAGGGTCTTGTGAATAGCATTTTTCTCTTTCGATGCCCGGAATCTTACGATTTCCAATTTTTATCACACATATGACTTTATATCCAGAGACGGAGATTAATGCAATTATTGCAAAGAGTATTTAAAAATAATAAATCTTTATGATAAATAAGCTCCTTTCCTCAAAGGAATTTCAAAATGGTCAACTAAAATATAAACCTGAAACCTATAATTATACTGTGTCAGCCAAAATGGCAGAATCAACTCCTCAATCTGAGGAACTTAATAGTCAAATTCAATATATATTATTTATTTGAATTTACATGAGTAGAATCAGAATAGTACCATTCTGCAGTAACTAGTAGAATGAATTGTAAAAAGTTGGATGATAGTTAAAATGTTACATGGGTTGGATAGTTAGATAAAATGCAATGAGCACTGTGATTATGCCGAATATAGATCTTGAGGGTAAATGGAAAATGCGGGTGATCCAGGTTCCCAACGGTTTGTTATTGCTTTTGCGAATGTCCATTAAGATTGATAGGCCTGCTTTTGGCCTTGATCCTGCCAATGGAATCATGATTAATGGGTCTAAAATTAATGTGTCATTTCAGGATTGTGGGAATATTACTGGGACTCTAGAACCAAATACAATTAGATGATCCAACGGAATTGTTTGAACAAGGCCAATTGATGTTGCGACTAATCTAGTGGACCTTTGGGATTTTGGTGAACCTGGGCATGCAAATATTTCTGTGTCAGGAACATCCTCTACAATTGATATGTCCAATTTTGGCGTTGGAGATGGCCATGGCACAATAGAAAATGATTCTTTCAGAGTAAACTTTGCGGACGGATCGAATTTTGTTGGTACCATAGAAAGTCAACACAAAATAAAATGGTCCAACGGAACTGTTTGGACGAAGTTCATCCCGAAGGTTGAAGAGGATGAACACTATTTTATAGGACACAACTATGATTTATGATGACTGATGTTTATGAGATCTTATATTATTAATTCGTGGTAATGATATCGAGATTAATGGCATCCTATGAAATTGCTTTGGTCCTTGCGATTGGCGCGGTAATAGGTGCAACTATCTTTAGAACGTTAATTCCTATTACTACCAAGATAATGGCCGAAATACAACTATCAACAAAGGAAAACAGGGCCCCAGTCATTCCTAAAATGCACTGGATCTGGTGGCTTGGAGCGGGAATAAATATAATTTTTGTTGGATTTCCAGTGTTCGCAACGATTGACCAACTTGTACAACCTATCTTAAATGTAACAAGTCCCTTAGTCGCCTTCTTTATTGTCTGGGGACTTGCGCAAAGCGCTCAAGAAGCTATATTTAGAATGATGGATTCCGGAGTAGATGGTAAAGACACCAAACCCGTTCCCGTTGTGATGAAGTCAACGTCTGTATCAACTCCAACGATTGCAGTAGAGTCAAAAAAACCATAAATAAAAAATTCCCTATATCTTTTTTTTCAGTTCAAGTGTAAGAGGAAATTATATTACTTTTATGCCATTTTTGCTTGGTTGTACACACGCTTGTTGACTCGATCATTACGACAACTACTGGGAACATTCCCTAATTTATTTAAAAAGTTTTTCCAAGTGAGAGAATGTCGTCAAATACCAAGGGTTATTCAGAATAAAAAACTCTTACTCCACCAAAACCAATATTAATTTCTCCATCTATATATTGTAATACAAGCTCTCTTTATAAAGAAACTAGATTTTTCTACCTTTCTCAAATTTTTCTAGCATTAAATTGTATCAAATGTAAATTCAGCTTCACCTCTAGTTCTAGGAAATTCACCTGCTTCTTGAGTGTGATATTTCTGAATTTTCCAAAGAAAACTGGTCGAGGAATTCATGTAACGTCGCATCAAGTTCTAATCAATAAGTTGTCCCCAAATGATCTCTGTAAATAGAATCTGAAATTTCCCATATAAATTAAAACAGCTGGTATCAGTCCGTAGCCAATAACGAAACCCCCTACCTACTAATAATACTTATTTGGGCCATATCAAATTAATCCCCGTTGACCGAGCTATTACAGGAAATACGTAGTGAATATCAGGATTATGCACTATTTCCAGTGGAATATAAAAAAAAGGTAGATTCAATATCAAATCTGTTTGGATTAACAAATAAAAATAGACTTAAAACAGACTATTGTCCCCTATTCGTAATTGGAAAATATCAAACTGCTCCAATTATCTTCTTTGGAGTAAATCCTGGCTATTCTTCAAAGAATAGTCCTATAGAAGAAAACGAAGCAAGTAAATCATGGGAACACTACCAAAGCCTCTATCTCAATTTTTTTCAATACTTTTCCCGTCATAAATTTGAATCACCCTTCTATACTGCTTTATGGTATCTGATTTCCGGACTGACTGGAACCAACTATCCCATAAAAAGGAAATGGGCATTATTTGATAAGTATCTCTGCAATTTGGAACTAATACCCTACCATTCAGAGCGGATTACATTTCCAACCATACTCAAAGAGAAACAACTAGAATATCTGAAGAATCGTTTTACTATTAACATTGAATTCATTAAAGATTTCAATCCTAAATTGCTAATTTTTAATGGCAAGATTTGGAAGACTCTCTTGATCAACTATGATCTAACTGAACATTCTGTTAGGTCTCCAATCACGAATCAATTCACCATGTATTCTTTTGAGCTAGATGGCATTCCATCAGTGCTTTTTGATCGGTTTTTCCAAAGACACTTCCGGGGAATCACGAATGATGATAGGATGTTTACTATTCCAAAACTTATTCATGATAGATTTAATAACCTAAGGGAAAATCTCTGCCGTCTAAACTAATACCTCATAAATAGTCATTAACTCGAATCTAAATCATCATAGTTTTTGCTTGCGTTCATACTGAAATCTCAATCATATCCATCAATAATTCCGGACTCATCTCTTACGGCCCAGACCATCGAACTTAAGGAGTGAAAATCCTTAAAACTTAAAACTTAATTAATCAATATCGTATTGGGATAACGTTCTTCATAAAAATACTAGATATTCTTAATCCGACTAATATGAAAAATCAAATTCGCCTCGACGCACTAACTCAATCCACTGGACTAGGTAACAAATCCGATCCAAGAAAATTAACTGATTCGCAAGAAGATGAAAAGACTTAAAGAACAAATAGAAAAAGAAAAAGATCCCGAAGTTAAAGCAGAAGTAAAAAAAAGGAAATATTGTTACTGTAATAGAAGATTCTATGGATTATTAGGAAATTTACATGTTGAGAGGATCAAAAATTGTGCTCAAAATATTATAGAGGTTGGGATTACTATTGTTCGAGACGATTAAACATACCTGTGATAAGGTTTCCACCGTGGCTAATTAGGCTCATAAACTCCTTACCAAGAGGTTCTAGGCTTTTGTCTGACATCATCTTTGCGTAAACTTCTTTACTGTGATTTTGATCTCTAAAGTATTGTAGCTCCATCCAAATATCTTCATCTTCGGCAGCAAGGGTTTTAGTAATATTTTCCATAATATACATTCCAGATGCATTTGCAGATTCTATTGTTTCTTGGGTATCTTTTCCAGCAAGATGATAGTATTCAAGTCTTACTCCATTACTTACAAACCATGGAATAAACTTCTTAAGGTTCTGTGAGATAGCGTTGTGGTTCTTTTTTGGAACTCTGTAAAAGTAAGCTGCAAGGTAACCTCCAGCATCGAGTTCTTTTGAAGAATTTGTATCTGACATGATTATTACTATTGATACGTTACATATAAACACAAATTTTAAGCAATATTAATCTTCATGCCTAGGCATTGGGTAGACTTCGCCATTTTTTCCGTATTCTTGCCAGCATGTATCATGAAAGAGATATAACATATCAAGGTGCCCAATGTCCATGTTAATATCGCAGTACTTGCAAATTCTAGAGCCCTGGAAATAATTTTCCATTATTAAATTTCGTCATCTACTGTAACCTTACAAACTGAGTCTAAATGCGTCTAGTAAATCATCATAACTAGTTTGATCTCTGTCAAGGGAATTTCGACTATCGATGATTTATCTATCAATATCTTGATACTACTTCCAGTGCCATTGTTTAAGAGCATAATTTCCATTCTCATCATATCCTCCCTTAAATATTACTACTACATTATTCAAAAAGGATAGTTTCCCTGTGGAATTTGTGCTGTATACTGAAGCGCCCTGATAGTCTGTACCATTTCCCACTTCTATGAATGTATAGTTTGCCGATTCACTGCCGTCCTTGGTCGATATTACTCCTTTACCTTGATCAAATGTCACATTGTTACCTTTGGAGACGCTGATATATTCCCCTTTTTTATTGTATTCTATGTTACCATTCAGTATGCCACTAGAAGTAAAGGTGTATTCAGTCCTGTTAGGTCCCAGTTCTCTCTTAATGGTATCCCCACCCTTTTCTACAAAAATAGGATCTCCTAATGTTTCTCTCTGAGCAGATCCAATATTGAATAGGTAAGTATAAGATCCTGTTCCTCCAATAAGTAATAATATGAGCGCAATTCCTGCTGTAACACTGATAGTGAATCCCTTTTTATTCATTTATGATATTGAATAGGTTAAGAACTATTTAAGATGAGCTGGAAAGTCTCTAAAATAACGATGGGATCATCACATATGTCTATAACGGCGTCTTCAACACTGCTTTCTGCAATGGTTATACTGGTCACGCCAACCCAATACAAGCAGACACTAGCCTAACCTCGCTTAGTAGTGCCACCCTTCTCTCAATGCATGCTTTGTAAGCGCACGTGATTGTAATAAATCTATGTAGTGTATGGGTGGCGATAGGAAACGCGTTAAATCCCCCTTTTTTGAGCAGATAAATTTGCAACAAACCAAGGCTAACCATAAATACTTTAGAGTAATATGGATTACATGGGTAGAAAATCTCTAGAGATCATATCTTCTCTAATTTTAGTAACGGGAATCATATCGTTAAATTTTGATTCAGTTCAAGCAGAAAGTGAGGATGAGAAAGCGAAGCAAGATATCACAAAATCCATCGGAAGTGCTGTAGAAGGCAGCTGGTCATCGATTGAGATGATAAATATATCAAAGCTCTTTGCCAATGACCCAATTACAGTTTATAATAAGACTTTAGGGATTGAAGGTTCTCAGGAATGCCAGGAAAATGAAAATTTGGAGAATGGAGTATGTGTACCTGACGCATCGCGACCTAAAGAAATTTGCGATGACGGAAGCGATAACGATAGGGATGGTAATATTGATGAAAATTGTAAAGAATTACCTTCGGCTCGAGATCACACGAGTGTAATACTGGCTGGTGATCTTAAACGTGATTCAGGTGATTCAATTGCAAACGCAATTAATAAGATAGTACCAAATCTATTTGTGGGGTTAGGAGATTTAGGTTATGATAAAACTTTAGATTGGTTTAGGGAATCCTTCACAAAAGATACGCCTGACGGTCTGGGAAATCGTGCCACATGTATAATAGGTAATCATGATGAGAAAGAGAAATTCCCTAATGAGGATCCACCAATAATTGAACAAGCAATTGAAACTTGTGGAACCGGTTGGTATGCCAAAATTGCAAATGGGACTACATTGATCCTTGGATTTAATACAATCGATGATGCTCTTGCTATTCCAGAAGGCAGTCAGATAAAAATGGCAGGCAGTGTTTTATCTAATTCCACATTCACGGAAGGTGTTAAAAATATCTTTATCTTAACTCATAAACCATGTTTTACTCATCCGAATAGTGATCATGACGTAAACGAAAGTCCAGCAACAAAGAGGTTCTGTGGAGAACTTCGCAATAACCTTTCTGCCGAAGTATCAGAAGGTGTTAAAATATTATACATATCAGGACACAACCATGAAATAGCAAGCAGCAAAGATGAGACGAAGTTTGTTTCAGGTGGAGGCGGACAAGATTCACATCAAGAGTGTGGTACTGACAATGACTGGAATTTCTGCAGTATGAAATTTGGATTTCTGGAATTCAGAATTGATAACAAAGATGGGTCATATGACTGGGACTTCCTGGACGAAAATGGTGAAGTCATACATGGTAGCGCAATATCGGGGAATGATAACAACAATGGTTGATCATTCGTAATTACAAATGGGTAACTATTCACCCATCAAATTGGCGAATTTAATCAAAGCATTTTGTCGATGGTCCTTTATACTTTATACTAAACGTGAAGGAACAAATGGTCTCCCGTAGAAAAAGTTCACAAGGTGATAAGACGGTAACGTTAGATTTAACAAAAATTTATATTTCTTAGTAAAATCATTTTTTTTTCAGAATTTCTATTTTCTAATCTGTGATTAAATTGACACTAATTCGAATTGCTCATTTGACGAGGAAAAACTTAAAGCTAAGTTGTTTCTAATATGTAGTAGAATCCAGTAACAGGACTAATTTTGTTGCTCATATCGACGGGCCCGTAATAAAATTAGTTCTCAAAAAGGATTCTAGGATAATAGAAAAATGAGTAAAGAACTAACAGAATTTGATTCAGATCCTCATTCCCTCTTCCTATTTGCATTAAATTCACCATCAACGAAGGAAAATATGCTTAAGAAAACAAATTCTTAGACGTAAAATAAAGGTTCTTGAGTTTTGAGAATACAGGTAATATTTTACTTGAATTCTGTTCTATCAATTAAAGTCAGACATTCAGAATTAGGTTTCAGGAATTAGTTTGAAATAAGTAGTTTCCTGTCCCCGAAGGCCCAAGGTCATTAATGAAATGATTTATCACAATCGCCTAATTATTTAATTTTCGCTCTAATAACCTTAGCCAAATCAATTGGATAACCTTCAATTTGTTTGTCCTCTTTTCCTACTTTATTTTTGAATTGCTTAAATATATGTTCATAAATTTCATTTCTAAATTTATTTTTGTCTGCGCTATTTATCCCCTTCAATATGTTTATGATTTCATTAGTTTCTTCGTTGTGACTATATTTGGAAGTTTGAGTGTCGTATGTGCCGTACTTTAATTTTAGCAAACGCGCAAATTCGAGGGTGGTTGATAAGGCATGTGCTGCACCAAGAGATCTTGCATTCTGTCTGGCCATTATCCATTGAGAGCTTTGAGGACCCAAATCCCGATAAGCAGATTTTAATACTTTGCTCAATGCCTTAAGCCGGAGCTTGTTGTCTTTTGCAAGGGCTTCTATTTTTGGCCAAGCTTCTTGTCCTGACCAGGACTGAATGCTGTTCTTAAATTTACCTGTGGTGTTAATAGTGAAGTCGTTAATCCCAAATTCAGACTCTTTTGAAAATGTCAATTTGTAGGCTAAAGTTCTCGAATATCCACTAGCATAGTTATCCCCCAGCACTTCCATTTTTCCTTCCGCCTCTGCCGTCATTCCTTTGATAAACATGTATAGAGGAACAGCTATAACGAGGGCGACAAAACCTACTGTCGAAACTACCACATTTAATGCTGTCGCGGTACCCGCGGATGTAGTCCATATAGCCGAAATCATGGATGGAATTACTCTTTGTATAGCAGTCCAACCCCTCTTTATGGCAATATCCCAGGCGATATTTTTCCAATTGGGGCCGATAATAGCGGATAGAACCAATTTTCCTCCTCCTTCGAGCACCCAATTCCCTATCGTAACCGACTTTGTAAAAGGTATCTCGTATTTTGCCTCAAATAGAGCTGTCCAATTTAATTTCGCATCAAACTTAAAGACTCCATTTCCGAAGTACTTTGTCTCCACTCCAAGCCCGACACTTTCTCCAGGTGTGATAGTACCTCTTAATGCAAGATTGTCTGAAATCTCATGCTTTGCAATAATCGAAAATTCCTTACCAGCTTTGTCAGGGTCATATTCAATTCTTACATCAGCAGCGTTCTTATTCTTAATCTTTCCATTTACTTCCAATTTAATCCGCATTCGAATAGAAACATACTTAAAATCAAATGATCTCTCGCCAAGATCTACTAATGTCGCTTTTGCTGAAAACGAAGGAACAAAAGACTCTAAATCTTCTCTAAGAATTTCTGTTTCTCTATTATAGTAACCCTCTGTCTCTTTGAATAAGATTTCTCGTTCTTGCATTTATCTTTACCCTCACAATCTATTTGGAAGATCATGTGATACTACTGGATCAACTGATATCCAGTTTTTATCAGTGAGGTCGATCCCAGTCGCCTCTTTGAATGAAGCTATGAAATGTTCCACCAATGGTTCTACAATGTCTAGAAAGATCTTTAAGTTATCTATTGGACTTTGCGTATTCCAATAAGTTTCGTCTTTAGAAAGAATGCATAGAATAAAGTCTGTCAAATCATTAGCACAGTCAATATAAATTTTGGTTTTACTTATTTCCGATGGTGCACCTATTTTATTGAAGAGAATCGTGTTTCTTGCAGAGTCTACAATATCCTCGAATCTTGTCTGTTGACTAACGCCTGTTTCCTTGGATGTTAGCAAGACCAACCAAAAGCCAGCCAACTTCCAAACAGTAGAAGAGACTGTATTGTGTGCATTCGTACCGCTTCTGAATCTTTCAGAAGATCTCCTTAAAAGTTCTATGGATGTGCGTATTGAGGCCAACGTTTGTTGAGATTCTTTTTTATTTGCAATTGCCTCAATCGTTTGTACAACCCTTCTGTAGTTGTAAAAATTTTCTATTTTTGCTACAAGCTGGAGTGCAATAGACATTCCAGGCGAAATCTGCATATCCGATAACTTAAGTCCAGAATAGGAGCCGTCTATTCGCATACCCAACATTTTCAAAGATACAGCCGTGCGTTGTCGCCTTCTTGAGCTGACTCCCTTATTGACTTCATTTATCATAATCTGGGAAATTCCTCCTGCCCAGTCGTCATAAAGAATAGGAAACTTACCACCAAATTCTTGATCACTCAAAATTCCTCCTGAAATTTTGTCAATGTCTGTTCTCTCAATAAACCAGTTCCAAAATGCATCCGCGTATAATATGTTCTTGATTTTTTCGGTCGAAGTTCCGTCCAGCATCTTTATGGCTCTGTCTCCCTCCAAGGAAAGATCAGAGCAGGGTAAGCAGCAATCGTATTGATAAGATGATATAGCCCCCGTTGCCTTGGACTCTGACTTTTTTGAGGGTTGCGTACCGGAACTCGATGATTTGGGATCTATAGAATCTTTCAACATATTACGAACACTGTCGGTAGCGGTTAACCCTCGTCTAGTACGCGGGAAAAAGCGCAGATAAAGCGCGATTAAAGTCTGAAACGCTTCTTCTAGCCCTTGTCGAGGACTATCAGTGATTCCGGAAAGTATTCTGTCCCAGCAGGCTTCGATCAAGGGAGGGTATGGTGGTATTTGATTATTTGACAACGCATCTATAATTTCCCCTTTGACAGTCTCTATTTGTTGATCAGTATTGTTAGACATATACTTCCTATTTTATGCGAGTAATTAAGCATTTTTATTAATCATTTTCTTACGCGATGAGGATTTCATTTTCGTAGTAAAGATATTTTAGAATTAGAAGTAAAATAGGGGATCAAATTTGTACAACCTATATTCTAAACAAAAATAAATCAAATAAGGAACAAGCTCAATTTCCTAAAATAATTAGGCTTGATGAGAATTTCTCTGGGTCATAACAAATCAGCAATATAATAAATATGCCATAGTTTTATGACTCTCAATTTTTGTATTGTTCAATTTGGAAGTTTGATAAGAAGCAGTGATATCTAGATATGTAGTTTTGACGTTCTGGATATTTTTGAGCGTGTGTTGAATACTTTGTTACTACTCATAAAGATAAACGAAAAAGAAATAATCAGTATCTGTTTTGCAAAATGGCTTTCTGAATTTGAGACGATTGCCCTAATTTTAATAGCCATTCTGTCATCATTTTATCTAATATATCTTCACTTAGGTCACCCTTTTCTCTTACTAACCGAAAGACTCCAAGCTGGGCGCACGGGCGAAGTCCTTTAATATTAAGCGTTCCAGTTTTTGAAGACTCAACTATTCGTTCAATGTTTTCGGGTAGTAGAGATTTCATGTCGAACAAATTTGGCAATTTCTTCCCATCTAAAACGCTAAACTTTGTGCTCAATAAGGCTCTTGCTACAATCGGAACATACTCTCTACACACCTTAAGAACATCTGAATTTTTGGAAGCAAATTGAAGGGGATAAAGTGTATCCCATTCCTGCTTCCATAAATCCCACTGCCCTCTCCCCCATAATTGCTTGCACCATTCAATCGATAGCAATATTCTGATATAGATGGCTGGATGTGGATCATCACTGGAGAAATGGAAGACTCTATTCGGAGGCAAAGATAATAGTTCCTTAATGCTTAACGTTTGAGCCATTCCTGCACAACAAAATCCCCAGAAATCGGGACCTATTTCTGAACTCCAGAGACTGTACAATTTTATTATTTCTCTAGGTGCGCCCTGATGTATAAGGGCTGCCTCAAATACTTTGGGCAAAGTATGATTCATACCCAGCCTCGCTAAGGCATCATGTCCTACTTCATGAATTACTGATGTCAAATCATACTTTGTAATAAATCGAGAATAGGGAATCTGAATTAGAGGAACGGGATTCTTAATTCCCCCAGGAAATGTGGCCCCAGCTCTAATTATTAATGCGCCAAAACCTCGTTCACATGATACTATAGGTTTCTCCAATTCAGTAAAAATACGATGATTTATGGATAAAGCATCTTCAGCCAGTCTATCACATCCCTTCAACTGACTTCCCAAAGAGTGTATCCTCCGTTGACTCAATATATCCATATAAGTATCAAAGAAAACCATAATGTCCGTTAATTCCATTTCGATTCTCCCTAACAGAACGTTTAGTTTACGTGCAACATCTGGAATATGGAGAAATGGTAAATATCCTCCTCCATGGATCTTCAAATGAGAGATTAATCGATTCTCAACCGCGGCAAGTGGTAACTGAATCGCATCCCACTGATTCTGATCTATGTTTTCGGTTTGAGATAGCCCTAGAATTTTCCTAAGTGTGGATAAAAACTTAATTCTCCTGAGAGTAGTCTGGTAACGCCTTTGAAGGTTATTAACATCAATATACAAGGACAAACAATTATTGGGTAATTAGTATTTGCGCCTTCGCCTGACTACTACATATTCGCCGGGTCCTAGGTAGATTGTTCTCCTTCTTTTACCTCTTCTGCGAAATGATCTGGTGGCATTTTGATTTCTTATTCTAGAAGCTGCACTACGGAATGCTTGAGAAGCCAATTGATTTGCAGCAACCGGATCAGTGGTAGCAGCTTTATTCATGTTGTTTAAAATATTTTCATACATAGCTTCGCTAAGTTGGGTAAATTCTTTCCATCTGTCGAGGCTGTTTCCAGCAATTTCAGCTGTTTCTGAAATTCCCAAAAGCTTCAAAAGCGGACGAGCTGGGGCTAAAGCTGGATGTACTGTAATAATATTAAGTAAGGCGCCTCTGAGTGGCTCCCTTGCCATCATTCTTATCAATATCAGTGCGCTCTTTATTATTTTCAATGGATTTCCTGGAATTGCTCCTCCGACCAATTTACTCAAGAGATTCTTAACTACTCCTCCAGTTAATTTGCCAAGAAAATATTGTTTCTCGACTTCATTGAGTATTCCATCAACTTCTGCATTTCTTGATTCGGGTGATTCAAATTGTTTTTCTTGTAATTCAAGAAAGCGCTGAGCTAGATAATTTGTAGTAGAATCAGATTCCATGGTCGCTTCTGCACCTTGTTCCATTTCCAGTTCAAATTCCTCATTTGTTTCTCCTAAAGGCTCTTCAAATTCCTCATTTGTTTCTCCTAAAGGCTCTTCAAATTCCTCCAAGCTTTCCAATTCACTTTCGTATTGTCCTTCTAAAGTAGACATCTGTACACTTGTACAGGGTGTAAATAAATAAGGATTGCTGCTATGAAGGCATTTTCATATAAATAATTTGAATGTAATGACAAAGAAAAGAAATGCAATACGAGATAGAGCGAATTTCACCTTCAATTCAAATGACAGAATATTTGATTCATACAAAGCTAAACTTTAATGAATTTTTAAGCGTCAATCGATCCTAGAATTCATAAAAACCTCTTATGTAGAATACGAGACATTTGGAAGTTCTAAAAAATATAATGCATAAACTGAAATTTTATTCCTGCATGGGGAACGATACCACGAATTTATTTATTGGTATTGTTTGGTAGCCGCCAATAATCTCGAATACTTAATAATATATCTGTGTCTTGTATACATGATTAACTCGGGATGTATAGTGAGTGACTTTGAGAAAAAATAGAAGCAGGGTTCCTATGCCCGTTTTGTTTACATGCCCCCATGGCGGTAGAGGCAGATTAAAAGAAACCCCCGAAAGGCAGATTCGCAATTTGCCAAGCCCACCATGCAGTAGAAAAAAATTCAGTACAAAAAAGGATCGTCGTACAAAGGAGATTACAGAGAAAATTATTGAAAACATAATTAGATTAGGAAAAAGGCAGGTCTACCAACAAATAGCGGATATCCATCGCGCATACGTGGATCTAAATAGAATACCAAGATGCGCTTTTGAACCATCGATAGATGATCTGCCCGCTGAAGTTTATGGCAAATATCACAACAACATTATAGAAATAATCAACAATATGTATTTACAAAATAATACAGGACTACGCTTCCTCTTTGATATTCACGGTACGGAGGAGACAGAAGTCAAACTAGAAGATGGTTCTACTGTAAAGGTTGATGTTTTTTTCGGAACTGATAAAAAACATAAAAATACAATTTGTGGACTGTTGAAGATCAATCCTAATGCCCTGTGGGATAACAACACTGGGTTGATACGATTGTTACAGATAAAAGGATACAATACATTCCCACGGGCAATAAACGAGAATGAATATTATAAATTGGATGGAGGGACAACAATCCAAAAATATGGCGGATGCAATGTCAAGAAGAGGGTAGAGGCAATTCAGATTGAAGTCGGCCCACGTTTTCGGTTGAAAAAGAACTTGCGTGAACGTTTCGCAAATGATATTGCTGAATGTATTTTCAAATTTTCATCTCGGTACATAGAAAAGAAATCCGAATGACGGGGAAGCAAAATTTTTAGATGTTTTTGCTTCCAGAATAACTTCCCCGCTTTTTACTGTATACAATGGCACTACATTGTCTATCGCGTTCTCATACATCACTCACATTATCTGAAAAATTTGTACTAAATATATTTCGGCGCCGAAAAAATTACTAGCTTAGGCGCCATCAACAAATTACTGGGAATGTACATAAAAACTATTACATCAATCATCTTCATCCTGGAATCAACTATACAAACTGCCACACCAATGTATTACATGTTACTTATTAAAGAACAGAGCCGATCAGACAATAAACGATCAAGCAATATGTAATATCAAATGTAAAATGTCAATTAAAATGTACTTTTGAAACACATTATAATTTTAAATTATATTTTTATATTAATTGTTTTGTATTTTTGACAACTTTTAAATTGGAAAAATAATTCATATATGAAAATTCTTGACTCTAGAAATCACATATGACAAAAAGAATCAGATATTATTACTGATAGGTAACACATTACCTTATTCAAGTTAGATTTTCGGAGTCTATCAGGTGTTATTAGAGTAGATATCTAAATGGGTTAAGAACAGGATCAAAAAATGGTTTTCTGATGATCATTATAAGATACATGATAAGATACTCGCTTAAACCCGACAATATGATACGAATTGTATATAATAAAAAGGTAGTTGCTGATGTTACCGTTACCCATATTGTGGATGTTTAATTACTTGAAGATGCTATTCATCATAATCTTATATCACAGTTTCTTTTGGTAATTGTTTACCACTCATTTTGCATCCAGAAATGCGTGGGAATTTAAGGTATTTTAAATCAAATTTGATAGATAGAAATGGGAGTTTTGAAGAAAAGTTTAAAGCTTACTAATCCTATTTAATACCAAGAATCCAATTTTAGAACCGATAGCGTCGTGGGTACCGACGAGCCTGTTTTTAGCTATTTTTTCGTTACCAATATGACATATCACATTGGTCTTATTTCCATACCGTATTTAGCTACTAAATTAGGGATCCTTTGGATTTGTTCTTTGGTATATGGTGGAGGCTTTACATTAATGTCCGATACTTCAATGCCTATGTCTACGAAAAACTGCTCCATGCCCGGTGGAGATAGTATTGTTATTAGTTTTGCAATCTCATCACTTTCATTTTTGAAAGTATGCAAAACATTTGGCGGAATATTAATGAACGTTCCGGGCTTAGCTTCAATTCTTTCCTTGTCCACCGTGAATGTTAATCGGCCTTCAACTAAGTAAAAACCTTCATGTTCACGTGTTTGAATGTGTGGAACAGGACCGGCTCCCGGAAAAACTTTACACTCAATGAAGCTGTATGTTCCACCTGTGTCTTCCTTTGATGCAACAATTGTATTAATTTGACCAGGTACAGCAATATGTTTTCCTTTGTTGGGTTCAACGATTTTTATTTTATTATTATTCATATTTGTTACAATTCTTATAATCGTAAGAAATAGATTTAAGCATTAAATCTAATGGCTAGGAAGAGTTAGTTCACTTTCAATCCATATTGTAATGCTTTTAATGTTATCGGGTATATCAAATTAGTCGATTTATTGCCATAAGAAAAAGCTAAATACGAAGTTAATAGAATCCATGCAAGGTTCGAATCCCAATCCCAATGAGCTCTAGAGATTAGAAAACTTTAAAGCTTATTAATCCGTTTTAGAAGAAGGATCCTAAATTAGAATCGATAGCGTCGTGGGTACCGACGGTTAAGACCTCTGAAGAAAAACTATAATTAAATAGTTTAGTATTATGTATTAGAATCCTGCATTTGAACTAATTTTATTGCGGAAACCGACGTCCGAACACTTGATGACCTTATTTTGGCCGAATGAACGTTATAGAAAATCTAAACTTACTCTGGGATTTCAGGTTCAACTAGTTTTGTTGATTTAGTAACATACTTTTTATTCGGCAAATCTACCTACACCTGGAGAATTTGTATTCGTTGTATTTCCCAGAAAGTTTATCGACTTGATAAATTGATCTCGGATTCGAATATTTTCTGGACTATCAAATTCATCTGTTCTTTCGGTAAAAGATATCTCATAAGCATGATCTCCAACGTAGACAAGCCATATTTGAGATCCCCAAGTCCATGCATTATCCTCATATTTTTCCTTAAAAGTATAGAGGAAGGTTCCGGCCTTTTGACCATCAATAGTTAGAAATTTAGGTTGTTCGATAACTCTATATTCGTAGCTGTAGTCTCCACTTATTGAATTCTTAAACACATCGTAAACTGTTGTCGTAATATCTCTAGAACCAAAATCAACTGTCGGGTCATCGCCATACTGAATCAGAATAAATCCTCTACCTAACGCTGGATTTTTTATTTCCAAATCCGTTCCTTCATCAAATCTACCTGTCTTTTCGTGCACTTGCCAATTGCTGGGATAATGAAATCGTATTTTATATTGATCGCTACTGTAATTGTTCATTGTTGCTGAAGTAAGTGAAGATGAAATGTTTGTAGCTGTGATAGATACATTATTAGTCACATTGGACAAAACATTCTTTGCTTGGTCCATTGCACTTTGGGTAACATTAGATGTCACGTTTGACGCTAAATTAAGGAGTTTATTGGCCTCGTTCATTGCTGCTGAAGTAGCATTTGATGTGGCATTTGGTAACGCGGCAAATGTTTCGTTTGCTAAAAATG
The DNA here is from genome assembly GCA_044870765.1 of Nitrososphaeraceae archaeon. GTDB lineage: Archaea > Thermoproteota > Nitrososphaeria > Nitrososphaerales > Nitrososphaeraceae > TA-21. The sequence goes on from JBIOZG010000043.1 coordinate 101,849, forward strand.
ATAAGATAATGAATGTCAAAAGAAGCAAAACAATATTCGTCTGGAATTGGCTTGGCACAATCTCTAAGGGTGTCAATTTATATGAAATTTGAATATTGACAATTATTTAACCATTCAGGATGAAATAGATAAAAACATCCTTAAATGAACTGTAAATATGAAAAAATTACTTTTAGGTTCTGCAATCTTGATTATATTCTTCACCACGGTGGATGTTCCTGTTTCAGAAGCTCAAAACAACATGTCGTTGGTTCTACGACCACCTCCCATAGACATTAAGCAGTTGATTTTAAAAGTCTCTCCACTTATAGAAGTGGAATATCAAGGTGAATCAATTGTGATTCTTAAGGCTGATGAGGACACTTTGTTATTGACTAATAGTTCAATGTCGCCCTTCTGGAAAGCAATAGATGCTGTTAAACACTATGGCTATAGTCTCAATGATATTGGAACCTCTGGCATGGGGAGTCAGGGAAATCCGACTAGATTTTACGCTATAATGTCAAAACCCTAATAACGTCAGTAAATGGCTTAAACCGGTTAGGATAAGTTGAATATGCTGAGATTAGAGTTACTCATATTCAGGAACAAATTCCAAATATTTTTTAAGATAGTTAGACTCATTCGTAATTAGGTAGTTATCAGGAAATTCTGTATAATATTGCTCCATCGTCCTCGGATGAGACAGACAAGTGTTAGTCTTGGTTGACAAAATTTTATGCATTTTACATTTAGACCGCTATTATTGATACGGGATATTGAAGTCACTACACAACAAATTAAATATAAATAAAATGGAACAAAATAAATGATACCCTATTATCCTAATGGCCATCCAAAGCGATCGAATCCTTCTGTAGCATCATCAACATTTGTATTGTCCTGTGTCCAGAACTGATCGGCTATGGGTGATGTAGCTGATAGGCCGCTTGAAGAGCCATACAGAACTTGTACTGCGCCTGCATCTTCTACAGATAGTATATCTTCATTTGGTAACCCAATAGCAACATCATCTTTACCATCACCGTTGAAATCTGCTTTTACCTCAATGGCATTGACATCAGAGAATAAGAAAGTTATCGATAAAAATGATAATAGCGTCAATGAAAAAATAATTCCTAATATTCTAATTTTGTCTAATGTATCTTTAATAAATCTATATTGTTGATAAGCTTGTACGCTCTCGATTATTTTTAACTTATTATAAATTTTCATTCTTTAAGGCATATTTGTTATACAGTACTAGATAAATCCGTCTGAAATATTTCATGGATTCTAATAATCATTCCAGTTTCCGAAGTTCTCCCAAAGAGAATCCTTATTCCTGCAAATAATTTAACTAAGAAAGTGAATCTTACATTAAAGAATAAAACGTTCAGACAAATAGTAATATCCTCAGGTTTAGCCCTCAAGAGTTAATTCATTTTCAGGGTCTACTCTTCTTTCCCGAATCTCTTGAATTTTCTTAATAGTATTCTGTTCCTTCCTCGTTTTCTTCGGATTCTTCTCGAGCCGAAGTATAAGTTTGGCTAGTTCCTCAACAGTCCAATCAATCATGTCGAAGTCTACCTCTATAGTTTTTCTCGACATTTTTTATATTATTGGCTTCCTATTGATAATGATCAAATGTCTTTTGTTTCTTAGCCCAAAGTGGAATGGCGGCACAGTCCTTACATTCTAAATAGACATCTATGCTATTCTGCTTACTCAAAACTTTATTTAGTTGCTTGGCTATTATCCTTCGCTTCCCGCATACACTGCAAGTTGAGAAATTGCCTACGAGACTCATTTTAAATTTGATTGTTATTAATATCGCACAGGCGATATAAAACTTTATTTTTGCATTTCGATTAACTTTTGTAAGGGTAGAACAGTGGTGAATCATCATTTATACTTTATTTCTTTATCAAGCATCCAACAGCATTAAAATTCTACGATACGGAAAAGATGGGGGATGACTATAAAGATTATTTATTTATTGCAGATGCAAATACAGGCAGTATTTATCATTTTGACCCGTGGAAAAAGCCGTTATAAGTACTCAAACTTTCAATAACAAATTTCTCAGTATAGTCAATTCATGACTACTAATGGAAGAGAACTTAATCTAAACAAATACTTTGTTTGATTATCCAACCACTTAGCATTACCCATTTTCAAATCCATTACAGGTACACTTCATGCAATAGTTTTTTCCGTGTTTATCAAAAAATGCATTCGTTTAGCATGGT
>JBIOZG010000044.1:0-7485 GCA_044870765.1 Nitrososphaeraceae archaeon
ATACTACTGACGATACACCATCTGAACTCACAGTATCTGACAATACTACTGACGATACACCATCTGAACTCACAGTATCTGACAATACTACTGACGATACACCATCAGTAGAAAACCTTGTAGAAAATGATACTGAAGCAGCTCAGATACAAGAGATAGAGAATAGTCCAAATGAGAACAATGGTTTGATTAGAGTGAATCTGAATACCGAACAGAATCAAAGGGCGGAAGAAGGTTCATTAGTAAAAATTAACGGAACTTCAATCCATGATTCTGGTAACCAGAAGTTATCTTTCACATGGAAGCAAACGGGAGGAGAACCTATAGGGCCAGAAGACGCTCACATATCCTCACAAACAATTGCCTCTAACATAGCACCACAGATAGGAGGAAATTTAACCAACTTGATGTTCGAAGTAACAGTTCCTCAGGTTACCAAAAACGATGACAAATTAACCTTTGAAATCATTGCAAAAGACGATAAAGGTAACTCGGCTAGTGATAGAGTTGATATATTTGTAGATAGGAACACTGAATTTGTAGGAACCGGTGACATACAAGATAAGCCAAATATAGTTGAGAATTCCATAAACGAGGAACAAAACAAGAGTGATTTGCCATTAGCCGCAGCAGGAATTGGTGATAAACCAGTAGAGATATCCACCTCCTTAAACAAAGGGTTTACTTTTGTTAATATGTGGGGTTCATTCGGTAAGGGTAACGGGAGATTTGATGGACAGAACGATGTGGATGCCCTTAATGGTCGTGTGTACGTTGCTGACTACGCTAACCATAGGATTCAAGTTTTTGATACCAAAGGCAATTACCTAACAAAGTGGGGAACTTATGGGGAAGAGAATGGTCAAATCCATAAGGCTTCAGCTTTGAGTATTGTACCTTCAGGAAAGATTTACTTGAGTGATCAATTCAACTATCGTATCCAAGAATTTACAGCTAACGGTACTTTTGTTACTACATGGGGAACCAAAGGAGAAGCAGACGGACAATTCCTTCATCCACATGTCCCGGCCGTAGACTCCGAAGGAAACGTTTATGTAAGTGATAGGGATTTAGCAAACGTTCAGAAATTTACAGGTGATGGTAAATTCATTATGAAGTGGTCTGAACAAGGTTCAAATGACGGTCAGTTATCAAAACCAGAAAGCATCATCATTGATTCAAAGGATAATGTTTATGTGGCTGATTTTGGAAATCATCGGATACAAAAATTCACTAAAGAAGGCGAGTTTATCTCAAAATGGGGTTCTAAGGGCATCGGAGATGGCGAATTTAATGGACCCGCAGGGCTGTCAATTGATAAAAATGACAACATTTATGTCACGGACAAGAACAATAACAGAATACAAGTATTCACTGTTAACGGAACATTTCTGACAAAATTTGGTTCACAGGGTAAGGCGGCTAATCAATTTATTCTACCAGAGGGAATTGGAGTAGATATGAAAACCGGTCTTGTATATGTAGCAGATACTGGCAACTATCGTATACAAGTTTTCAGGCCAGTGGTTTCGTCAATTACTGCCGCTTGATTGAAGTTACTTTAGTATGATGATATTTGCTATAAAAAAACTCAAAATCTACATAAAACTCAGGAACAGGAACATAATTAGTTCAATCAAAGCAACAGCAAACTCAATTCAATAATGATTATTCAATCAGAAAATAAGAAATTATTTCAAGTTTGGAACTATTTTGTATATAGCTCCCTTGCCAGTTTCTCCGGAGCCTGAGACCACATACAAATAGCCGTCAGGTCCGACTTTTAAATCAGTGACAACTCCAAAATTTTCGCCAAACACTACTTTGCTATAGTCATCTTTCTTGCTATATACCAAATCTGCAAGATCACCGATTAGATCTAGTGACTCTCTATCGGGTTTGAGATCAAAATGAAAAAGCGTTCCTTTTTTTGCGGAACCTACAAAAATATCATTTGTATACTGCTGACCTAGTTTATCAGAGTCTAGAAATGCAAGTGCAGTTGGAGCCACTGGTTTGTCCCACACAAATTCTGGATTGCTGTATTTTCCTTTACTACTGAAATCAACAAATTCTACTCCTTTGGTGGAATTGTCAAAAATGCCATCTTTCTCTCTTGTCTGGTTTAATTTCCAAATTCCCTGAACTTTTTCCCATCCACTATTGAAACCTGGCTTAACAAGGTTTATTTCATCTCCGAATTGAGGGCCATTCTCTGTATCCCATAAATTATCCGTTACTGGATCAAGACCTATTCCAAAACTATTTTTTATTCCATATGCATAGTATAGATTAAGGGGATAATCAACACCAAGTGTTCCATTTCCAACTGGTTTGCCATCTTGGGTTATTCGAAGTATTCCTCCACGACCGTCAGGAAAAGTGCCATTTATGATATTCTGTGCTTTAGTATCATAACCTGTCTTGTTTTGATTGTATTTAGTTGTTTGTAGATCACCGATAGTAACAAAAAGAGTTTTCTCCTTATCCATCAAAAGTTTGCCTCCGTTATGACTTGGACCTGGCAATCCAGGTAGACTTGCAATTAATTTGGGAGCTACGAGTTTATTGTTTTTTGCATCAAGTTCATATCTATATACATAATTGCCACACTTCTTAGAATCAGTAGCTTTATCTTTTCCACATAGGGTATAGTAAAGATAAACGAATGTATTGTCTTTTGAATCGTTATTTCCGTTTCCTGATATAGCTAGACCCAGTAATCCACGTTCGTCTCTGGTGGTCACATTTAGATGAATTAAAGGCGCAGTAATGTTGCCATTAATTATTTCATATACATTGCCAGTATCTTTCTCTGTTACCAAAAGATCATCATTACCTAAAAAATCAATAGCAGTTGGGAAATCAAGGTTGCGAGCAACTAACTCTACCTTAAGATTGGAATCTGTTACTTTGGGTCCAGCAATTGTCGCGTTTTGACCATTAATTTTGTAGTCTGTGGAATAAATTAGCAAAAACGCGACAAAGAATAAAACTAATGATAGGGCGGTAATGATCAAATACATGTTTTCAGACCCTTATCCCAGTATATCTAGTTTTTGGACATCGGTTCTACCAATTCTAATTGCATGTATGTTTAGCTTTTCATTCTAATAACAAGATTTTCATATTTATCTAAATTAGTGAAGCATAAATCTCAATTCAATTTACCTCTCTATCACATATTTCTTCAGAAAAGATAAGGTCTTTTGCCAAGCGTCTGCTGTCTCTTTTGGAGCATAGTTATCTCCGGAGGGATTTGCAAAAGCATGTCCGACTCCATTGTATATGTGTATCTCATTTGTAATTCCACTTTGGTTCAACGAAGTTCTAAATTGATTCACCTCTCCCATTGGGATGGCCTCATCCTTGTCACCAAATATGCCCAATACAGGCAATTTTATCTTTGACAGGGATTGCTTATCCGTCACCAATGGAGTTCCATAATAAAGAATGGTTGCCGCTAGTGGATGTTCCTGGCTGTTCAGCGCCAATTGTAAGGATTGACCACCACCAAAACACCAACCCAATGATGTTATTTTTGTACTATCTACATTAGAGACCAAACTCAAATATTTTACTGCTTCCTGAAGATTAGCGATGGAATTATTTTGATTATTTCTTGCGATCTGCACCAGCTCCATCGCACGTTGAGGATTGTCTGCAACTTTTCCATGGTAAAGATCGGCAGCCAATACAACAAATCCCTGTTTGGCCAACAGATTTGCCATATCCTTGATATTTTGATTTACACCCCACCATTCATGAATCATCACAACAGCCGGCAGCTTGCCTTGACTATCACTTGATGAAACAGGATATACCAAATATCCCTGAGCATCCTCAAAATACTGTACCGTCTTATTCTGCAAATTGACCTTTTTCATGTCCTCGGATAAAGCTAGGTTCGAAACATTTGTTACAGGTTTAGCTGATTGTCCTTCGACAAATCCAGTATAGCTAGGGAAGAATACCATCGAGCTAATCATTATTGATAATGCAACTGAAAAAGAGAATCTGGACATAGTATTGTAAGGCTTTACAACTATTTATATCTAAGTTGCTCCAGGAAGATCTGACTAGTATAAACTATTTTGATATTAAATGGACTCACAGACTAAGATTCTGCCTTCCTTCTCAATAGTTTGAAAGCAATGTTTGGTCCTAACTGTTGTCGGAGGGCCAGCTCTATCCAGAGGAGAGCCAGATTTTCTAACATTCGAGCGTTTGCAAGAGATCCAACATCAACAACATCAAATCCAATATCAGTTGCCAATTCCCCTACGACTTTTTTGGAAGGAGTATCATCACCGCAGATGAAAAGATCCGCTCTATCGGAACCAAATATCAAATTATCTAATGTCTTGGCCCCAATCGTATTAAAGGCCTTTACAACTTTAGCACCTTTTGCCAAATCTGCAATTCTTTCAGCTACTGAAGTATCCTCCAGAGCGAGTTGCTTTAAGTCCGGGGTTAGAGGGTTAGTGGGATCAATCACTATCTTACCGGACAAGTTCCCTGATTTACGTATTGTTTCTTCAACAGAGGTCCATGGTATAGCAAAAAGAATGACATCTCCAAATGCCACAGCTTCATTGATATCTCCGAATCTTAAGCTTTTATCCATCTGAGCAAGTCTTTGAACACTCTGAGATTGAAGATTACGGACCCCGAACATGACTTCATGCTTTCTCTGTCTCCAACTTTTCCCGAGTGTTCCACCTACATCCCCTGCTCCAATGATTCCTATTTTCATGACTAATTATAACGTGACTGATATTTTAAAAGATATGAGCTCAAAATTGGCAAACTTAGTAAAATTTATCATACGAATACATGTTTCCACTTTCTGGCTAAATGATAATATTTCGTGTTTTAGGAAAGTTAGTAGTTTGTGGCTATTGTATTTAACACAGATCCAATTATCCTCGAATAAAGGGTATATCATAACAGCAAACTTTCTATTGAACGAAGGTATATTGATAATTGATAATAGCATTGGATATGTCAGTAACTTGTTCAAGCTGCGGCAAAAAGCTGCAGGACTATCCCACATATTGTTATATGTGTGACGACTATTTTTGTTCTGAACAATGCCACATGAACAAGCATAATAAACAATGGCAAAAATTCTAATTCTTGAGAGAACGATGAGTAATATCGCAATCTTAGATTTAAAAAGATGTTTATAAAGAATGAGACATTATAGTTCCCTCAGTGGGAACTCTCATTAGTCACAATAGACAGATATTCAATAACTAAAATTATTATCAATAAACCATATTACTGCAACCTTGACTCATTTTGCCCAATTCGCAATATTTCTGGAGGTGAACTATGAGATACCAAACTATTAGTTAAACTTCTCTGTATGACTCAATTCACAATAACCGGATTGTTCGACTATAGCTTCTGTATGAGTACGAAGTCATTTAAGCTAAATTTTTTGTATAATATTATAATTACTATCCAATAGTAAGGAGCTACTTAAATTCCAAATATTTTTGTAATTATCATATATTACAATGATATAAGATTAGAGGTAAAGAAACTAGAACTAGTATTTGCAGATGTGTGTCGGATACCGTTCTAGCGTAGCGAAATTTTGCTTAAAATTCAGGGAGCGGTGTTGGGATATAGGATCCTATAAGGAAATTTCATATAGTGGACATGATTCATAATTATAAATGGCAGAGAACCTCGGTTCATTTTCTTTTGATGTTACAAAAAGGATTCTATGCACATTATTCAATGACGGTTCGCTAAAAAAGACCACCTTGGCCACAAAAACTCGATTAAATTACAACGTATGTTTGAGATACATCCAGATGTTGAAAGTTCTCGGATGGATAAAGGTAAGTTCTGAGGTTTCGATAACTGAAACAGGAAGGAATGTTATGAAAAGGTTATTGAATCAACCATCTTCTGATTTCCAGACTAATTCATCATATGATATGAGTTCAAACTCTTCTACGTTAGAATCAGGTAAAAAGTTAGATCAAGCTATTACCGACAATCAAAACATTATGGTTGTTGATGATGAGCCTGACGTACTTTTAACATACGAATCGTTTCTGTCCTATGCAGGATTCAAAGTAAGCACTTTTGCGGATTCTTATGAGGCACTAAGAGATTTCGCCTCAAATCCGAGACTTTATGATCTAGTTGTACTTGATATAAGGATGGAAAATCTTAATGGTCTCCAGCTATATCAAAGTATGAAGGCAATGAACCCATCTTCCAAGATTTTGTTTGCCTCGGCTCTTGATGCTGCAAAAGAACTAACTAGCATCCTCCCAGACATAGAATTTCAAGATATTATTAAGAAGCCTGTTGACAGAGAAAATTTTATCAAGGTTATTAAAATGGCACTCGGTGTATAATTTCCAGGTATTAATATTGTATTTAGTTTGAAAACGCACTTTCTGGCTGATGTGTGTGAAAAAATTATCCAACGATCAGTATTTGGAAAGTAAGCATTGTTTAAAAAGCAAAAAAAAGTAACATCTACTAATGGACGTATCGGTTGGTAAGAATGAGACCAGCAATTTATTTCATAACAATAAGACACTCCCTGATGTAATAGGAAGCAATAAAACAAATCAAGGTGAGGCTAGTTCTGGTCGCCCGAACCTCTTGGCTTTTCATGATGAACAAAATGATTCAGGTAAGGTTCCATTTGCAGATTATTCAGAGAAATTCTGCGTGAGTGTGATAGACATTGTAGGTTCTACGAGTATAGTATCAACAATAGGAAGTTCTAAAGACATTAGAAAGTTCTACGAGATATTTCTTAATAGAATTGCAATTGTCCTCAAGAAATATCGAGCAAATATAATCAAAACTGTCGGTGATGGAATAATCTCTTACTTTCCGAACACGGTAGACATTACCAATATTCAGGCATTTGAAAATGTTTTGGAATGTTGCTCTGCTCAGATAGAAGAGCGGTTTGCCATAAATGCAATGCTTATGGAGCAGCGACTACCTACAATCAGATATAGGATTAGCGCAGATTTTGGAAAACTGGAGCGAACTCGCTTCGAAGGATTCAATAGTGAGGATCTCATCGGATCGACAGTAAACGTTTGTTCTAAAATGAATTTATGGGCACAACCTAATGGTATTGTAGTAGGCAACGATTTATTTCAAATATTAAGATCATTCAAGCAACTTAATGACGCATATTCGTTTAAAGAAATCGATAGTTATGATTGTGGAGAAGCAAAGTTCTCTTATCCTATCTATTCATTATCAAGAATTAAGCAGACAATTATCGCGCCTGTTGAGACTCTAAACTCTTTTCATGAAATAAGAAAATTCGTAATTAATAGAGTGAAATCCTCCAGAGTTCCGAAAATCTTACTTATAGATGATGAAGTAGATGATCTATTTGTATTAGAAAAATTTCTAATCCACGCAGGATTTGAAGTCAAATCGTTTTCAAGTCCACGCGAGGCACTTAGGCATTATACAAATGAAGAT
>JBIOZG010000045.1:0-26987 GCA_044870765.1 Nitrososphaeraceae archaeon
AATTGGAGCCTCTGAAACATTGGATTGCTGCGTGGTATCAATTGGAGCCTCTGAAACATTGGATTGCTGCGTGGTATCAATTGGAGCCTCTGAAACATTGGATTGCTGCGTGGTATCAATTGGAGCCGTCTGAGATATATTTGAACTGGGAAGCCCATTAACAACCACACTATACCATCGTGTAGGCGCCAATGTACAGACCAGTTTTGCTGTTATCTTATTGTTACCTTCATTTAGATGTGTATACTGTTCAGTTAAAACAAGTTTCCACTGAGAAAAATCTGTTGCTCCTCCTGTGCCACTTGCAATTGCGCTTTGATATGGTTGGACGCCGTTAACTAAAACGTACACGGAACAATCCTTGGCAGTGGTGTCCGATGATTCACCCGATATTACCAACTCCTTGTTTAAAGCTACATTTTGGAGCGGCATTAAATTAAGTATCTTGACCGATTCCAATTGCGGTTGTGGAGGCGACACTAATCCTCCTGAAGTCTGACTAAATGCTTGTTGGTTTGGAGTACTTGTCAAAATTAGAAGCAAGACGATAGTAAAAATGCTCGTAGCGAGTAGAAATGGAACTTTCAACTTACATAACATCGTTAAAAGCATACTTTTGCAGATATATATTCCAAATCCAGTCCATTGATACCAGTCTCCAAGTTTGACTTTTAATTAGCTCTTGTCGAGTTACCAGGTTTAAGCAGTTACAAATCGAGTTAGATAATCTGAAGAGTTTAGAAAAAGGTTCTCTGGAAAACTCAAGAACCAAGAATTTACAATTATCTTGAAAATTAATAATTTCCTATTGGTTTTTCAACGATTGCCACCTGTTATGACATTATGAAATGTCGCTCTCATCGCTGTAACTTTAATAGGATTAGCAGTCTTGTTACTCAAATGAAGTCTGTAAAAGAACTGTGGTAGACTTCCCACAAAGATGAGAGTAGATTTCTACGAAAATTAGTGTAGACTTCAGCATAAAATATTAGTAGGGTTTCCACCCAAGTTAGATGTAGACTTCAGCAAAAAACATTCCATTGAGTTTGTAGACTTCAGCAAAAAACATTCCATTGAGTTTGTAGACTTCCGCCATATCCTATCCTAAATAGCAAGCAATGAATTGACTATACTATTTCTGAAAGTTTGTGTACTCATGACGACTTTTGCAAATATGACGACTTTTGCAAATATGACGACTTTTGCAAATATGACGACTTTTGCAAATATGACGACTTTTTCTAAATTACGTCAGGCTGCCAATAGTAACGGCTTTTAGACCGGTTTCTCTTAGGATTTTTAGCCGACCAAGTAGGAAGAAGATTGTGTCAATTCATTATAAACATTCTGCTTAAATTTGTAGTAGTTCTGTAAGATCAAGATCAAATGCAGCAACAGGCATTTTTATTTTAAAACCATCTATTAGTAAAGGTGAAACTTCTCCTATTTGCCCTACTGTTTTTCCCCTATAGAATATGTCTGCACTTCTACCGCTAATGAATGATGAATGTTCTGCCGCCTTCGTTTCAAACGTAGTGCCAAGACAAATTTCCATTAGTGTTTGAAGTATCCCTCTAATTTCAGTAAAGGTAACTCCATTAAAGGCAGTAGCGCAACACAAATTCCACTTTTCAGAATTTTCCTTCTCAGGAACAAAGACCTGTCCTATTTCGAACAGTTTTTGTGGATATTCCTCATGAATATTCTTTGAAAGGGAAAATAACAAGGATGGCAGAAGTGATCTTCTTAAAATATCATGTTCTTCGCTTTTGGAGTTGTTAACTGTAAAGAAATCAGATTTTTCAATTTTCATCCTTCTTAGGTGGATATCTTTATTACTTAAAATGAAATTAATATTTTCAATTAATCCCATGCCTACCAAGGCCTGGCGGATTTTATCAAAATAATGATTTTGTCTGCTCTGATTACCATAAAGTGTAAATTCTGGTAGCGTAGGTTCCATGTTATAGATACCGTAGCCAATCGCTACTTCCTCCACAATATCCATGGGATTAAAAATATCTATCCTATAACTTGGAATCATGCAATTAATGTTACTTGCATCAGTAACTTTAGCATCCAACCTGCTTCTTCTCAGGCAAAGTATCACATCCTCGTTTGAAAGAGATAGGCCTAGTTTCTTATTGATGTAATCTGTCTTAATGTTATCTAACCTAGTATTTTCCATTGAATTGAAAGAAGTTGTGGTATTACTATCCTGATTAATAGTGACAGTTTCCAAGCTGAACCCAATGTCAGCTAGCGTTGCCGCAATATTTGCCAAAACTTTGTCTACGGTTGTCTTGTCAACACCAGTAACTTCTACTAACAAATTTTTAACTCCTCCCTTAATTCTTGTATATTCAGAATTTATGACAGGGGGGAATGATATCAAATTTCCCCTGGAATCCATTAAGACAGGATATATGGACCCTAGCAACAGCTCCCTAAATTTTTTGCCTGACTCGGTTTTCTCTAACACTTCACTCAATGTCAACGAAGAGGAATAATCTAGTGGTGTAAAGCTCATGCTACCGGGTCTTGTTGTGTAGTCCAATGGAAATTCAATCGTATCCAAGTTATGTAACCCTATTGATGCCTTTGACCTTTTTCTCCCTAAACCATTATGCAGATCTTCTTGCATAGAAACAATTTGTTTTATAGTTTTGTCATTTAATTTATGACCTCTGCCAACAATGCTTGCTATATAGGGTCTTATGTTTGATACGGAAGAATCTACATTAATCAAATTTTTTTTGTTTTCAATTGGATTAAACTTTGGAATTCCTACTTCTTTCCCAAGCAGGCCTTTCAATGCCCTTGAGATTCCAAAATAAGTGGAAAAATCAGGTCGATTTGGACTATATTCCAACCTGATACATTTATCATCCCTATATTCTATATCGAGTCCTAAAAATGGTAATATATCAATAGTATATTCTAAATCATAGTCAGGAAACAATCTACTGATATCCTCTAGTGGAAATTCTACAACGGGCATATTGATTGCGTCCTTAACCACGATAATTTGTTTTCATAGAGCTCACGTACATCATCCAATCCATAACGAATCATAGCGATTCGTTCAAGACCGCCTCCCCATGCAAGCACATTATTGACCATACCAATTGACTGAGTAACCTCTGGTCTGAACATACCCATACCAAACAACTCAATCCACTTTCCTAGTTTATCTATATACACCATCGATTGTAGTGACGGTTCGGTATAGGGAAAATATGTCGGCCAGAACTTTACCTTCTCTAGGCCGAGCTTGGAATAAAATTGCTTTTGCAGACCCATCAAATCCCTTAAACTTATGGATTCACCTATTACAATTCCTTCGATTTGATGAAATTCCATTAAATGCTTGTAAGACATTTTTTCATTCCTAAAAACTCGTCCAATAGAAAAGATCCGCCCATATGTCGGCTTATTCTCCGAAAGATATTTTATAGTAACCGGTGTAGTATGTGTGCGAAGAACTGTTTTCTTAGATTTTTCAAGGTTCCAATCGTAATTCCATTCATTCTTGTGAAAGTCCGAAACTTTGTTACTGATGACGGAATCTATATCCTCATCAATTAAGTTTGACATATAGAACGTATCTTGCATATCCCTTGCCGGATGATCTTGGGGAGTAAATAGTACATCAAAGTTCCAAAAACAAGATTGAATCGTTGATCCTTCAATTTCAGAAAATCCCATAGAAACAAAAATTTCTCTTATTTCAGCAATTATATCGGTTAGTGGATGTGTTCTTCCCATAAGGAAAGTTCGTACAGGGGAAGTAACATCTATTTGTGTAAACTTCTCATTTTTCCACTTACCACTATTTAGTATCTCAGATGTGAGTATCCCTATCTCATTATCTTCGTCTAGATTTATCTCAGGCGCGAGTTTTTTTCCCACCCTCGTGAGAGAAACAAGGAACGATTTTTCAACATTCTCCTTTACATAGCCTGGACGATTCTTCAAGAGAGTAAATCCATTTAGCTCGGCTTCGGATAACTCGGCTAGTTTAATCCTCTTCAATTTTGATAATTGTTGTAATAGAATTTCTTCGAATGATAGACTCTCAGAATTATTTGTAATCTTCAGACTGTCTGATTCTTTTTTCAGCCAACCATTTCTAATGGCATTTTTTATTCCAACACCGAATTCACTATTTGACATGCGACATTGGTTAGCAAACTTACCAATCTGGATACTTTTTTGACCGGTTTTTTTTATCTCAGTAATTATTCTTCTTTCTGGTAATGTCACAAAATCTGCGCGTTGAATCTTCTCATTTGGGTTTTTATTTTGTGATTCGGAAGTTAATTCAAGTATTGACTCCTTTTGAATAGAGACGGATACCAATCCCTTGTACTTTAACCACTCAATTCCGCGTCTTACATTATCCAGTGAAAGATTCGTAAGGGTTGCAAGTTTCTCAATCTCTATTTCGTCGTCATTTACAAGTGAAAGAAGAATTTTTTTCTCTATTTTATGCAAATTTAATTGCGTCATTTAAATATGGATCAGACATTGATGGAATACTTTTTAAACGTTTAAAGCTCTCGATTGTTGTATATATAGGAAAATGAGTGAATCATTTAAAGAGAATTTTGATGATTTTGAAGTTACCCCGTGGAAAGTCGAGGGATCGGTAGATTATGCTCGATTAATAAAAAAATTTGGTACTCAAGAAATAACTAACGAGATACTTGAAAAAATTGAATCATTCACTGGTGAATTACATCCTTTACTTAAACACAAATTCTTTTTTTCACATAGAGATCTTGATTGGATTCTAAACAAGTACGATAATAATGAAAAATTCTATTTGTATACTGGAAGAGGACCATCTGGCATGGTTCACCTAGGACATCTGATGCCATGGTTCTTGACTAAACACTTGCAAGATAAATTTGATTCTAATCTGCTGTTTCAGATAACTGATGATGAAAAGTTCTTGTTTGGAAATCAAACATTGGATGAAATTAAGAAAAATGTGTATGAGAATATCCTAGACATAATTGCAATTGGTTTCAAAAAGAGTAAAACAAAAATAATTATCAATTCAAGACACATCGAGCATCTTTATTCAACTTCACTTGAAATAGCAAAAAGGATAACGTTTTCAACAGCAAAGAGCGTATTCGGTTTTACCAACTCAACCAATATTGGAATGATTGGTTTTCCACCACTTCAGGCTGTCCCCTGTTTTCTTCCATCCATAATTGAAGGAAAACCTACACCTGTACTAATTCCCGCCGCAATAGATCAGGATCCGTACTGGAGATTGACACGAGATATTGCAGAAAAAATTGGATTTTACAAGCCTGCACAGATACACAGCAAATTTTTGCCGAGTTTACAAACAAAAGGAAAGATGTCATCATCGAGTCCTGAAACTGCGATATTTACTACTGACGAGACAAAAATAATAGAAGACAAAATATCAAATGCCTTCACCGGAGGTCAACCAACTATTTCTCTTCAGAAAAAATTGGGTGGAAATCCTAGTATTTGCTCCGTATTTTCATATCTCAAGTATTTGTATGATACGCCTGCGGAGTCAAATGAGAGGGAACTAAAATGCAGAAGCGGCAATCTACTTTGTGGAGAATGTAAACATGATCTGTCCGACGACTCAACTGCATTTATATCAGCGTTCCAGAAGCGGAGAGAAAAAGCTAAAGACATTGTTTCCGATTTTCTATATAGTGAGGAAAGTTGACCCATTGGAAAAAGTGACGCGATTTGAATGCCTTGACTCATACGAAACCGAAAAATTAGGTAGTATGTTGTTAGGGGATAAAAATAGTGTACACTTTGTAGTTGAAGTCATAAAAATTATAGATAACGAGATAATACTAATGTTGAAGGACAAATCATGTCATGCCGTTCTAATGAAGGATAACATAAATGCGGTTAAATTAAGGGAATTTGTAGCAGAACTAATATTCGGACCTATGATGGTTGTTAGGACATTTGGTCAGGAAAATATACTGAATGTTGTGCATAAAACTTAATTTTGAACAGATTACTTATATTTAGCACATTAGGCGTGCAAATAGCTTTATTCAGTTCTGCATGTTAACATACTACGGAGAACGTAATAATCAAGTGCTAGCCTTAAATGTTACATTGATAGTTTGCTTCCATTTATGTCAATTTCACCCTGTCTTATTCTTGTTGAAGATATCACTTTACCTTCATGATCCTCTACTAAGGGAACAATAACAATTTCCAATTTGGTAATGTTTTTTGATTCTCTTAATGCATTAATTTTAATGCAATTTTCCTTGGATGATTCAGTGGTAACGATAGCCTGTACTTCTTTATTCAATACCGTCGGACCATAAAAATTATTTAGTTCATAAATTGAATAGTTAGATTTATTGAATTTTTCTTTAATAAATTTCCTTAAATTTTTTAGTCGGATGGGGTAGTCGTTAGCAATTTTTTTCTTTTTCTGATTTGCATAATTGTCACTGCTTAGACCAATTATTACATGATTTCCAACTTCAAATGCTTTTAGTAACAGTATATAATGACCCTTGTGCAAAATGTCAAATGTGCCACCGGTAGCCACGGTGTCAAACATCAATCTTCAACCTTGCTAGTTTGGCGTCAAAATACTATTGACCCTTTTGGAATATCTTTACGCATTGTGGGGGACAAACGTTCTCACATGCCATGCAGAAAATACAATCTTTTTCTCTTATCATAAATGGTTTCTTCTCTGACGCCGGATGACCTGGCGTATCCAACCACTCGTATACGTTTACAGGACAAGCCTCAATACAGGCCCCATCAGCAACGCAGATATCAAAATCAACTGTAACCTCGGTTCCCCAAATTCCAAGTTGTCCTGGCGGATCTACTGGACCCCATATCTTTATTCCTTGATACATACCTTTTACCTGACGCTTAGATCTGAACTCAGGATCAATTGGACCTTCAACCTTTGAATAGTCCGTTCCGCTACCAGTTAAAGAAATAGTTGTTTGACCGCCTGAAGATGGTGTTGCGGTGGATTGTTGTGGAGATGGAGGATTGAGTGCATTTTGAGCTTGTGGCGTTGTTGAAACAGATGGTTGAGCAGACGGAGCTGGCCTCTGGGTAATCTGTGGAACGGGAATAACTATATTTTGCCTCTTAACTGAACACAGCTGATCATGAACGTCCTTCATACTATCGAGTGTTACTTGATTACTATGAACTAATAGCGTACCACAGGATTCGCATATATACTCCATTTTCTCAGACAATGTTTCATAATTATGAGTCCCTTATCAATTTTGTGAAACCAAATTACGGATCGCCATGGAGGCATCGGGTCGTAAAGTAGTCTATAAAGTAATGGTGTTGAAATTAATAGCCTCACCATTCCAAAATAAGAAATAGCCATTCATTTTTTAGACTTGGTAATTGTCAGGACTGGGACTTAACTATTGGAAAGAAGTGATTGGAGTTTTGAGAAGCATAATTCCAGTTTATGATAAAGTCAACAAGAGTATTTCATTAGGCCAAGATGACAAGTACAGGCAATTAGGCCTGAATGGTCAAATTCGTCCAGGCGATTTGATACTTGATGCGGGTTCGGGTTTTGGCAATATGTCATCTAAGGCATTAGAGATCCTGAGCGGAAATGCCAATATAATTCTTCATGATCCCATACCCGAAATGCTTCATCATGCCCAGAATCGGGCAAATCAAAGACTCAAACTATCGTGCGGAGTTTTCGAATATATGCCATTTAGGGAATCAACGATAGATGATGTCCTTTGCGGATACTCCCTAAGAGATGCCTTTTCTCTAGCCGAGGCAATCTCCGAAATTCATCGGGTCCTAAAAAATAATGGAAGATTCATTATTGTGGATATAGGAAAACCCGATAACATGCTCCTTAGAAGCCTTGTTGCATTTTACTTGAAATATGTTCTTGGCATAATTGCATATTCCGTTTCTGGCAAGAGAGGTTTGAAATTTAAGACTTTGCATGGAACTTTTTTACGATGGCCCAAGAACGGTAAGTTAAACGATCTCTTACTTGAGAAATTTTCGAGAGTTAAATTCACAAAAAAAATGTTTGGAGGCGCAATAATTGTTGTGGCGTACAAATAGGGGCGTATTTGTCACATGATTAGAACTTGTTTTATTGAGAAAAAGTAAATGTTAGCTAGTCAAAAGCCAGATAATTCTCTACTGTTCTATTTATAGACAGATTTCCTAATAATGGCACATTGAATTATCGGAGTACTGCTGACATTATCGCCATGATATTGTTTACCGCA
This sequence comes from Nitrososphaeraceae archaeon, assembly GCA_044870765.1. Classification (GTDB taxonomy): domain Archaea; phylum Thermoproteota; class Nitrososphaeria; order Nitrososphaerales; family Nitrososphaeraceae; genus TA-21. Next base: position 8,289 of record JBIOZG010000045.1, read on the forward strand.
ATCAATGGAGAAAGAAAATCATCAATCATGTCAAAAGCACATTTGAATTATGAGCAAATCAAAAAATACATAAAAATTTTGGTGATAAATGAGTTGGTTATTGAGAGAAGTAATTTGTTCGAAGGCTCCGTCACATATCATACGACTGACAAAGGAAAAAATTACTTGGAAATGTACGAAGAATCAAAAGCATACAATTTGACTTCTAACATGTATGTATTTGGAAAACAAGAAAATCAGAACGTATTTTCCGTATAATTTTAAATGTACCAAAGAATTTTTTCGTACAAGTTCTGATTCTCATTAGCGTGACTATGTATCATTTATAGTAACAATTTTCTTTTGTTCAAAAAATTCAGCTGTAGTTAGGCATACTAGTCGCTTCTGCATATCTGTTATAGAAAACATGTCAATATCTATTATTAATTCAACATCTACTTTGTTCTTACGATTATACTGACAAAATTACTGGAAAAAGTGAAAATCCATTTACTATAAGAGTTAATGACGAAGTTTTTATTTTATATATTTGCTTATCTTTTGTGGAATCACTCAGCAAGTTAGATGTAATTGCCATTATCTTGAAAAACACATACAAATACTGTGACTATGAGGAAATATATTCAAGATTAAAATCCAACATTACGGTGCCAGAGTTAATGAAATTTCTGTTCGAATTAAGAAAGCACAATTTACTAATGTACTCTGAGAGTCAAAATAATAATAAGATAATCATTACTACAAAAGGAATGCAATATTTGCGAATACATGAAGAACTAATGAATCAGATATATCCAAGAAATAATAAGAGTTCAGGCATTTTTAATCGTCATAACCGATTTTTGAAATTTCCGAGTTTATTTAAAAAGAATAGCATTAGATCATTAAGATAATTACATAGGCGTAAAAGGAGCCTTGAGTAAAGTTAATTAAAAACAAAGAAAACCCTTTCTCATTAACATGGTTGATAAACAAAAGATCCAAAATATTGTCGAATCTTCTAAGGGCAATCCAAAAGTTATAACCGAAGAATCGTCAAAAGAAATTCTAAGTGAATATGGAATCAAAGTCCCTCAATATGCACTTGTAACAAGTAGTGATGAGGCGGTAAAGAAATCAAAGGAGATTGGATTTCCTTTAGTGGCAAAGATTGTTTCAGCTGATATTTTACACAAGACAGATGTAGGTGGAGTAAAAGTAGGTTTAAGGTCTGAGGATGAAGTCAAAAAAGCTTTTGACGATATGTATCATAGGCTTAAAGAAAAATTTGATGTTAAAGGGGTCTTGTTGGAAAAAATGGTTCCAAATGGAGTTGAATTAATTATTGGACTCCAAAACGACTCGCAATTTGGTCCCTCAATCATGGTCGGATTAGGCGGTATCTACACGGAGTTACTTAAGGACGTTTCATTCAGAGTTCTACCGATTACAAAAGATGATGCAATAAAAATGTTGAATTCTCTAAGAGGCAGGGATATCCTCAAAGGGTTCAGGGGATCAAAAACCGTTAACATGGATATGATTTCTGAAGCAATTGTGAATATCGGAACCTTAGGAGTAGACTTGGCTGGCAAATATGAGAGCATTGACTTTAATCCTGTTGTTGTATACCCTGATGGATATTTTGTTGTAGATGCAAAGATTATACTCAAGGAAAAATCTTCAGATGATGCTATATCGAAAGCAACTCCCGATGCCAGTTTCATGGACTTGTTCTTTAATGCAAAATCGGTCGCGTTAATAGGAGCATCACCGGAACCAGGCAAGATAGGGAACTCTGTTATGGAGAGCCTTGTAAAACATGATTACAAGGGAAAGGTTTATCCCGTAAATGCAAAGGATTATCCTGAAATAATGGGTGTCAAGGCATACAAGAACCTATTGGACATCAAGGACCCAATTGATGTAGTAATCGTTACCGTTGATCTTAAGTTTGTCCCTGACCTTCTTGCAGAATGTGGAAAAAAGAATATCCACAATATGGTAATAATCTCTGGCGGCGGTAAGGAATTAGGAGGAGAACGTGCAGCAATCGAGAAACGGGTTCAGGATCTTTCTCGTGAATTAAATGTTAGAATAATCGGCCCAAACTGCATCGGTATTTTTAACGGAGAAAATAGATTGGATTGCGCATTTCAAGGACATCTAAGAATGATAAGACCAAGACAAGGAAATGTGGCTTTTCTTTCTCAGAGCGGAACTGTTGGTATTGCTTTTATGGAGACGGCAGATGCGTTTGGATTAAGCAAGATGATCTCTTATGGTAACAGATCGGACGTTGATGAAGCTGACATGATACACTATTTAGCTCAAGATCCAGATACAAATGTAATTGGCTTGTATGTAGAAGGGCTAGGAGATGGTCGCAAATTTATGAATTCTGCAAAAAATGTAATAAAAGAGTATCAAAAGCCTATTGTTGTTTTCAAAAATGGACGATCTACTAAAGGGGCCAAACAAGCGGCGTCACATACTGGTTCTCTTGGTGGGTCTTTTGCAGTCATAAGTGGAGCCTTTGAGCAAACAGGAATTATTTCTGTGGATTCTTATGAAGAGTTGACATCAGCGCTCAAGGCATTGACATGGCAACCAGTTCCAAAAGGAAATAGGATTGCCATGATAACAAATGGAGCAGGTCCAATTATAGCTGCGATAGATAATTTCGAAAGATTGAATTTAGAATTGGCTCAACTGAGTGATCAAACCATGAAATCATTCAAGGAACATTATCCCGCCACCTATGTCATCGGCAACCCGTGCGATGTCACTGGTTCTGCAAGCGCAGATGATTACCGATTCGCAATACAAGCATTTCTAGATGATCCCAATGTGGATATCGTCATGCCTTGGTTCGTTTTCCAAGATGACCCACTGGAAGAAAAAATAGTCGACATACTGGGAGATTTGCAAAAGCAAAATAAAAAGCCAATTCTTGTAGGCGCAATGGGCGGCCCGTTTACCGAGAAAATATCTAAAAAAATTGAAGCGTTCAACATACCGGTATACGAATCGGTAATCACCTGGATTACAGCGGCAGGGAGTCTGGCAAAATGGCAAAAAATTAAGGAAAGTCTAAAATAAAATCTGTCGGAAATGGGTCTTTTATTTTATTTTCGCTCCCAGAATCTCATTTTCAAAACGTTATTATAGTTTAGCAGGACAATGTACTCATAATGGAAAGTACACATCAAACTGAATTGATTACAATAAGTCCAAAGGCAGCAGAAAAAGTCACAGAATTCATGAAACAAGAGAATAAGGACAGCTTGTATCTCCGAGTTTATGTTTCTGGTGGAGGTTGTTCAGGTCTTTCATATGGTATGGGTTTTGAGGAAAAGCCAGACGAAGACGATAATGTGATTGATCAAAATGGCATCAAAATGATTGTCGATAGTTACAGTCAAAAATACCTAAAGGGAACAAACATCGATTACATTGAAAGCTTGATGGGATCTGGATTCAAGATTAATAATCCAAATGTAACAAAATCGTGTTCATGTGGACATTCCTTTTCAACTGAATAAAAGAGAATTTTTTAGTTACTTTTTTTATCTTATATTTTTGTCGTGCGAAATTTTGTAATTGTCTCCAACGTCTAAGGCCACAGTCCTCTAATCTTTATGGCGTCAACTACTCTGTTCAACGCAACTACCATACTTGCAGTTCTCATGTGGGTATTGTGTTTTAAATGGGTATCATAAACACCTAAAAATGCCTGTGTGATATTTGTATCCAACCGTTCATTAACTTCTGCTTCTGTCCAATAATCTCTACGCAGATTTTGCAACCATTCGAAATAGGATACAGTGACTCCACCACCGTTTGCCAGGATGTCAGGAATAACCAAAATTTTATTGTTAAATAATTTCTTGTCGGCTTCTGGAGTGGTAGGTCCATTCGCAGCCTCTGCTACTATCTTGGCATTTATCTTTCCAGCGTTATCTTTTGTTATTTGGTTTTCGAGAGCAGCAGGGATCAAAATTGTACATTCTGTTTCAAGAAGTTCCTTATTGGAAATAGATTGGCTTCCGGCAAAATTTGTAACGGATCCTGCCTTTTCCTTGTGCTTCCTAAGTGAGTTAATATCAATTCCATTTTTATTACTTATGCACCCTTTCGAATCGCTTGCTGCAATTATCGTTGCGCCTTGCTCTTCTACTAATTGTGCCGCAAATTGTCCTGCATTGCCGAATCCTTGAACAACGACCTTTGCATTTTTCATATCGATATTCAGCTTTTTTGCTGCTTCCCTAACAGTAATAGCAAGACCTCTTCCCGTTGCCTCATTACGTCCAAGAGATCCTCCAATCTGAATCGGTTTACCTGTGATAACTTCTGGTTGTATGTAATTACCCTTGATAACTGAAAATGTGTCCATAATCCATGCCATTTCCTTTCCACCAGTATAAACATCAGGGGCGGGAATGTCTTTGTAAGGGCCAATGATATCTGAAATTCCATATGCATACCTTCTAGTCATTCTCTCCAACTCGCCATCAGACATGCTTTTTGGATCACATATTATACCGCCCTTTCCACCACCAAAGGGGATATTTGCTATGGCGCACTTCCAAGTCATCCACATAGAAAGCGCCTTAACTTCATCAATAGTTACTTGCGGATGGTAACGTATACCTCCTTTAAAAGGGCCCAAGGCATCGTTATGCTGAGATCGAAAACCCGTAAAAACTTTAATTGACCCATCATCCATTTTAACAGGAATAGATATAGTTAACACTCTCTTTGGTTGAGCCAAAAATTGATGTATACCATTGTCAAGTCCTATCATTGATGAAACTTCGTTAAGTTGTGTAAGTGCTACTTCATATGGATTGATTCCACTATTTTCAGAATTTGACATTACGTGAGTTGAAAAAATCACATATTTAAATTTTGAAGGAATCGAGTTTCTTTAAATCATTTGTTAATCTTTTCGGATATAAGGAGCCTCAATTCCTGGTCATTTTTGTTCACATGGTCTATTCCCAAAGATTCGGCTATCAGTTCAAGTTTGTGTCGTTCACTGTCCACAGCTCCAGCTATACGCGGTCCAGCATAATTAGATTCATCTTCAATCCTTTGTTTAAGGGAAACCGCACGCATCTTTTCAAATTCTCCCATTGCTTTTCCTATGGTTCTTGAGAATTCAGGTAATTTCTTTGAACCAAATAAGAGTATTACAATAAGCAATCCAATAATCATCCACTCTGAACCCCCGATATTCATCTGGTAATTGGCAAGCATGCGATGGAATATTACCAAACAGAATGAAAAATAAGTCTTTGCCAAAAAGGACAATCTTAAAATTTTAAGTTTGGGAATACTTCATGATACTTTTAGCATATGTGAGAAAGTTCAAACTTACGTCAACGTCAATAAAATCCGAAAATAACTCCGGTAACAAAGAGAAAATTCATTAATGCTAGACGCCAATCCTATTTCAGTAAATGATATACGAAAGGGAACAGATCCTGGAAATTCGATCGTTTATAGAATCCTTAAATTATGAATGTGAAGCAGGCGCAGTAGTTGTAGTAGAGGGAAAAAAGGATGGAAATGCCTTGAGAGATATAGGATTCAATGGAGAGATTTTGGTTTACAATAATTTTAAAGGAATCATTAATCTTGTAGATTATGTGTCCAGAAAAGGAAAAAAGGTCATTCTTTTGCTTGATAGAGACAAGAAAGGCAAAGCTCTTACATCAAAAATTATCAAAAAACTAGATCTGTTATGTCCCCATGATAATTTGTATTACAAAAAAAAGTTTGTGAAGATGACCAGGGGTAAGATTACATGTGTAGAAAACCTGTCTAAATATTGTTTACCGTTTGTGGAGAATTAGCGTAAAAATGCGATTCCGTCAGTGCCTTAATCTAAGTTTATATCTGTTATGACCTATCCTAAGATTTGATGCAAAGAAGCATTGTAAATAGCTATGAGCTGAGGAATGATTTTCCAATTTTTAAGAAGAAAATTAATGGCAAGGACCTGGTATATCTCGATAATGCTTCTACTACGCAAAAGCCATATTCGGTGATAAATTCGATAACTGATTTTTATTCGAATTATAACTCTAATATTCATAGAGCGGTTTATCAACTCGCAGAAGAAGCTACAGAACTCTATGAGCAATCGCGTAAGAAAATTGCAAATTTTATTAACGTGCGTCCCGAAGAGATTATCTTCACAAGGAACACAACTGAATCAATAAATCTTATTGCGCATTCTTGGGCGAGGTCGAATCTTAAGAAGGACGACGTTATAACCATAACCGAAATTGAACATCATAGTAATATCGTACCTTGGCAGATATTATGTCAAGAAATCGGAACGCGTTTAGAATATGTAGGAATAGATGAAAGCGGATTTCTGGATGTTGAATACTTGATTGAATTGATTTCATCAAGAAAAGTAAAATTGGTTTCGATAAGCCATATGTCAAATGTTCTTGGTACTATAGTACCAATTGAAAGGATCATTAAAACTGCCCATCAATACGACATACCGGTGATTGTGGATGGCGCACAATCAGTGCCACATATGCCCGTAGATGCGAAAAATTTGGACTGTGATTTTTTGGTCTTTTCTGCGCATAAGATGTTAGGCCCCACTGGAGTCGGAGTATTATATGCAAAGAAGGAATTACTTGAAAAGATGAAACCGTTCATGGGTGGTGGCGACATGATAAAGGAGGTTTTTAAATTTCACACAAATTACAACGAAGTACCATACAAGTTTGAGGCAGGTACTCCTAACATCGCAGATGTAGTTGGCTTTGGGGCAGCTGTCGACTATCTGGAAAAAATTGGGATGGAAAATATAAGGAAACACGAAATTTATTTAACCGAATACGCTCTTGAATCAATGCAATCATTGAAATATATCACAATATATGGTCCCATGGATTCCAAATTCAGAGGAGGAGTAATTTCATTTAATATTGCAGATATTCATCCTCATGATCTTGCAACAATAATGAATGATCATGGAATTGCAATAAGGTCTGGTCATCATTGCGCTCAGGTATTGATGCAGAGACTTGATGTACCGGCTACTTCGAGGGCTAGCTTTTACATTTATAATACTAAAGAGGAAATAGATAAGTTCGTTAATGCTATTAAGGAAGCAGGGAGGATCTTCAAAATATGAGCGATGATATATACAGAGAAATCATACTGGACCACTACAGAAACCCAAGAAATAAAGGAAAATTGGAAAATGCAGACGTTACGGTACATGACAGTAACCCTCTATGTGGAGATGAAATTGATATGCATTTGAAGGTAAATGATGGTGTAATCAGCGACGTAAAATTTGAAGGAAAAGGATGCGCTATTAGCCAAGCAAGTGCCTCAATGTTAACTGAAATGGTTATGGGTAAAGATTTGAATGTAATCAAGGATTTGAAAAAGGAAGACATTCTTGAAAACATCGGCTTGACAAACCTGGGACCTGCAAGAATCAAGTGCGCGCTTCTTTCTCTGAAGGTATTGAAAGTAGGGATGATAAAATATTATTCAGAAAATGATCCTAAATCCGCTGAACAAATCAAAAATGAATCTTCCCTTTATTGACCGGCAATATTATATGAACAGTGCATTACTTTTGATTTTTAATTGATACTCTGGGTTTACTTTTGAGTCGAGAATTTCCTGGTAATTATGATTGATATACATCCGATCATTTCAATTTATAGTCATTTTATCTTTATTCATAATATTTACTATATTTGTCCACCTTCGTCTGTTCTTTCCAATAGACTCTTTTATCTTTGATAATTTCAGCTATTATGATCCTGGTCAGTTCTTCCTCTACTTTTTCGTAACAATTTCATCATTTGGTGAGGTAGTAAATCTGATTTTTGTAGCTATAGTATTTACGATCATTAGAAGAACAAGAAAAATGGGAATGATTCTGATGATAGCAATAATGACTATCGCCATATCGGTATCTTATTTGAAACCAATAGTTGCTCAGCCAAAGCCTCCAGAATCACAAAAGATTCCTGTGCTTCCAAAGGGCTTCCAACTTGAGAGTGACAGCCTACTGACTGAAGCCCGAAATTTCTCATATCCATCAAATCACATGGCCATCATAACTGCTTTCGCATACATTGTGGAAAATGTCATGCGACTGAAGACCAAGAAATATTCATTTCTTCTTTGGATACTACCACCAATGATTATGTTCTCAAATTTGGCTCTAGGATTAAACTATTTGAGCGATTTAATTGGTGGTTTTCTCTTAGGGCTAATAATTGCAATAATCCTGAGTCGTATCTTGAAACTTGAAGCCCCTTTTTTGATGAATCGGTTTAAAGGCGTTTCCCAATAACAATATTCTCGATTTTCATAATTTTTCTGCTATTTTGGGATTCAACAACAACCATCCATAGTTATCGTCATCATGAATATATCTAATGTCTCTCAGATTAGCAATTAGCTTGTTTTTCTTTAGTGAGATGATAATTTCGGCGTGAATGGTAGCTCCTAATCTTTTTACGTCATAACCCGAATCCAGATGTCGTGGCAACAATATTCTCCAACTAAATTCTTCTGGTTTGGACTGCTTATAATGCTCAATAAATTCGTCAATCATCGGTTTAATTTCAGATATGTCATTTATTTTGCGTGTAAGTTGTACTGGAAACTTTCCCAGCTCCGATGAATTCACAGTATTATATTTCCCGTATTGTAATTAAGCTAATTGACTGAAATTCTCAATATAATAATAGGAGCGGATAAGGGCGGATAAGGTTTAAGAATAGTTAATTAGACATTTTGAATGTAGTTGACCATATCATCTAAAGTTGCTACTTCTAATAAATGGACGGATCTGGAGCATAACGGTGTGGCGTTTCCCCCAGAATATGTTCAACGTGGCATAAATATCAAAATTTTGGGAGAAATTTTCTTCTTGAATCGTGAGCAGGAAGAACTTATTTATGCATGGGCAAAAAAGAAAGAAACCCACTACGTCAAAGATCCTGTTTTTCAAGCCAATTTTCTTTCTGATTTCAAAAAATTGCTCCCCGAGCGATTCACGTCGGTTAGTAATATTGATGAAATCGACATGACAGAAGCATTTAGTTTGGTTGATAAGGAATTAAAGATTAAGGAAAATGAAAAAATAAGAATAAAATCACTCACGAGAGATGAAAGAAGAAGAATTAGTCAGGAAAAGAAGTTAGAAAAAGAAAAATTAAAAGCGATTTATGGACAAGCCAAAATTGATGGGATTGAGGTTGACGTAGCAAACTGGCTCGTTGAACCGCCTGGAATTTTCATGGGAAGAGGACTTCATCCTCTTAGGGGAAGATGGAAACCAAGGGTCACTCCAAAAGATGTAACCCTAAATTTAGGAGAGGACGCCTCGGCACCTGAAGGTCCATGGAATGCTATTGTACATGACCACTACTCAACGTGGTTGGCTTCATGGATAGAAAACCTTACTGGAAAGAGAAAATACGTATGGTTACATGATTCATCTTACCTACGACAAGACAACGACAAAGCAAAATACGACATAGCAAAAAAATTAGAATACTACATTTCTGATATAGAAAAAGAAATTATCAATCAGATGTTAAGTTCCAAGGATGTAACTAGGAAAAAAATTGCCACAGTCTGCTATCTCATATTCAAGTTGGCAATGAGAGTCGGTGATGAAAAAGATTCTGATGAAGCAGATACTATTGGAGCATCTACCCTCAGGGTAGAACATTTGAAATTTCCAAAAATAGGTGACATGGTTCACATTGAATTTAATTTTCTTGGAAAAGACAGCGTGCCCTGGCAAAAAACTTTGGAGATATCCAGTCCTGACACAAAGGCTCTTTACGAGAATTTATTGTTCTTCATGAAGGGAAAGGATAAATCGGATGAAATATTTGAAGATATCACATCATCTAAAGTAAATAAATTCCTTCGCTCAATTGACAAAGAAAATGTTCCCAATTTGACTGCGAAAGTTTTTAGAACGTACATAGCAACTGCCATTGTAAAGAAACATCTGTCTGAACCAATCTTAAAGGTGAATAAAAATGAAAGTGAGTTTAAGAAAGTTTACGTTGCAAAGATTGCAAATCTACAGGCCGCGATAACCTGTAACCACAAAAAAGGAATAGATCCCAAGAATCCTGCAAGTAAAAAAGCATGGGAGAAATTTGAACAATCTTTAGAGAACAAAAAGGAAAAAATTAAACAACTGCGAATGGAATTAAAAGAGAACAAATGGAAGACCGAACTACAGAAGCTAAGAAAGGAACAAAGAGTGGAAAAGTTGGAATTCCAATTAAGACTTCAGAAGGAGACCAGGGATTATAACCTTGGAACGTCGTTAAGGAATTACATTGATCCGCGTGTTTTCAAATCGTGGTGCGAATATGTTGATTTAGATTGGACAAAGATTTATACTAGCACTCTTCAACGAAAATTTAAGTGGATAGAACAGTATTCAAAAAGTGACCTAAAAAAATATTTGAGTATCAATAATAGAAAATAGCAAATCATATGAATACTATATTTACGCTTTTTATGATTTGCGTTCCGTATTCATACAATAAGTTAAAATTATCTACTGAACATAATTTTGATTTCTCAATCACAGAGAAATTTTTCATTTTTATGGAGTCGATAATCTATTGAGGTTGTTTGCTTTATTAATCGTGTCAATATTGCTAATTTTCTTCTCAGGCATGAATTTTAATATTGTTCATTCTCAGGTCCAATATCAAGTAAATTCAATATTTATTGGAATTTTATCAAATGGCGATTCAATTGTTCAATATGACCTTCGTTTGAAAACTAATGCTAGCGAGATCACGTTGCCATTAATGGGCGGAAATATCAATGAAATTTTGGTTAGAAACTATCTGTCGAAATACTTGGTATATTCGTTCAATTCTTCAACCAATGAGATTAAGATAAACACACAAAATGAATCACAAGTAAGGGTTACATACCAAACTCCAGATCTTGTTAACAAGCAGGAAAGAGAATGGAGCTTCCTTATAGATTCAGCTTTTCCATTTACAGTAAAATTACCAAATGATGCAGTAGTTACCAATTTGGGGGAGCAATCGCCATCATTAATTAGAAAACTGGGAGGACAGAATTTGTTATCCTTCGATAAAGGTAAGATTTCTATAGATTATGTTATTGGGTATGCAGGAACTCGAGATCAAGCCATAATTTCCATTAATTCGGCAGAACTAGATCTGACAAAGGCCGCAAGCGAACATAATGGAATTAATCTTGATGAAGTCAAGCGAATCATCCAAGCCGCAAAGATTGCGTTGAATCAAAGCAATTTTATAGATGCAGAGCGACTAGCCAATAATGCTAGCGATATTTCTGCAGTAATTACGGAGTCATTTGAGACGTCCAAGGATATGATAAGTAACGCCACTGCTAAAATAGAAAATGTGCAGGGTACAAACATTGATACTGCCCAAGCATCAGAATTCTTATCAAAATCAAACATTGAATTTTCCCAGGGAAATTATCCCAAGGCTCTGCAATACGCGACTCTGGCTATTAACAGTTTGGACAATACAAAACAAGAAATATTATCGCTTAATACAAGTACTTTCTCACTTATTCTTTTGATTCCAATTGCAGCATCAGTTGGCATTTACATGTTTAAAAAGTACAGAAGAAAAAATAATTCGCAGTCACAGTCAAGTGCTACTATCAGAGAGACTCAGTTAAATTCCGATTTATCACCCGACACTTTCAGCGAAAATAACTTTATTGAGCAAGAATCTTACACGAAGGAACATAAAAATAACGACAATTCTAATCAATCTTATCTCCACAAGTTAATTGCCGATATTATCAGACAAAAAAGGAACTTGAAACTAGAAGAAAAGGAAATTTTGTTTTATCTTTCTGACAATGAAGGAGCAGCATTTGAAGGAGAAATTAGGAATAGATTCATACTCCCAAAAACGAGTCTTTGGAGACTCATAAAACGTCTTGAGAGAGAAGACATGATTGAAGTAACAAAGATAGGTGGACAGAATTTAATCAAACTCAAGTTTCCAAAATCATGAAAAGCCCGCATAAAAATATACAATTCCATCTGTCAGATTATTTCCAAAAATAATGTGTTAATATTTGAGAATTAGCTCAAATGCAATTTCCCAGCCCTTTGGACCTATTCCATTTACCTTTTGTAATTTTTCAATTTGTAAACTTTCCCAACTGCCATCGGGTTTCTGAACAAGCATAGGTATATCAACTAAAGATAGCATGGGTTCATCATTTTTACTATCGCCAATTCCAATGAAAATAACATCATTTTCATACTCTTTACGGTAAAAATCCATTAGAATTCTAACAGCTGTTCCCTTGTCATTACCATACGTAATATCAAAATATTGTGAACCAGGTATCATTTTTAATCCAGCTTTTTGTATAATATTTGCGAACTTGGTAATTTCGTCATTATCTAGTTGCACTATCGTCTCACTGTATTTTCTTTTCATCATTCTCTTCGCATAGTCTTGAGGCAACTTGGTGATATTTGAAAGTTCAAGTAAAGTTAGATCGTTCACTCCCTTGAAATTAATGTCGTGTTTGGCCCGAATTTGTTTTAGCAACGATCTAATCTGATTTGCGGGTGCTCCAGTTTCAATTATATAATTTTGTCGCAATATCTTTGAAGTACCAATCGTAATTTTTTTAAAATAATCCGTGGGCACTATCGTAGCTCCCCCATTTTCTACTATAATCGGTTCATGAAGATCTAACTCTGATTTTATTTTATTCTGTTCCAATTCCGTTTTTGAGGAACAAAATATCAAATGCATTTTATTTTGTACAATCTTTTGTACTAGTTCTTTCATTCTATTAATATCTGGAAAATGAGAATCTAGTAATGTTCCATCAATGTCGGTAAAAATAATTTTTTGCATGCTACATATTACGCTTATAAATCCCCGTTTATAAATAGACTCAAGTCCATTATTATATTATTTAGAATACCTTCTGTAAGACATTCAGACCATGTCAAATTTAGTATTAAACATATCATAGGTTTCTATCATCCACCCTAATCACCCAGACGGCATTTTCGCAGAATACGGTCCCTCAAATTTTCACGGCTAGGTTGCCACCGCTGTATTGAATTGACGCCATCTCATTATTCTATACACCACGATTAGTGCAAGTACTAGAAATGCAAATATCAAATCTCTATAGAATGCGATAGCACCAAATGATTGAAAACCTGTCGCATATGTTTCAGTCAAATATAACAATGAAATTAAGATGGAAATAAAAAAAAAGTTTCTGGACATGTTCCTGTATTTTATTAGCATGTTATCTTGATAGTCCCTAACGCCATACATGTCTTTTAGAGTAAATAGAAAATAGAGTAGAGGTGTTATGAACAAATAAATATCAGGGATCAAATATCCTTCATCTGTATTGCTACCGCCAACTATGATATAATAAAATAAGAATAGAATACCTAGATCGATTACAAACTTTCTATATACAAACCTCCCTTGGTGTTCAAATCGTTGTAATAGCGAATAAAATTCAATCCAACCTGTTATAATAACAAAATATCCGTAAAAGAGAATCGTAGCAAATAACAGATGTCCGGGTATTGAATAAAAGGGAATAAAAATGGTTTTTGATGAATCGATACTTAGTGCTATTACGATTGCATATGCTATAATAATTCCCAGTTTGAAGGATTCTGAAAGTTTTACACTTTTTTCCAAATTAGAAAATCAGTTTCCCCTTACTGATAATTAAATATTGATAAAACTAGTATGCGCGAAAGCTGAATATAACGTATCATCACCTGTTCCATTTCACAAAAGATAGATTTGATATCAATTGACTAATCATTCTTGATTGACATTAAAATATTGGATTCGGAGATTTTCTGTAAAACATACTTACTTACGTCAATACCATTTTCATAATTTATAGTCTTACCAGTGTGAAGATAGCTGGTAATGATGAATTTCTCGAGTACTATGCACCATACAGCACCTAGCATAAAGTCCCTTTTTTTGGTGATTCCAATTTTTTTGTTAAGATCATGGTTTTGATCTTTAAACATATTTTCTATTAAAGGAAGGCATGATATCACATTTGTAATTATTTTGTCGAGCAGTATCTTGGTGAATTCATCTGGCGAGGCCATAATACACTAATTCTTTGATTTCCGTTTTAAGACTTACTATTTAAGCACTGTTAGTTCAAGATCGAACCATAGAAGATCCATTTATCAAGATTTTGAAATTAGATATAATATTATATTATTCCAAACTTCTAATGAAAGTATGCAAAACACTAAGGGAAGGCTATACGTAGTCGGCGTTGGCCCTGGTCATCACGATCACATGACATTTCGAGCTAAACAAGTCATAAAAGAAAGTGAGATTATAGTTGGCTACGAGACCTATGTTTCATTAGTCGAAGATCTAATTCAGGATAAACAAGTCTACAGGTATCCGATGACTCAAGAGGTAGATAGAGCCAATCAAGCTATTGAATTTGCTGAGCAGGGTAAGATTGTATCTTTGGTTTCATCCGGCGATCCAGGAATATACGGAATGGTGGGGCTGATTTACGAAATTTTGGCAGACAAGAAGTGGACTTTTAACGACGGAATTTACGTAGAGTGTGTCCCCGGTGTTTCTTCTTTAAACTCATGTTCGGCATTAATTGGTTCTCCTCTAATGACTGATTTTGCAGTAGTCAGCATGAGTGATTTGCTAGTGCCTTGGGAAATTATCGTTAAAAGGGTCAAGGCCGCAGCATTGGGAGATTACGTAACCGTAATTTATAATCCTGCGAGTAAAAAACGAATTCATCAACTAAAAGATACCAGAGACATTTTTCTTAATTATAGAAAACCAGATACACCTGTTGCCATAGTAAAGGGAGCATTTAGAGAGAGTCAGAAAATAGTTGTTACTACATTAGAGAAACTGCTTGACTATAATGATATGTTGGGCATGATTACAACAGTGATTATAGGTAACTCGTCAACCTTTAATTACAATGGACTTATGATAAATCCGAGAGGATATAAATCCAAATACGAACTAATACCAGAGACGAGCAAATAATAAACCAGATTTAAAAAGAGTTTATGACTGACCTCAATCCGGTATAAACTTCAGTTATGTAAAATGCTTTATCGATTTCATCGATCGAAAACCTGTGAGTAATCAATCTCTTTAAATCAATTTTTTTTTCGTGTACCAGATCCGTCGCCCTTTTCATTACTTTTGGAGTAGAACTAAAGCTCCCGCTCAAGCATATTTGATTATAATGAAGTAAATTTGGATCAATTTCAAGAATTTTATTTTTGGGCATGCCCGCGAATAAATTCACAACTGAATTTTTTCCCGCAACTTTCAGGGCCAAATCCACAGCTTCAGGATTGCTTGTCGCCACGATAACTAATTTTCCACCCTTCCTTGAAGTATATTCCGATATTGTTTTTATTGTTTCATCAGCATGATTATTTAGTAGTACCATATCTGCACCAATGGATTTTGCTTCCTTCAACCTTGAGGGTACTTTACCAATAACAATAGTATTTGCGTTGTAAAGTTTTGAAATTTGTAAGTGAATCAGACCTATTGGACCATCTCCAATGATTACCACAAATTCGCCATGGGTTTGAATATTGAAATTAAAGTGTGCATTCAGACAGCAAGATAACGGTTCTATGAGTGACGCTTCGTCATCACTTATGTTATTTGCAATTGGAATGATACCATTTATAAGTATACTAGTTTGAGGAATATTTATATAATCTGCAAATCCACCGTTAACACTTGATCCAATTTCGCTAAGGCTATTACACGAGTTAAAATGTCCGATACTACAATAATAACAATTTAAGCAGGGTATTAACGGTGAAACTATCACTCTTGTATTTTCGGGGATTATCTTCTCATCGGGTAACTTTAGAGTATTCAATGTTCTTGCACATATCTCATGGCCCAATACAATCGGGGGCCTCACTTTTCTATGACCCTCGTTAAATACTCTAACGTCATATCCGCAAACAGCACATGATAGAGTCTTTAGTAATACTTTGGAATCATCAGATATAGGTAGATCCTTAATTTGAAAATTCTTGGGTCCATTAAAAA
Organism: Nitrososphaeraceae archaeon; assembly: GCA_044870765.1. Lineage (GTDB taxonomy): Archaea > Thermoproteota > Nitrososphaeria > Nitrososphaerales > Nitrososphaeraceae > TA-21. The sequence goes on from JBIOZG010000045.1 coordinate 24,425, forward strand.
CTGCTGCGCGATTCTTTTGGGGTAACATTTCTTAATTCATTGATTAGAAGAATCTTACAGTCTTACAATGCTGCCTTGATAGATGATAGCTATCCGAGATATCATTTAGCCTCACATTCCTTCCTTTAATTTCTCTCCGAACGAAATAAATTTTCCATGTTCTTCGATTCTAATATTAGTATCAACACGTATGCGTAATCCAACAGACCGAAATATTGACAATAGTTCACCTCCGGATATGGGGCTATCGATTTCACCAGATTTAATTAAATCCGCTATTCTATTTATTATGATTCTTGTCTGAACTGGAAACTGTGATTCAGCTAGTTTTAAGACCTCGTCTCCTCTATCATACAAATATTTTAGTAAAACCTGCTTATCATCAATTTTTGACACTTCCGTTTTGGTTTTTGTTTCGTCTTCTTTCATTTTTTCAAATAATTTTGCTTTTTCTTTCAATTGTTTCATTTTTCTCGCTTTGATTATTTGGAGTTCTGGATCTTCTTCTTGGCTCATCCCTTAATCACCCCAATTGGAACTAAGCGTGCCACCTTTGTCGCAATTCCAAGAGAATGCGACACTTCAACAACTGAATCGACATCTTTGTATGCTTCAGGGGTTTCTTCGACCATTCCTTCCCTGCTTAGTGCCTTTATGTAAATTCCCTTTGACTCTAAATTTTTTCTTACGCTTTCAGTTGTGTAGTTTCTCCTAGCTGCAGATCTGGACATTGTTCTACCTGCACCATGTGCTGTAGATCCAAAACTTAACTCTAATGATTTTGAATTCCCAAGTAGTATCCAGCTTGCAGTCCCCATTGAGCCTGGAATAAAAATTGGTTGACCAATGTCTCGATACTTGTCTGGAATATGGCTATCCCCTGCCGGGAATGCTCTTGTGGCGCCCTTTCTATGTATTACCAAGTCTCTAGTTCCTTCACCGTCTACGGCATGCCTTTCAACTTTTGCTATGTTATGTGAAACATCGTAAACTAGCTTCATGTCCAAGTCAGCTTCAGTCATTCTCATTACCTTTTGAAACGTATCTCTTGTCCAATGCGTAATAATTTGTCTATTTGACCACGCAAAATTAAGCGCAGAATACATTGCCTTTCTATAGCTCTCACCTTCTTTAGAGTTATTTGGAACGCATGCCAGTTCTCTATCAACAATTCTAATACCAGAATCCCTAATTTTTTTTTCTGAAATTTTCAAATAATCACTGCAAACCTGGTGACCAAATCCCCTGGATCCACAGTGTATCAGAACAGTAACCTGATCTTGTTCTATTCCCATAGCTCTTGCTGCTCTATCATCAAAAATCTTGTCTACTTTTTGCACTTCTAGAAAATGATTCCCCGAACCAAGTGTGCCCAATTGAAGCCCTCCTCTTTTCCTAGCATGTTCAGATACGCTTGTGGGATCCGCCCCTTTCATACAGCCATTTTCTTCACACACGTCAATGTCACAATCCCATCCATAACCATTTTGAACAGTCCATTTCACCCCTTCAATAAGCACGTCGTCAAGTTCTGACCCGGTGACCTTTCTTGGACTGGAGCTACCAACTCCAGATGGAATGGCCTTAAATAATTCATTTACGAGATCCTTGAGCTTTGGACGGACTTCTTTTTCTCGTAAATTAGTCCGTATTAATCTGACTCCACAATTAATATCGTAGCCTACTCCTCCCGGGCTAATTACTCCTTCTTCTAGATCCATACCTGCTACTCCACCCACTGGAAAACCGTAGCCCTCATGGCCATCGGGCAATACCACAACGTGTTTCACAACCCCTTTTAGCGTGGCTACATTAGCGGCCTGATCGATAGTTCTATCCAATGCCATTTTTGATATAAGACTATCATCTGCGTAAATTGTAACCGGAACCATCATCCCTTTAGATTCATCCCTCTTAACGACATACCTGAAATCTCCCTCCTTTACTACTTCATGGTTTCCGACTCGTGTAATCAAATTTCTCATTAATCTGAGAATTTTAAATGTACAGTCATTATATTCTTTTCAATTCTCCTATCCTCAAAGTTTGATTCGGATTAAAACTGTGATTTTTGGCTTCGTTTATCCTATAGTTTATGCGTTAAAAATATGTGCATAATTAATGCTACTGAATTATCGATGCAATTATTACTTCTTGAATTTTGTTTTTTAAAAAAAGAGAAAAAGAGAGATAGTTGACTAGTTACCCCTGTTGGAATTTCCAGCCATGTCTCCAGTCATGTTGTTGGTCATATTGCCTGCCATCATTGTTCCGTTACCAGTTGCGTTACCGCTACTGGCGCTGGTATTGAGCCTTTGCTGCTTTAACCCTCAGATTCTGATCCGGTTTGTGTGTCTTCTTCTGATCCGGTTTGGTTGTCTTCTTCTGATCCGGTTTGTGTGTCTTCAGATGTAGCTGCAGCTGCTGCGCTATCTCCTGCTCCTTCTTCACAGACTACAGATTCACTGCCTGCTGGTGCTACACATGTTCCTGTTGGATGATCAGTTGCTGTCGAGTTTTCCATTGCTACTACTGCAAATGCACCACCTTTTACGACATCTGC
>JBIOZG010000046.1:0-36808 GCA_044870765.1 Nitrososphaeraceae archaeon
AATAAATGCGGCAAGTATGGATGCAACCAAAAATGTGTCAAGATACAAAATCAGAGAAATAAATTTGCCATCTTGCAATATAGAAAAAATGTTAATTCACGGTGATAGAAATATCATTAGAGTAAACATCTCACAAATGACAAGTGCTTTTCAAATAATGATGACGAATGCAAGCATTTAACACATTGACAACAGGGCGATATCTCACAGGCGTGATGAGGTATTTGATGATGTATGTGGAGTAGAAAGCGTTAAATTTAATGAATTCATCTGAAGCTTATATATAAACTTTTATTCTTTGTGTACGTAATATATTTTAGTGAGTAATGACCAAAAATACGAGATGAATCCCAGCAAATTATTATTTGCAAGCATACTAGCGCTAGCTATTTCGCTGACAGTTCTGCTTTCTGTATCAATGGTTGATCAGATACATGCAGCGAAGTATCCATACAAGGCACAATTAAGTGGACAAGATGAAGTTCCTGCAGTTGAAACGAGTGCAACAGGAGAGGCTGAGTTTACATTACCTGCAAACGATACTATGAAGTATAGAGTAAACGTAACAGGAATATCAAACGCTTCAGCAGCTCATATTCATATGGGCAAAGCCGGAGAGAATGGAGACGTAATTGTAGACCTTTTGAATGCTCCTGAAAGCAAAGATAAAGACACAGCTTATGGCATGATTTTCAGAGGAAACATTACTGATTCTATTCTAACAGGCCCTATGAAAGGCAAGACTTTGGATGATTTGGCCGCTGCAATAGAATCTGGTGATACATATGTGAATGTCCATACTTCTGAACATAAAGACGGCGAAATTAGAGGTCAGCTAAGTAATACAGACAAACCAGAACAGTCAGGTAGTTCTAATTCTACAGGTAGTTCTAATTCTACTGATGTTGGTTTCTCTACTCTGACGGAATAAGGGTAAAGAACCCATCATTATTTTTTTTTGATATCTCTTACTCAATAGACGTTATTTTTGGATTTAGTAATTCCCAATTTCTTTTCTAGTTTTAGTGATACAGATGCAATTTACTGACCAAAATACATATTCATGTTAGTTTTGAGGGGCATAAAGCTGGAATATGATGAACCGTAATCATAACCCCAAATAAAGTTCTAATAAACAAAGGAAGTCAGAAAATTTAAACATATTCCATTTTGAATATCCAAAATGACGATGGTGAATATAACATTGAAATGGATCTCTTGTCCATCTAAAACACGTGGTTAAACTTCTTCATTCAAACGTTACTTCTATTTCGAAGGCAGATATAGTGATTTTAGGAGTACCTGACGAATCAAGGTCTCATGCAAAAAGAAAGGGAGCAAGTAAGGGTCCCGATAGTATAAGGTCAGCGTCAAATAACTACGAGTTTTTTGAAAGAGATGGTAATACTATTCCCATATGCCCGATGTCAGGAACACTGGAGAACAAAAGTATTCTTGACTTTGGCAATGTGGCGAGGGACGATCTATATAGATTGATATTTGACTTAGTTTCCGCGAAAAAAATTCCCATCACTATTGGAGGAGATCATTCAATTACGACTCTTATTCTGAATGGAATATATGATGCCTTGGAAAGTAATAAGATAACTCTTCTGTACTTTGACGCACATCCAGATTTCGTTTCTTCAACAAGGAACTATTATGGGTCGGTCATTACAGATTCGTCAGAGCTTATCAACTTTACAAAAAGTATGCTCATAGGGACTAGAGCAGCTGAGTTGGAGGAACTAGAAAATGCATCAAAGAAAAAATTAGAAATCATTACACCTCTTGATGTTATTGAAGTGGGCATAAATGCAATCATTAAAAAGATTATTTCAAAATGTCGAGCAAGTAAGGTGTATTTGTCCATCGACTTAGATTGCATGGATCCAGGAGTTGCCCCTGGAGTATCTGTGCCGGCTCCAGGTGGACTTTTCCCTCTTGATTTAATTTATATGATAAAAAAAATAAGTGAAAACTTACAAGTTGTGGGAATGGATATTGTAGAACTGTGCCCTGACTATGACTTGAACCAAAATACTGCCAATCATGCATCGCGTATTCTAATGGAAATGATCTCTTCATTAAGGATCAGATAGCGCAAGTCTTGAACTCGGTGGAACGGGTCTTTTGACCGGACACTGAATCTTTGTGAATAGGAGTATGATATGGAGTAGGAGTAGGAATATGAGTAAGAATACGTTCTATTTTGTGTTGCAGTCACTTTATGGCTGATTCTCTGTCTATGATTTCCTTTGTAACTCCGGGATTTGCAAACTTTTCAGCTATGTTCTTGTATGTCTCTATCTCGTGTTTGGAAAGAGGACGTATCTTTTTCATTGCCTCTTCAAAATTCTTCATAGAGACCTTTAACTCGGATTTTGCCTCCTCGGCTTTCTTTGGATCTTTATATTTTTCTATATGCTCCCTCAGGGCGAGCATTACTGCCGCAGATGCAAGTCCAGCTAAATCCGCTCCCGTATATCCTTCTGTCTGGACAGACAGTACATCAATTTTCACATCATCGGCTAATGGTTTCTTTGATGTATGTATTTTAATAATCTGAGTCCTGGCTTCTTTGTCTGGCGGAGGCACATATAAGAGTCTGTCAAATCTTCCAGGCCTCAACAGGGCTGCATCAATGATATCCGGTCTATTAGTAGCCGCAATAACAATCACATCTGACAATACTTCGAGTCCGTCAAGTTCCGTTAGAAGCTGACTGATAACTCTTTCAGTAACATGTGAATCACTTCCCAATCCTCGTGTGGGGGCAATAGCGTCTATTTCATCGAAAAATACAATACATGGAGAAGCCTGCCTCGCTTTTCGAAAAATTTCCCTTACACCTTTTTCTGATTCACCTACCCATTTTGAGAGCAATTCAGGACCCTTAATGCTGATAAAATTTGCTTCGCTCTCGTGAGCAGCTCCTTTTGCCATCAGTGTCTTTCCCGTACCGGGCGGTCCGTACAGAAGTATGCCCTTGGGTGGAGTGGCGTTTGAATGCACAAATAGTCCGTGGTACTTTAGAGGCCATTCCACTGCTTCTTGCAGTTCTTGTTTGACTTCTGCTACTCCGCCTATATCTTCCCATTTTACATCCGGAATCTCCACGAAAACTTCTCGCAAGGCCGAGGGTTCTATTTCCTTGATTACACTCAAAAAGTCATCCATTGTTACTACTATCTTCTTGAGAATATCGGATGGAATGTTCTCTGTAGTAAGATCAATTTCAGGAAGTACCTTTCTCAGAGCCCTTATCCCTGCTTCTTTTGCGATGGCCTGAAGATCTGCCCCAACAAAGCCATGAGACATATTCGCTATTGTACCAAGGTCTACATCTTTCTCCAATGGCATCCCTCTAGTGTGTATCTGAAGTATTTCCAATCTACCTTCTTTGTCGGGGACACCTATTTCGATTTCCCTATCAAACCTGCCGGGTCTTCTGAGGGCAGGATCAATTGCGTTGATTCTGTTCGTAGCTCCAATTACAACCACCTTTCCTCTTGATGACATGCCATCCATCAATGATAGAAGTTGGGCTACGACTCGCCTTTCTACTTCACCTGACACTTCTTCTCTCTTTGGAGCAATTGAATCAATTTCATCTATAAAAATAATAGCAGGTGCGTTTTCTTCAGCTTTCTTAAAAATTTCCCGTAGTCTTTCCTCAGACTCACCATAGAATTTGCTCATTATTTCTGGTCCTCCAATTGTATAGAAATTGGCATTAGTTTCACGTGCCACGGCCTTTGCCAAGAGCGTCTTCCCTGTACCAGGAGGTCCATGCAACAATACTCCCTTCGGTGCCTCAACACCAAGTCTCTTGAACAGTTCTGGGTGTCTCAAAGGGAGTTCTATCATTTCCCTCAGGCGGGAAACTTCATTTTTTATACCTCCTATGTCCTCATACGAAATTGAGGGAACGTCGCCTTCTTTTGCAACTTGAACTGCTTTTTCGCTTTCTTCAGATATTGTCATTTCAGTAGGGTCTTCAATTAAAACTGGTCCTGACGGTTTTGTAGAGATGACTACAAGATCAACTCTTTGACCCATTATTGTTAAGGGAAAAATATCCCCTGTACTTAGTAAACTTCCTAAAAGATACTCTTTAAGATACCCTTCGGCTCCAACAATTCGAAGTGGTTCCGTTGGTGCTAACGTAACTTTTTGTGCACTTTTTGCCTCAACCTTCTTTATTTCAACAGAGTCATTAATTCCAACGTCTAGCCTGTTTCTCAGATAACCATCTATTCTCACAAGACCTTTGCCTCTATCTTTCTCTCTTGCGGGCCATGATAGAACACTCGTTTTCTTGCCAAGAGACGAAATTTCCAATGCATCGCCCGCAGATAAATCAAGTTGCTGGGCCACTTCAGGGTCTACCCTAGCAATTTTTCTTCCTACGTCGGATTGCTCTGCTTCGGCTACTTTCAAATTAGTTCCAACATCATTATTTCTCGATTCCTTATCATCACTCAAATGAGATCATAATCAGTACACATACATTGTATTTAAAAATCACATTTTAGTTCATGTTAAAAGTAGAACGCAATTTATTATGCCCTAAGTTCTAGAATTAAGATTCATAATCAGAGATCCATTGATTACTGATAAGATACTGTGATGATTTTTAGGTTTAGAACCGATATCTTAAAAATTGAAGAAATACACTTTTTGTTACTAGAGAAGATAAAATGTTCGATCTGGGTGTCCGTTATTGTGGTCAGCAATATTATAGATCTTTTCTATATAGAATTAGAACATACGTAATCTATCAAGTTTCTATTATGTCAAGAATTGCATTTTCATAAATATATCTCAGTTTTTTATAAATATCAAGACACGTAGTCCTATCAAATAAAATCTTCTCGTAAACGATATATTTTGTGGGATCAATAATTTCTCTTCCACATAATGCGCATCTGGCCACGATACTATATGATTTAAAATGTATAAAAGAATTATATTCTAGAAATTTTGGCGTCGCTTACCCATTCATTATCTATTTAATATATTTAAGATGCCTAAACTATCTACGTTATAATTGTCTCAAAGGCTATTAGAAATGAGGATAGCAATCATGATTTCTTTAATCGTCTTAGCTGGTATAATATTTTCCTTCTTGACTTACCAGTACTATTTGAAAAATTCTTCGGAGATTCAGAAAATTGCTGTGGAACATATTCAAAATAGTACCCTCATTAAGGTCACGGATCTCAGTCACCTTCTTAGAAATAAGCTTGATTTAGTTACTGTGAATCTACAATTGCTTGCCTCGTCTAAAGAATTAAGTGAGCAAAATTTAGAATTAGGAAAAATATTGGTGAATTCTGCTCAAAAAACGACTGCAAATGTAGTTGACTTTTATAATTGGGTGGATAGCAATGGAAGTAGTATTTGGTCAAGCGCTAACTCTGATGTTAACACTAATACGAAATTCAAGGTATTTTCGAACGCATCTGCCCTTTATTTTTCAAAAGTTAAAGATACGCAAGTTCCTACATACAGTAACACACTTAAATTTACAAATGGTCAGTCCGGCGTATTGATACTCTATCCCATAATTGATACTCAGAACCGAAGCACAAATATTAACAGAACTAATGAACAATTTAAGGGAGCGATTTTGGCGGGAATAACATCTGATACTCTAAACCAATTTTTAGGAAGCCAGATATCTCCGCTGTCTTCGGCAAATTTATCATTAGTTGATTCAAGCGGCTTGATGACAGTGACAGGAATAGCGCAATTAGCGGGCACAAACGTATTTGACAAAAAATTCTCTTCATTGACAGAACGAACTGGTATCAATAAAAATATAAAAAGTATAATAGATGTCTTTAGATCAGCTGTGTCAAATCCTAGAACTGACACAACTGATGTAACCTTCGAGGGAAAAGACCTTACAATATCTTATGCGCCAGTCGTATCGAATGGAATTCACTATTTTACGATAATGTTGATTTTGCCACATAGTTTGGCATCCTCTCTAGATGAACTTGTGGTACAGCAGAGAAATTTTGCCGTAGCAGCTATGTTAATAATTGTCCTGAGCGCCTTGGGCATTTTTTTTGTTATAACTTATTGGAACAAGGGATTAAGAAAGGTGGTATATATCCAGACAAAAGAATTACAGGAGACAGCCAAAAAATTGACTTACCACGACAAATTGCAAAAAGAGTTCATAGACATTGCAGCTCATGAATTTAGAACGCCAATCCAATCGGTCCTAGGTTACTCAGAAATGATTCATGCAAATCTAAAAAATTTTGATCAATATTTTGAGAAAATCATAAGGAATGCAAGGAGATTAGAAAAGTTAACCGAGGACATACTAGACGTATCAAGGATAGAAGGCAACAATCTTCAGCTGTCAAAATCAAATTTTGATTTGAACCGTACAATCCAACAGGTAATTGAAGACTATCAAAAAGAAGCCGCGAATAAGAATGTAAAGATAATTCTCGATTTTAAAAAGAACGTTCCTACTACCATATATGCGGATGAAGCCAGGCTGCAACAGGTTATTAACAACCTACTATCTAATGCAATTAATTTTACCAGCAATGGTACTGTTATTATAACTGCATATAAAGCTCAAGTTGACACCAATGTAGAAATGGCACAGCAGGATGAAAAGTCAATTGTGGTAGAGATAAAAGACACTGGTTCCGGCATTAACCCTGAAATGCTTCCGAGGTTATTTGAAAAATTTGCCACAAGGTCCGGATCTGGTACTGGATTGGGTCTGTATATTTCAAAAAGTATTGTGGATAGCCACGGTGGAAAAATATGGGCGTATAACAATAAAGATGGAATCGGTGCAACTTTTACGTTTACGCTTCCCATTCCTCTCAATAAAACCAAAAAATAGCCTAATATATGAATAATTCGAGTAGTCAATTTAAAACATACAATGAAATTATCAACTACTGAGGAATTTTTTTAAGTCGCAATCTGTTAATAATACCGTTGAAGCGCAATCGTGTAATGTTGGTTGACGATGAAATCGACATTATAGGGCTATTCAGTGAGGTTTTAACGCTTAATGGCATTAATGTCCAGCCGTTTACCAATCCTGAGGAGGCACTCAAGGATTTTGAGATTAATCATGACTCATATATCCTCGTAATATCCGATGTAAAAATGAAACCTATCTCTGGTGTTGAATTTATTAAGAAACTTAGGGATATTGACTCCAAGATAAAGGTGATTGTGATGACAGCATTCGAAATAGATGGGAATCAACTAAAAGAAATTGACACTGATGAATTCTTCAATAAACCTATTAGGATTAATGATCTCGTTCAAATTGTAAAAAAATACGTCGGCTAGAAGTTGCTTATTGAGTGTTGAAAGTGATGATACTCTAATCGACTTTGTTAGAGTTTCAACCCATATTCAGATTCTAAAAGATTTTTTCTGAGATAGGCATCTATATTTTTCATTACTGTTGGGTTTCCCTCTATATGTTTTATAAGTCTAGGATTGCTGTAATGCATATCACGATATTTTATGCTGTCATCATCTGAATAATAATCAAATTCTACGGTTAAAATCCCTGTAATATGCTCAGCATCTTCTATTACATTAAACGCTATTAGATGACTAAGTCTCAAGGGTTCTCCTCTATCACCAAATACGTGTTCGTCTTTACAGTAGGCAGAGTTAGGGTTTTCAGCCATTTTAGAGTGATTACGATACACTCCAGCCATTAGTCTTTAAATGCCAGCATTGTCTTTAAAGATTACTCAAAATATCATGGCATCGTTGAAAATCGACCTTATTTGTTTCAAAATATAACGCAACGAGGTATTACATCTATAAATATTTTATTGGTCACTCTGCATTGATGGTGCAATCATTATTAGAAAATGAAAAGAAACCAGATGTCTATGAGTTGGGTGTTGCTGAGGGAATCAAAGAAATGTTAGCTCTCAGAGGATTTACCAAAGAGAAAATACTTAATTCAACGGTAAACAATTTGGCCGAGACACTCCAGATAGACTATTATGTGGCGCTTATCATTTATAATTCGGCAAGAAAAAATTAGCAGTGATAATGTAGACTTTCCTATCAACTATGAATTGAACTGCGTGGTCCGGTTTGTATTACAATATGTTATAACTTTACCTTGTTAAGATATTTGTTGGTTGTAACTTTACTTTATTAAGATATAATACTATTTTCTCGTTCTCAAATAACATTTGCTCTAATTTAGCTTTTAGTACAGAACTGTTCTTTCATATAGCACCATTATTCGATAAATTTATTAAACTTCAGGTCATCAATTTCGGGAAATTTTTTAATCGTTGTCTGACAAAAAGACTGCTATATAAATTCTTTTGATCAATCGTAACTCTAATGATTAATATTTGGCTTAGGTCATTTTATTAGTATGAATGCCATAAAACGCAAGAAATTACGACATAACACTGATAAGTCATGTTGAGGTATAGTCGGTAAGAGGAAATCTTTTGATTTATCATTTTAGTTTTGACGTTGATTGGAGGAAAAAATGTGCGGAATAGCAGGCATACTAAACAAAAATAACCATGGCGTAACTGAGGACCTTATCCTCATGTTATCTTGTATGCATAATAGGGGTCCTGATGGGGTCGCTATCCAAGTTGGCGAAAATAGACGAAACTCTATGGAGTCTTCTGAATTATCTAGTCCTCATACAGATGGAAGATTTGGCCTGGGTCATGTGAGATTGGCCATTGTAGGCGGTCAATTAGGAAAACAGCCATTCACAAGCTGCGATGGACGAATTACACTTGAACACAATGGGGAAATCTATAACTACAAAGAAATAAGAAATAGATTGACAGCTACACATAATTTCGTCAGCAGTTCGGACAGCGAAGTCATACTTCATTTATTAGAAGAAAAGCTTGCGCAATCGGCAAGTTTGTTGGAAGCAATAACAAAAATGGCAAAGACCTTAGATGGTGTTTATGGGATTGCAGTAAAAGATCATAAGACTGGCGAAATTGCACTAGTAAGAGACTTGCTAGGTGTAAGGCAGCTTTACTATAGTGACGATCCTGAACAGGTAACATTTGCTTCTGAACAAAAAGCAATCTGGCTACTGGGAGGAAACAAATCAGTACGGAGGGTGATGCCTGGACATGCCGTTATTATCAGCAATAAAGGTTCGTTAATTGAACATAGAATTGCCGAACCTCCTAGCAGTTTGAAATCGGATAAGAAGGATTTTAAATACAACACACTTGAACAGGCCTTAAAGGCATACAAGAAATCATTAATTTCAGCAATGAGAAAGCGTACAGAGGGACTTGACAGAATAGGAATAATTTTTTCAGGAGGTATCGACAGTGTGCTAGTAGCCTGGCTAGCTAAAGATCTAGTAAAGGAGGTAATTTGTTATAATGCTGGCACTCTTGAATCATCAGATATTCTTTTTGCCCGCAAAGTAGCCGATGATCTCCAATTGAAACTTGTAGTAAACGTTATCACCAAGCGCAGTACTGAGGAAATGTTACCGAAAATTATTCATTCTATAGAGGAAAGAGATGCTGTTCAAGTTGAAGTTGCTCTGCCTATTTATTCGGCTATGGCTTTGGCCAAAAAGGACCATATTAAAGTAGTATTTTCTGGTCAAGGAGTAGACGAAATATTCGGAGGCTATCCATGGTATCCAAAAATAGTAGCAAGTGAAGGTTATTCTTCACTACGGAATCATATGATTGAAGATTTATTCTTACTATATAAGGAAACGTTAGAAAGAGAAGATAAAACAACTATGGCACATGGTATTGAAATGAGGGAGCCGTATTTGGACATAAATGTCATCGACACTGCATTTGACATGAACCCAAGACTAAATATCACAGGACCTAATGATACTTTTGGAAAACAGGTCCATAGAAAATTAGCAGCCGAACTGGGCATTCCCAAGGAAATAGCATATAGGAATAAGTCGGCGGCCCAACACGGATCAGGAATACATTTCATTATTGACGAGATGGCTCGCGAGAATGGTTTTACTGAAAGTACTATTTCTTCTGGCTATCTGCGACAGCTCGAAAAAAGAGAGCTATTAGGAAGCTCTCAGAGGTACGGATTTAAGTATGGTAATAAAGAGCTGTGGCAAACTGCTCCCCACATACAGTTGTATTTAGACAAGATTTTCGAAGGCGTCTTTGGAAAATCAAGCTCATCTATTGACACTTCTGATGAAGAGCATTTGTTAACCAATCGAATTATAAGAAAATCAAATTAAGTTCTTTGAAAGGGCAAGGAAAGTAAACCAAAAAACGTTTCCTTACTTTCTGTTTGCGATATTAATAATGGAGTTTTCCAATTGCGCAAGTCTCAAAGGCTTTATTAAAACCTCCACACGTTTGTTATCAAGAAAAGGCATTTTAATAATTTCTTTAGTAACAGTCTCGTATGCAGTAACCATCAAAATAGCGGCTGATGGATGTTTATTTAGTATCTGTAAAGCAGCGTCTAATCCATTCTTATCATTAGGTAACTTGTAGTCTATTATTGCTACATCAGGCTTGATTCTATCATAGTCCGATAGGATTTCATTTGCAGTAGTTGATGTAGCCACTACGTTATGCCCTCTGCTCAATAAATAATCCTTGTACAGCAACAGGATATCCTGCTCGTCTTCAATAATCATAATGCTCAAGGGTTTCTTTTCTTTCTTTGCCATTTGGTAAATTGTCTTATTTTGTCCATAATATTACTTTAATGTCGCCATATAGAAAAACAGTACAATGCGTTAATGAATACTAAATTTTTGAACATCCCCGAAATGTTAGAAAATCGCATTCATCTTAAGGCTAATTATTAATGGATGCGAATACAGCCAGCGAAATAGCGTCTGTGTTCCTAATACATAACATTGATCAATCGTTATTTGTCTTATTTATCATTAGGTCCATTCGGAATTTGTGGAAAGATTTTCTTAATGTCCAAGAACCTCTTCCTTAATGTAACTACACTTACGTTTCCAGCTAACGATATTCTAGATTGACTGGTCTTCTCACCTTTCTCTAAGCATGCTCCGTAAAGCACAGCAACTGCAATTGCACATGGATCCTTCCCAAAGGATATAGGATCATCTTTTATCTGTGACATCATTTGTATCGCGTGTCTTAGCGTCTTTTCGCTAATTTTTGCATTATTGGCAATTCTAGCCAAATGTGAGGTTGAATCGATTGATGGGAGTCGAACCTTAAGTTTCCTTACTAATAATCGGTAACACTTGCCTGCGAAAATCTTGTCAGCATCAGATATTTCAGCTATTTCTTCTATGGTTCTTGGGACATTCATCTCTCTGCATGATGCGTATACGCATGCAACCACAAAACCCTTTATTGATCTTCCTTTTATTAGGTTCTGATCTAAAATCTTCCTGTAATAATATGCCGATTTTTCTACTATAGTGTCACTCAATGAAAGCTTATCTTTTATCCTTATAAGAATAGCAAAAGCGTTCTTTAGGTTTCTATGGTAACTCCTATTGTTGTTTGAGATCTTGTTCCAACGTCTCATGCGCTGTATGGCCGAACGTTGTTCAACTCTTATTGCTACTCCATCCGCGTCTACGTTAGAGTATGAAATCATAGTAGAAAGATTTTTGTCATGATGAGCCAACGATGACGGGGTACCTAGATTCATGCTACTCAGGTTCATATTCATATCTATCAATGGATCAACGTTTTCCCTTTCTACTGAAAGAACAACTCCACAACCGCTGCAAATTTTTTCTCCAGTCCCGTGGTCGAACACTACGGTTTCCCCTTTGCAGTTTTTGCATTCCTCGCTTTGTTCCTCCTGTACTATACTTGTCGCTTTTGGTCCATTTGCAAAATTCATAAAACGAAGTCAGTACCATTTACTATTAAAAAGTAAGTATACAAAGTGATTGTACTAATCGCATGTATTGCGGAGTAACACAGATGGTTGCAGGACAACACATTTATTTTTGAGACACATATGTACAATGTGCCTACATCAACTACAAGGTCTTTCCGTGTCGATACAGATTTAGCAAAAGTATTAGATGAAGAGTCTGAAAGGATGGGAGTTTCGGTAAACGCCCTAGTAAACATGATTCTCAAGCGGTACTCAGAGTTCACCCGATTTCTTTCTAAAATTGATTTGGTAGTAATAAATAGAGAATTGCTGAAATCACTGTTTGATTCCTATCCAGATGAAGATATTTATGGTTTGGGAGTAGTAATAGGTGAAATCATACCACGTGATACAATACTTTTCTGGAAAAAGACATTGACTTTTGAAACCATCATAGAGTATATAGAGAAGATAATTTGTCGTTACGGGTTTTTAGGCACTTACGATGAAACGACTCAAAATGATAAAAAAATTATTGTCATAAGACATCGACTCGGACAGAAGGGATCCCAATTTTTGCATGGTTTTTTGAAATCAACCCTAAAAAGTACACTTAATTTGGATAGCTCCTTTGAACTTACAGAATCCTCAGTCAAATTGCAGATAAACAATTAATCAAGCTTGTGATAACACATATTATCAAATTGTAATTTTTGAGTTAATACTAGAAATTTTGGTCTTTAATGCGCACCGGAAATTGATCGAATAATATTATAATCCCGTAGTGAATTTTTAGGTGTGAAACTTAAAAATCACGAAATCAATCCGGCCTTACTAGTCATAGATATGCAAAACGGATTTGTAAGTAGGGGAGGTTCGTATGATTTAATGGGCCTAAATATTTCCAAATACAGTGACGTAGTCCCCTCCCTTAAACAACTTATTGGTTTTTGTAGGAAAGTCAAGATACCTATCTTTTATTCACAGGCGGTTAGAGAGGAGTCTGGAATTGACCTATTGACAAGATCGCATAGAATATTACCAAAATCAAGGGAGGAAAGGATTAAAAGAAGACCAATTTGCATCAGAGGTAGTTGGGATGCTGAAATCGTTGAAGAATTAAAGCCTAATTTCGATGATCATGTGGTTATAAAGAGGAGGGATTCGGTGTTTCAGGACACAGAAGTCGAAGTCTGGTTAAGAAGTTTAGGAATTGATTCAATAATTTTTGCCGGGATAGATACGTCTATTTGTGTGGAATCCTCTCTAAGAGATGCATTCAACCATGGGTACGATATAGTACTAATTTCAGATGCAACTGCTTCTAATAACCTAAACCATTACAATTCGACGCTTGATAATATTCGTAATTACTATGGATTAGTGATGAACCTAGATGAGTTCATTGGTAATTCTGGCAAGGATATCAAGTAAATGAATACTACTTTTAATGAACATTCCATAGGTTATTGTTGTACCACGTACATGATGATTATTTGTCAACTGGGTTAGATTGATGCTAACTCCTCAACCCTCCCAGTTGACTGTGTTTAGAGGCTTTGAGCAAATACTCACCAAAACTTAAAACCTTAATGGGTTTAAGCTCCATAAGATTACAATGATTTTGTCAAGTCCTGTGTTGCAATTAACCTTTAGTTTTGCCGCCCCATCATCAACAAACATCTTCCATCTGGCCATAATTGTTACTCCATAAATTTTGATGATGGACCGCGTCAAGACAATCCGTAAGTCTGAATAGCAGCTCCATTTATCACTTTAGAATCCGAGGAAGAAAGAAATAATACAACATTCGCTAAATCTTCTGAAGATAGCCACTTACTAAAGTCAGCATTTGGCATCGCCCTTCTGTTAGCTTCGGTGTCAATAGTTGTTGGCAAAATGCAGTTTATGCTAATTTTGTCTTCTCTAAACTCTAGAGAGATTGATTCTACAAATCTTATTAGTGCTGCCTTTGATGCGGCATATGCAGAATCATATCCATCTGATTTCAACCCGGTCTTGGAAGAGACATGAATAATTTTTCCACCGTTTCCAGATTTCATAATTGGAATCACATGTTTGCTTATTAAAAATGCAGACTTTAAGTTCAGATTCATCATTGTCTCCCACTCGCCTTCTCCTAATTGAGTAACATTTTTGCCGCCCAAGTACCCACCTACTGTGTTAACCAATATGTCTATTTTTGCAAATTTTCTGATCAGTATTGGTACCGCTTTAAGTATCTCTTTTTCACTCGAAATGTCTAATTTGATTATTTCTACTTGAGGGTTGACACGCTTTAATTTGACCGCTTCGGTTTCGTTACGAAAAGAAGCAATAGTTTTGGCACCAGTATCTAGAAATCTTTTTACTAATGTTCTTCCAAAAGCTCCTGTTCCTCCAGTGATTAATACAACCTTATTTGAGAAATTGTATGTTACACTCATAGATTTTTAAATAATTTGTCAAATATTAGTATATCTCATCATGGAACTCAGATAAATTATACCGTCTCAAGCAGTTTGTATAAAAAGCAAGCATCGTCGTAATTTAGAGATACTATTTGAGCTTTACGCGGAAGCAAAAGTATGTTATTTCCACTCAGAATTTTAAGATATCATAGGAATTGCCGGGAGATTGGGCTATGAACAAAATGTTACCGATATAATGTTCATTGAAATTTCCAACTAGTTAAAACAATATGTTGCTAATGAAATTACCCGTACATGGATTGTCAATCTCATGAATAAATTCTACTCGGATTTCAAATATATCAATTAAGAGCACAAATCCAAAGACGGCGAGACAA
Source organism: Nitrososphaeraceae archaeon (assembly GCA_044870765.1). GTDB lineage: Archaea > Thermoproteota > Nitrososphaeria > Nitrososphaerales > Nitrososphaeraceae > TA-21. The sequence continues at coordinate 14,657 of JBIOZG010000046.1, forward strand.
ATGTTGGAATATTAGTTAGCGGTTGATGTCTATCCTGAATACGGAAACGAAGTACAGGAAATAATGAACTTGATTAGTGAAATGAATACTGAAATAGTATATAGAGTCAATAACTCAGCAAATGTTCTTTTATAGATTTTTGAAAATAGTTTCTTTATAACTCTAACTATTCATATTATGTCATTTTCAAGTATATGCACGCACATAGTTAATGGACTGGGTGGGATTTGAACCCACGACCTTTTGCTTGCGAAGCAAACATTCGTACCCCTGAACTACCAGCCCTTAAAATGTTGATCTCAAACCCTGATATAAAATGTCACAGTGCTTTTCAGTCTTATCATTGCAGGAATGTCAACTTCATGTAAATGTTATAGATTGATAGGTTGATACAATATCAATACCACGACACGTGAGAACACAGAACTTGGACAGTTATTTTTTATACCTAAATAATGCTATTAAGAACATGGTTGAAAAAGAAAAGAAAATACAGGAGATGACTGATGAGGATTGGAAAAGCCGATTGTCACCTGAGCAATACGAAGTATGCCGAAATAAAGCAACTGAAATACCATTTTCAGGCAAGTATTATTATTCTAAGGATAAAGGAATTTACCAATGTGCGTGTTGTGGGAATGAGCTATTCAAATCCGATACAAAATTTGAATCAGGTACAGGTTGGCCAAGTTTCTATGCACCCATTAACCAAGGCAATATAGAATATCATTCCGACAACAGTTATGGAATGACGAGAGTCGAGATAACTTGTAGAATATGTGGAGCGCATCTAGGACATGTTTTTGATGATGGTCCTCTTCCATCCAACAAGCGTTATTGTATAAATTCAGTTTCTCTGGATCTAGTAAAGGAAAGCGATGAAAATATGCAAAAATAAAAAGTTTGAAAGTTTACCATTCATCAGTTCATCAAATTATTGTCGAAGAGTCTTCATTGTTTCCTTGTATAATGCTATTGCTTCTTCCCCAAAAGCCTGCAAACCGTATTGAATTCCATCCTCACAAGTGACTTCTACAAAGTAATGTTCCACACCATTATCCAATATTCTCAAACTTTCTGGATATCTCGTAATTTTACCATTTTCCCTGGTGCATAAGGTAAGCAAACGTTTCGATGCATCCATTTTACATCAATGAAATTGGATAAAAGCTATCTCAAGACGTTCTTTGTTTGGATATCGAACGAAGGTTTTAAGTAAACTGTTTTCTTTCCTCTTTTCCTTGCAATGTTTAGTCTTGATATCAAATATAGAGATCCCACTGTCACTGAAAATCCAACAACATACATTCCCATCATTTCCATTATTCCTATATATTCCATGACTGGTAATGAGAGAGATTGATATTAAAGAGCCACTAAGCTACAATTATGATTAATCCTAAGATCATTTAATAAATCATGATTTGAATTGGAAGAAGTACCTTTGTGTCAATTAGCTGCTGAATTAATACACATATATTGTTAGAATTCCCTACTTCATCAAGACCTTTAGTCTCTTTCTTAAAGATAATCATTAGAAAACAGCAGACAAGATATATCTAAACTAATTCATGGTAAAGAGATCCCGCAGGCCTTGAGTTGATCAATTACATAATTCACCTCATCTGTATTCACCCTACCTACGGGTGATTTTGAATTGCTTCCAAGAAGGATGTTAATCAATTGGGAAATCATGTCGGCGTCGTAAAAAGTTACAGTTTCAGAGAGTAACTCAGCTATTTTGTTCGTGTCAAGACTCCTATCAATTTTGCCAGCCAATATTAAAGAAGCAAATTTCTGTATTGATTCGTAAATTCCTATATTGTACGCAATAAATGCTACCTTTTCAGGTTTCTCATTTAAAGGATCCATGATTGAAATGTAATTTTTAACATTTATGTATGTTTACCATCAAATAAAGGAACGGAATTATCGATTCTACTTTGTTCGATACAGCCTGACAAGGATAAGTAAATCATACACAGTTTATAAGGAGTCAATTACGCTTGAATAATTATCTATAGTGCTATCAATATATTTATTGGTCTTGTTCATGACATTGCTTACCAAGTTTCTGTTTGACAAGTCATAAAAATTTAATCTCTTACCCGTCAGTTGCATTTTGTAAGATCTATCATTGTTACCATCATAGGTACTTTGCTTATTTTTTACGCAAATGATATTTTCCCTCAGCAGTTTTTTCATATACCACGATATTGTAGATGCTGATTTTCTAGTGTATTTTACTATTTCTGATTGGGAAACTGGACCACTTTCATAGAGAAGTTTCATAATTTCATATGAGGTTTGATTTCTCAAAATACCCAAGAGTGTCATAATTTCATTTGAAATATTTCGGGGAAAGAATCTTGTGATTCTCGATTTCCTATCCACATTTACAAGTTCCATCTTTTCCAATTTGTTGATATGATAGGATAGAACTCCATTTGATGAGTTAATTAATCTCAATAATTCCCTATATCTTATTCCAGGATTTTCACCAATAAATAACAATAGCTTTTGCTGCAGTTCGGGCAATGCACCAAAAAAATCCGCCGTTAAAGAATTAATATAAATAGAATCCATCTTACCGCTCAATTTGCTGCCTTAAGCAATCCCAGCCCAAATAAAGTTAGCATTACAAGTAGTACTATATGTGGTAACTCGATATTTACCCACGGTAAAATTACATTATCAATGTTACCTGTAGAGGATAGTAGCATAATTCCTTCTACAATCGCAAGGGTTACAAATCCCAACGCCATAAAAAACATTCTAATGTTGCTGTTTTTCAGATAAGCGAAGATGGACACCAATCCAAGAAAAACCGAAATATTCAAACTGGCAATGTGGATAATAATATGATAAATCATGGATTGATGTGAAATATGAGGAATCGTTACGGGTATAATGAGAGAACAAACTATGATTGTGGTAATCGCAAAAAATTTGAGTTTATTATCTAATAGATTATATCTTCTCTGCGATTGCACCTCATCAATATCACTATTGCCAAATTTAAATTGATTGGTACACCACTAACGGTTATAACGGTCTTTTTGCGAGATTTCCACTGGCAGAATACGGAACTAAATAACTGGATTTAGAATCATTGTCCAATCTAGGAGGTACTGACAGATACTCGCCCTAAATCACCATATTTCAGAACATATCCCGAGACAAATAATAAAATTGGTTTTTCTATTAAATAGGGAATTGACACAATTTGTTTTAAATCCTGCGTAAAAACCCTTGGTTCTTGCTTGCAGATTACATATTCTCGTCGGCGTGGTAAAAGCGCCACTGGGCAGATTACAGGATATTCATTCATTGATTTTGAGCGGATCATCTCTTACCACAAAAAAATACTGCCGATGATGCAAGTTAGTCTAGACTTTGCCTCATATGTCGTATCTGTGATTGTTTCTAATGTGAATATCCAAATCATTTTCGCTCTTTAATTTAAGTCCACAAACTCTGCAAAATATTTTATTTTTTCTTCCTCTTAGGTAATCTACAAAATACGTCAGATATAGTGTGAGTCCCCACATACAATCATGAATACACGATAATATAAGTAAGTTAAAAAGAAGAAATACTCTGACCGGTCCTTATATGATATTGTAGTTAGATGGCATAGGATGTCCCTGGTTTCACTATCTATCGGATATTTTGGCAATATTTGATTTAAGTTGTATGGTGTTTCTAGCAAACATTAAAGCACTAAATATAATTCCAATAAGGATAGCAGGCGCTACAAAATTTTGGTAGTTAATTCCAAACTCAGAACGTGATCCTATGCTTTGTGTGGACGTGTTGCCTGATTCTTTCGCCTGTTGCTGAGCCAACGGTCCTGAACTTGGCGCTATCATTCCAATACCATTTCCTCTTTGTTCAGCAAACCATATGTTCCCGTTTGAATCAGAGGTAAGCCATTGAATAAAAGGCGAAGAATTTTTAATCTCTATCTCTCTCACCTTTGATTTTTGAGTGTCTATTACAGCGATTTTATTTATTGTATGTTCTGCCACCCATAAGTTCCCATAGATGTCAAAAGCCATCCCAAATGGCAGTCCTGCTTCATTAATTACTGGAAGGTCGGTAAACGTTCTAGACAACGGATCAAAAACTGTTATTCTGTGGCCATCGTGCTGCGAAATATATATTTCTCCAGTGGTTTTATCAATCATCAATGCAGTAGGGCTCAACAACGTTCTGTTACCACCAGGAGAATATTCTGTTATCGTATAATTATTAGCTGGGTCAATTTTTGCTAATTTTCCTGCCTCATCAGTTAACCAAATCAAATTGCTAACTGGATCTGCCATAATTGCAAATGGTCGTGCATCCTTGTCCTTTAGGTGTAAATTTAACGTAACGTTGCCAGTTTCAGTGTCAAAACGCATGACCTCACCGGACAAGGGTGAAGTGAACCAAATGTTGTCATCAGAATCTATTGTGATACCTGATGGGGTTACATATCCAGGAAATGGAAATATTCTACTAATATTTTTAGTAGGATCGTAGTTGCCTATGACTTTTGTAAGAGGATCTAAATACCACAAATTATTCTTTGAGTCCAAAGTGACAAGGGTCACAATGTTTGTACCATTAATCTTGTGTTCAATGTAATTATGCCCGTTAATATCAAATGCAAATATACGTCCACTTCCAATAGAGGTATCCCCAAACCAGACGTAATTTCTACTCTTATCATAAACTGGGTATAAAGGTTGGATTTTATTATTTGCTATAGGGTATTCTGTCACATTGAAACTCAACTGATCAAGATTTGGTTTTACTTTCAAATTGTTGAACGAGGCCACTATACCAGACATATTTTCTTTAATTGGAATTGCTTGGATTTCAAGATCCCATATTCCTGGAATGCCAAATGAAGCATTAACAGAGAACGTACCAGGTGATTTCTTTTCTAGATTAGCGGTAATAGGACCGATTGACTTTTCAATTTGACTATATTTTATTTCGGCTGACTGTACATCAATGGGTTGACCATCTATATCCGAAAATGACACATTGAAATTGTTATTGCCAACTTCAAAAGGAGTAATTGATAAACTAACTTTGGTTTTATTATCGAGTAACCTGGAATTTAGGTAATTTTCATTCGGGGTTCCTGTTGTGTTTGTGGTCGCTTGAAACTGATTCTGAGCTTCACTAGCGGGGACACCAGTATTTACGAGTAAACCCACGCTAATAAGCAAGGCCATTCCAAAAATGGATTCAATCACCAGAGCGCTCCTAAATGTATTGACTATTGATCTTGCTTTTCTTTCGTTTTCTGGTTCCTCTTCTAAATTGGAGTTACTAAAGTTATTCCCTATAACTTGTCGAACCTTTAGCAAACTGGTGACTTTTTTGTGGATGAAAAAACTACTATATCCGCCTAACACAACCATTAATCCGGCAAATAAAAGTTTTAAAATCAAAAAGGTACCATATAACGAACCAATAACTAAACTCAAATTGTCTTCAAGTATATATAGCAAAAATGGGCCTGTGATAATGATAATACCCAGTAATGTTACTATCAAGCTAGAATATCTAGGAATCCACAAAGAAAGTGTTGCTAATCTGTGATACCAATTTATACTTGATTGTTTTACTATAGGAATCAATATGAAGGCAAGATAAAAAGTGCCTCCAATCCATATGGACGCAGTTAAATTATGGACAAAATCAAGGATTATTGGAACGAGCTGCTTATTTGATGCACCGTGTCCAATCAGGCTTGTAGTAATTAATAAAAATATTCCTATCAATAGAAATCCCACATTTTCGAATTTAGAAAGTATATCGTTCCCTTTTTTTCTAAACCGTCCAAACTCAAACAATGATAGACCAAGAATTATAAATGATATTATTGAACGTTCTATCAATACAGTCCCAAATCTAGTTCCAAGAACATCTATTATACTTCCATTGATTGCAATTGCTTGAAAATACAGAATCGCAAAATTTGAAGACACCAATATTACTGAGGCTATTACGTAGTAAACAACAAGGCTCTTGCTGGCTCTGTTCCTAAGTTTAGAGGTCGATTCTGCGAGTGAAGCAATTTTTGACAATGGTGTCCACATCCAAAGAGTGAAGAACGCTGCACCAACTATCATTACCTGAGCCAATAAGGCAGGAAATCTTGCTATTGCTTCTGGAAGATAAAGAGTAGAAGATTGAGTGATTTTAGTTACGTTTGCAGGTAGCGCTTGCTGTCCAACAGCAAAAACAAAGGCATTTTCAGTTACATGACCATCGGTCTGAGATAGAACATTGGTGGACACTGTATAAATTCCATCTTTCAATGACGGGATAGATACTGTTAGTGCAGATTCGTCGTTTTGTTGCAAGAATCGTACATCTCCCTTATCAACCTGCTTTCCACTGGAATCTAATACCTTTAGATGACTGTAATGCAAATCTACTGGTTCACTGAAGAAGACATTAACTTGTTGTGGTGACTTGGGAATAGACTGTGATTGCGAAGGATTGCTGTTGACAACGAAAGCATGTCCGAAAGATGTATGGATAGCACTAAAACCAAAAAATGCTACAAAAATAATTGTCAACACTATAGGAAAATTTTTGTAAGATGAAAGAAAAGAATTCAAAGATAATTCAGGAATCAAGATGCGCCTATAGTATCTTACCGATCTGATTATTTTATTATTCCTTTTTTTCTAGTACACGAATCGAAAGAAGAGGATAAAGGATATATCGAGTATGAGGATTTAATCTTACATAAATGGAAATTAGAGGAGATATTTTAGTTGCAGGTTCTCTTATTTTGGCTTTTGTGTTTTTCACAAGTTATACCCATGTTTCGTTTGCACATACTAGTAAAACCTTTGGAAATACCACCATTGAGATTGGATGGCTAACTGAACCACCACTTGCATCTGATCTCAACAGTGTAACAGTACAGGTAAATAACGAAAGTAATGGTGAACAATCACCTGTTCTGAACGCGCTAGCCAATCTTACAATATCTGCGAAATACGGCACCATATCAAAACCATTAGACTTCCAACCCTCACCAACCACCGATGGTGGATATGAGGCTAAGATTTTGCCAACTCGGGTTGGACCATATATTTTAGTAGCGCAGGGAGACGTAAAGGGACAAAAAGTTGACGGTGAATTTAAGATTGAAGACGTAGAGTCAAAATCCATATTTTCCTTCCCTGACAGTTCAATTGACACAACCAGTTCGAATAATCAGAATGAACAAGTTCAGGATGCAATTAGCAAGTTATCAAACGACATTCAAAAGGGTAATGACGACTTGAATATGTCAAGAAAAGAAATGGCGGATATTCAAGAGTCCATTGGCAGCTTACACAGAGATTCAGGTATTTCATATTTGATACTTTTGACGGCACTTGGGATAGGAATTGCGGGGGTCGTATTGGCAGGTTACTTATTCACCATGTTGCGATTCAAAAAAGGATCGATAGTAGGTTCCTAATAGCATAATACAACTGGTTGCAACAATGCTCACATCTATACAATGGATTTTCTATTCAAAACGCATGGCACTTTTGATTTTATTTCTTTTCTTGTTTTTAGCTGGATATAATAGTCGTGAAAATTCACACCTGGTATCGGGTCATTTTTTTGGTACAACCACGAAGACAGGAGATTATCAAATAGTTTTTGCCCCATATCCTCCTCTACCTTTTGCTGGAGACAACTCGACAATACTAAACTTTAGTATACTAGACAAGGATAATCAAAATGTAAACAACATCTTTGCGTCGCTCATTATTAAGAATAAAATTAATAATTCAGTAGTTCAAAATATTCCTTTCAAATTTTATGAGTTCAGCGACATTAGCTTCCCATATACTTTTAAGAAAACTGGAGACTATCTAGTTACCCTATTAATCAGGATAAATGGAGATCCCATGTATTCTGAAAATCCCCTTTCATTTGATTTTGACATATCAGCTACCGATGCAAACCAAGCAATTCCAACTAATGAACTGATAGCATATTACTTGTTACCTGCGTTAGCAGTAATTGGTGTAATTGTAGCTTACCTAAGACGAAAAAATAAGATTTAACCTAACATGGGATTTAGTATAATAGGCTATGGCGATGATACAAAATAAAGATACTCTCTCAATTACTATTGCCAATATCAAATACTATACAACCAGCTTTATATTTTTATGTATTTACCGATTTTAGTTTAAATTTATATTTGGTGCTTGAGGACTTCAAAATGATGTCCCTTATTGAGGTAGCCAGATGATGATATTAAACATAAAAATTCCAAATATAATAGGCATTAATAATTCGAAAATTCCTATCGCACTATTATCATTAACTTTAATATTTTCAAGTTTGTATTTTTTGAATTATCAGGCAATCTATTCCCAAACTTCAGAAGATCCCAAAAGTCTTAATTGTAAGGATAACAAGGATCAATCTCAATATGTTAGTAATGTTGCATCAAATGATTCAAAGGCAGCAGGTCCTGTTACTAACGATCTGGATGGATTTCATTATGTGAAGAAATTTGATAGCAACGGTACTCTAATTACTGCCTGGGGTACTAAAGGAACAGGGCCTGGACAGTTTTTACATGCACATGGAATTACAGTTGATTCCGACGGAAATGTTTACGTAAGCGATGCTGAAAAATGCAATGTTCAGAAATTTGATAGTGACGGCAATTTCATTACGATGTGGGGTACTAGAGGAACTGGTCCCGGACAATTCTTTCAACCTGAGAGCATGGCCGTAGATTCAAAAGGCAATGTGTTCGTCGCCGACTATGCTGACCAACATATTCAGAAATTTGATAGTGACGGCAATTTCATTACGATGTGGGGTAGTAAGGGAAGAGCTGACAGTCAATTTATCAAGCCATGGGGAGTTGCAGTTGATTCAAGTGATAATGTGTATATAAGTGATCAGGATAATCCTGAAGTTCAAAAATTTAGCAATGATGGTAAATTTTTAACCAAGTGGAATTCTTACTCTCCTGGCATGTTATTTGTACATTTACACGATATAACAGTAGACTCTAATGATTCAGTTTACGTTACTGATGGCAGAAACAATTCTTATATTGCGAAGTTTGATGGTCAAGGCAATTTTGAAAAAAAATGGGGAGGATTTGGATATGGTAACGGCCATTTTGTTGAAAACCACGGGATTGTAACGGACAAGGAAGGTAACGTTTATGTGGTAGATACAAGAAATGTACGCATTCAGAAATTCAACAGTGAAGGTGAGTTTATCACAAAATGGGGATCACTCGGATGCCCAGATGATCAATTCTTGATTCCCCATGATATTGCAATAGATTCTTCTGGCAATATTTATGTTTCAGATAGTGGAAATGTGCATTTCAGAGCTCAAAAAACTTGTGAGTCATTTGAAAACTAATAGTTAGCGTCTATGTGTATATTCAAGGATATAACTCAATGTTAACGACCAAGTCAGCATGACGAGGAATCAATGAAGTAAAACTTGGAGAACCTAAAACTATTTTTCATATGTATTATTTTTTTAACCGCCACAATGTACGGTCAGCAAATGCTATCAGCTGATATGCTAAGTAATTCTTTACGACAACGTATAGGGGATTATGACATACAAATTAATACTGTGCCCGCTGTCCCTATTTCAGGACATGACACACATATCAATATTAGAATAAGTTCAGTCAGTAACATTCCAATAACTGATACACCGATCGTCATTAGAATTTCGGATGGAAAACATGAGTTACTTGAAACGCTTCCAGTATTCCTCTCAAGTGGACACTACTCCTATAATTACAAATTTGACAGAGCAGGTATCTTTCTTGTAAGTGTGGATATTTTAGATAACATTTCCATTCTAGATTCTAGTGACTCAAATAGAACACTTATTTTTGATTTCCCGATTCACATATCAGAGCCGTTTTGGGCTCAGATGGATTCGCTAATTATTCCTATTACTGTTTTAAGTGCAGTGAGTGGAGTAGTTGTTACATTAGTATTGTTTAAGAAATTTAAATGTAGTAACAAGGTAATCTAAATTATACAAAATCAGTTGGCTGCACCGAAGACCTTATCAAACAAGCAAGCCTACTCGAACTCATATCCGTCAAGCTGAGAGCAATTTCCAGCGTGGTTGTTGAAGATAGTTTCTACACCATCTAGTGTAGACTGATTTATGTTACCTTCTGCGACCATGTTGCCTATATTTACATCAGAAAGAGCATCGTATAATTGCTTAAAATCGGTACACGTGATGGTAAACTGCTCAATGTCGACAGGAGGTCCTATCTCAGAGTTATTAGAGGAAGAGATAGATAATGAAGTGGTGGCATTTGGAGAACCGGTGATGATTCCACTATCCTCCTGCCCGTGAATTTGTTGAATATAAAGTGCTAGATCTTCAGATTGATATACCGGATTAATTATGAATGCTCCAAACAAGATTAAAGAGATGGCAATGATGGAGTTTTTAGTAGGCGTCAACTCACCATAATTCATGCCATATTATCTCTTCAATATATCGTATTTGTGATTATTTAATGATTAGAATGTAAATTATATTAGAATCTTTCATTGAGCAATTCTGGTATTGTCTTTTCATTATTAATAGATAATTCATATTTTATCATTCAGTTCTACTTAACTCTGCATAATTAATGTGCTGTCAGGAAGTGATGAAATTCAGGGGAGGGGAGCAACGATATGCTGAACGGCAGTGATGGCAATGATGTCTACCCGGAGGAGATGGCAGTGACACTATTGATGGTGGACCAGGTAATGATGAACTCCACGGCGATGATGGAGTACACAAATTAATCGGCGGAACTGAAAATGATATCTTGTACGGTACTTCCAACAATGACTTTCTAGATGGAGACCTTGGCGATGATCGCCTTTATGGCGGCCCTGGAAATGATACTTTAAGTGGTTGTCAGGGGGTGACTGCTATAGATGTGGATTGGGTGCAGACAGGATAACTAATTTTAATCTAGCAGATTGTGATCATGAATCAGGTGACTGCTAAGTTGAGTGATTATTGAATACCAATACCAATATACACTTGGTATTTTAAATTATCCTGGTACTTGTTAATTACCATTTTCAGGGCCAATGGATATTTACTTTTATTTTTACAAAATCTAAAAGCCTAATTAAATATAGTAATCAGCAATTTCTAGCTATTTCTCCCATAGTCCCAAGTAGAGTAATATACTGGTTTAATTTCTAGCATTACTGAATTTCCATCTCGTACATTCTGCAGCAATGTTTTCGCCATTGGATGATCGGTACTCCCTAGATACTTTAGCATTATTTTTTCTGCGATTGGCAGATTTGCATTTGGTTCGCTCAAAATTTTAACATTGCCCTTTCCTCTTACTCCTTTATAAGGTGGATTCCCATCATCAACGCAAAAATAAACCTTATCGTTCTGTTTCAAATTCTTTGTCTTTTTAGATTGTTTACCTGTTTCTATAAATATTGCATCTTTAGAGCCATCATAAAGATACCATGTAGGGTGGATATTAGGATAATTATCTACATCGATTGTTCCAAGATGTAGATTTAATTTGCTATGTGACAGAAATTCAATTATTTCATTTTTTGTGAGCTGAACTCCAAAACCTGGACTTGCGTGTAATAGTTTCATACCAATACTTTATGAACTTTAAAATATAAATATACACCGATGATCTGGTGGGAATTATATTTACTGCCGCATAGTTGCATACTAAAAATAAAAAATATATGAGGCCGATCTATTAGTCGGTAACTTGTGGAGATTTCTATTATTGGGTGATGTTTATTTCTCCCATATCTCGGTCAGCTAATGCTTTACACACTACCGAATTAGTTGTGGAAGCTTCGCCTTCACAATAGTTCTTTTGCTTTGCGTCAAAGTCAAGATCTACTTTTTTTTCACCTTGGACGTTGATTGTATTGGTTGTTGTCTTATCGGATGCTAGACAGCTTTCACTGCTAGTTCCAGAATCGTCTGTATCGCAATCGTTTTTTTTTTGTTTTGCATCGATGTCGATATTACCTTATTTTTGAAAGGATCATCTGCAAATGCGTGGGTTGAACTGCTACCTATAACTGATCCAATCAATAATACTATTGAAGGAATAAGTATGGTCCTTGTATGGTCCTTGAACTTAGATTCATCGTGTACTTACGGAACTTTTAGTTTATATGAAGTAAGATGGGTCATGTCCTAAAATTATTGTAGATACAATTTTCACATTATGTTAACCGAATGATGAGACATGCAAATCTTAGATAAAAAAATCTAGTATTGTGTTGCTGTAAGACCATTTAATATCGTATTTGAGTCGAAAGCTTGTTTGCAACCATATCATGATCAACAAAAAGAACTGCATTACATGTTATTACCATCCATTCATACTACCCAATACATTACATTTCAAAAAGTCAAATGATATGCAAGGTGGTAAGCTTTATGCGACCTTATTGAATGAATAACGTCCCCTGTTTTTTATTTACGAATTAATTTATTAAATATCAAAGTACCAACCATAAGTGCAGCGGACAAAATAAATCCGAGGTAGGACAAATTCTGTTCATGCGGAAAGATAAAAGCAGATCCAATAAATATTGACGAGGATATAATACTCATAGGAAGAACATTTGAATTGCCTTTTAGTTTAATTGTTGTTCTCTGATCAGTTAAATATTGTTTTATCATTGGTGCAAGGTCGACCGAAACTTCGAGCCCTTTTACAAATTTATTTACGTATCTCTTAAATTCTTCAACATAGGCATCCTTAATTAGACCCTCCTCTTCAAGCAAACTTACCAAAACACGGACAAACTGGAATTTTACATCATGATAATGGTAAATTCCCTCAAGAATCGAGGCCATTCTCATATAAAGAGCAAGATTCTTAGGTAAACGGAATGGGAATCTGCTCAAGGTTTTGTTTGCTAAGTCTTGAAGTGCCTTCACTTCCATTCTATCCACCTTCTTTCCGTGCAATGATTGAATACTTAATTCAAGACCCTTTTCCACTAACCTTCTGTCAACAGAAGGCTCAAGTGTTCCTAATTCCATTAATACATCCGTGGTCCTCACTGGATCTTTGTCTATTAGACCTAGATATAATCTAACGAGCCTTCTTCTAGTTTCGTCGTCTATCCTACCAACCATACCAAAATCATAGAGTATTATTGTACCATTACTAGTTATTGATATATTACCAGGATGTGGATCAGCATGGAATATACTGTGACGCAGTAACATCTTGAAGAACAACCTATGTATACGATATACTAATTTTACTCTATCAATATCATGTTGATCCAATGTTTTAATATCTGTTACTTTAATTCCCGGCAAATATTCTAGCGTGATTACATGCCTGGATGTCCTGTCAAGATAAACATTAGGAATGATTACCGACTTGTCATTCTTCAAATTATTTTTGATTTCTGCCAAATTTTTAGCCTCTATTCTATAATCCATTTCTTCATATACTGTTTCGATGAATTGAGAAAGCATTCCCTCAGCTGAGAATCTTAGATTTTCATCGATAAAACGTGTAGCTATTGGTAATAGTTTTTTTAGTATGTAGATGTTTTGCCCTATTGTTTCTTCAATGTTGGGCCTGCTTATCTTGACTACAACATCTTGTCCTTTGTATCCTGCTCTGTATACTTGACCTAAACTTGCTCCAGAAATTGATGCGGGATTAAAATAATCAAATACTTCATCAAGAGAACCAAGCTCTTTTTCCAGAATTGGTCTAACATCTGAAAACGGTTCTGGTAATACATCATCTTGAAGGCCTTCTAGCACATCCAAGTATGGTTGAGGTAGCAGATCCGCTCTAGAGGAGAGCCATTGACCCAATTTTATGTACGAGGGTCCAAGGTCGATGAATGTTTTTAACGCTCTTTCGGCATGTTTTCTGAATTTCTTCTCGTTTACATTCTTACCTTCTTTTTTCACCCATTCTCTCCTGTCCGTCCTGAGGTACAGGATAACAGGAATTAGCTTCAAAATTGTCTTTATTATTAGCCAAATTGATGGTTTCTTGAATTGAAAAGCAGGTTTTTTTCTATCGGTGACTATAGCGACATCCAATATTTCTTTATCTTCCATCAAGAATATTTTCACCCCTCTGAGTTCTCATAAAGATAAAATGAATAGTCCAGAAGTATAACTGAACAAAGGCATACAAGATAACTTTCAACATAAGTTATTTTTCCCTATCAATGAGATAATCAGAAAGAGCAGAAAGTGCTATAACACCAGGAAAATATTTTGTGGCATCAACCATTACATGTCCGAGAGGATCGTTACGTGGATCTATTTTATCGTAGTGAATGCTATAGTGATTTTCATATTCGCGGATGTGTAAATTACCATGTCTATATTGTTTTATGGATCCTTTCTTTTCTCCCAGAATAGTTGGCTTGTACTCAATTAGAGGTCTTACAGTTTTAGGTACAATGATATTTCCCTCGTTATCAACAAAAGACATAGCAAGCTAACAATAACTTTGGATATAAAAATTACCTTAAATTTTCACATATCTATAAATGAAAAATTATGCAAAAGTAATTTTTCAATTTTCTAGTACTAAATCTACAATAATATAAGAAGACTTTTATAGAATATTATCTATTTTTTGTGATATGAGTGATACAAAAGGCAAGGTTCCAAATATAGTTGCGATTGAAGTCATAAAGAAGAACGGGGTTGACGTTGAAAAATTAAAAGAATTAATAACGAAAGGTGTAGGTGCTGAATTTACAACATATTACTATTACACAATTTTAAGGATGCATTGTACCGGGCTTGATGGTGAAGGCATTAAGGAAATAGTTGAGGAGGCCAGGATTGAAGATAGAAATCACTTTGAAGCCATGGTACCTAGATTATATGAACTCGGAGGATCATTACCAAGGGATATTAGAAAATTTGCAGATCAGGCAGGATGCCCTGATGCATATCTTCCAGATAATTGGGAAAATCTTACTTCAATAATAGAAATATTGCTTGCTGCAGAACAGTGCGCTATTCGTTCGTGGGGTGAAGTATGTGATATGACCACCGGCAAGGATCCCCGCACTTATGATATCGCACAAAGAATTATGCAAGAAGAAGTTGAACACGAAGCCTGGTTTATTGAGTTGCTTTCCAAGAGACCTTCTGGACACTTTAGAAGAAGATCTGTAGGACAATCTCCTCATGTTGGGCAACAAGGCGGATTAATTCATCTTTAGAATTCTGCCTTACTTTTTTGCTGCTCAAATAAACTAAGGTATCTTCAATATCTTTTGTTTTGAAACTATCAATAATAACTTGATTCAGAATCTATAATGCATATTAGTAATCAGATTATTAATTATGATGAGGTTTGTTATTGTACTTGGCAGAGAATTATTTTTGAAATGTCCGTACCTGAATGTGCATGATTTGTATAATTGGTAACAATAAATAGAATTATGAAATTCTCAGAAAGATTTAGGATGCAGGGCTTATTTGAAATATACTGCCCAATCCGATAGATACAACATACAAGTTACCATCAGGTCCGACTTCTATGTCAGTAATGCCGCCAAAACCTTCACCAAATAAAATGCTACTCAATCCTGGTGAAGATGGTTTTTCAATAACTCTCGACGCAAGAGCTGGTGTTAGAACAATATCTTTTCTATCAGAAGTAAGATCAAAATGATAGATTCTACCATTATGGACGTCGCCTACAAACATATCATTCTCATATGCAGAACCAAGGGCTGTTGAATCCAAAAATTTTACTGCTGTTGGTCCTGCTGTATTTACCCAAACCAGCTCAGGATCACTATAATGTCCTTTTCCTCCAAAGTCCTGTAGATCAGATTCGCTAAAGGAGTCTTCCATTGACGCTAAACCCTGCACCTGTTGCCATCCGCTATTAAAACCGGGCAATACTAAATTTATTTCGTCTCCGTTTCCAGGACCATTTTCCGTATCCCATAAATTACCAGAAACAGGATCAAAATCCATCCCGAAGCTATTTCTAATTCCATACGCATAATAAATACGTAAAGGTATGGATTCTCCTAGAATACCATCAGTAGGTTGACCGTCTTGTGTTATTCTTAAGATACCGCCTCTTCCATCAGGATCAACTCCATTCTCGTAATTTTGGGCCTTTGTCTCTGTTGTTGGTCCTTTAAAGGATCCGTCTACGTCCCCAATCGTCACATAAATGTTATCATCAGGTCCAATCATGAGGTCCCCACCATTATGTCGAGGTCCAGGATTTGCTGGCAGATCCATCAAAAGTAGCGGATTAATCAGTGAATCGCCTGATAACTCGTATCTATACAGTCTATTCCCAATTGGCTGCATTCCAGCCTTATCACCGCCATCTTTTCCAGCAATTTCAGTGTAGTAAAGAAATACAAATATTGTTGAACCATGTTTTGACACAGCGATTCCGCACAAACACCTTTCAACAGAGTTGGCCACATTTACATCCAGAACAGGATTTGCCTGAACTTTCCCATTGACTATCCTTTTGACCATACCGGTATCTTTCTCAAGTATTAAAATGTCGTCCGGTCCAACAAAAGCTATACTTGTGGGAGTACTTAATCCTTCTGCAACTGTAGAAATTTTCAAATTTGAATCAAAAAGCTTTGGCTTGCCCTCTTCTACAAACTCCGTATCTGCAAATTCCTCTTGAGCCTTTGCAAAATGATGAGGTATTGTAAAAGCAAATATCAAAAATGAAATTACTGTAATGGCTATAATGACACTTATCAAGGCCTGCATCAATCATTAACGTTGGATCTAATATACATATCGAAGAATGTATTGTAAGATAATTATCAAAAGTTACTAGCTTCATGGTTCAAGATGAATCACGGACGACCGTATTTACTTTTTAATGTCTCAGCTTCACCAACAATAATGGTTCATAACCAGGTTTTGTATGAGGAGTAGATCAGATGTGTTATTTCAGGATTCGCAAATGACATAATCGTGGCGTGAAATCACATTTCAGTAAGAATGTGTCTCAGTCTTGTGTTCTTTAAGTGATGGATATTTTGAAAATGTACAATCACATTTATCACATTCCCATTGATGTTCCTTGGCCTTGAGAAAATTGTCATACTTAACATCCTTCTTTACATAAGTCATTGACTTATGATCGTACTTTGCTGGATTGTAATTCAATTTGTATTTTATGGAGTTTATTCGCACTTACCATATAAAATATAACATCTCACTTATATTTCAATACGTTACTGGATATAGGATTCTAATATAAAATAAAACAATAACTTTTGACTTATTTATTGATTGAGTATATTATTGAAAAGACTTATAGGAAAATATGTGCTTAATATGGCATATTTTCTATGCCAAACGAAAACAATTCCATCACTAAATTCAAGGACAGAGAACATGCAGCAGATCTTCTCATCTCCAAACTCAAGAACGAGCTTGAAGAAGAAAATCCGAAAGAAATAGCCGTTTTTGGAATTCCACGTGGCGGAGTAATATTGGCGAACACGATTTACAAGAACAGATATGCAAATTATTTCGATATTGTGATTCCAAGGAAACTTGGAGCTCCTAATAACAAAGAACTTGGCATAGGAGCTATCATGGATAAGGATACTGTTTATCTCAACGAGTATGTTGTGAAGGCGTTGAGAGTCCAACCGATTTATATAGAGTCAGAAAAATTATCCCAGGTTCAAGAAATTGGACGTAGAACTTTACTTTACAGACCCAACCAGGAAGAATATGAGATCAAAGATAAGATAATAATACTTGTTGATGATGGTGCCGCTACAGGATCAACACTCGTAGTTTCTGCAAGATGGATTAAGAAGAGAAAGCCAAAGAAGATCATTATAGCCATACCTGTAGCCCCCAATGAAACTGTCGAATTATTAAAAAATGAAGTGGACAAGGTCGTAACGATATTGATACCCCCTACAAGTAATTTTACTTCGGTTGCTCAGTTCTATGATAATTTTGAAGAAATAACCGACGACAAGGTAGTAAAAATTATGAAAGAACTAGATGAAAAATAAAATCTCAAGATAAAAGTTCTAACAGACTAAGGAACTTGAAGGTTAGTTATCTTGTTGGGAAGGAAGGCAATACTGCAGTAAGTTGAGATAGATTTGGTACAGAGTTTGTAGCGAAATCTAAGATTGGAGCATGCCAAATACCAAAACCTACCATAAATATCATTGAGAAGATAAGTACTACCAACATTACCCGTGGTTCCTTTACTCTAGTTGTATCAGGTGACTCTTCCATGTACATTTTCCTCATAATCCAGGCATAATATCCGAGAGATAACGCGCTATTTAAAACTCCAGCAATAGCCAAGTAAGGGCCCCACCAAATTTCGGGGCCAGTTACTATTGCCGCATTAAATAGTACTAATTTGCTCCAGAATCCATTGAGAGGCGGTACCCCAGCCAAGGCTAGTAGCGATATTGATAAAGCTATAGCCGTTATAGGCATTCGTTTGGCAAGGCCTCTATATTTTTCAATACTATAGCTGGCAAGTGTAATTGATACCGCTGCAACCGCAATGAACGCGGCAGATTTCATAACTGCGTGATTAAGAATATGGAAAAGAGAGCCTCCAAGAGCTTGA
Organism: Nitrososphaeraceae archaeon; assembly: GCA_044870765.1. Classification (GTDB taxonomy): domain Archaea; phylum Thermoproteota; class Nitrososphaeria; order Nitrososphaerales; family Nitrososphaeraceae; genus TA-21. Next base: position 33,312 of record JBIOZG010000046.1, read on the forward strand.
TCACTGTACGGTGCCAAAGCCAAACCTATCATGATGTATCCTGCTTGAGCAATACTTGAATAAGCCAGTATTCTAGGTACGCTCTTTTGAACTAACGCTCCCAGATTTCCTATGGTCATAGTGAATACAGCTATTACTGCCAATGCTGCGGCCCAATCAAGATGCAATGCAAAAGTGGCCAGAATTATTACGCGAATAGCAGCTGCAAAGCCTGCTTTTTTTGTACCTGCGGCAAGTAACGCACCAATTGTCGTAGGAGCGCCCTCATACGCATCAGGTAGCCACATGTGAAATGGTACTAGTCCCATCTTGAACCCAAATCCTGCTATGAATAGGGCAACTGCAAGCACAGTTACTGGAACCAAGTCTTTCTGAACGTTAACCATAGATACTATCGCCTCACCAATGTTAGTAGTGCCGGTTACTCCATACACTAATCCAATAGCAAGTACTAGAATTGCCGATGAAAGAGCACCAAAAAGGAAGTATTTGATTGCCGCCTCATTTGATATTGGATCACGTTTTGAAAAAGCGGCTAGGGCATAGGTAGGTATGGACATAAGTTCCCAAGCAACCAAAAGCATGACAAGATCCGTAGAATAAGCAATTAGTATCATACCTATACTTGATAGTAGTATCAACGAATAATATGCTGCGGGATTAGTTTTGTTTTTCATATAATTCCAGGAGGAAGCAGTTACCATTACGGATACTATCAATAGCGTTATTGCAAAGAAAGAGCCAAACATGTCATCTGCAAGCATACTCTTTCCAAATTCGATCGTAGGGATTGATTCTCCAAAAAGTATTCTAAAGATAATGATACCAATTACGAGTATTATGGCTCCAACAGAAATTCCGCAATATAGACTATTATTAGCGCCTCTTTCCTTCTTCAGAGCATCAATAATGGGAACAGCAAGTCCAACTGCCCCAAGTATTACAGTTACCAACAGTGGTGTTGAAAAGAAATCCATCCCTATTTCACTCCTATAAGAAAAGTAACATGATGATGATCATCATGCCTGCAGCAAAAACGAATAGATATGTCTGTGCTATTCCTGTTTGTCCGGCCTTGACAACTTTTGAGAAGTATGTCATTGATCCTTGAAGACCCGGATTGATCCCGTCTATTATTGTACTTTCGAAATATCTCCAAACAATTCTAAATATAGCCAGCGGCCCTATCACTGCCCCCCAGTATAACGCGGTATTAAGATACCACCTATTATAGAAGAATTTCCATATCGCTCTAGAAACTACACTCTTCGACACTATCTCAGGATTAATGACCTTTTTCATATATACAAGGCCGCCAAGAATTGCGCCCAAAGCAAATGCTCCAACCGATGCAGTAACTGCTATTGGATTAAGGCCCTCAAACGGCCCAAATCCTGACGAAGCCTGAGGTAGCACGTCGTGAGCCGTATGAATGCCAAATGAATTTTCAAGATACAGAGAAAACATTTCGTGGAGCTGATGTTCAAAGGCAAATCCAATTAAACCTACCGCGATGCTAGCTATTGCGAGTATTGCAAACGGAACCCACATTACTGCTTTAACTTCATGGACATTATGAGTGGATTCATTCTCTTGTATGAACTTGCTCTTGTTACCAAAGAATGTCATTCCTAGCATCCTAAACGTATAAAATGCAGTCATGAAAGACACCATGATTGCTATGGTAAACAATACCCAAGAATACTGGTATCCTGATTCAAGAACCGAGGCGATGATTGCATCTTTACTCCAGAATCCCGAAGTAATAAACGGAGCCGCTGCAAGCGATAACCCGGCCATCATCATAAAGAGGAATGTCTTTTTCATTTTACTTCTTAATCCTCCCATATCAGTCATGAATCTGGAACCAACCGCATGAAGAACGGCACCTGCACCCATGAACAACGATGCTTTAAACATCGCATGACTCATGAGATGAAAGAACCCAGCAGTATAACCATCGACAAAGGATGAAGACAGTCCTGCAACACCCAAGGCCATCATCATAAGACCGATTTGAGATCCTGTAGAATATGCCAGGACCTTTTTTATTTCGGGATTGACCAATGCCTGGGTTGCTAGCAGAAATGCAGTTATTGCTCCGACCCATGCAATAACTTCAAAAAATTGAGATGAATTTAAAGCAGATACTGCAAAGAAAAGTGGACCAATTCTTGCTACTAGGAAAACTCCTGCTTTCACCATTGTAGCAGCGTGAATTAATGCCGATACGGGTGTTGGACCGGTCATTGCTTCAAGCAACCACTCGTTCAGTGGGAATTGTGCAGATTTTCCTATAGCACCGCCAAAAATAAGCACCGCTGCTGGAACAAGCAGATTATTGTTTGCCATTTCCGTTGCCCAACTCTGATCTTGTAACAGCTCAGTAAAGCCAAAAGTGCCGGCATATCCAAAAATCAAGAACATGCCTGAGAGCATCATGATATCTCCAGCCTTCGTCATCAAAAATGCTTTTAGTCCAGCATGTGTTGGTGATGCCCACATTTGTATTCCTCCAGCATAATGTCCAGGGGTTCCAACAAAGTCCTTTTTCTTGTCTTGATACCAAAAGCTAATAAGCGCAAATGAGGCTAGCCCAACACCTTCCCATCCAAAGAATACCATCAACAGATTGTCAGAAAGCACAATCAATTGCATGGAGCCGATAAAGAACAACATAAAGAACCAGTATCTTGTTAGATTCCTGTCTCCGTGCATGTATCCTATCGAATATATGAATATTAGAAGTGAGATCCATGCCACGATATTTGCCATGAGTATGGACAGTGAATCTGCTAATGTTCCTGCATGAATATTTAGCATAGGTATCCAGCTAATCTGACTGTGAATTTGACCTCCGTGTATTCCCAGTGGTAACAATGTCACAGCGGATATGGCGCTTGCAAGGGCAAAGCCTACTGCGGCATAATCGCGCACACGCTTTCCAGCCTTCGCTATGGCAGGAATTAATGAGGCCCCCACAAAGGGAAGAATCCAAACTAGCCAGGCATTAATTCCCAATCCTTCAAATCCAATGATCCCTTGGAGTTCAGTCACCATGTCGGTTCTCTCCTATTTTGAAATTCACCAATTAGTTTATTGTTCAAATTGCGCTGGACGCAATTTTTTAAATTACATATTTTCTCAGCCAAACCCTTAATCATACTCATAATCTTGAACCCCCTCCTGCAGTGGCCACCAGCTCGCTGTGATTCTGCAATGACGCACCTACAGAATTTATGTTACCAAATTGCACTACAGTATTATCTGTGGAAAACATTTCGTGTATATATTCTGTAACTGGATTCAGTAGTGGATTAGGATAAACTCCCAAAATAAGTGTAATCGCAGCAAGCGCGGCCATGGTAATAGTAACATATCTATTGGGATCCCTGATGTTCGCATATTGTTCTGGAGTTTTACCAAAAAATATTCTCTTGTACATCCACAGGATATATGCAGCAGTTAAAACAGTTGCCAGTATTCCTAATCCAAAT
>JBIOZG010000047.1:0-5694 GCA_044870765.1 Nitrososphaeraceae archaeon
ATGAATGCATCTATTCTTGTAAGCTATGTGAAAGAAAAAAAGACTTGGAGAGGATCTGCGGAAAGGTTAATTGAATTCTGGGAACATTTGGCTACCGAATCAGTTGTTGATAAAATGCCAGGATTTACTCAATGGTGGGATTATTCCCATTCTCTTAACAATGTTGTGGCTACAAGTGAATCAGCTAGAAGATATTACAATACAAAGCAGTTCATATTTAATGGAGTACCTAACGTATTCAGACCTTCTCAGTCTCTTATGGATAAGACGTTTTTAGATCCTTCTAATGTGTGGTATATTTATAGTAACGAACCATTAAAGCGAAGTCTAGAGAAATTTGCAAAATTCCCGATAGCGACCACTTATGAGAAAAAAGAACCCAGACTACTCTTGGTGGCTATAGATGTACAGGAAGGAAGCACAGTAGTGTTTGACAGTTATGAAAAAGCAGATGGTAGTCGCAAAACTGAATATGGATGTTACGGTCAAGAATTTGCACGTAATGGTAATGAAGGATTCGAACATGTAATCAGGTATAATAATGGAATAGAAGTTGAGTTTGTTCTTGCAAGTGGTTCTGTGCCTGTTAACTACGATTACACTAAGATAATGGTTGAAAATTACAGTAACAAACACAAAATCAAAAGTGAAAATGAAGATAAGAAAAAATCTCAAAGCAGAAAAACCATTAATAAGAAAGAACGCTATTTTTGGGATGGTGGGATTATTGCCAACACTCCACTTAGGGAGGCCGTGTTGGAACACCGCAGATATTGGCATTATGTTAGGAAATCTGAAGTTCCTCTTCTACGCGCTTTCATAATTAACGTACACCCAATTAAGCAAGAATATTTACCCGCTAATTATGATGGAGTGGTGGATAGAAAAAATGACTTGACGTATCATGACAGAACTTTGTTTGATGAAAGGATGGTAGTAATGATTACGGATTACGTTAGCATTATTAAAAGCCTAATTAAACTGGCCAAAGATAATAAGATTAGTGCGACCTTAGTAGACAACATCTTACAACAACAAGCCCTATCGAGGAATTTTATGACCGGCAACCATTCTAAATATGCGGATCTCATTCAAAACATGGTATCTGTCGACCTTGTAGTTAGAGTAGAGCGCAAAAACGATATACATTCAATATCAAACAAGACATTTGATTTCTCAAGCACCACAATACAACATCTAATAAAAGATGGATATGAAGAAGCAATGGACCAAGCAACTAAAATAGTGCGGCAGTGGGACTTGGAACAGCATAACAAAATAAGTAAATAAGCCAGGCGTTAAATACATCTAAGGGAATTCAATTTATCTGCATTTTCTTTCTCAATATGTAACGTCACAGAATGATATGCCCTCGATAAGCTTGACGTCTTAGTTCTCTTGTACGCTTCTGGTGTTACTATAGTAAATAAGCCTGCATGAAAAGCCAATAGAGTTGATAAAAATAGGAACATGTATAGAACATTAATTCTACCGTTTCTGCTATCAGGATACATGCAATTTCTACCGTAACCAGTATGACTAGACTAATTTTTAGAGCTCCAAGGATTAGAAAAACATTTTGGTAAAGTTCGCTAGATTATGATTTTTGAACAAGGAAAAGGGTTATGATCGTTCCCTACTTATTCGATGCAAAATCACAAGAATAATTAGCGTAAATATAGGAATCAGAAGCATCACAGAGGCAAATAACCACACATTCTTTGAGATTAAACCAAATGTTTGAATACCAAGAACATTGCTGCCTACGAACGCGATAAGCAAGACAGTTACAGGAATTACTAGTGATAAAATGGCCACGGTGAAGTATTTAATTTCTGTTTTTTGGGGCCTGAATGCTAATTGTATACCAAATATAGTAAAGGCCATGGCTACAAAAAAAGATACGATTGATAGAACGACTTGACGTGGAGCAGATACCTCCAGTACAGTTCTAGATTTTCTGATCTCATCAATCATGATTTGTGTTTTATCGTCAGTTCCATTCTTATATAGGGTATCATTTTTGGACGCTAAAACCTGATTTATTTGCAATGAACCTTGCATAGTTTGATAAGGTATAGTCAATAAAAACATTACAGTAACCAAGACGACAGGGATGGATTTGGCAAGCATTCTAAAAATGTTGATATCAAGATCTTGTTAATGAATTTTGTTATTTCAGTTATTAGAGATACATCTTTTGTTCTACATGTAGTCTCTGCGAGTTACAAAATGTATTGATGTCCTGAAGATCATACTTAAATCTAGGTCCGAATTTTGTAGTTTATGGCCGAGGGTGAATCACTACTAGTAAGCTTGATGCTCGGTTTTAGTCTGTTACTCGTTATTATCTCGGGAGTACACCGTTACACGAAAAACATCATCATACCAGGAGTTGCAATTTTGATGTTTCTGGGAGCAACCCTAGTAGTAGTTCCTAATCTCACTCATGAAGTAGAAAATTTTTACAGCCTTGTCGAAAGAACACCGGAAATAATATTATATGTTATTATTCCTATCTTAATCTTTGAATCCGGACGCAAATTATCGATTAAACAGATAAAAAGTGAAGCAATACCGATTGGTTTCTTTTCGATTATAGGAGTAATAATAACTATCCTAATCATAGGAATTGCAGTTACTACTGTATTTCAGATTCCATTTATCGACGGCTTACTTTTTGGAACTATCCTAGCGGCCACTGATCCTGTAGCTGTAGGTATAATTTTCAAGAAGTTTCCAATTCCTCATAGATTAAATCTAATCATTGAGGGAGAATCGTTGTTTAATGATGCAACTGGGCTTATTTCTTTTAATGTTGTTAAAGGGATAATCTTCTCAGGGGTGGTCTTTTCCCTGCTAGATACCTCTTTCTCCTTTCTTTGGACAATGGTGGGTGCAATCGCATTTGGAACTGGACTAGGGTGGATAGGCGGAAAAATTCTTAACAAGTGGAAGGCTGATGAGTACGTGGATTTCACTTTATCCTTAGGATTGGCCATTGGTGGCTATATAGTAGCTGACCACTATCTACATGTCTCTGGAGTAGTAACTACTTTATTTACTGCAATCCTGATCGTAACAACACACAAAGAGATTTCGACCGGCGTTAGAATACTCTTTCACAAATACTGGGATTACTTAGGTTTTATTACAAACAGTGTGCTGTTCTTTCTTATTGGAATTCCATTGCTTTCTGTGGAATCGTATGAAAGCGCATCAGTTCCATTGATACTAATCTTAGTGATTCCCTTTGCTATCATGATGTTATCTAGGGCTGTTGTTGTCTATGGTGGAAGCACATTTTTAAGAATATTTAGAGTTAAAATTCCTCTTCAATGGCAAAATGTTCTTACCCTCGGAGGTTTAAGAGGAGGGGTTGCAGTAGCATTAGCTCTCTCAATTCCAGCCGCTTATGAATTCAAGAATCTATTCATTAGTCTAGCGGTACCTTTAATTGCAATTAATTTGGTGCTAAATCCCATTTTATTAAACTGGTATCTGAAAAAATCAATGTCCTCGAATACGAATGAATCTCGAATTTCTGAAGCGCCTCAATAATCATAATATATACGTTGCAATTAGACTCAGATATAGTTTCTGTTATAGAGACCGATAATTAAGAGGCTACGGCACCACAAGCGGTTTGTCCAGCAATAATTCTGAGTCATACCAATCAGATATCTGGGCCATGTACCTTATCGGATGATTCTGAACTAATACCGACAGAATTGTTTAATTGTATTTTTAAGTTGTTAGGACTTACCTTCCACAACTCATCATGATATTCTTTAGGTATCAGGATATACGTTTATCATCCATTCATTACCATTTAAGTATTTGATAGTAAAATAAACTATACACAATTGAGGCGACGATGAGTGCGGATATACCACCTATTATTAATAGCGTTCCACTTCTCATTACTAGGTAGAAATAGAAGTGACTATAAATACTTTGCAAAGGTTAAGGCTCCAGCTAACGTGTTGTTTTTATTAAACATCTGATAAGGCTAAGTGACTCCGAGAAAAAAGAATAGTAATAATATAACCGACATTTCAAGATGATACTACTGTTGCATATTTGGGAAGGAATCTAAAATTAAGTACAATACAAGATTCCGATTGGGATCCTAGTAAAGGAGAATTTGAGAATAATGAATTTTTTGTATATTTAAAATAGACGAATACAAATATAGCGAAATATCAAAGGGAAAGATCAAAGTACATTTTTTCTAGTTAATCGTAGTTTGAGTTACAAAACTCTTTAGATACACCATTGAAATTCGTCATATCAAACAGACTAATCTTCCAGAATTAAAAAGACTACCACCTTGAGTTGCTTTAAACCTATTAATTTACTTGACTAAGGAGAAATATAATATTGGTATCTACTGGTGCTCTAAGAGTAATTGTATAGACAAGTGGGGCTTCTTTGCTAAATTATGCATAAATCGCCAAAACTGAATGTTTATAATCTATTGCATCTAGGGTAATAGATCTAATGTCATTTTTAGTTCTGCTATTTCTTTTATTACCGCACTTTTCTCCGTTTCATCAATAGTATACTTCAATAGTCTCTCACAAGCTTGAATCTGATCTAACATAATGTCTTTCTTGTCAAGGCACAAACTGTGATAGGTATCAACGAATGAATACGCTATCTTTACAGACTTTTCTCTACATCCACAAGTTTTGGCTTCAATACACGATGATGATTCCATATTTGCGATATTCAATGGCCATTCAGCACCTAATATTATTTGCGAATTTCAATACAACATCTTTGGAATGACTATAATCGAAAAAACCGTTTTTATCATCGGCAATTGGCATAAAATCGATTTCTCCATTATAACAAAGAGGACATCTAGTAAATGTTGTTTGGTTCCTGATATAAGATGCACACCACAGACAAGATTCACATATCAGAAGATATCTCGCTTTCGTAACTTTGTGTTGGACGTTCGCCAAATATTGGCTGTCTGAAGACGTAATTTGGTTTTTTATCTTAAGATCTTCAGAATTCTCTGGAATATCAATCAACCTGCTCATAATCCAAGTAATTTGTATTTAATGTAGCTAGAATCAAAAATCAAAATTTGAGACAAATTATTTAAATGACTTATTTGCAATTAATTGCATGGATTTTATTCACATTTATTACTCAGCTAAGGTGTACATCTATGAATAAACGAAAGCGTCCAACAGATTCTCTTACTTTAAGGATAGATAAAGAAATGTTAGATAAGTTACGCATAGAGTCCGAACAGAAAATGGTATCGATAAATACCCTGGCAAACCAAATTGTTAGATCATATATAAAATGGTACTCTCCGGCACAAAGGGCTGGAATTATGTTTGTTCCAAAATGCCTGTTAATTCCTATTATTGATAATTTTGCTGAGTTTCAGATTGAAAACCTTGCGGAAAAGTTTAGGAAAAGTGGGTATGAAGAAACACTATTGATGTTGAGCAAAGAATATTCTTTACCAGTAATTCTCGACCTCTTTGATTCATGGTTGAATGTGTCAAATCTGCAGTTCGATCGTGAATCTAGCGAAGGCTCTTTGACATATATAATAAATCATGGACTTGGGAGAAAATGGTCTCTTTTCTTAGAAAAGGTGTTTTGGTACATAGTTAAGGATTTGGGAATAACCGGAGCTAGATTCGATATAACAGATGGTACTGT
>JBIOZG010000048.1:0-28850 GCA_044870765.1 Nitrososphaeraceae archaeon
AAAAAAAAACTGGAAAGGAGGTAAACCTTGATGGGAATAGGATTGCAATATTTCGAACAAATGGAAAATTTTATGCCACAGAAGCATTATGTAGACATCAGGACGGTTCTATTGCTCCCGGCAAAATAGATGGAGAAGTTGTGGAATGCCCTTTACATTCATGGCATTATAATATACGAACTGGAGATTTATTAGATTATCTTGAAGGAGTAAAGCTCAAAACGTACAAGATAGACCTAAAAGGAAAAGATATCTACATAGATGTTTGATTTAGTTATAAACATATCTTGGGTTGTCATAGTTCGAGCTTGAAAATCTATAACAGACTTTCTGATACTCTTGAAGATATTGGTACAAACAATGATAGTAAAATCAGGATTTATGTTTGTGGACTCACTGTGTACGATGATTGTCACATAGGTCATGCCAGAACTATCGTAATCTTTGACGTCTTAAGACGATATTTAATGTACAGTGGAGCCAATCTAGTTTATGTGCAAAACTTTACCGATGTGGACGATAAAATTATTAACAGAGCTAAATTAGAAGGAAAATCCCCCGATGAAATTTCTGCCAATTACATCACGAGTTATTTTCAAGATTTTACTAAATTAAATGTAATGAAAGCCGATTTTTATCCAAAAGCAACTGAAAACATGGGTGAGATTATAGAGGCAATTAAGATACTAAAAGATAAAAATTATACCTATTCAACTCTAAATGGAATTTATTTCAGAGTACGATTATTTCCAAATTATGGTAAACTATCAAAGAAACAAATTGATGAATTAGAGGAGGGTACAAGAATCGAAGTAGATCACTTGAAAGAAGATCCATTGGACTTTGCATTGTGGAAATTTTCTTCTGATATTCCATATTGGGAAAGCCCATGGGGAAAAGGTAGACCTGGTTGGCATATCGAATGTTCTGCTATGGTATCAAAATTCCTTGGCAATGAAATTGAAATCCATGGAGGAGGGACAGACCTAATATTTCCACACCACGAAAATGAAATAGCACAATCAGAGACTTTTACGCAAAAGAAACTAGCAAAAATCTGGATGCATGTAGGTATGATTACAATTAATTCTGAAAAGATGTCAAAGTCATTTAAAAATATGATCCTTATTAAAAATGCTCTTAAAAAATGGGGAGCGAATGTTCTTAGGATATACCTAATTTCTAGTCAGTATTCAAAGCCAATGGATTATAATAATGAGATATTATACGAATCATTACAAAAATGGAGACAAATCGAGCACTGTATCTATGAACTCAGGACAGCAAGGAATGAATTTGGAGTCCCCGACGAATTTGAAGATAAATGCGATGGTTATTTAACCGAGTTCATGACTTCTATGGAGGGCAATTTTAATACTCCCTCGGCTTTCACATCTTTCATGAAATTGGTATCATATATTAACAATTTAAGCTCTTCCGAAAAACTATCAATAACAATGTCTGAAAAAGGATTGCATGTCGTAAACACAATAATGAATATAATTGGTCTAGAGGTAATGGAAATTGATAGTGTTACAAAAAACGATATTGAAAAGATGATCGACGAGCGAAATAAACTGAGGGCCAATAAGAAGTTTCAGGATGCCGATACGTTACGGAACAAGATTCTGGAATTGTATGATATTGAGCTAACAGACCACGGCAATTATACTTCATGGAAAAAAAAGGAAATCATAGAATTTGAAAGCGAGCATGATGGCTGAAATGACAAAAACAACTCACGTAGTATGCCCCTCTCATCTTTTCAAATGTAATTGTAGATGTTTGAAAAACTATTAATTATTAAAATATCAATTAATGCTAATTGAAATCCAAAAAATCATTATTGGGCATAGTAATATTGGTGGCAATTGTTTCCATCGGGCTTTTAGTCTTTGCTAATCCTTTTCAGAGTAATACACAAATTTTTACCGAATCACTTCGTGTTTTGGTATCAAAGTCAGGGGACCTGACACGAAATTATCAAGAGGAAGTTGGAAAGTGGAATATGAAGAAACTTGACAATTTAACAATGGTAACTATTACTGACAGGTACCTGTCTCAACTTGAAGAACTTGAGAATGAGGCTAAAGCCTTGAATGTTCCAAACGAATATGAAAATATCAGAGATTCGTTTGTTAGCTCAGTGGAATCCGAAGCATCCAGCTACGAACATTTCAAAAATTACCTCATTACTGGAGATAAAACTGAAGATCAATTATCAAATGATAAACTGTCTCTTGCGTTCAAGCAGGAATTGGTTTATGCAGATTTTCTCTCAAAAAATCATTAGTTGTATTTAGAATACAGAGTTGAAACAAAAATATAATGCCTACATGTACCAGTATTTTGAGATGTCCAGTTGACAGAATGTTTTAGAAGGTTAGTTTCATTTTGCCCATATCTTTCAGTCCTAAAAGGGATACTGATGTTTTCTAGCGTATTTTTATTATTAATAAATTGCCCAAGTTACGGTGGTGGGAACTTCGAGGTATTGCAAACAAATACAATTTTTGATCAAAGTGGATTGATGCATCTATTTGGCGAAATAAGCAATATCTCTGATTGTCCTCAGCAAGACATCGGGATATTTGCCAATTTCTACGACCGATCGGGAAAGAATATAGGCAATGGGAGTGGAATAGTTCCGGTTAGGTCGCTGAATATGGGCGATATCTCGCCATTTGAAATAATACTGCTAGACAGCGAACAATCCAAAGACGTTTCTAACTACAATCTTAATTTTACGAGTAAGGCAGGATCAATAAAAGCAGAAAATCTGGTTATAACGTCTTCTAAATCTCGGCCAGATATCTTTGGATATTATTATGTTAACGGTAGGATTTCTAATAAAGGTAACGATACTGCTACAAACGTTCTTGCCATTGCGTCATTCTATGACAAGGATGGTAAAATAATAGGCTTATCAAGCGCTATTGCCGAACCTACAAACATGACTTCACTTTCTACGTCAAGTTTTACAGTAGTTATGGATGATAAACTACAAACTTCTAAAATCAAAAATTATTATTTAACAATTGACTCAGATCAATACGTTTCATGATTGGTCTATTCATTTCTTCTAAATATCTAAATCGTTACAAGATAATTAGGTTCAAAAACAAGCATATCAATTCGCTGTTAATTGGAATGTAATTGAAAGTTAAACTACTGAATTATATTATACTGCCGTGAACTCTAATTGATATGGAAATATTTCATCCATCAGTTTTTCTTGCCATTTTTCCGTATTTGTTTCTAGGTAGTTTTCCAGTATTTGGGTTGATATTGGTTACAAAGTGGATAGTTGACGATATCAAAAAAAGAAAGAGCGATTTAAGCATTTAAGAACGTTAGTTACCTGGTTCATCTCATAGCAGAGTTACTCAGGTTATGAAAATATATATCTCATATCGAATATTATAAGTATATGCTAAATATAACTCAAAAACGATGTGCCCTATGCGAAACTACACTCCCGAAGGAAAACGCCATAAGTATTTGCGAAAATTGCTTAAAAAATGCAGACTGCTGCGTTGGCCTAGAAAGATTAAGCGAATAAATCTAATTTTATTCTGCCATTTTTAAGGTATCACTTATAGTTATAATGCCGATAAGTTCTCCTTTGCGACTAACAAGTACACATTTTGCAAATCTTACAAGCGGTATGAGCGCCTTAGCGGGAGTCGCTGTGTCAACTATCGGTGGGGGAGGTTCCATTATCTGTAGGATAGGTACTTGGCGAATATTTTTTTTGTCGTCACTCTCTAGCACTTTCCTTGCAAGTATATCTTCGCTAACTAGTCCCACAATTTTGGACATGTCAAAAACAGGTATTTGACTAATTGAATTTTTCATCATTATTTCAATTGCAACTTCTAACTTTTCATCCTTCTGAACCGATATCACCTCATGGCTACATATGTCTCCAGCCTTAAGCGAAGTTTTTCCCTCTTGAGAGCTAAGTACTTCAAATATTCTCTTAGCCGTATCATAGCTGGGCTTGCATCGTCCAGATTCAATTTGATTTATCATCGAAGTACTAATTCCAGATAGGGATGCCAATTCACGTTGAGTCAATCCCAGTTTAATCCTTCCCTGTTTAATGTAATCTATCCTAGGAAGCATCTGCTGATTACTTAATCTGATATCATATTTTTATAGTAATGGTATGGCCAGCATACTTTTAGTAATGTAATAATGCCAGCCTTAACCTTATATTATATAGATTTAAAGATTTCATACTATTAGAAATGAGTCAAGACACCCACAAGAAAAAGTGGGATTCTGTGAAGAGATACAAACTAACCAAGATGTTAAACCAACTCTCAAACATTACTGGACACGGCACTGAATTGGTTACGGTGTATATTCCTCCAAGAAGACCAGTTTTTGAAGTCATAGGTCAACTCAGAAATGAGTCTGGTACAGCATCGAATATCAAATCAGATTTAACGAGAACTCATGTGCAAGATGCGCTGAGCAAGACAGTCGAACATCTTAAATTGTTCAAAGAAACACCAGAAAATGGCCTTGCAATTTTTTGTGGCGCCATTCCTAACAACAAGGGAATCGGAAATGAAAAGATAGAACTTTATTCAGTTTTACCACCCAAACCTATTCAGATTAATCTGTATAGATGCGACGATCATTTTTGGACAGATCATATCAAGGATATGCTGCGAGATGAGAATGTAATAGGACTTCTTGCTATAGACAGTCAGGAGGCGGGACTGGGAATATTAACAGGTGATAGATGGGAAGTCATAGACACGCTAACATCGGGGGTAGCTGGAAAACATAGACAAGGTGGACAGTCGGCAAGAAGATTTGAAAGACTAAGGGAAAATGAATTAAACGAATATTATCACAGAATTGCAGAACATGCGCAAAAAATCTTTATTGATGAATACAAAGTTAATGGCCTAATTGTTGGAGGTCCAGGACCAACAAAAGAGAACTTTTTGAGGGAGGAGTATCTTGACTACAGACTCCAAAATAATGTACTAGCTACAATCGATAGCTCCTACTCTGGAAGTGAAGGTGTAAGAGAATTATTAGAGAAGGTAAATGAGCAAGGTATAATTTCCGAGTATAGACTACTAGAGGAAAAGAAATTAGTCAAGAAATTCATGAGTCAAGTTTATTCGGATCACGGACTAGCGGTTTATGGTATTCATGATGTTCTGAATTTGCTAAAAAGTGGCATCGTGGACACTTTGATTATTACTGATGAAATACCGTACATGCATTTGGAGATTAAATGCAATAAATGCGGAAATATTGAAGAAAAGTTTATGGATAGAATAAATTTAATCGCTGTTAAGCAATCAGAGATCTCAAAGTCATGTCCTAAATGCGGCAGTGAAGATAGAGAAATTACAGAAAAAGATATTGTAGATCTTCTTGAAGAATTGTCTGCTAATATTGGCAGCAAGATGGAAGTCATTTCGGCAAAAACAGAAGAAGGTGCACAACTTGGAAGTTTGGGAAGTATTGGGGCGCTCTTACGTTTCAAACCATCACGTTGACAGATGCCATACGAATTTTTGTTTTCTATTTTGCTTTAATACCTTTTAAAGTAAGTGCTGCCCTTATTTTTTGGGCAATCTTATCCAGCTCTTCGTCTGAAATTAAGTTTCTTGAAGGCCACCGTCCATTTGGAGAATCATAATCGTATCTTGGTATTATGTGAACATGAACATGTGGTACTATTTGATTAGCAGCTCTCCCGTTATTTTGGCCAATATTTAGCCCCTTCGCCTCCAATGATTTTACTATGCCCTTTGCAAGAAATGAAACGGTAGAAAACAACCTTCCAGTATCTTCATCATCCATTGTGAAAATATTTTCATGATGTCTCTTTGGGAGAACCAGTGTATGCCCCGTATTGATAGGATACTTGTCCATAAAAGCCACAAATTGGCTGTCTTCGTATATTTTAACGGCGCTTATCTCGTTATTAATGATGGAGCAGAAAATACATTTAGTGTCCGGCTTCAATAAATAAAATCCATGTCCCTAGCTGATTTATGTTTTTGTCATATTGCCATGCTGCTGCGTGACTTTTAAATAGGTCAAATTTTTTTCTAACTGTAGATGACTGAAACTATCGAAATATACGAATTTAATGTGAAATTCACATTCACTTGTCCAAAATGTGACTACAAAAATGAAGACATCTCTGCGGTGGATATTGCTAATGGCAATGCTGAATGTGGAATGTGTGAAACACTCTTTAAGACAGAAGGAATTGATGGTGTAAAGATTTTTGCCCTAGTTGAGTAATAACCATTTTTAATCGATACTTAAGCTAGTATCAATGTTATATTAAAATACGCAACAATCTCTATTTCACTGATGGAACTTGTCAGTAGAACTGTAGTTAATGGACCAGCAAGAGCTCCACACAGAGCAATGTATAAAGCCATGGGCTTGAATGATGAGGATTTATCAAAACCCATCGTAGGAGTTTCCTCTACTTGTAATGAGGCAACTCCTTGCAATATCCATTTGGGAGATTTGGCACAGCATTCAAAAGCAGGAGTAAAGGATTCTGGATGTACACCGAGAGAATTTACTGCCGTTTCGGTATCTGACGGCATAGCAATGGGACACGAAGGCATGAAGGTATCTTTGGTCAGTCGTGAAGTTATTGCAGATTCAATTGAGATTATGATGCGAGCTCATAGATACGACGCCCTTGTCGGAATTTCAGGATGTGATAAGAGTCTACCAGGGACAATTATGGCTATGGCTCGACTCAATGTTCCGTCCATATTTGTCTATGGCGGTACTATACTGCCCGGAACTTGGAATGGAAAACAGGTTACCATTCAAGATGTATATGAAGCTGTAGGTTCCTTTGAGGCAGGTAAAATAAATCTTGAAGATTTAAAAGAGTTGGAGAACGCTGCATGTCCCTCTGCGGGTTCGTGCGGAGGCATGTACACCGCAAATACGATGGCGTGTATTAGTGAAGCATTGGGAATAGCATTGCCGGGAAGCGCTTCACCTCCCGCATTAAGTGAAAAGAGAAACCAAATTTGTTATGAAACAGGAAAACAAATCTTTCATATATTGGAAAATAACCTGCGGCCAAAAGAAATTCTTACATTTGAAGCCTTTGAGAATGCAATTGCAATTGCAAACGCTATTGGAGGTTCTACTAATGCAATACTTCATTTGCTTGCAATATCTAGAGAGGTTGGTGTTCATCTCGATCTCAAAGATTTTGAAAGGATTAGGAAAAAAACACCTCACCTGGCTGATACAAGACCCGGAGGCATGTATGTAATGGTAGATTTAGACAAAGTAGGTGGAGTTCCCATTATACTAAAAAGTTTACTAAAAAACGGATTACTTAACCCAGATACTTTGACCGTCACGGGTAATACAATGAAACAAAATCTTGAAAAAATAATTTTACGTGACTCCGAACCGGTAGTGTATTCTTGTGAAAAACCTCTTCATAACGAGGGTACATTGAAGATTCTTAAGGGTACGTTAGCACCTGAAGGTGCAGTCATAAAGATTGCTGGGCTTGAGCGAACAAAATTCGAAGGCATTGCAAAGGTATTCAATTCTGAGGAAGATGCATTTGATGCGATTTCAAAACAAAAGATAAAGAAGGGCGATGTAGTCGTTATCAGGTACGAAGGTCCTAAAGGAGGACCAGGCATGAGGGAAATGCTTGGCGTAACAGCAGCTCTAGTTGGGCAAGGTCTTGGTACAGAAGTAGCTATGGTCACTGATGGAAGATTTTCAGGTGCTACTAGGGGATTTATGATTGGTCATGTTTCTCCTGAAGCAATGGTTGGTGGACCGATTTCATTAATAAAAAAAGGAGATAAAATTAGTATTGATTTGAACAAAGGAAATATCGATTTGAACATAAGCCGCACTGAGTTCAAAAAGCGAAGAAAAATGTGGATACCAGTAAAGTCAAGATACAAGAATGGAGTGCTTGCTAAATATATGCTTTTAGCACGATCTGCTTCTGAAGGCGCTATAACCATACCGCAATTGAAATAAACTTCATTGTTCGTGATTAACTATCTGAACCTAAAAAATCATGATATTTAACCAAATGCCAAATTTTAAAAATCTGTTCCTACTTTCAATTATTGCAATATCAATAATTTCAGTGGTATTTTTTTTATATAGATACGAATCAGTCACAGTTAACTTCTTTCCTCAGAATTCAAATTTGATATATGCGGGTATTTTTAACAACGCTACCAGTCTAGCTGAACTGGGAAATACTACATATTCTCTTGGATTAAACAATATGTCAGGAGTAAAATCAAACATATCTACTGTAAATCGTAGTAGTAACAATGCAAACAATCCCATTGACGATATTGTCTCGCTCAGCAATCCAGTCGACACGCTTACAAAAATGATAATAAATGTATTAGAAAATTCATCAATTGCAGACAGTACAAAAGTTAAAGATTTGGGACTCAAAAAATACTATCAGTTGAATGGCTCATGGAACCTAGCAATAAAAGGCGATGAATTTTCGAACTTTACTGGAAATATTGTATTGAATAACGTTATGAATAACATTACTAAAAATTATACTGTTAACCTTGTTACTACAAGTGCAAAGAACATTACTTACCAGGCATCAAATCAAATCCTAAAAATAAAAGGAACAGGGGATTTGACACTTGATGATGAAACCACCAGAGTCCAGTTATTGATTGTACTCTATAAGAATGAAAACATCTATGTAGTGTTTGCATCAAAAACAGATGAAAATCTGTTCGATAATTTCTTGATACATGGAGATATTATGCAAAGAAAATTTGAATACTGAGACTGGTTAAATTATCTCGTATTTTGTATTATTCAGCACCTATCAATCCAATTAGATCGAAACCTTCAGATATCTTTGAACTAATTTCGGCTATGGAAATCAAATGACCATCTGGATCTGCTAATATGGCATGCTTGCCAAATGATTCCTCCTTGGGTTCTTTAAAAAATTCTACTTTCTTGTCTTTCAACTTCTTTGCTACTGTTTCCAGATTACTTACCATAAAACCAACCAAGACTCCAGAGTTTTTTGTTCTGCTTTTGCTTTTTGATGGATGTAAGGCAAGAACTGTACCACTTGAAAAAAATTCTACCCATTCAGATGAAGTGTTTTTGATGGGCAGTTCAAGAACATCGCGATAAAACTTTATAGATTTATCCATATCACTGACGAGTAATATTACGGCCCCAAGTCTTTTGAATGACATAGTACCACAATTGAATGACTCTGAATTAATAACTTATCGATTTTAGATTAAAAAGTAACCGTTATTATAGCAAATTATATTAAATTTTAATTGAAGTAAGAAATAAAAAGGATTTAGGATGTTAACAGTAAAAGTAATTGATAACAAAATAACTCTGGTTGAATCAGAATTGCGGGGTTATAAGGATGATGAAATAGTAGTAAGGATGAGTTCATGCGGGATATGCGGTTCAGATCTAGAAAAGGTGTATGGAAATTATGGAATGAAATCCTTAAGGGTAGGACATGAACCGGCAGGAGCTGTTATCAAGGTTGGTAAAAATATAAAAAAATTCCAAGAAGGGGATCGGGTCTTTGTACATCATCACGTAAGTTGCTACTCCTGTAGGTATTGCATACAGGGTAACTATACAATGTGCAACAATTATCAAACTAGTAACATTGACCCGTGCGGATTATCTGAGCAATTCGTTGTGCCAAAATGGAATATTGAACATGGAGGTGTATTAAAACTCCCTGATACTATTTCCTACGATGAAGCAGCTCTGATAGAACCTTTTGCTTGTTGCCTTAGAGGATTAAACAAGATTTCCATAAAGCACGGTGATAATGTGGCAATATTAGGTGCCGGACCTACAGGGGTAATGTACACACTTCTGACGCGGTTGTGGGGTGCAAACAAAATAGTCGTTTCCGACATCAATGAATTTAGATTAGGATTCGTCAGTCAATATGGTGTAGATACGGTAAATCTTAATCAAGGAAGGCTTGAGGACACCGTTAATAAAAATACTAATAATTTGGGTGTCGATGTAACAATTTTAGCAACTGGAAGTATAAAGGCATTTGAAAGTTCGCTCAAAATAACAAGAAGAGGTGGAAAAATACTGCTTTTTGGGGTTCCGTCAGTTGGTTCCAAGTTTGAACTTGATTTAAATTCCCTGTATTCCAACGAACAGATAATAATTCCGAGCTACGGGGCTTCAGAAATAGAAACCAACCAGGCGTTGTCCTTAATGTCTGATAAATCCATTGATCTCTTGCCCCTTATCACACATCGTTTTCAAATTAAGAAAACTAGTGATGCCTTCAAATGTGCTCACGAAGCATTCGACGCCATGAAGGTGTTGGTAGTAACATCATAGAGGTCATTTGATCAAAATATAAATAACTTGTTGGGTCAGGTTATCTTACATTGGATTGGGGAATTAGGAATCGCTTATCAAGGATAATTAATCAACGGAACGGAAAAGGAGTTATGTTGGCAGTTGACCATGGCTATTTTCTTGGACCTACTGAAAGATTAGAAGATCCCAAAAAGACAATTAAGCCGCTTTTACAGTATGCAGACTCCTTAATGCTTACCAGGGGAGTTTTAAGAACTTGTGTAGATTCAGAATCAAATATTCCTATAGTACTACGTGTTTCCGGTGGTACTAGCATCTTGGGAGAGGATCTTTCAAAAGAGACAATAACAACATCTATCGAAGAAGCCATAAGACTTAACGCATCTTGTCTGGCACTGTCAATTTTTGTAGGCAGTAAATATGAACATCAAACGCTAAGCAATCTTTCTAAACTGGTAAATGAAGGTGAGAAATATGGGATACCCGTATTGGCAGTTACTGCAGTTGGAAAAGAAATGGCCAGAGATGCAAGATATCTTGCCTTATCCTGTAGAATTGCTGCAGAATTGGGTGCCCATGTAGTTAAAACATATTATTGTGAAAACTTTGAAAAAGTGGTTGAAGGATGTCCAGTTCCTGTCATAATTGCAGGTGGCAAAAAATTGCCAGAAAAAGATGCTCTAGACCTTACTTTTAATGCGATAAAAGATGGAGCTTCTGGTGTGGATATGGGCAGAAATATTTGGCAATCTGATCATCCTATTGAAATGATACAGGCTGTAAGATCGATAGTACATAATGGATTATCAGTACAAGAATCAATTGAATCGTTCTTTTTGAAAAAAAACCTAAAGGCTAATGAATTGGAAACCCTAAATACCCGATAAATATTTTTACTTGATTTAATTTCAAATTCTAATATGTCAGAGTATGAAGGCGGCACCTTTAGATGTAAGGTATGTGCGAAAGAATTTCTAACAAAGAATGAGTGTGATGCTCATTATGAGGATATTCACGGGGATGAGATTGCAAACATTGGTGAATAGCTGCTGATAATCAAAGTACATTGAACACCTGGCCGGAAATAATGTTAGATTTTTTAGTGACCAAATTAACTTACTGTAAGATCTAGTTGAAAATTGCAAATGTGATATTGTTTGAAATTGGGATTTGTGTGCTTGAGGATTCAAATTTAATATATAGTAAAAAATTTGACAGTCCAGAAATTGAATATTCATCAATAATGCAAGGTAATGAATCGTATCTCACAGACTTGATTGCCCAATTGAAAAATTTTGATCAGGTGAGAGTTAATAATAAAAACTTGATTAATATTTTTCAAACTGAAAATACCGACGTTAAATTAATGTCAGATTCCCGACAGGATGAGATTAATCAAAATAAATTGGATCTAATGATAAAGTTCGGGTTTTCTAATACTAAGGAAGAGTTATCCGCAGCTCTACAAAAGTTTGCCATAAACCTTTCATCTATGAAGGTAAAAGAAACTTCCGAAAAATTAGATCAACACTTGGTTCAAGCAGTGAATACCCTCGATGAATTAGACGAAATAATTAACACAATTAGCACCAGGATCCGTGAATGGTATGGTCTTCATTTTCCAGAATTGGACTATATTCTCCAGAATATTATTACGTATGCTGCCATCGTAAAGCATGCGGGACCTAGGGAAAATATCACCAGTGAGCTTTTAACTCAACTGGATGTACCAAACAAGAAAATTGAATTAATCAAACAGGCAATATCAAAAAGTCAAGGAGGAAGTTTAACTGACGAGAGTGCTAAATCGCTTAGAATTTTAGCATCACAAGTAATACAGTTATCAGAGTTAAGAACAGATTTATCCAACTCGGTAGAGAACTTGATGGAAATACTTGCGCCAAACCTGAAAAATATTCTTACTGCAATCATTGGTGCAAGGTTGATAGCCAAGGCAGGTAGCCTGCTAAAATTGGCTCAGATGCCGTCAAGTACGATTCAAATAATTGGTGCCGAAAAGGCCTTATTCCGTGCACTTAAAACAGGAGCAAGACCGCCAAAGCATGGCCTGCTATTCCAACATCCTTCGGTTAACTCAGCTCCAAAATGGCAAAGAGGAAAAATCGCTCGTGCCCTTTCTGCAAAAATAGCCATAGCAGTGAGAATTGACGTATATCGTAACGCTTCATTAGATAATTCCCTATTGGATCAATTAACAAAGAGGATTGAGACGATTCAAAGGATTTATCATGAACCTCCAAAAGGGAGAGAATCGTTTAATGAGAGACACAGGTTTGATAAAAGGAGACCAAAAAAATCAATGCAATTCAAGAGACGAAAGATGCGACATGAAAAACGTAGACGTTATTAGTCGCGTTATAGTAAATGGGAAACCTCATTTAGCAACTATTAACATGTTGAAAGGTACTACTCTTTATGGTGAGAAACTAGTTTCCAGAGATGGAAATGAATACAGAATGTGGGATCCATTTAGAAGTAAATTGGCAGCAGCTTATACGAAAGGTCTGCGGTTTGACTTTTCCAATATTAGAAACATATTATATCTAGGGGCATCAACTGGAACTACAGTCAGTCACCTTTCAGATATAATTGGACACACTGGTAAAATATTTGCGGTTGAATCCTCCGCCAGAGTTGCAAGAGAGTTAATCACGAATGTTTCGTCTAAGAGAACAAATGTTATACCAATCATAGAAGATGCGAGAAAACCGAGAGGTTACTTTTCTATATATGATAAAATGGATCTCGTTTATTGTGATATTGCCCAACCAGATCAGACGAACATAGCAATGGATAATTGCAAAATCTATCTTAAGGAAGAAAAACCACTGCTACTCGTAATTAAGACTAGAAGCATTGACGTCACCATGTCTCCAAAAAATGTGATTTCCCAGGAAATTAGGAGACTAGAAGAGCAATCATTTAAGATAAAGCAAAATATAGATCTTGCTCCCTTTGACAAAGATCATGCAATGGTAGAAGCAATTTTTTGTCCTGCCTAGGAGTTACTGCATGACAGTACGAGATAATATGAGTTGAGCGGGTTTCCATGACTTTCTTGCAAATGGTGGAATTTCCCTGTTTTGTTCAAACCATTCTTGTACAAATTTTATGGTTTTTTTATCCGAAGGATATCCACTTCCCACATCGCCGTATTTGAGCCGAATTTTGCTTATTTCAGAATCGCGTATCACTTTTGCAATTATGGAAGCTCCAGATACAACAACATTCAACTTGTCTGCATGATGCATTGAAATCAGTTTTGTCTTATTTCCCTTAAGAAAGCTATTGATTGTTCTTTTATATCTAGATGGATTTACATCGCATGAATCTACATAGGTCTTGTAAGAATCCATATTGCCAATAGTTATTGCCATTGCTTCTGCTTCTAGCAGATTTAGATGCTTTTTAGATACATGAAAATCAATGTCCTCAATACCTATACTACAGATGCAGATTGCTTCGGTAAGGCCAATAACATGTCCGAAGAGTATTTGCCTCTTTTTAGGACTAAGCAATTTAGAATCTTTAATTCCTATTTCAACCAATTTTGAAACGGATTTCTTACTTACACTGATTCCCGCCACTATTATTGGACCTATTAAAGACCCTCTACCGGCTTCATCTACTCCACAAATAATGTTCTTGTCTTCAGTGAACTCTAATCCCCTTCAACTCAAATCAATATTTGTTGCTTTTTATCCTTATCCCTTGGGGATGATGATATATTAGGAGCCAAAAGTTATCTAATATCAACAAGGATTGGATAATGACGTTTCAGAGATCAAAGAGGGCAAAACATCACTTCTAGTCCCAAGTTCAGCTCTTTCGCAAATCGTTCCACCTAAGAATCCTGCTTTCTTCAACCCGAATGCAAAATGGAACCGAGATATTTCCATGTTGGTGTACAAGGTTTATACTTCGTCTTCAAAAAATAAAACATTAGCCGATTCAATTTGCGGTGTTGGTGCAAGAGGTTTGAGAGCTTCCGTAGAGGTCCCACAAATAGCAACAATTTACCTTAATGATCTCAATCCAATTGCTATCGAATTTGCAAAAGAAAGTGCCAAATTAAATCAAGTTCAGGATAAATGCATTTTTAAAACCAATGATGTTTGCAAATTTCTAAACTTTGAAGAACGTGAAATTCGAAGATTTGATATTGTTGATCTAGATCCTTTTGGAAGTCCATCGCCCTATGTTGATTGCGTTTTGAGATCAGTGAGTAATGGAGGATTGATATCCATTACAGCAACAGATACAGCAGTATTGTGTGGAGTTTACCCAAGCGTATGTTATCGAAAGTATTACGGATTCCCGATAAGAACTGAATACTCTAACGAAATCGGGGTACGTCTTTTGGTATCTTTTATAGCACTAAATGCTACCAGATTTGATTTATCAGTTGTTCCTTATTTTTGCCACAGTAATCTTCACTATCTTAGAGTGTACCTGAAAATAATATTTAGTAGTTCACTTGCAAACACTGTTTCATCAAAAATAGGATTTATCAAACACTGTCAGAAGTGTAAATCTCGCAGGGTTGAAAAGATCAGGTACCAGAATTTAGTTTGTGATTTATGCGGTGCAAAATGTATTATGGCTGGACCACTTTGGATAGATAGCCTTTTTGATTCGGATTTTGTTAATTTTATGCTAAATGAATTGAAAAATTCCGAAAATGGCACCTCGCTCGGAAAGGACTATGCCAGATTACTAAAAATGATGCAAATTTGCACCTCCGAACTTGCAATACCTGCTTATTTTGAAACAGATAGTATAGCATCGTCGGCAAAAAAAAGTTCCATCTCGTTGGACAAAGTAATTAGCACTCTTGGAAGTAATGGATTTCGATCATCTAAAACTATTATGAACGAAAAAGGGTTCAAAACTAATGCGTCTCCGAAAGAAATAATCGAACTCCTTTACAAATAAATAGTAATTCATAGAAGTATCGTGATTAGGAGAGAGTATGATGTGATAGGTGCATTCAAGCTTATTTGTTTTCTAGAGGAGAATTGGCGTGAAATTACAAGTTAAAAATTTGTCAAAAGAATTTAAAACTACTAGATCAAATAAGACTGAATACGTCACCGCTTTCGAAAATATTGACCTTACGATAAACGATGGAGAATTTGTGTGTATTGTTGGTCCATCGGGATGTGGAAAATCAACTCTCCTTAATATTCTAGCAGGGCTTGACAAACCTACTGAAGGAGAAATCATACTTAATGGCCATCAAATCGAAGGCACTGGCCCAGATAGAATCATGGTATTCCAGGAAAATGCCTTGTTTCCTTGGCTTAAAGTAGTCGAAAATGTTGAATTTGGTCTTAAGATAGCTGGTCTGCAGAAAGAAAAGAGGCGTCAAATAGCGCTTGCTCACCTTGAAACAATGCAATTGACAAAATTTTCTGATTCGTATGTCTACCAGTTATCGGGGGGAATGAAGCAAAGAGTAGCGCTTGCCAGGGCGCTTGTCATGGATCCAGAAATTTTGTTAATGGACGAACCTTTTGCATCTCTTGATTCTCAAACCCGAGACCTTCTTTCAGTAGAATTACAACTCATATGGTCTAAAACCAGAAAAAATATCATTTTTGTAACACATAATATAATGGAATCGGTATGTCTCGGAGACAGGGTATTTGTGTTCACGAATAGACCGGGAAAAATTAAAAGAGAAATAACAGTTGATCATCGAAGACCGAGACTTACTGAAGATGATGAACTCAAACCATATTACCGGGAAGTTTTAGGTGAGTTAAGAAGCGAAATTAGTGCAGCACGAAAACAAAAAACTGACTAAGCCTCCCTTAATTTCCTAATTTCCTAACGAGCCGAAGGCCATCTTCAAAACTATTTGGTGAACACAAGAGAATCTTTTTTGTTAAACTTGCCGCTTCGCGAATAAAATTTTCTGGCTTCTCTTTGTAAGAACTCCAATCCAAACCAATATTCTGTGCGGATATTTCGTTTCTGCTTGATGGGCACATTATGCATGGAATAACATCAATACCGTAGGGCGCAGACACTTTAACTATGTCTCTCAAATTGTCAATGTTGCTTATTGATTGTGTAACAAATGCACGTGGTTTTGCCTCAAGTTTATTTTTGATTTTCATTGTGTCATTGACTTTATTTGGGAATGACAAATCCAGTTTAATGTAATTATTAAAATTATGTTCTGAGAGAGTCTTGATAGCCTTTGAGGGTGATATATTGAAAAATTTATTACCAATAATGGGGTCATCTCCACGAAGGACTAAGATACTGTATACACCACACAAAATGGCATCTGTAACAAACTGCAATACAGAGATAAAATTTTTGTCATAAAGTCTGCATGTACAGCTTATTGGCTTTGTAATTCCATTCCTTTTGAGCATTGATACAAGCATCAAACTAGAAACTCTTGGTATTCCAAGTACATTATCAGTCAAATGTATTCCATCTACAAATTCTGATATACGTTTTGTTTTTGAAATGAAAATATTGACGTTCTTTCGTATAGTGTCGTTATCATAGTGATTATCATAAAGAACCTTCGGGGGATTCATTTCATAAATAATTTTGATCTCCATCAATATCTTACAATAATTATCGTAATTAAATCCTTAATTTATAATCTCGAAATTTCACTTGAAATTTCAAAATTACCCTCAGATAGATTTTATAATTTATGTATCTATGTATACACAAAGATGATGTTCCTTTGTATGATCAAAAGCTAGTGAAAAATTTGATATATCCTTTTTTACGTAAGGAACTAATTTTACCGTCACAAGAAAAACAATTCAAATTTGCTTCGGTAATGATAATAATTCATTTTACAAAGGGCGATCCTCATATCCTTCTAATAAAGAGGACAAAACTAGTGAAAAATCACGCCGGTGAGATATCCTTTCCAGGTGGAAATTTTACGAAGGTGGACGTCAATATGCTTCAAACTGCGATAAGAGAGATAGAAGAGGAACTTGGTATGATTATCATAAGAGAACAGGTTATTGGAAGTTTGAATGTAGAAAGAACTCTGACTTCTAGATACATAATCTATCCATACGTGGCACTATTAGACAAAATTCCAGAAATAACTGTTACAAATTATGAAGTCGAAAAAATTATTGATGCTCCCCTCATATCGCTTCTGAAGAGTAGAGAAAGTGATGTAAAACATCAGCAAGAGTACTCTATTCCTCAATTACCTAAATTTACGTATAAAAATGAAGTCATCTGGGGAGCGACTGCAAGAATTCTCGACCAACTTGCAAAGCTATTCTCTCATAAAATTAACTTTTGAAAAGATACAATTGAAAAATTTCTGTTTCCTTAAGAGTTGGCGCTACAGTATGGATTCAACAGATATTCAATAGGCATGTACTTCAGATTTATGTTTTCTCAAACTTCTAAAGGTGCCAAACTTCATCGTGCATTTGTCACATTTCCACAGATTTACTTTAGCTTGGCTATAAAATGTATAAGATTGATTTCCACTCTCGTACTTACCCGTGCTGGTATTGTAATTTACAGGGTTGTAATTTATCTTGTATTTAATTCTAGATATGTTTATTTTCAATTTGCAAGCTATTGAATTCTTTGTTTAAAAAAAGTAAAGTTAATTGAACATATAGAAACGTATCAACCTTATTTCACAAACTGAAGATCAACAAAGCTAATATCTCATATAAAAAAAGTAACAATGTGCATTTTGAGGACCTGAGAGAGTATGTGGAGTCACTTGAAGAAATAGATCAATTGAGGAGAATTAAGACGCGAGTTTCAGTTGATCTAGAAATTGCAGAAATTCTACGCAGGGTTATGTATAAGAATGAAGGACCGGCGGTGTTATTTGAAAACGTCGAAGGATATAAAATTCCTGTGCTTGGTAACGCATTTGGATCTTTGAGAAGGTTGAAGATTGCTCTTGACATGGAAAATTTTGAAGAAATTGGCGAACGAATGTCGGCTTTAACCAGGCTAAAAATACCTCAGGGCTTGTTGAATAAATTCAAGATGCTCCCAAAGTTGTCAGAGATTGCTGACTATGGCCCCAAAAACGTAAACTCTGGACCAATCACAGAAGTCATTGAGACTTCCAATCCATCATTGGATATCTTACCTATAATCAAATCATTTCCCAAAGATTCTGGAAGATTCATTACCTTCGGCATAACAGTAACTAAGAATCCAGAAACACAGATTCGTAACATGGGTGTATACAGATTACAAGTAATCGATTCTAAAAAAGCGATAATGCATTGGCAAATTCACAAGAGAGGTGCACTGCATTATGAAATGAATAAAGAGAATTCGCAAAAAACAGAAGTGGCTATAGTAATAGGTGCGGATCCTGCAACCGTTTTTAGTGCTGTTGCTCCAGTTCCAGAAGGTTTAGACAAGTTTCTTTTTGCCGGGATCACTCGGAAAAAGGGTATAGATCTTGTCAAGTGCAGAACTATCGATGTAGAAGTTCCTGTAACTGCAGAAATTGTTTTAGAAGGTTATGTTGATCCCTCGGAGCTTAATGAAGAGGGCCCGTTTGGGGATCATACAGGTTATTATACACCACCTGAACCCTTTCCCACTTTTACTCTTACAGGTATAATGATGAGAAAAAATCCAATTTACCTTACAACAGTTGTAGGAAAACCAATACTTGAAGACGCTTACATAGGCAAAGTCATTGAAAGATCATTCCTACCATTAGTAAGGCTCTTCCAACCTGAAGTAGTTGATTTTTCCATGCCTCCTGCAGGTTGGTTTCAAGGCCTCGCGATAGTGTCTATTAAAAAAAGATATCCTGGTCAGGCAAAAAAGGTAATGATGGGTCTTTGGGGAATGGGTCAGTTGTCTCTCACAAAAATATTGATTGCAGTAGACCAAGATGTCAATGTACATGATATGAATGATGTTATCTGGGCGGTAACCACCCGTGCCGATCCAAAGAGAGACACTATGTTAATCGATAATGCACCTACTGATACGTTAGATCCCGCATCGCCATTATTGAATCTAGGATCAAAAATGGGTATCGATGCAACTAAGAAAATGAAGGAGGAAGGATATGAAAGACCCATTCAAGAAGAAGCAGTACCTAACGAAAGTACTGTTAGTCTAGTAACAAAAAAATGGAATGAATATGGATTTCAAGAGTAAAAAATTATATGATAAATATACAGAAATTAGATGATGAATCATGAAATTCATTCATAGTGGCAAGGTAAAAGACGTTTATGAAGTTGATGAGAAGAACTTGCTATTTCATTTTACCGATAGAGTATCGGCGTACGATGTACCTATGATTACTGACATAAAAGGAAAGGGAGAAATCCTATGCAAGTTTGCCGAATTCTGGTTTAACTATTTGGATTCTAGAAATCACATGGTACGATTGGATGCCAAAGACAAAATGGTTGTGAAGAAACTTGAAATGATTCCACTTGAATGTGTGGTTAGGGGATATCTGTACGGTAGTCTGTATGAAAGGTACTGCAGCTCAATTGACATTCCGGATCTAGGGACCAACTTGAAAATTGCTTCAAAACTTAATGAACCTATATTTGATCCAACAACAAAGTCAAAAATCCATGACGTGCCAATTAACGAGGAACAAATCCGTGCCCAAGGCATCATGACCAAAGATGAATTACGATATTTAAAAGACACATCAATAAGACTTTACAATCAAATGTCAAAGTTATCAAATAAATCAGGATTTATTCTGGCAGATGTTAAATTTGAATTTGGGAAGGATCTTGAATCAGGTAATATTATTTTGGCTGATTCATTGGGCCCAGATGAATTCAGAATGTGGACTCTAGAGGCGTATAAAGAGGGACAAGAACAAGTTAGCTATGATAAGCAATATCTTAGAGATTGGTTAACTAAAATTGGATTTAGAGATAAAGTTAAGCAAACCTCTGAAGATGGAACAAAGTCAATTCCGCCCGAACTACCCACTAATGTTGTAAATGAATTGTTGAAACGGTACAAGTACGTTTATGAGAAAATTTCAAAAATATGAAATTACATAAAGTCATCGCGTTCATTGAATATAAAAGAACTGTTATTCTACAGTTACTCTCAAGATTCCTTTTGTGTCAGAATTTGTGAGCATCTTGACTAAATCTCTAGGAATATCAATTGCTGATTTATCACATGAGATAGCGAGTGTTCTAGAATCAGCATAATTTGATTTTCTCAATACTATATCGTGTCTATGGCTAATTTCTAGATCAGTGTTGCCAAATCCAAATAATTCAAATTCAATTGGATCTACAATTATTCTTATTTTTACAAATGTATCTTTAGTTCTTAATTTCCTTTTTAGGGCAATATTGATATCATTGCAAGCTTTGTTAGCAGAAACTCCAATGATACAATCGCCATTTTTAGTCAGGTTGGAATCCTTAGTAACTTCAATTGTTCTGGCGTGAAGTGAAAGAACATTCTTATGACCATAAAAAGTTATTTCTTCCTCCAAATCTTGGTCAGTTTTTCAGAAAATACTTTGACAATTTAAAGTGTTATACTAAGGTAGACTTAAATTAACGAATGCAAACAAGTTAGAGCTGATTTGTTACCTGCAGCAGCTGGTTATGATAGAGCAATAACGGTGTTTTCACCAGACGGTAGATTATACCAAGTAGAATATGCTATTGAAACTGTTAGAAGAGGAACCTTAGCAGTCGGAATAAAAAGTAAGGACGGTGTTGTTCTGGCGGTTGAAGAAAAAGCTAGGAAATTACAAGTATCCGATGTTACTCAAAAAATATTTCAAATAGATGATCACATAGGAGTGGCAGCAGCCGGATATATCCCTGATGCGAGAACTCAAGTGGATCATGCTAGATTTTTTGCGCAAAGTAATAGACTGATATACGATGAACTCGTGGATGTCGAAGGTGTAGCAAAAAATCTCGCAGATATGGCACAACAGTTCACCCAATACGCAGGAGTTAGACCTTACGGTGTTGCATTGATACTCGCCGGCGTTGATAAGAATGGTGCTTCACTTTATCAAACGGATCCAAGTGGAACCTACATTGGATATGATGCGGTTGCAATTGGAAATGGAAGTGATCAAGTTAATGAATTCCTGGAAAAAAATTATCACACTGACATAAGCATGGAAGAGGCAAGCAGCCTTGCTTTGGAATCAATTTACTTGGTTAGTGAAGAGAAAACTGGAACAAGACATATTAAAATGGCGCAGATAGATATGAAAACAAAGAAAATGAAGCGGGTTGAAAATAATGATATAGAAACCTACGCTTCAAAGTCTAAAGAAAATGCCAGTAAGAGACCACCACCTCAATAATTGTATTTTAATTAGATTTTGATTAATGTGATATTGGTTTAAATATTCAAGGAATATTGTAAATTCTGTGACAGTTAAAACTGGGTCGCCCGCTCCTGATTTGAAAGTTAGTGAATGGGTACAGGGGGGACCTATTAGTTTGAAAGATTACTTGGGTAAAGTTGTAGTAGTAGAAGTATTTCAGGTAAATTGTCCTGGTTGCTTCGTTTATGGAATACCTGAGGCAATTGATATCTATAACAAATACCAGAACAATAAAGTTGCAGTATTGGGACTTGCTACTGCTTTTGAAGATTTTGACAAGAATACAATTGAAAATCTAAAATTACTATTAAACGAAAAAAAGGTGATAGGTGAAACCCTTACTACTCTCACATACCAAAGTAAGTTACTAAACAAAGGAAAGATATCATATTCTATTCCATTTCCAGTGGGAATGGATATGCTTGTAAAAGAAAAATTACCAATCGAAGAAAAGAGAATTATGGAATTTGTTAATGCAAACGTCCTTGATTTTGATTTATATCATGAAAAAGACAAAGAACAAATCATTTCACGTGTTAAATCATATTTGGAGACAAAACCTTACAGCCCACTTACCTTCGAAGAATATTCCCTAAGAGGGACTCCCTCAACAATATTCATTGATAAAAAAGGTGACCTTGGTGAAACTACATTTGGATCTACGGGAATAATGGCGACAACCGTAGAAAAACTATTATCAGAATAGACGGTTTACATCATACTTGACTAATCTCTCTATTGCGATACCTGACTCTTCATTAATAGAATCGCAAACCATTCTAGACAAAAGTTACAAAATTTCACAAATTTCTCGCTCCTGCTCAATATTTTGCGTTGGTAAGATCTTTATTTACCATGATAAGAGCGCAAAAGCGGGAAAAGATGATAGGAAAATTCTGAAAATAATACTAGAATATCTTGATACACCGCCGTATCTTAGAAAAAAAATCTACCCCAAAATGTGGATGCTGAAACACGCTGGCAGTTTACCCCCTATAAAATCGCCTCATCATAAAACACGAGTAGACATTCGGAGTGTAAAAAACGAAATACGATTTGGATTTGTTGTAAAGCAAAATGACATGTTGTACGTAGATGTAGGACTTGAACATCTAATCAGCTACAAAGGAAATCAGTTGGGCAAAAAAGTGCTCGTCAAAATTTCAAATAATGGTCAGTTTTTTGCCGAGGACATTGAAAAAAATCAAGTTCCTGGTTATTGGGGATATGATGTAGAATACGTAGATTCATTGTCAGAACTACTGGAAACTCAGAAATGCGAAGTCCTGATGACTTCGGTGGAAGGTTCGCAGTTTACAAAGCATGTGACTGAGATGATGAAAAGAATCAGAATATCCAAAGATCTTCTTATCGTATTTGGCGGACCTAGATTTGGGTTACCTAAAATACTTGAAAGCGAAAACAAAAAGATTTCACCGAACCATTTTCTGATGAATATGTTTCCTAGGCAGGGGACTCAAACAGTAAGGCTAGAAGAAGCAATTTTAGGGACTTTATCGATAGTCAATAATTACCGATACGCTTGATTCAAGTTGATATGATAAAGGCAAGTCTGTGGAGTCGATTTTAACCAATTAAAAATTGACCTTAAGTTTAATTTATTAATGGGATCACAAAAATTCGATTAATCATGGGTCATCGAAAATATAGTGCACCAAGAAGGGGCAGTATGGCATTCTATCCAAGAGTGCGTGCACGAAGTCTCGAATCTAGGGTTAGAACATGGTCAGATCCTAAGTTGGAGAAATCATCATTATTAGGTTTTGCAGGCTATAAAGTTACGAATTTAAATGTATTATCTGTTGATGACAGAGAAAAGACTCCAAATTTTGGCAAGAATATTATGAATTCATCGACTCTAATAGCGACTCCCCCATTAAAAATAGTTGGAATAAGAGCATATACAGAAACAACATACGGCAAGAAAGCTATCTTTGATGCATTTGCTAAAGACAATGACAAATATCTCACAAAAAAGGCATCATTCAAGTTCAAGGAAGGAAAATTGGATGAAATCAATGCCCACATTGACAGGATTAAAGAGGTGGTTGCTGTTGTATCTTCTAATCCCTACATCGCGTCTTTGGCACAAAAGAAACCATTTGTTTGGGAAATACCCATCGGTGGGAAAGATACTAAATCAAAAATTGAATACGTTGTTAGCAATTTTGGAAAGCAGGTGAACATAAAAGATGTTTTTGAGACTGGACAGTTTATCGATATTTCGGCAATTACTCGAGGGAAAGGGATTGAAGGTCCTATTACTAGATTTGGAGTAAAGAGAAAACAGCATAAATCAAGAAAAAGTGTAAGGGCCCTCGGAACTCTAGGACCAATCTCTCCGGCAGTTGTGACTTATACTGTTCCAAGACAAGGACAGAGAGGATTTCATCAAAGGACTGAATACAATAAAAGAATATTAATAATTTCAAATCCCGAAAAAGACCGTGATTTCAAGATTAATCCCAAGGGAGGATTTGAACACTATGGAATGGTTAAAAATGATTACATTATCGTTAAAGGCTCCGTCCCAGGGGTTCCTAAGCGATTAGTCAAGATGAGATTTCCAGTGAGAACTATTAGCAAGAAAGTAGTAGAGCCCAAAGTATTGGAGGTACTAATGAAATGAAAGTTAGTCTTAAGGATCTTCGAGGTAAGGACCTAGAATCATTAGAACTGCCGTCTGTTTTTAATACCCCTTATAGACCTGAGATCATAAAAAAAGTATATGTGAATGTCCTTTCAACACGATTCCAGCCCCAAGGAAGATATCCCGCGGCAGGAGAAATTGTTAGTGCAGAATCTCGCAATACGGGCTTGGGAATTGCCAGAATAGCTAGGGCCAGAGGTGAAGGATTTCAGCGCGCAGGTCAGGCTGCTGGTGTAGCTGGTGTTCGAAAGGGAAGATTGGCCCATCCACCGGTTTCATGGAAGAACACTTACAAAAAAATAAACAAAAAAGAAAGACACCTTGGACTTTGTTCAGCTATTGCAGCAACATCCAATAGAGAAATAATAGAAAAGCGAGGTCACAAAGTTGGAAAAATTTCTGAATTTCCGATTATCGTATCCAATGATCTGGAGAAGATAACAAAGACCTCAGAACTAAGAAAGACTTTGGTATCATTAGGACTAGAGGAAGACCTTGCAAGATCTGCGAATATAGTTAGAATACCATCTGGTAAATCCCGATTACGAGGAAGGAAGAAGCACTCGGCTTTGAGTAGTTTAATAGTTGTATCAAAAAATTCTCCAGTCAGTAAGCTAAGAAAATCTCTTCCTGGTGTAAGTGTAGTCTCTATAGAAAGTCTAAGCATTATGGACCTTGTTCCAGGAACAAAGCCAGTTAGATTGACAGTATATACAAAAAATGCCATTGATTCTATGAATAGCATAAATACAGTTTGGTCAAAAGTTCAGAGCATGGTGAACCAATAGTGAGTAAGGAATTGGAAGACAATCTTCACACAATCATCCTTCGACCTTATATCACAGAAAAGACATTTAATCTGATTGAGAAGGAAAATAAGTTAACATTCATAGTCGCAGATAGTGCAAAGAAAGATGATGTGAAGCGCGCCATAAAAATAATGTATGAATCAGATGTCAGAGAAGTCAATCTATTTCGCACAATCCAGGGTAAAAAGGCAATTATCAGATTTACTAAAGACGAGGAAGCAAGGCAACTTGCAACAAAATTAGGATTGGTTTAGTTGATTCATCTAGTTAAATTTAAAAGGAGTATTTTGGAGCTGATAATGTTAATTGGTACGTGAATTTAGATTTAGAGGTTACAACATTGATCAATTGAAGAATTTATCAATAGAGGCCCTTCTTCCGTTATTGAATGCCAGGCAAAGGCGATCTCTCGATAAGAGGGTAGGAAAGTACATGGATGATCAAAAAAGAAAATTACGTGAGCGAATAAAAAGCATCAGGGAAAGAAAGTCCAATGAGACTTTACGAACTCATGTTAGAGACATGATAATTCTTCCAGACATGGTTGATATTACTATCAATGTTCACAATGGGAAGGAATTTACCCCTATTGCCATTAAACCCGAGATGATAGGACATTATTTAGGTGAATATGCTATTACAAACAAAAGAGTTCAGCACGGTGCCCCCGGAGTTGGAGCTTCTAGGTCAAGTCTATACGTGCCATTAAAGTGATACATTTGCCTTCATATTCTTACTCATTTTCTCAATTTGACAAGAATAAACATGTGAGAGCAGCATTAAGAGAGACCGACATCTCGCATAAACACGCAAGAGAAATTGCCTTAGCGATTAAGGGGCTGTCACTGGAAAGGGCCAGGAATGTTTTAGATCAAGTGATTGAAAAAAAAGTGGCTGTTCCTTATAGAAGGTATCATAATGAAGTAGCTCACAGATCAAATATTCGTGATGGTTTTTTTTCCGGAAGGTTTCCAAAGAAGGCTTCAAAAGAATTCTTACGTCTTTTGGATAATTTAGAATCAAACGCGGAGTACAAAGGTATGGATCTTGACAGATTAGAAATAGTATCATGTGTTATCCATAAGGGAACAAAACTCAAGCGATTTACTCCCAGGGCTATGGGTAGATCAAGTCCCAAAGTTGATACGTTGACGCATGTAGAGATCGTGGCTAGAGAGGGCAGGGTAAATTGAGTGCGATAAAAAACGTCATGAAGAATAATTTTAGAAACATGGAACTGAATGAATTTTTGAGTTCTACTTTAAAAGAAGCTGGATATGGAGGAGCCGAAGTTCAAAAAACACCCATAGGTACCAAAATAACACTCTTTGTAATAAGGCCAGGTCTTGTTATAGGAAGAAAGGGTAGCGGTATAAGAGATTTGACCACTAGATTGGAACAACAATTTAATTTAGAAAATGCGCAAGTTTCCGTTACTGAGGTAACAAAGCCCGAATTAAATCCGAACATCATGGCCAACAGAATCGCTCAACTTATTGAAAGAGGAACTGCATTCAGGAGAGCGTCATTGTGGACAATTAACACTATCATGGGAGCAGGTGCTATGGGTGTAGAGATTACAATCTCGGGTAAACTTAGAGGCGAACGTGCTCATTTTGAAAAGCATACTGCTGGTGTCATACCGAAGAGTGGCAAGATTGCAGAAGAAGTGGTAAGAAGCAGCATAAACAGCATTCTAACAAAAATGGGACTGGTGGGTATAAAACTGAAAATTTCGTTAAGAGAAGAAATTCCTCGTGATTTTGATTTGATCACAGAATCTCCAACAAAGAGCGAACCTGAAGTCGAGAACCAGAGCGAAAACAAGAGTCCAAGTGAGGAACAAAAAGCGCCATCTGACTCCGAAGTTAAAATTGAGGGTAAAGATATTATTAACAGTGAAGTTAAGGAAATAGCCGTAAATAAGAGTGAGACTTGATGGCTAGACTTAAATTAAAAACGTTGAGAGAATTTAATGACGACGATTTGGAATCAAAGTTATCAGAAATTAGAGCAGATCTGTTGAAATTAAGAATTGAAAATTCAAAAGGGACCCTCAAAAAGGAAACGGGAAACATGAAATGGAAGAGAAGAGATATTGCTCGCATACTTTCAATTTTGAAGGAAAGGGAATTGGCTAAATGACTTTTAATGAACACGTCTTGCAGCACGAATTCATAGGTAGTAAAGCCCAAATTGAATATGGACCTCTTGATAATAAGAGAATAATAAATGGTAAGATCATTTTTGAAACAAAAAATACCTTTTCAATTAGGGATGATTTGAAATCATATGTAATTCCAAAAAAGGCAATAAGTCAATTAGGATTAGTTGTTGAGGATGCAATTTGTTTTATACATGGGTCTATGCTGATAGGGAGACCAGAAGATCGTTTAGTAAAGTGATAGTGATTAGATAATGACTAGAAATATTGGCTTGACAGTTTCAGAACCGAAAAGGACTTGCGACGACGAATTGTGTCCTTTTCATGGCAAACTTTCAATAAGAGGAAGAATTTTGACAGGCATTACTGTAAGTTCTAAGGCACATAAAATGATAGTAGTCTCCCGTGAGTATCCTAGACTTGTCAGAAAATACAAAAGATATGAGCGGAGTAGCTCAAAGGTACATGCTTTTCTGCCTTCATGTATTGACGTAAAAGAAGGTGATGAGGTCAAGATTGCCGAATGTAAACCGATATCGAAAACGGTATCGTTTGTAACTGTGGAGGTAATAAAGAGTGGCGTCTAAGAGTCGAGCAGTTTCTGCAAAAGGAGTAGAGGAATTCAAGCCTTATATAACAAGAGCATTGCCGATTGCTGCAAACTTAGTTTGTGCTGACAATACAGGCGCCAAAATCTTGAGAATTGCACAGGTGACACGCATAAAGGGCAGACACTCTAGAATGCCGTCTGCGGCTGTGGGAGATTTTGTTAATGTTACTGTAAAAAAAGGAAAATCAGAGCTAAGAAAACAGATGTTCGGAGCCGTAATCATCAGACAAAAATACGCAATAAGGAGACTTAATGGGGTTAGGGTATCATTTGAGGATAATGCAGCAGTGTTAGTTACACCCGAAGGAGAAATAAAAGGAACGGACATAAAAGGACCTGTTGCGGCTGAAGCTGCAGAAAAGTGGCCTAGGATAGCAAATCTTGCATCTTTAATAATATGAGTGATAATGATGTTTTATAACCTGATTTCAAAGCATAATAGAGACAAGTTCTTGGGAGCCAATCTTTCTGAAAACTTGAGAGAACAGCACAGTAGGCGAAGCATGAGAGTAATCAAGGGCGATACTGTTAGAATATTAAGAGGCGAGTATGTTGGGATAGAAGGGAAAGTCGAGAAGGTGAATACAGAGAGATCAACACTGTCAATTGAAGGTGTTCAGAGAGAAAAAATACGTGGCGGAAACGTCAAAGTACAGATTCACGCTTCAAATGTTCAGATAATTTCATTGAAAACAGATGACGAATACAGAATGAAAGGAACAAAGAAAACAAAAGATAAAAACACAACTGTAAAAAAAGAAAAAGCAACGAAAAAATCAATTGTTAAGACTAAGGAAATAGTGAAAGGAGAAGAAACGTAACACGTCGACAGGGAGCGATCGGATCGCGTCGAG
>JBIOZG010000049.1:0-13048 GCA_044870765.1 Nitrososphaeraceae archaeon
CTGTTTCAGCAGATCCAAATAGATTGCAGGCATCAGCATATTTTGCTACAATCTTGAGAGTTTTTCTCTCACCGCTTCCACCAACTAGGATGGGTGGCGAAGGTTTCTGTATTGGCTTAGGATTGCAGTATGCATTGCGAATTTGATAGTATATTCCATTAAATGAAGCGGACGGCTCTTCAGTCCACATTTTGCGTATAACTTGCATTGCCTCTTCTAACCTTGACAATCTTTCACTTGTTGGAGGAAAATGAATTCCATATGCGTTGGATTCCTCCTCATTCCAAGCTGCACCTATTCCCATGAATAACCTACCCTTGCTTAATACATCCAAGGTGGCAGATACCTTGGCTAAAATAGCTGGATACCTGTACGTGATACCTGTGACTAAAGTTCCAAGTTTGATCTTAGTAGTTAATCCTGCTAACACAGACAAAGTTGTCCAACTTTCAAGCATAGGTTCTTCAGGCTTTCCTATCATTGGAATCTGATGGAAATGATCCATTACCCAAAAAGAATCAAAACCATTTTTTTCTGCCTCAGTAGCCAGCTTCTTTAGTGAATCAATGATCTGAGAAGTATCATTTCCTCTGTAATCGTAAGTGAAGATGGGTTTCTGCAAGCCAAACTGCATATCGTGGTATAGGTTAAAGACGATTATAAACTTAGTATGAACACATTCGCAGACATAGCATTCGTTAAAGAGTAATTCTTCGAGTCAGAGCACAAACAAAGTAAGGAAACAATTTCAATATTTAAATTGGCCTCAATTACCTGGAAACAAGATTCATCCCAAATAAAAATATGATAGCTTATTATTTATTTTAATCATATACCCTTTTGTGGACAAAAAGATTGTCAAATTAATAAAGAATACAAGCATTGGATATTTAGCTACAGCGGCTTCCAATTTGCAACCTTACATGACTCCTGCCGTTTTCATTATACAGAATGAGAATGTCTATGTTCCCCTGGATGAGAAACCCAAGACTGTCAGTATTTCGGAGTTGAAGAGAGTAAAGAATATTCAAGAGAACCCAAAGGTTTGCTTTCTTGTCCATCATTATGATGAAGATTGGACAAAACTGTGGTTTGTAATGATAACTGGTTATGCAAGTTTATTGGATTCAACATCGGAAAAATTGAAGACAATTCATAATAAGTTTCTTAGCAAATATTCTCAATATAACAAAATAGGCTTAGGAAATTTTTACATCAGAATTAGAATTAACAAAACAGCATATTGGAAATATGCTCAATCAAAATAAAGTTACCCTACAAACATACTAGAACTGAAAACCCACATACAAGTTAGTAGAACCCTAGTACTTGCAGGGTTCTAATCCCGACGCACTAGAACCTATTCTGTCCTACGCTAGTCCTTTCTATATCTAATATTCTCTGTTAGGTCTTCTCTGGGCTTTAATTTGATCACTATAGTATTACTTATTTTGTTAAAAATTCTCTGTCTCTTGTTATTAGTAAAAAGCCATCCTAAGATTACATCTAGAGGAAGCAAGAATGATTTTCCAAAGCTTTCTAATGCAGCACTTTTGATATCAACAGCCTTGCTAGACACGTCAGTGGACTTTATTTTCAAGAGCCTCTTACCGATTGATTGTCCACTTGTATGCTCAAAATAAGTCCAATACGCAAAGAAAGCACTGCTTGACAGAAGATAGTGAAACGATCCAAAGTTTCTATGAACAATCGCAATACCGTTACTATAATCAGAGAACCAAAATGGAAGTGCTAACAGTGCAAACAAAATTCCCAAACCTATTGATACTATTATAAAATCAATTAACCATGCCACAAATCTATCTCCCCAACTAGCTAATATGACTTCTAAAGGGCGATTATCTGCCCCTCCAGTTTCAGAGGCCGGCGGTGAACCGTTATTTGATGAAACCACTTATGAATAAGGGTAATGCCACTAGACATATATGATTTTATTCTTTTGCTTTTAAAAGAAGAAAATTGTGATTCATAAGCGTTAAGTATAAGATAATAAAAATATTTTCTTATTGAAAGCCAGTTAGCTAATCTACTGAGTATAGAGGGTGCCGCTTATTACTACGGTAAGATCTTCACATTTGATGAAGCAAATGAATACTTTCACTTATTATTACGAAATATCCCCTGGAAGAACGATGAAGTAGTAGTACTTGGAAAACATATAGTTACCAAAAGGAAAACTGCCTGGTATGGTAATTCTGACTATGTCTATATCTATTCAAATTCTGAAAAGAAAGCGTTACCATGGACTAGAGAACTTACAAAACTTAAACAAGTTGTAGAGAATCTATCGAATACAAAATTTAATTCCTGTTTATTGAACTTGTATCATGATGGCGATGTAGGTATGGGATGGCATAGTGATGATGAAAAATCAATTGAATGTAATAGTGCCATAGCTTCAGTAAGTTTTGGGGCGGAGCGAAGGTTCTCCTTTAAGCACAAACAAAGTAAGAAAACAATTTCAGTATTGCTCGAGAATGGTAGTCTACTGTTAATGAAAGATGCAACGCAAAAAAATTGGCTGCATAGTTTACCCAAATCTAAGAAAATCACAATGCCAAGGATAAATTTGACTTTTAGAACAATGATCAGGCAAATTTAGTTTCTTAGAAATGTGGGTAAATACCTTTACCCATCCATCTGAAGAGTAGACTAGTCTAGTTGGGTGTCTTCAAACTGATACCGCCAGGCTTACCAGTGGTATAAACTACCCCAATCAAAATAGAATCTCGGTAAGGAATCTTTATTTTTAGCAATGATCAAGAAACAAAACAGGAAAATGAGTTATCCTCACCACCTCTCTAAGAGGACCGTGCTTTCATTAATTTTGATGACCGCGACTTTGATAGTCGGAATTCTTATTCTGGTGACAAAGTAATAGAATGATTAAAACTAAGTATATCTACACGCCAAAAGAGACCTCCGATGGCACTAGAATTTTAATTGCTAGAAAATGGCCCAGAGGTATAAGGAAATGGCATTTCCATGAATGGTATAAGGAATTATCTCCAGAAGAGGATACCCTGAAAAAATGGTTAGATAGCAAAAAGACTGAAGCGGATTGGAAAAAATATTTGTCCAATTTCCTTCCACAGATGAAAAGTAGTGAAGCAGTTGGTAAAATTGAGGAGCTGCGGGAACGTTCTAAGAATGGAGAAGTTATAACTCTTCTATGTCATTGCAGACCTGGTGAGCATTGTCACCGTTATATTATAAAATCCAAGATTAAAAGTTCGTCTAAAGTCATTGAAAGTGATTAACTAAATGAAGGGGTGAACTCCAATGCAATTACCGTGATTTTAAAGATGCAATCCTAGCTAGCAATGATTAATAGACCGATGCGGTTGAGTTCATGGCTGATGTGACAAAATGAGATCCGAAAACCATGTCATGAATCAGATCCTCAATGCTTACAAACCAATGTGGTCGCTAAATCATGCCATTTCTCTAATGGGTTGGGACTTTGAGACCTATATGCCTAGGAAAGGCACGGAAGAAAGAGGAGTGGCCGATTCTCAACTTCACTTGCTGTATAAAGATCTCTTGCTAAACAAAGATTTTGTTGGTCTTGTTGAGTCAGCGAAGAAACTGGAGAGCCTTAACGATTTAGAGAAGGGCATTGTACGAGTACTCAACAGGGAAATAACCAAGCAGATAAAGATACCCAAGGAGTTGACAGAAGCAGAATCTCTGGAAAGAATAAGGGGCAACATGGCATGGAGGGTGGCGAGAGAAAAATCTGATTTCATGATGTATGCACCCCACTTGGAGAAAATGATAGAGATAAAGAAGCAAATAGCTGAAAAAATAGGTTATCAAAAGCATCCATACGATGCGCTTTTGGATTCGTTCGAAGAAGAGCTTACAGCAGATGAACTGGATAAAGTATTCGGTGCGTTGACTCCGCGTCTTCAGAAGATTCTGAAAAAACTCGTAGATTTAGGCAGCCCGTTTCTCCAAGAGAGTAAACTTGTGAAATCAAAATATGATATCCGAAGAATTGATGAGCTCAATCATGATATTTTGACTCTCCTGCAATACGACACGGAACGTCTCAGAATGGATGTATCTACTCATCCGTTCACTGAGACTATGGGCCTCAACGACGTCAGAATAACTACTCGATATGAAGGGACAGATTTCAAAAAATCGATATGTAGTACTATTCATGAAGCTGGTCATGCCCTGTATGATCTGCAATGCGATCAGTCCTTATCTGTGACCCCTCTTGAGGGCGGATCTTCGCTTGCGCTCCATGAATCTCAGTCAAGGTTTTGGGAGAATATTGTGGGCAGAAGCCTGCCTTTTGTTCAATTGATAGCTCCATTGATTAGAAAGCAAGTAAGTTTCGCAAACCAAGCAACAGATGACGATTTGTACCTATATTTCAATAATGTCAACGCTGATTATATTCGAGTTGACGCCGACGAAGTTACTTACAATCTCCATATAGCATTAAGATATGAGATAGAGAAAAAAATATTTGGAGATGATCTCAGTGTCTCTGAGATTCCTGAATTCTGGAACGATAGAATGGAGCAGCTGCTTGGAGTGCGACCAACTGATGATTCACAGGGAGTGCTTCAAGATACACACTGGAGCAGTGGCCTCTTTGGCTATTTCCCAACTTACACTTTGGGAAACTTGGTTTCAGCTATAATTGCTTCCAAGATGCGCAAAGATCTCGAGGATTACGAGGAAGAAATCAGGAGGGGTAATTTCAAGCCTATCAGAGAATGGTTAAGATTAAAAATACATCAGTACGGATCTGTTTATGCCCCCAAAATGCTTCTTAATAGATCCTTAAATGAAGGCTATAACCCGGATTACTTTGTTACATACATAGAGAGTAAATACCTTGCGTCCT
The DNA here is from genome assembly GCA_044870765.1 of Nitrososphaeraceae archaeon. GTDB lineage: Archaea > Thermoproteota > Nitrososphaeria > Nitrososphaerales > Nitrososphaeraceae > TA-21. Next base: position 4,889 of record JBIOZG010000049.1, read on the forward strand.
GAAGTCTAGCCCTATTTTGATTATAGATATATTCCTACTCTATACTATTTTTCACACGTTTACTAACCCACTCTGGACGCTCATTAGTTCATCTAAGTGAATTTCCATTAATTATAAATGTGCAAAGGCAAAGTTTAAAGCTAACTTTAACCCTCCACTAGAAAGAATCCCAATTTAGAACCGATAGCGTCGTGGGTACCGACGGGTTTCTTCTTTTCCCATTTAATGACTAATTTCTCAGGAATATAAAATGGCGGGAGCCATAAGGAAAAAGATGAGGCAGGTTGGATAGGAGAAGTTCGTTACCAAAGAGAACTGGATCCGATATTATACTGTCTTAGTCCGACTAAACGATCATTTGAGATTAGGCATCTCCAATTTAGGAGGGATCTTCAAAGATTCAAGAGAGGTTGAATTCTTATCGTTAGCTAAGTTATCAGCAGCATCAGGACTAAGTTCTCCTCCAAACTTAGCAATCTGCGCTTCCTCTATGGCGTCTTTAGCATCTGGTGTCACGTTCACTTTTTGCACCCATGTAACAGTACAGTTTGTGCCATCATTATCGCAATTAGTTACAGCAATTGCAGGGGGTTTTACTTCGTCGAACACAAAATAACATAAGTACCTGCCACCGAAATGGAAACAGGTTGTTGTTGATGCTGACACAAAATTTATTGTTGAAGCAAAAACTGCTGTCGTAAGCACTGAGGCTAGAAGAATAAAGATCGTAAATTTAGTATCCACTACTAGCAAACAGTAACTTCATATTATTAAACTTGTTGTATTTGCGGAACGAAAATCTCCATTACACTCTAGCTAAGACTTTTAGACCACGACCTCATGATTGAGTTTCACAGATAGGAACTCCTTTAATACAAGTTAACAATACGCAGAAATGTTCTCACTGCATTCTTAATTCCTTTAGCTTGTTTATCGTTACTATTTTTTGCTATTAATGATCTCCTTATTTAATGAATTTAAAAATTCTAAATTTGACTAACCAGAAAAATCAGATCCACCCCTACGAACTCGAATTTGCCAATTGTGGAGAGAAAACTTTAATTCTATCCCAATAGTAATATGTATTAGAATCCAGTAACAGGACTAATTTTATTACTCGTACCGACGGGCCCGCACCATTAATTCAACATTCCTTAAAGACATTGAGATTAGCAATTTGTAAATTATATCAAAATCCCAATTTGGAATCGATAACGTCGTGTGTACCGACGGGCTCATAAAATAACGTTTCCTCTTATTTACATCTAATAAAATTCTAGTTTTAGAAAATCTAATGGTGTTCCGTATGAATATTACCTTATAGGAAAATCTGTTAACAAATCATAAACAACTTTTAGCAAACTAAAAGAATACCGTGTTTGTTCAATTCTTATTATGAAAGTAAAATATGTGACAATTTTTTCAACATCCATTATATCATTGGCCACGATCACTATCTTCTGTTTACCTTCTCTTCCTTTCGCAAAGAGTCAACCTGAAGCACCGCTACCAGTCATCCTTATACATGGTTATCGGGAAGATGAATCAGTCTGGGATACTTGGAAACAATTACTTGAAGATGATGACGTGTCCTACCTTTCAGTAACCTTTCATCAATCAGATGATGATTGTGGCTCGGCTGCAGATCATGCTAAGGAGTTGAATAATATAGTTCTCGATGTGCTTAGCGAGACGGGTCGTGATCGAGTTAACATTGTTGGTCATAGTAAGGGAGGACTAGATGCAAGACTTTACTTACAAGGTGGTACTGACGATGTTGCTAATTTAATCATGATTGGTACTCCAAATGCTGGCTCTCCTTTAGCAGAGATTTACGTTGACACAGGTTGTATGCCAGCAGCCTCTGATCTGAAACCTGCCTCTCCTGCCACTAAGGCTGTACAAAACATGAAAACAGATTACTATACTATTGCAGGCGATTGGGTATGGTGGTGGTACTGGATACCAATTGAAGGAAATCTGCAGATAGATGGCCCAGATGACGGTCTAGTACCTGTTTCTAGTGTGGAATCGAAATTATACTTTCATCCATTAGGTCAAACACCTCATAGCCATAACCTATTACTTGGTAGTCAAGAGTATAAACTTGCACGAGATATTCTGATTAAGTAGCCATAAATATTATTGAATCTGTCTTCTTCTAGGTTCACTTTTATGCAATTTATTTAGGGGTAGTCATTGGTAGGAAACTTGGTAATTTCTTTGCAGTTTAAATTCCGAAACCTGGACTGCCTAAGAGACCTATAACGAATAATAACTAGAATGCATGAACAATTCTAGTGTCCGGAGAATTTATAGATAATTTTTCTACTCAATCAAAAGAATATTCTTTCTCGAGACCAACTTATCCTGAATCACTTTTTGAATTCTTATCTACAGTAACACCCCAAAAAAATCTCGCTTGGGATTGTGCAACGGGAAACGGACAGGCAGCTATAGGACTCAGCAAATATTTTAAAAAAGTAATCGCAAGTGACGCAAGCAAGAATCAGATTCGACATGGCTTTCAGAGAGAAAACATAGATTACAAGCTATTTCCGGCTGAAAATGCAGAGTTAGACAATGATTCTGTCGATATTGTGACTGTAGCTCAAGCATTACATTGGTTTGATTTTGATAAATTTTACTATAATGTAAAAAGAGTTGGAAAAAAAGATGGAATCATAGCAGTTTGGAGTTATGATATGCACAAGATAAATCCTCAAATAGATAAGGTTACCGACAGGCTTGATGTAGACGGTGAAATTCTTGGTAGTTACTGGGACAAAGAAACAAAATATGTTAAAGAAAAATATAAAACAATTGTTTTTCCATTTAGGGAAATTTCTGTTCCTGCGTTTAAGACAACGTTATATTGGAATTTGCATCAACTATGGGATTATATGAAAACTTGGTCATCAGTAAAGAAGTATTATTCTGAAAATAAACGGGATCCTTTAGATCTAGTCAAACCAGAAGTAAAAACTTTGTGGGGAGATGAGCTTGATAAAAAAGAAGTTACTTGGAATATAAACATACGTGCAGGCATTATAAAATAATATGAAAACTATTTTCTTCCCCATTAGCTGATAGTCGTCATTAGCACTTTGAATAACTCTCTATTTTCTTCCAACAATTACTATAGCTTCATTTTCGAACCTAACTTTTCCAGTACTGTCGGCAAACTTTTCTGATCCTTTACTAATTGCATTTTCTATTTGTTGCCTTCTTTCGTTTGTCTCTCCTGCCAGGACTTTTTGAAGAGCAGGGCCACCGTGGTCAATTGTAAAGGCTGCAAAGGCATCAGATGATTCAAAATCAGAAACCACTTTTATTCTTTCGATAACAATATGAATGAATCCTGATTCTTCAAAGAGTTTCTTAAGGTTGTTTTGGTCCGACATGCTAAACGGTCCAAGCGTTCTCGGAGGAGGACTGTTTGTTTCTTGCAGTACGATGTTCATAGGTACAGAAATGAAAGGAACTTTCTCTGGCGAAGCCCAAACAGCGGCTGCGAAATGACCACCCTTTACTAAAGACTCGTAAATATTAGATAAACCTGCCTTAGGATTTGGTAAAAACATCAATCCCCATCTGCATAGTGCTGCATCAAATGTTGAGGACGGCAAATCAATTGTTTCCGCATCGCCCTCTTTAAATTCAACCACCTCTTGTAGACCTAAAGAGATAGCTCTTTCTTTTGCAAAGGATATCATCCGTGGTGAAATATCTATCGCTAGTATGTGGCCAGTGTTACCTATTTGTTTTGCAGCAGTGAGAGCTGGTTCTCCTATACCGGTAGCAATATCCAGAACCTTAGAACCTGGTTTTATCACTGCAAGTTCCACTAGGCGTTTACTAACTTCTTGGGTCGCCGTTTCTATTGTCTTCCACCACTTTTGCCAACCAGGAGCCGCATTATCATAACCATGCCTTAATTCTCCCTTGTATTGTTTTGAATCAATAGTCAAGTAGTTCCTTGTTGGATTCAATATTTACGGTATAAAAACATACAACATACAACACCTAAATAATGGAACGAAATTAGACTCAAAATTCAAACCTTAGTCACAAATTATATTATTCTAGGCCTAGCATATTAAAGGATTGAAAAAAATATGTTTTTAGTAACGGTAAGAGTTTACTTCAATTACGGCTTGTGGTATTCCCTTCTTTAGGTCATCAAAGCTCATTACGGGGTGCAACTCTACGTGAGCACCCATTCCACTAAACAAAGGTTCAATCAAAACTGGTATCTGTTCTGTATTCTCTATATCAACAATAAAGGAAGCCACTCTATTGCCATCCGCTTCAAAGAAATATGTTGCTTCAGCTTTGACTTTGTTTATATATTTTTCAAGTTTTCTCAATAAGTTTGGGTCCTGTACCATTTTGTTTCCGTCTTCCGTAGGAATCTTTGCAAGTATTAAGAATCTCATTCTTGAAGGGAGTTGTTCATTATATTTATGGATATTGCTACATTGGCTACTGTTGAGTAGATACAAAGAATAATGAAAGCATAGCGAATAGCGACTTGATTCTAGATTGGGTGTTATATCAAATATGTAATAATGAAAAACAGTCATAGTCCTTTGACGGGATCCGAATTGTTAACAATGCGATTCACGACGTCCGAAGATCGTAACTTGGATTGTTATTTATTCACTTGTTACTGTTCAATTTACCAGACTTGTAACTGCAATTGGATTAATTAAATTACTGTTAACATACACTTAGCCGGCATTTTTTGCCTATTGGATAATGTTTATCTTGAATTTAGTTTATGATATGATTACATGGCTGATTCGCTGTTATCGTATGCCATCACGACTGCTGTCTTTATTGGGCTTGTTGTAATCTTGTCTGCATCAAGAGCAAAGAGATCTGGTAAGAAGAACCAAACTTTTGTAGGGAATTCAGAGGAAATCAAACAATCACCTGATTAAAACATATGAATTACTCGCCCAAAAGGAAGACATCTCTATCCGGGGATATGGTAGAATAGGTAATCACTTAACGAATCCTAAACAAACAGGTTACCAGGGGATTTGGATGTCTTTTTATTCAGATTTGAGGGATGCCATATCTATAGAGAAGCGATACTTTACATCGGATTTGAGCATTCTATCGTATGCCTCGTTAACCTTCTGGATAGGAATGACCTCAACATCTGCAGTAATGTTATGTTTGCCACAAAAGTCGAGCATTTCCTGCGTTTCGGCAAGACCTCCTATGATCGAGCCGGAGATGCTGCGACGCTGGAACAAAAGTCCAAATGCAGAGACAGCGTGAGGCTTGTCTGGAGCACCGACAAGGGTTATGTTACCATCGCGACGGAGTAGTTGGATGTATGCGTTGATGTCATGCTCAGCAGAAACCGTATCGAGTATAAAATCAAAACTGCAAGCGTGTTTGTTCATCTGGTCTGCATCGTGGGAAACGACAATTTCATCAGCTCCAAGGCGAACCGCATCATCCTTCTTGTTCTGCGAAGTGGTAAAGACAACAACGTAAGCACCAAGGGCATGAGCAAATTTCACCGCCATGTGTCCAAGTCCACCAAGACCAACTACCCCGACTTTCTTACCATTAGTAACGTCCCAGTGTTGCAAGGGCGAGTAGGTTGTGATTCCAGCGCAGAGGAGTGGTGCTACTCCGGCAAGATTGAGATTGGAAGGAACGTGAAGGACAAAATGATCTTTAACCACTATGCTGTCGGAGTATCCCCCATAGGTAACACCTCCTAAGTACGGGTCGGGCGAGTTATAAGTAAGAGTCAAGTTGGGGCAGAATTGTTCAAGACCAGTTTGGCAATCGGGACACTCCCCGTCCGAGTCAACCAAGCAGCCGACTGCCGCAAGGTCGCCTGGCTTGAATTTGGTGACTGCAGACCCGACCTTTGTGACTTTACCAACTATCTCGTGGCCCGGAATGCAGGGATAGACAGTGGGCATAACGCTCCACTCATTACGGACCTGATGGAGGTCAGAATGACAGATTCCACAAAAAAGAATTTCGATCTGAACGTCGTGGTCGCCGGGATCGCGCCGCGAGATTACTGTTGGCGCAAGTGGCGAGATCGCACTTGCAGCCGAATAACCCTTAGCGCTGTATTGACTGCGTGAATCAGAGGTAAATTGTGTAGTAGACATGATAGTTTCCAAGCGATATACAGAAATTAATGTATTTAAAAATTTGAAAATAAAAATTCCTTCTGTTCAAACTAATCGTGACAGACTTATCTTTTTAAATATCAATTTTACTACGTAATCATTGGTTAAGACTAAAGGTGTATTATTAAAAATGGAATTAATGATCGATATTCCGCAAGACATAATGTTGGATAAGAAAAGACTAAAATCCGTTCAACGGGGTATCCTGAAAGCTATATCCAAAGGGCCATATGAAGAAGGTCTAGCATTCAAAATTTTAAATGCAACCTTTGTTGATTTCTACAGCCCTTATGTTCTGCCTAAAATTAAAAATCAGCCTAGTCCTGGAGAAACTGGATTATAGAAAGCTTATCGATTTTTCCTTAATGCAGCCTCAATTTCTTTTAAATTCTATTCATATTTATGTCCGGAAATAAATAATGCTGGAAAATGGAATTGTCCTTCTATCTTGGATGTTCTAACGGTTAGTAAACTATTAAATCCATCTATTCTTATAGGAGTAGATCGTGATAATTTGTTTTTCCCGTCTTTTTCAATTTTGGCTATATCATTTGTTAGAGTAAAAATCCCGGACGGTAGAAAATATTTTTCATTTGGAAAACTTCCAACGATTGTATATAGGAAAGTACGAATTGACTAATATTGGCAAAGAGATAGAGATTCTTATTCTAAATTAATTCCAACAGTTCCCCCGTGAATCAAAAACGTCAACTTTAATTAATTAATTGACTCAATCTTTGGCACAGTTGAAGATATTCGTTTCCTATTCATACTCTGACGGAGACGATATAGCTCGTGCTATCCACAGGCATTACAAATCGCTACATCATTCAGTCTTTATTTCGAGCAGTGAGATTCAATTGGGCGACAAATGGAATGAGAGAATAAAAGATAGTATAGCAAGCTGTGACCTTTTCTTGGTAGTGGTTACACGAGGAGCATTGAATAGCAATTATGTCGGGCAGGAGGTCAGTGAAGCAATAAGAAATTCTAAAACCATCGTACCGTGTAGGTATTACGAAATCCCATGGGAAGACCTAAAGTGGGGAATGGATCAGATGCAAGGCCTCGATTTTGAGGATAAGGCTCCTTTATTAAGAAAACTGGATGAAAGAATTGCCAGACAATATGGAACTTCCCATAGTGACGAACGAGAGGAGACCGAGCAGGATACTAAATCCTCAAATAGTGATAAACAAGAAAAAGTAGAAGAAGAGACCGAGCAAGATTCCAGGTTCGATAAAAAGTCTCGGCATAGGCATCGTAAATTGGTAATAGGTCTTATCATAGTGATTATTACGGCCTCTTTTCTAGTATATGGAATTATGAATAACATGAACACACCCGGAGCATTAAATGAACGCGGTTATTCCCTTTATAAAGAAGGTAAGTATGCCGAAGCTATGACATATTATGACAGAGCATTAGCTATAGATCCAAGTAATACTTATGCATTAAACGGGATTGGCCTCATCCTTTATTCTCAAGATAAATATGACCAAGCTATGACATATTATGACAGAGCCCTAAAAATAAATCCAAACCTTTCTGGTGCATTATCTAATAAAGGTAACGTGCTTGATTCTCAAGGCAAATATGACCAAGCTATAACATACTTTGATAAATCCTTAGATGTAGATTCAAGCAATACTTATGCTTTAATCGGTAAAGGTAACGCCCTAAGAGATCAATCCAAATACGATGAAGCTATAACATACTATAATAAAGCCTTGGCGATAGATCCAGATAGTACTTATGCGTTAGATAGGAAAGGTAACGCCCTATATTCTCAAGAAAAATACAACGAAGCTATAACATACTTTGATAAATCCTTGGCGATAGATTCAAGCAATTCATACGCGTTAAAGGGTAAAGGTGACGCTCTAAGAGCTCAAGGCAATTACACCGAAGCTATAACATACTATAATAAATCTTTAGAAATAGATCCAAATGATCCTTGGGTACCGAACAGTATAGGCATTGCCCT
>JBIOZG010000050.1:0-14228 GCA_044870765.1 Nitrososphaeraceae archaeon
AATACGAGAAAAATGCAGGGATCCAAACAATTATGGGCGAGTTGTGAAAATTGTTCCAAGAGGCATGGATTTAGAACGTAACATCTTACGAGCCCTCATTAATGGTAAAGATTACATTGGCGCTCTAAGATCCGTTCCTATAAACATACGAAGACTGTTTGTTCATGCTTATCAGGCATATATGTTTAATCAAACTTTGAGCTGCATTATTGGAGATGGTGAATCAATCACTAATTGCTCTAAGAATGATTTTTGTTTCAAGTTAGAGAACCCATTGACTTTGGGAAAATTGTTGAAATATACCGGCGAGGATAGCTCTAACTTGGTCCCGGCGATGCATTTGCCTGGTTACTCCTTCAAAGTCCCGGAAGGACGGTTCGAAAGGAATTTGTCACTCATTATGAAAGAAGAGAATATTTCTCCCAAAGATTTCTATCTTAAAGAGATGCAGGAATTAAGCGTAGAAGGTGGATTTAGACAATTACCATTGTTAGTAAATGATTTTTCTTACTCGGATAATTTATTGATAAGTTTCAAAATACCCATTGGTTCATACGCAACCATTTTGTTGCGAGAATTAATGAAACCCGTCGATCCCATAAAATCTGGATTCTAGCCAAAAAAATTCATTTTCAGAAAAATTGCAAGTGTATCTAAACATAATGATGCTTTGGGCCAATAGTGAATGCGGGCCTATCCTATCTATGTAATATAAATATGACTTTTAAGCAATGTGGAACGATGCTTGGGGGCAGGAATTTCCATAAACTGATAGAGGATGAACTAATCAAGTTTTCCAAAAAACTTGCAGTAGATTATGACCAAAATGGGATACACGTATTTGAAATAACACGTTGTAGTAGATTGTCTTATTTTGAGAGAATGGATGCTTTTGAAGATGAGTTTTCAAACGCATTGTCCAAATTACTCCAGGGTTCGTTTAGAAAGCTTCTAAATGGTATCACCCGAGAGTATAAAGTTGACGAACTTACTATTTACGCAACTGTAGATTTGATCATAGATAATGACATCGTTATTAACTTCATACCAGTTTCAGAATTACCGGAATTTCCACATCCATATGACCTACTCTACACCAATGCATCCATTTTTGTTTTCGAAACCCAAGGCGGATTCATAGTTTACTTTACTCCCCAAGGCAAGTTTGTTGAATTCAGCGTTTCCCCAAGTAAACGAATGTTTGAGCAAGTTGTACGAAGAGCAAGAATCTTACACCTCTTACTTAAGGACAAAAAAACGCCAGTTGTAGAACCAAGCGAACTTTGTATTTCATGCAAGTACTTTCAAAGATGTTTTGGACAGCAAAAAGAATCGGAACATTTGCTCGATGTCTTTGGGATTGGAAAGAAAAAATAACTGTCAAGAGGTTTGTTTTTGTTCTCTTGATCCCTTTATCAACTGATTAATTCTTTTGGTTCGAACTCCAAACAGGATACCAGTAAATATTACAAAGGCCCCTGTTGCAATACCATACATTAAAAATACATCTGACATACTGCCATAACTCTAAATCATGAACATTTAATTTTTTCTGAATTTCCACATTCAAGGCTTGGGATAGGCAATACTGAATTCCGCTTCGCCTCCGGTAGATTGAAAACTACTTGTTTGCTTAAAGAAATAAGTTCCATTTACCAAGAATTGTGAGGTGCCATTATTTGTGACAATCTGGGACAGGTTCAGACCACGGTTTGTATCAATCATTTTCTTATCTTTTAGAATAAGGGTTCCGTTTCCAATTACTGGAAAAATACTATCTTGGGAATCAATAAATCCTTCAGGTCTCTGTCCTATATCACCTGAAACAATTCTGGTAGAATTGGAATAAACGTTGTATGATATAGACTCAACCATTATTGTAATCTTATTTGGATTGTACACATCAAAAATGATTGAAATGTTTCCCGTTTTGTCATCAACGATGTTCGTAGTGATGTTTTTGATTGACAATTTAGGCGGTACAGCATCCTTAACTGCATCATCATTGAAATTGAAAATACTTGCCTCTACAAAATTCATATTCATAATACCTAATTTTGAAACAGCATTTAACTGAAAGTTTCCATCGATATTGGTAGAATAAATCATAGTCAATACTAATGCAATCGTTGCAATAGCGCCAGCAAATTTATTCCCCATGAAGTGTGCTATAGTCAATAGATTATTTTAGTCTATTTATTGCGAAAGTGCCAGTTTGATATCCCAGACGGATTTTGAACTATGTCAGGATAATTTCTGGATTAAGATTATATTTATGACTGAATAATCCTGATTATGTTCATTGGGGCCAGAAGGGCCATTCTCATAGGTGTTATTGGCGCAATCGTTGCATTTATTATTCTGTTTCCTGCTATACCTGACTTATTGAGGGGAGGTAGTGAATTGAGGGACGTGACCATCGACATTCAAAATATCGCGATAGAAAATACCAATACTGTTAACAATACTATCCCTTTAAAAGTAACTTTTAAGATAAATAATCAAGACAATAAAGTATTATCAACTTCCAAAATTGATTACACAATTTACGCAAATAATACCAGTTTGGGTAATGGGTTACTATCGTATGAAGATATACCACCAAACGGAAGGCCACAATTGTATCCGCATTCGCCCACCACACTTGAATCGACTTTCGTACTTGATCGCACAGCTTCTAATTCAGCACTTTTCGATAAAATACACGATGTCAAATTTATGACAAATTCTACAGAGTGGAAGGTAAACGGAACAGCTCAGATAGATTCTGCATTTACTATATATCCAATTGATTTCGGCGGCAATCTACCAGCGCAAAATTAGGATTTTATTCTTTGTTCTTTATGTAGCTCTTTTCAAAACCAGCGATAATCCATTCTTCTAGCCAAACACACTTTGCAGGACTGTAAGGGCTGGTCTCATCTTCAGAAGAACATGAATGTTGATAAGCACAACTGAAGCATGGGGCTCCTTCAACACATTCAATCTGTATCGGCTTTCGATTGTATTCAGCAATTGCTGATTTCTTGACTATTAATTTGTATGTCCACCTGCCTTTGTGCAATATTTTTTCACGTGATATCAATGATTGTTTTTCAAGATTACCTGCAAGTCTCGATCCGTCTCTACTGTCAAGAGAGAATTCCTTGCAAATTTCCGTTTGAAAAACACCGTCCTCACCACTTTTCAGAATTGCTTGAAATACCTGCTCAAATAATTCGTGCTTATTTTTATACGTACTTCTTGGAAGATTAACAATTTGAGACAAAAGATAGATTTGTATCAAGCTAATAATATAAAAATCTTGGCATTATCTATTATATTTCTAACTTATATTGAGGGATATTGACATTTTCTATCCTTGGTTAGAAATTTCTTAATTTGTTCTGCAATCCGTGCCAATTCATTTAGTTTATTCATTTCAGTCATGTACATTTAGTTACGTTGGTTGGTCAGCCTAGTTATTTTGTTACCTTCACCTGAAATTGATAAACGTTTCAATATTTGAAAACGATCTGCAATATTGGTTTACATATAGTTTCCAGATCTATTATTATCCTCGTGATTCTTGAATTTTGGATGAATGCGAATATGTCAACTGCGGTCACCGGGATTTGAATTCCCGCTCCAGCTAAGTAGAGTCCCGGGTTACGGGCTTTCTTCTCCAATTTATTTTGGAGTGGAAGGCCAGTGTCCTAACCAAACTAGACGATGACCGCATATCTTTTATGCGATGATAATCTGGATATTAAATCTTGTGAACATTGTTATTTTTTATTTTCTGGAAAGATGTAATTCAAGAGCATATCCACCATCCTGTTTTTGCCTTTTTCTTTGATATTTGTAAATCTCTTGTCCGTCTTTTCCTTCTTGGAATCTTCCTGTATACTTTCTGCCGGTCTTTTATCAAATGATCCCTCAAACTGTATTTTGTAACCTTTGTAATTTGCGGTGGCCACCTCAAAAATGTCCTTTTGTTGATACGAACTGATGAAATAGATTACAGGGGGATTGGGTCTCTTCTTCACATCGTCCATAACTTTAGAAAAAAGATGAGCTACGCTATCGCATGAACTATCAATTACCAGCTTTGATTCCTCAATACCTTTGCTGACAAGAATATTCTTAACCAAATTCCCTACTTTAGTGTCAGCAACAACCTTGATGAAAGTATCCGATTTATCAGGTTTGGATTTCATAACTCGTTCAAAAACTTTATTGCACACAGATATTCTATCCACAACATGTTCCGGCAGCTGTTCATTTGACTCTAATTTCACAAAATTGCAATAAATAATTATAATATTTCCAGATACGAATCTATTTTCAGACATAGTACTTTAGATTACCGCCATAGAAATAAATTTTTTACCAATCTACTTTCTTTGGAGAATTAAGCTGTCTTTCCAATTCATCTAATCTCTGTACTGCATCCTGATTTTGTCTTACTTCAGAATAAGATGTATCGTTTCTTATTTTGTTCATGAGTTCTGCTACCTCCTGGACCGTTACTCCATGTTTTATATCATATTCTATTTGCTTCGAACAGCTGGAAATAGTGCTATATTTTTTGAAATTGCGCTTTTCAAATGATGATGCATCAGGGGAAATTCCCTTCATGTAACGGAGAATTACTTTTTCAACATGTTCCAGATGCCAATCTCTCATTGCAAAATTGTTGGGCTTCATGGCATGTACTCAGAAATATGTGCGCTATGGATATTTAATCTATTATATATGACAATTTTGAGACTCAAAAAAGAAACTTTCGCAGATGACCATAATTTCCTCGAAAGAAGGTTATTCACAAATACTCTGATAATCTAATTTTTTCAACTCCAGGTATTTTCGCAATTTCAAATCTGTCTTTTGACTTCAATAGCGTTGCAGTTGCATCTATTCCCATTTTTGTAGTTAGAAGATTATTCTGATCGCTTGAAGGATCTAAACTTGAACCCTTTGAATTTGGGATAGCTATGAGATCCTTATCTGCCTGACACCTTGTGGAAATAGCATACTCCACCTCAGTTGGGTTTGTGGGATCTATATCACAATCAACTACAATAGCAATTTTTAATGACGGATGACCAGCGAAAGCGGCAATAATTGCATTTTTTGGTTCTCCTTCCAATCTTTTTCTTATTTGAATCACAGCAACGAGCCAATTGCTACCTCCATCTGTCAAATGAACTTTCCTAGTCCCTGGTACTACATCCTTCACGCTATGAAAAAGTTTAGATTCTATCGGTAATCCCATCAATAATCTATGTTCTCCATAGCCGGGCAAGATGTCATGGTAAATAGAATCACTTGTTAAGTAAATTTTATCTAATTCAAATACTGGTTGTTTCCTTTTAATATCGTAAGTTCTTAACATTTCCACCATTTGTTCCTCTGCTGTTTCGTCCGCAAGAATCCTTCCTTCCAAAAGGATCTCAGAGTTTGTCGGAACATAGAGTCCTGTACCAGGAGACTTTGTCAGTGACAATTTGTTTCTCATTAGCGAATTTGCTATGTTCAGTTCATTCTCCCCATAGGGCGCCTGATAAGCTGCAGCAACCGACACTGCTGGGTGGGTACCAATTATTATCGAAACAGGTAAGTCCTCATTATGATCATTTGCACTGGTAAAACATTTATGGAGATGTCTCCCTTCTACCATTCTTATGACCATTCTATTTTTATCCAACCTCAACAGCCGATGAGTTGAAAGATTCTGAGTACCTGTTTCTTTGTCTTTTGCTATGACTAAGGATGAAGTTATGAAAGCTCCAGAGTCCTTTTCAAAATGTGTTACTATTGGCAGGTCAAACAAGTTTTTAGAGATTTTACCCCAAATCTTGTTATCCGTTAGATTTTTTATCTCAGATTTGTTTCTTATAGCTTCATTAATTCTTTCTTGAATTAGATTTTCATTCTTTGAATTAACCGACAGCGCAATTCTGTATCTTGTACCCAAGACGTTTGCAGCCACTTTTATTTTGCTATCTTTTACAGATTCAAAAACTATCGCCTTTCCCTTATCTAACTTGCTTACAATTCCGGCAAGTTCGAATTTTGGATCTACTGCTTTTGTTATTCTTATTAATTGGTCATTTTTCTCTAATTCGTTTAAAAAATCGGTAAAGCCCCGTATTTTGTCAAATTCAAACTTTTTCATAGTTAATCATTTGTTTTTGTTTCCAACAATTTTAATACTTCATTCATTAACTCTTGCATTTCGCTCAATGTCAGTGGATTCTTGTTGTTCAAGTTTGTTATTGTGATTCCATTCGTCATTAATGAAAGTTTTTCCGAAAGAGTTTTCATAAAGATGGGATCCTTTATGTTTGGTATTACTCTGGCACTTTGGGTTCTATTGTTAGAGGCGACAGAAACATGAATACCGCCAATTTTGCAAAAATCTTCAGAAAAGGAAACAAAACAACCATTATTAAATTCGACGAATTTTAGAAAAAAAACGCGATTTGATTTTAAGATTATTTTCTTCTCGACAAAGTTTCCTTGATGAGGTTCGCTCATTGTAAACAATTAATATTCTAGTAATTCAAGATATCTAAATCATTTGATTTCTCATTAGTTTATATTTTTGCATTCTTCTCATCTATTGAATATCCTCTGGATAAACTTCCTTGATATTGTCGTATCATTATATTAGACTGCAAAAGCGATGTACAGTTAGTACATACGACCAGTTCGCATGGCTATAGATTTGGCAGAGCCGACATCTCTATTTCTGCGACAATTTGGTACAATATTACGTGATGTGCCAAATTCATTAACAATTTCTATTCTAACTGTTCTGTTTAGATTCTTGACTTCTTGTGCAATGTGATTGCATTTAATCGAATCCCCATTCCCAATCTTGAGAACCTTTTTACTGGATTTTATACAAGAAAGAATATTTGTAATGAATTTTATCGCATCCTTCAAAGAGCTTTGGACAGTACTGTATAATTCTGTGTGTAAATATAGCACATAGATTCCAATCCTATTTCCAGGATCTACTCCTACAACTAAAACGTCCTCAAAATAGTTACCATTCAAATTTTTTAATAACATTGCCTTAAAAAGAGGTGGAAATGTGTCAAGTTGAAAATCATATATTAGATCCTGTCTTGTAAATAACGATGCTTCATTCTTGGTAGTTATGATTATTTTTGCATTTGTCTTGGAAGCCTCTTCTGGGGAGAGGGAAGAAAAACTGATATTCATGGATTTAAGCATGCTGACGATTTTATAATATGGTCGACCTTCTAGGGTAGCTACTACAATCTGATTAGAGTCTTGTTTTGTCTCTAAGGGCTTCCCATTCAAAATACCCTGAGTTTTAATTATTATTAAATTTTTTGAGTACTGAATTCAAAAAAAATCCAGTTACTAGATTTTGTCGCCTTTGTTTAGCACAGAGTCTACTACTAACTTTACAGATTTATCAAATGAAAGTTTTGTATTTTCTTTAAGTTTTGTCAAATTAATTTCCGCATCTTCCAAAATTTTCTGGGATTTCTCCTCTGCCTCCTTTTTGGCCGTAGCTATAATTTTTTCTGATTCAGTCCTTGCTACCTCTATTACCATTTCTCTGAGTTGGGAAATCTCTTTGTCAGAATTGGTCAAGATTCTCTTTTTCATATCTTGAACTTTCATTGACAAACTATCAATATCCTTTTCCAGCTCAGACAGTGCTGTAATAATTTTTTCTACAGCGGCCATATACACTATCAGAAAATCCTGCAACCATATATTAACTCTGCATTAACTGATGACAATTGCTTTTCCTCGCTGATTCATGTTGTTAGATTAAGTATTGCCTGTGCAATATCCCCTTTGGTATCAGTCAGGGCAAGTACCGCCTTCTCCCTTGAACTTGAAGATTGCTGCATAACAAGGATGATGTCTTCCTCACTGAAGGTTGGAACTTCTCTTTCTTTTTCTTCAATATCCCCCGCAATAATTTGAAAAATGGTGCTTTCTTTACCCTTCATTTCAATTACTTGTGGCTTGATTAAGAAAATCTCCTTCGAATCAGTTCTTATAACAACTTCTTCAATATTTGTCATTTCTTGCATATTGAGGCCCATCTTGTCCAACATCCGCCTCATATCGCGATTTCCGCGCATCATAGATTTTGTTGCTCACCTCTACTTTTTATTCCTTCTCTAATTTTTACTGCCACATCTCCAATTCTGCCGTCTAATCGCGATTGACTAACAACCGATTTTCCTACCGCAAGTACGGTGTTGCTCTTATCTATAACCACCACTTCTGATCCAATATTGATATTTTTTCCGTACCATTGCACATGTTTGCAGAATAGGGACCTACCCTCACTTACAAAAGGAAGGGCGTCCTCAATTGGAATGATACAGTTCTCTTTGAATGTGGTGTGGTTCAAAAAGACAGAAGCACCAAAGATAGTAAGTGCTATTCCTCCGTCTGATCTTAAAGTACCTATAAGTTTGTCTTTAATTCCAAAACTCTTTATCCTTCCAGTTTTTCTAGAATATGTGAATTCAAGGTCCTTTGGTAAGACATTTGAAACGCCCTTACCAAAGAGTGCATCTATATGAAAAGATATTTTTTCGGTCGAATTCATGAATTGGTTACCTGTATTTTGTTTCTGTATTTAAAACATAGCGGGAATTGTCGAAGATTTCATAAGCTCGAAATTCTAAAAAAGTGAGTCTATTGTTTTTGACATATCATCGCTCTGATATTCTTCATTATAACTTTGGGCCTATCAATTGAAAAGTGAAGATTCATCCAATAAATTAGAAAAAAATAAACAAGATGCTCAAACAACAGTACCTATCTATGGCTTCTTGCGAAATATGCGGAATTCAGATACTCGAAAAGGCTGACAGAGTTTATGTTGAAGGCAACTTATTAACAGTGTGCAAATCGTGTTCAAAAAGGGGCAAACCATCAAGTTACCAACAAAATATCCAAAAAACGGGCAAACCATCAAGTTACCAACAAAATATCCAAAAAATAGGTTTTCCCAGGCCAAAGAAAATAGTAAAGACTGAAAAAATCACATTTGATGATACTAGGATTTTGGTTAGCAATCTTTCTGAAGTCCTTCGAAAATCCAGAATGTCAAGGGGACTTACGCATGAACAGTTAGGACTTTCACTAAATGAAAGAGCATCATTGTTACGAAAAATAGAAAGTGGTTCAATAAAGCCTGATGAAGAACTAACCAAAAAACTAGAAAGGTTTTTTCGGATACCTTTGTATACTGAGGTAAACACCAATGATTAAATCTGCGTTACTTATTACTTATCCAATTAGACACATTGCAGATGAAGCCAGGTCATTGGCAGAATCTGCGGGTTATTCGGTAATACGTAATGTAACTCAGAAGCATTTAACAAGATCCAAATTTGGTATCGGTAAGGGAAAGGCAGATGATGTTAGTCAACTCATCAAGTCATTGGATATTGAGTTTGTAGTATTTGATGAAGTTTTGAAACCATCACAGCAATATAATCTGGCGAAACTGTGTGAGACTGACATTATTGATAGAGAGAAACTAATACTTGAAATCTTTAGATTGAGATCAAATACAGAAGAATCCAGGATACAAATCAAACTTGCCGAATTACATTATGAAGCAGTAAGAATTAAAGAGAAGGTGAGACTCTCAAAGCGCGGAGAACAACCAGGCTTTTTTGGATTGGGAAAATATGATGCAGATGTCCATTTATTGGATATAAAGAGAAGAATATCCATTCTAAGAAAAAAACTCCTGCGAGAAGAAAAAAGAAAGCTTTTACAAAGGACTAGCAGGGCAAGATCCGGTTTTCCAACTGTATCCATAATAGGATATACCTCAGTTGGTAAAACAACTCTGTTTAATCTTTTGACAGGAGAATCAAAATTGGTGGGTATTGAATTGTTTACAACTCTTTCAACATCGAGCAGGGTTGTGAATATAGACGGAAATAAAATAATGTTTTCAGATACGGTGGGATTCATAAGCAAACTTCCTGCGTACATGATAGACGCCTTTAAATCGACTCTTCAAGAATTAATCTTTTCAAATGTCATCTTGCTAATATTAGACATCAGTCAGAGTTATGAAATGATTAAAAAACAGCTCTCTAGTAGTTTTACTGTCTTGATCCACTTGGGAGTATCAATCGGAAAGATAATCTATGCACTCAATAAGTTGGACCTGGTAAATCCTGAAGAGGCTATGGAAAAGTGCAAGCATCTGGGAATATTTAATGAAGATAACAACAAAGTCGTAATGATATCCTCAAAGACTGGGTTAAACATTGATGCTCTCCTGAATACTATCTGCTCCAAGATCTTTGTGGATACAATGAAGGTAGACAATAATTAATGTCCATTGCCGTCCTACGTTTGGGCCACAGGCTTGTAAGGGATGATCGCACCACTACTCATGTTGCCTTGGTGTCAAGAGCTTTTGGTTGTAAGAAGATATTCATGAGTGACGTGGATGATTCCATACTTGAGACCATGAAAAAAGTTTGTGCTGATTGGGGTGGTTCCAATGAATTTGATATTGAAATTATTCCGAATTGGAAATCAGTCATAAATTCTTGGAAAAAGAATAAGGGAATCGTTATACATTTAACAATGTATGGCGTAAACATAGAAAACTTATCGCTTGATTTCGGATACAATAAAAATATACTGGTTGTCATTGGAGCAAGCAAAGTTCCGAAGGAAGTTTACTCCTTGGCCGACATGAATATTGCTGTTGGAAATCAGCCACATTCAGAAATTGCAGCACTGGCAATTTTTTTGGATAGATTCTTTCAAGGAAAGGAGTTAATCTCTTCATTCCAGAACGCAAAAATGTCGATTATTCCATCCTCCCATGGCAAAACAGTTAAAATAAGAAAGCCAAAAAACTCAAGTTAAGTCCTGTCCATTTTACTTCAATTACATAAAATGAAGATCAATGGACTGAATATTTGTGCGGGGGTTGCCAAGCTTGGTCAAAGGCGTGAGATCAAATCTGACACGACGCTCAGATGAACTGATCCTGCTGGGAAACCTCATCCCGTAGGGGTTCGTGGGTTCAAATCCCACCCCCCGCATTAAACCTCAAATAGAAGTATCCAATCCGCGTCATCCATTTCCATACCACTCAGCGTTTTCTAGTATCAGCACGATTTGATTGGGAATTACTCGAATCAATTGGAATCTATCAAAACCATGACTAGAATTAAACCTTCATAAATTTGATCCACGATGACTACACTCTTATTTTTACCGACTTTATTGAGATGGCATAAACTTGATTGAATTTTTATTTATTTTGAGTTACAGACAGAGATATATTTCCCCAAGATTCAATTTGCTATTAGCGGGGTGGGGAAGCCAGATATCACAGGCTAAGTTATCCCGGCGGGCTCATAACCCGCAGAGCGGTTTCCATTAGAGTAAACCTTGATGGCCGTAAGTTCAAATCAACCCCCCGCTACATTTTTTAGTATTCTCAATATTGGTGGTAATCTAGTGAATCTTTCAAAAAGATTTTAACCATTCTGAGTTGAGAGGCTTGAAAATTTTTGGAAGATATGGATAAGTCTTCTCCATTCCAAATCTATGTAATGGTTTTGTCAAGTGTCGATGGGCTTTTAGGTTTGGTAGATATGTCCCACTTTGTAGATCTCTTGAGTTAGTAACAACTACTTTCGAACTACTTTTATCTCCACAAATTTTGCATTGAAATCCTTTATTTTTCCCCTCCGATTTCATTCTTTTTCTACACTTATTGCATAATGGATTGATATTGGTTACTTCATCGACTATATTTAGGATTGAAAGATATTCCACATTGAGTACGTTAGAGCCGTTGGAATTCCCTTTACTAACTGAAATACCAATGTCTATATGATCTCCTTCTATCAATTTAGAAGCAAGTTTTCCAAGACCTGTAGGTTCGTACACAGCGACCTGATATTTATTGTTACTAAAGTTTGATACCTCAAAAAAGACATGTCCTCCACGAATAATTGTTGGTCTTTTGGTAACAAAGCATCTTATATATCCTGAATTATGGGTTCTAAGTTTTTTTATGGATAAATCATTTTGAAGATGCATATTTGTACCCTGGTTTGTCCTAAAAACCATGTATCCATCAAGTCTTTCAAGGGGCAGAATATACTCTAGTGCTCTTATAACAGTAAAAGGGTCTTCTCCTCTAATCCCACAAAAGACAGGGTCCGGACCGTGTGGAGTAACTAGCACTCTGTCATGGATACTATCATAGCTGTTAAAGGTAAATGGATAAGTGTCGGTGTGTATCTTCAATACCTTTGATCTGTCAATTTCTCTAGGAGATCCACAAAACTGTTCTTTCCTGTAAGCAATTGCCTCGTACGTATGATCACATTCCAGTAAAGACCCAATTGATGCAACTGCACCGATGATCCCCAATCCCTCACCAAACTTGAAAGTTTGTAAAGAAAGCTGTGAAGCTAAATTCTCAGTCTCTTTGATATCAATGATATCATACATTGTTCTGCTACTGAACTTCCTCAAAGCAAGTGGTATGTCTTCCCCCTCAAATATTGCTACTCCTGGATTGGCACCATTGGACAAATCAGATTCTCTTCTCACTGTGTCTAGCAAATATTCGATTATCTGCTCAGGCTGCTCCGATTTGACCCTAAGGCAAACGGCTGCATTGCCCCTAGTTTTCCAAGGTATATTTGGATTCAATCTCACAAGCAGTGGGTAATCGATAAAAATAGAATCCATCTCATTTTTCAGTTTGCAAGTTATCTTATAGGCTAAATTTGTAGTACATTTTCCTCTTTGCGAATCAGTATCATCAAATCCAATATGAACAACTTTCATATCCTTAGAAGCTAAATTAAACATGTAATTGAGACATACAGGTTCATGCAAGCGATATTAATTTTGTTACAAAAGCCCAGTTTCATCTTATATGTGCATAATCCTCGAGAAAAATCTCATCAATTAGTGCTCTCTAAAAGGTGAAATAAGATTATCAAAAACAAATAAAAAACTTGACATCGCACTTTGTTACGTAACTGTTGATAATTGAATCATGAAAACTATGCCTTTTATTGTTGGTTATAGTTTGATTATTGTATTTTCATTGTACTTTTCTGAATTTGAACTTCCCACATTATATCCAATGACATCTTATGCACTTGCATCAAACCAAAATCAGGTAGGATACGACAAATTTGGTACGAGGGAAATTTATCCAACAAAAGAGGATGGTAGAGAGTGGTATGTAAATATGAACAATCCAATGGACGATGAGAATTTTTCGATTACCTTTGGCCCAAATATTACGAGTCAAGAAGATGGTTCGTGGAGAATTTCTGCTCCAGTAGTTAGGATGAATGTAAAGACAATGGAAGGCGAAACAAATTGGAAGAATGTGGAAATGACAGGCTATGCAAAGATCCACTCTGTAATTCAAAATAGCAGCAACAAAGTAATAGAAAATGATCTAACCTGGTATGCCCGAGGCGGTAAACATAATCAAGAAATTCCGTGTGAAGCAACGGCCTATATGGGAGGACTCTATGACACTGGTAAAGTAGGCTGGAAAAAAGAATTATGGTTCGTCGGGGGATATACAGACGAAAGACATGCTAACAAAGTTACTACACCTCTTATGGATAGGTGGATTGGATGGAAGGCAGTGATGTATAATATTAATAATAACTCCGAGGTAAAATTGGAATCATATCTTGATAATACAAATTCCAATTATTGGGTCAAGGTCACCGATCTTGTTGATGATGGCGGCTGGTACGCAAAAATGCCTGATTCAGATTTTTTTGGTGCTGAATGTTCCAAAGACAAGGACTTTATTATTACAAACTCGGGGTCAACGGCAACATTCAGATCGGATAATCTGATTTGGGATTTTAAAAATTTGAGCGTTAGGGAAATTGAGCCATTTAAATCCTCCTACCACTGACAATTGAATATTATCTATTCCTTATTTTCATAAGTAGACTCCTGATTATTATGTCAAAATGCGTGTAATTAGAATCATTTACTATGATTTGGCAAATTGTTCTATTATCTTGTCTATTTCAATTTTTATCTTGTGTTTTGCAAAAACACCAAGTACTGCTCCTATTTTTCCAAATTTAAGGTCTGCATCTATCTTTATTTCTGTACTTGAATCGGATTTTGCGTTTAACTCTATTATCAAAACCGTTCCCCTTGTATCCCCTTCAATAACTTCGCTTTTG
>JBIOZG010000051.1:0-4089 GCA_044870765.1 Nitrososphaeraceae archaeon
AACATTAGTTAACTCAGATAACTCTGTTATCACTTTGAATTCTATTACTGAATCTGGAAATGGTCTTTATATAGACAATCAAAGTAACCAAAACAATGTTAACTTTAACAATGTTCTATTGAATACAGTTGACATCAATAACGCTAACGGGTTACCAGTAAATACCAATGGCAATACATATGATCAGAACAATTGTATGACTGCTAATCCAAGTGGTATATGTATTGGTAAGTAACTAAAAAAATTCTTTTTTTTAAAGTCTTTGTCTTTATATTTTCGAGGAAATTCATTTCGAAATAATAGAATAGCAAAATAACAATACTTAATTATATACCATTATGTAAATATGATGACATATTCTTATTGCAATGAGAGAATTACAACAATATTGATACAGATAATCCACGATTTATGCATAATATATTTAATTATTTGTTTATAATTTTATATTTTGGGTCCATTTTTAGAATCAATATCACAACAGAAACCACTGGCCCCATATAGTAGAAAAGATCGATTGTGAATTATTAAACTTTTATCACAGTAGACAGAATTGGTATTTGATAAAAGTATTATGTATCATTATGTGGACCTAATAATACACCTGAATCCGATATGAGTCATCCCTGTATCGATCATCTGTGGTTGTCGAGCCGCAGGCCGGTATCGTAGACAATAATTCGGAGCGCAGATATACGAACCACCTTTCACTACTTTTCTTGGAATCTTAAACTGTGGTTGTCTTGGATCATAACTGTATTCGGCTGAGGTTACTCGTGGATTGACTGAAGGTGTGCAGCAAGTTTTGACCTTATTAGCAGATTCATCAAAATGTGGGACATACCAGTCCGATGTCCATTCCCAAACATTACCCGCCATATCAAACAAGTCATAACCGTTTGGATCAAATGAACCAACAGGAGAAGTGCCTTCATACTTATCTATTAATAAATTCTGGTAAGGGAATTCTCCTTGCCAGGTATTGGCCATTGGTTTGGTAAGCTGTATATCTTCATTTCCCCATGTAAAATTCATTTCATCTAATCCACCTCTTGCTGCAAACTCCCATTCTGCTTCCGTGGGCAATTCTTTTCCTGCCCATTTAGCATAGGCTGCTGCATCTTCATAAGCGATCTGAACTACCGGATGATCGTCCAATCCAATAATGGTGCTGTTAGGTCCCTGCGGATGCTTCCAGTTGGCGCCTTTCATCCATTGCCACCAGTTTTTATAGTTTTTCAGATCGACAGGTTCATTCCTTTTATTAAAAACCATGGAACCTGGATCAAGATTTTCTTTGGGGACAGTAGGAAAATCATCCGGATTTAATGGTCTTTCTGCAATTGTTATATAACTAGTTGCCAAAACAAAGTCACTAAATGCTTTATTAGTCACCAGCCATTTATCCATCCAGAAACTGCCCACTGTGACTTTATGCACTGGTTTTTCTTCCGAGTAAAATTTATCTGAACCCATCATAAAACTTCCACCAGCTATAAACACCATATTTTTTTGGTGAAGAGTTTTTGTTTCTTTATTGATTTCGTCTATTGTGTTTAACATGTTCAAAAGGCTTTGTTGTTATTAATGACTCGCAGTAGCTTCCGACATTTTCGCCATTGCATCATCTATTGTGAACGTGTTTGGTTTCTGAATGGCTGGGAAATCCTTAAAAGTTTCTGCAAACTTCCCTGCTGCATACTGTGCTAAGTATATAAAATAAGCGTTGTGAATCATCCATTCCCAGTACGAATTCGAAGTGGTATCTGCGAATTCGTACGGATCGGTGCGAAGGTTGAAAATCTTGGGGATACGAAGACGGGTGAAAGGCTCAGCCCCTACTTGGAGAGTTCCTTTGCAACGCTGTTCCATGAATACGAACTTCCAATTATCGAAGCGTAGGCCAAGCACATCACCATCGTCACTGAAGTAGAAATAGATATTACGGGGACTATCTGAGACTTCCCCTGTTAGATATGGCAGCAGGTTAAAGCCATCGATATGATTCCTATAAGTTCGTCCGATAGCATTGTATCCCTTCTTCAGTTTCTCCACTACTTCTAAATCGCCTGCCATGGAGAGAAAAGTTGGCAGCCAGTCGTGGTGCTGAACGATGCCATTGGAAATTGAACCAGCTTTGATTTTTCCAGGCCATCGCACAAGCAACGGAACACGGAATGCACCTTCCCAGTTAGTATTCTTTTCACTACGGAATGGAGTAGTAGCTCCATCAGGCCAGGTATTGCTGTGCGGCCCGTTATCCGTAGAATACAGAACAAAGGTATCATGGGCAATGTCAAGCTCCTCAAGCAGATCAAGCATTTGTCCAACATTTTTATCATGGTCGATCATTGTGTCATGATATGTAGACTGCCAGCGACCAGCCTGTCCTTTGGTTGAGTTTTTCGGATGCGTAATAAAGTGCATATGCGTTGTATTTAGCCACACAAAAAATGGTTTTCCATCTTTATTCTGTCGTTGGATAAAATCTTTAGCTGCAGAAACAAATTCATCATCGCAAGATTCCATCCGTTTTGAGGTCAGAGGTCCGGTATCCTCAATTCTTTGCTTGCCAATTTTTCCCCATCGAGGCATTTCTGTAGGGTCATCAGTGTCTGTGGCCCAGGAATGGATCACACCACGCGGACCAAATGTTTCAAAGAATTGTGGAAATTCATTTTTGGAAGGATAATCATCCATTTCAGGCTCTTCCTCTGCATTGAGATGATAAAGATTGCCAAAAAATTCATCGAATCCATGATTGGTGGGTAACATATGGTTAAGATCGCCTAAATGGTTCTTCCCGAATTGTCCTGTAGCATAACCTTCTTCCTTTAACAATGCAGCGATAGTCACGATCTTTTCACTCATCCCTACGGGTGCACCAGGTATGCCTACTTTGGACAAGCCAGTGCGGTAAACGCTTTGCCCTGTAATGAAGGACGAGCGACCAGCTGTACAGGACTGTTCGCCATAGGCATCTGTAAACATCATGCCTTCTTTCGCAATACGGTCAATGTTGGGTGTTTGGTAACCCATCAATCCGTGCGAATAACAACTGAGATTGGTGATTCCAATGTCATCACCCCAAATAACAAGAATATTAGGTTGTTTTTGTTTTGGTTTTTCCAATTTTCTTTACCTTTTACCTTTACCAATTATGTTACTTAAGATTACCTATTTGGTAATTGCCTGTAGGTATAGCAAGTTTATGAGCTCATCTGTTTTAGTAGTTTTAATAATTCTCAATCTTTCTGTTTCTAAAGTACAATTTGAAAATATAGAAGCAAGCACAAATGACTAGTAGTTCAACTGATCCTAAGATACTATTTAAAAAATTCAAAACAGAACAGGAATGGTATTCAAAAGACATTTAGATAAATTTTAATCACTTAATTCATGAAGTTAAATCACAAACTAAATTTTAGTTCCGTTGATTCACACATCTTTCATTAGCATTTCAAAATTTTATAAATGAAGGGATATCAAAGGGAATATTTAAATTAAAATCTGTGAAGGAAGAAGGGAGGGAACTTAAACTGGATCCATTTTGGTTTCTATAATTGGTTTTTCATAATAACATTTACTCAATCGTAACTTTTTTTCATTCGCCATCCGTACATCTATTGTGGGAACACTTGGAGGATTA
This sequence comes from Nitrososphaeraceae archaeon, assembly GCA_044870765.1. Taxonomy (GTDB): domain Archaea; phylum Thermoproteota; class Nitrososphaeria; order Nitrososphaerales; family Nitrososphaeraceae; genus TA-21. Next base: position 3,650 of record JBIOZG010000051.1, read on the forward strand.
ATTGTTTCTTTACTATCAATTAGACTCAAAATTATCTTTTAAATAATAGTAGTAGAAAGATTCTTGATTCCTTTGTAAGTGAGTTGATGTAACCTCACATTTAGATGATTGAGTAAAGATATATTAACTAATCAAGATATGTCTCATATTAATAATCACATTAAATCAAAAGTTGTACAATAAACATTTATTGGGCCTATTCCATTTCAAATTTAATTAATTATCGCACATACTATTTTCTTTGTCTACAATATCTGGTTTTTGTTGAGCAATTATATTTGACAAACCTCTCATATAGTTTTTGGCAAAGGTAGTAACAGGTTGAGAAGAATACCATATACAACCAAGTACCTGACAATCATGACATGTTTTAGCAATATCCCATTTGGGAGATTCCCATATTTCATCTATGCTCTGTTCCAATAGATTATATGTATTTT
>JBIOZG010000052.1:0-21185 GCA_044870765.1 Nitrososphaeraceae archaeon
AATATACATGAGACCCATCCTGCCTGAGGAGCATATTGGTGCTGAATAGCCATATGTCTCCGCAAGGCTTCTTCTTGTTGAGGTTTTGATAGCCTGATATCTATGTGTCGCGGTCCATGAAAATGAGCAAAATTTCTCAGACCATAGAAATAAGCTTCTTCACTCATAGGATCATGTTTTCGCTCAACGTTTGGTAACGATCGTATGAAACTACTAATTTGTTCTTTCAAGCTGAGACCCATTGCTATTAAATATATACTCTTTATTGTTTATCTATCTTTTTGCAATTATCTTAAGTTTGTATGAGTAAAATAATACTTCAAGTCCTATTTATTCTACAGCTCACTTGAATGGATGCGCGAACATCAGAATTATCTGTTACTCAATAGAATTAACTCTTTGTCAACAAACTCCTGAAAAGCAGGATCAAACCACTTTTCCATCTCTATTTTATTTTTCCATATTTCCTTTATCATTCCTTGGTCAAAAGCGCTCTTCATCCATCGCAACCATCCAGTCCATTCATTGTCACTCAAGACCTTTCTTGTCCGCATATGAAACACGTGTGCAAAGGTGAACAATATATGATAAGCATATGCAACTTCTGATGACCAATCAGACTCAACTTTGCTTACTACCTTTATTAGCTCTGGCCTATCAATCATTATATTGGTAATTTGATGCATTCTCTCATCCAAATCATTAAGAATTTTGGTTTCTATATCAACAGATAGAACCTCCATTTGTTTCCTCGAAAAATACAGAACAACAAACATTGTGGCAATTATTCCTATTGCTTCACCCATGCCGAAATACTCAGTTAAACCAGCCTCAATCATTTTTTTTAAAGCAACCCTTCATATCTTGTGCATATTAAACAACAACTGCCATCTTCGTCAAAAAGATGGAGTTCTCTTGTATGCTTACACTGACTGGACTTTTCCGATTTTCTAATCACTGAATTCTTGGTTTCTACCGAGGCTATAACCATTAAATAGTAATCTTCTAGATGTTCAGTTTCGAAAATTCTTCGGATTCCCTGTCATACACGGCTAAAAATTAATGGATTGCCATAAAATGAGCCGCAATGTAAAAATACTGCATATATGATACATGATATGGTAATGGTTTGTCATTAATTACTACCTTGTGTTTCTTAACAATTGTTATTATTCTTTCATTAAACATTGGCACTGTAAATTTGGAGGATAAGTTTTTTGAACCTTTCAATGCTCAGGCCAGTATGAATACAAATTATAACTCAACTGATTCAAACAGCATACAAAATAACATTTCACTAATTACAAATATCTTGGCAAAGAATCTTGAAAATCGCATTCAAAAAACAGGTGCCATTCTTGAAATAACAAGCAAATTACCACAGTTAAGAGATGTTCCCTATGCACACTTGCTTAATCAAACATTAAACACATTACATGGAATACCTCAATTTGCAGACATAGAAAAAAGACAAGTAGTTAAGAACATACTATCTAACAATAATGATTTATATGAAATTTTCCTTCTTATGCCAAATGGAAATATGTATTTTCTCGAGCCTTATTCTATACAACAGACTCTTGCCGTGAACAATTTTGCATTTAGAGATTATTTCCAAGGGGCAATTAGTACAAATGACACCTATTTGGGAAACGTGCATACTACTGCAGCTGCTTCTGGTGCTAGAACAGCAAAGATTGCCGTTCCGACGTATTCCTTAAAGGATAACTCTACTATTGCTGGAGTATGGGCCGGTAGTATTGATTTTAATGTTTTAAATAAAGAACTTCAATCACTTAATCTTACATCTTTAGGTGACAGTACACGTATTGTCTATGTGGATGGTAAAGGACAAAAGATTGCTGATTCTGATATAAATAAAAGTAAAATTCCTGAATCTTTTGTTAACCTAAAGGGTTTTAAGGCTGCTATAGGTGGGCTGGCTGGTTCAACTATAGATACAGTGAATAACACAAGGATGTTGGTGTCATACCAGCCAGTAAATGCATTTCATAATACTTGGGTTGTTCTTTTGATGCAACCATCACTATCACTATAATAATTAGCGGATATTTAGTCTCATGTAATCGAAGCTCTAGTAACACGTTGGGTTTTGTTATAATAGCATTCTAAATCATTTTTATAGCGTCATATACTCTTCAGGGTAACAATTTAAAACTCCCAACAACATTGTTATTGTTAAATAATTTGTTGGAGTTTGCTCATCTCAAAGGTATCGCATCCCAAACAATACTTCCAAAGATTTTCGATGCTTGCAAGATAAATAGATTTAAAGTATTTGGTGAAATCAATGACGATTTGATGAAAGCATTAGCACAAATGGGTGGTGTGAATTACCATTTTTTAACGGGATTTTCTTGGTTACAGCATATAGACGAAACATAAGACAGTATTAGTAACTATTTCGTTACTTACTTCAGAAGTATGGACTAAGGATCAACAAATCCATTCCAAGACAGCCTGAATTGATTAAAATAAAAAAGACGAAGTCCGTTATTATTTTGCCGCATCTACTTCCTTATATTGTTCTAATAAGCGGAGCATATTCAGCGCTATTACAGTCTTCACGGCTTCCTTAGAATCCAGACCCTTTATTTTCGCAACTAAATCTGCATCTTCATTCGCTTGCATTTGAGCCAGGACTGGATGTCTTTCTTTTATGTTCTTACTCAAAGTATCGACATCAATTACTGCTGTCATATTACCTTGTGCCGTTAAATTACCTTGTGCATATGCCATCTTTCCCGGATTGACAATCAGTGCGGCAGTGCCGAGTATTGCGACTGTTGATACAAAAATAGCCAGTTTCATCACATTTTGATTCATCATACTATCTATAGAATTTTATAATTTAAATATGAGTTAGAATTTGGTCTCTCAATGGTGGCACTGAATTTAAAAAGTCAACAGAATATGTTATTGAATTATCTAGAACAAAATAGATTCCTATATCGTTATATCTGCTTGCAAAAATTTGATGGCTAGCAGATAACTTTCTTATTTCAACTATAATTTTTTTGACATACCAATGTTAGAGATGTTAGAGAAGAACAAAAAGCTAAATATTATGTAGGAGTACCCTGCTACATGCAAGGTTCGAATCCCGATGAATCAGATGCTCGGTGTTCTCTAAATCCTCGAGTGTATTTAGCAATGATAACCTTCAGGTTACATGAAAAAATCTTAACGCAAAGTCTTAAAATGGTAAAATAACAATGAATGTTCGAAATATTGGGCTTCATGAAAATTAAAAGCAGTCATAGTGTTAAATTTATTATGATAAAAATCTCTATCTCAATCAGAGTAACAACATACTATTAATTGAACATTACCAATAGTATTAATCCGGTATGTTGGTTTTAATTTTTTTCTATTTCATAGCGGACCAGTAACGGTAGGTAAACCAAGAGCAACTGTTATGAAATAGGAGATTATCCATATAATGACTGCAATAATTGCAGATCTAGTCCAGCTAAGTCCATATATACCTCTTAAGGCAAATAGCCAGGCAATGCCTCCAACCACTATTGCCAGTAATCCATGACCGAAGAGATAATATGTAACAACCCAAACTAGCGCTCCTATTAGAGCTGTTATGAATGCTTTTCCTATGTTTGTTCTTTCTCTAAATATCTTGGTTACAATGAAAATTATAATTGTTGAAATCACTAGACCTATTACAAAAATGACGGCTGGATTATCTATTTCTAACGATGCCATTATGATCTAGATTAGTATGAAAAAGATAAATAGTTGTATAGAATCCCATCACAATCAAATCCAGCGTCTCGACATGATAATGATAACATTAAGTTTTGTGTCCACAGTCCACAGTCCACAGCCTGTAGCGGTTGCCAAACGTATTCAACGGTATTAAACGTTGGTAAATAACACATTGACACAACCAACAAGAGGTAAATTTTACAGCTAAAATGATGGCACTAAAGCAACTTGAAAAAGATGAAAGTGATTCCCAAAGGCTACTTTGCAAATGTTTTGACTGCTATTGTTGTGATATTGTATTGTTTTGACCGTTGTCTGTTATTAGAGAATACTCGTCACTTTGAACATTGAAGGCCATAGATTTGATTTTCTCAGGATTATCTACGTAGAACGAAAATTCAAACGGCGCTTTTTTGTTTGGGCTGATTATGTCTGGATTTGTAAACACGTAATCTGTGTCCGTCACCTTGTGTTTTTCGTCGTAAAATATTGCTGACACCTTCACAGCATTGGCATCATTTTTACCCTGATTCATTACTTCTCCAAGGACTCTAAAGGTGTTTGAGCTCTTAGAATTTTTGCCGACACTCAATTGTAACGCCTCAGGTTTATCGTCCATAGATTTTTCAAAGCTAGTTGTAAGAGTATACTTACTCTTAGTGGGTAACGTTTCATCTAAAAAAATGTCAAATCCAGACCTGCTTCCAGGCTTTATTAGGTAGTCGTTAACGTATTTGTCTCCTGTTGCAACAATAATTCCGTTCTTGTCATATACTGTTGCTGTAATGCGAACTAATTCAATAGGATAACTAAAATTATTTAGCACTTCACCGACTATGGTGTCCTTATTTAATGCAGAATATAATATATCGGGTCTTGGTTCAGCATCTTCACTTTGAGTACTATTAGATATGGGAGTTGACACATTCTCATCCACAGTAACCTCAATTTGAGCGTTTGTTGATGAAGCCATTAAAGAAAAAAGAAACCCGGCAATGGCAATTGATAAGCACGGGGGGCTGCCAAATTGGCTAGCAAAGTGCGAGTTCTTTGCTAAATATTCTGGAAAGTATTTATCGATACTATTCGTTAACAACTTTCCAAGTAGGGTGTATTTCATGCCATCCTTTTGGCTTGTCTGTAACCCATGCTCCCCAAATATGAACATGGTCACCTTCCTTTGGAAGAATTATTCCGCTTTTGCCTTGATCAGGTGGAACTATTTCTACCACTAAGAATCCATCTGTTTTATCATTGTTCTTTTCATTTGTTAGGAACTTGAATTTATCATCTAACTTCAAGAAAAACTTGAAATCGCCATCATCCATCTTTTTAGTATGCATAACTACCCCTGTTGCTTCTTGACAATCGCTCAGGACCCTCAAGTCTTCCTCATTTGAAGCACCAGCTAGAACATTTCCGGTCTTACAGTCAGGACCTGTGAGTGCTTTATGCTGTGTTACTATAACGCGATCTGAAGATTCAACCCTATTCTGTTCTTCTAAGGGAATAGGTGCCTCACCTTCCTCTTCTGAGATAGCGATCTCTAATTTCTGTTTCAACTGAATGTTATTTTGGATGTTAACTGTCTGATTATTCTGAGTTTGCTGTTGAGTTTCTATGGTTTGGTTAATATTTTGATTCGATTCACTTTCACCAGATGTCTGAGTTGAGGTTTGATTATTGTCTTCAGAGCTTTCTTCACCACTCAAGGCTTGACCACCGGTTGCCTCTGTTGATGTTTGATTATTGTCCTCAGAGCTTTCTTCACCACTCAAGGCTTGACCAGTTAAATCGCTACCGGTCTGATTTGCACCTACGGACTCCTCTTCACCACTCAAGGCTTGACCAGTTAAATCGCTACCGGTCTGATTTGCACCATCGTAATCTTGACTAAAATCAGGAGAAATTCCTATACCATTCTCAGTTTTATCTTGGATTTTTATGTAATAGTTCTTTAATATATCGCCTAAGGGTAGAGACGTGTCAGCCCAGGATTTATTCATGTAATTGTTTAACGTTCCTGCCGATGCCACTAATGCGATAGAAAAGCTTAATATCAAAAAACATGCTGTTCTGATTCTATACTCTTCCATTAATTTTATCAATTTGCAATAGGCCAACAAACATTATAAAGAAGATCTTGTTCTCGATAATGAAATACATTTTAAACGCACAAAAAATTTTTAAGCTAAGACGTCCAGGTCACTAAACCTTTACGGAAATGATTTCTGAGTAGAGCTCAGTTAACTGATAAACCTTAACTAGTTTATGGTCTTATTTCAATTATGAGGACGACGTTACAATGTGTTTTGATTATTGGTATCGTCTTAGTTATTATTTTTGTATTACCTAGGAATCATTTATCATTTAGCCAAAATTCCACAGTTCCATTCCCGCCAATACCAACGGAGACAATAAAGATAGTTAAGCCGGTCACAACCCAAAACGTAAGCAGTCAAGAGGAGTTAATAATATCAGGTCAATCATCAGATAATAACTTGAAAAATTGCTCAGTCACTGTCATTGTCAATGACGTAAGGCCTTACCAAAAAGCTGTTGCAAAAGGATCGGGCGGTGCAACCGATTTTTCTGAGTGGGAGTTTGTATTACATAACAATTATACTCATATTAATGTAGGTCAGAACAAGATAACTTCAAAGCTATTCTGTGAATCAACTTCTCCCCGCTGGTATAGTGTATTCGTAAATGGAGTTACTAATTCTAGTAATGAAGATGTGTTCTCTCCTGTACAGTCTGGAGAACAGCAGCAAAATATACCTACTACCAATATGTCTGGGACTAACGAAATAGATGGTATACAGTCTGAAGAACAGCAACAGCAGCAACAATATATAGACACTACCAATATGTCTGGGACTAACGAAATAGACGGTATACAGTCTGAAGAACAGCAACAGCAGCAGCAAAATATACCTACTACCAATATGTCTGGGACTAACGAAATAGACGGTAACAGTAATGAATTACAAGTTTCAATAGTTCCTCTGAAAAATCCTGTCGAAAGAGGGGACTCTCAGGATGCTACAATAACTGTTACCGATTCGGGTTCCAGACCAGTGGCAAATGCAGAAATAGTTGGAAAATTAATATATCCAGGAGAAAACTTCGAGAAAGATTTTAGTGGCATAACGGATTCTCAGGGAAAATTTGTTTATTCATGGATTATCGGAGAGAAAGGGGACGTTGGAGCGCTTTCCATAGAGGTGGAAGTATCAAGTCAGGGATATCCTCCCTCTTCGGCTACGGGTTCTTTTGATGTAGTAGATAACTCGTAACGATTGCCCAACAGGATATTGCATTTTTCCTTCCAATTCTGACAAGCTTTTACACTAGGTCACTTGGATTAGCTTAACGCAAATTTTCTGTATCTCTAAGAATCGGAAAAGCTAAATACCAAGTTATTAGAACCCTAATACATGCACGGTTCTAATCCCTACAGATGAAAACGAAGAGAATGGATAATTTGTTTATTAACAGTATTGACATTTTCATCATAAATTACAGGGATCTTAAGAAATCAAAATTGAGTGTTAGTTATCAGCTTGAATGTTTACAATGATAGTAATAGTTCCTATGCGAAATAGTCATATGAAATCATTAAAATACATAAAATCGAACATCTGTACAATAGGAATGATTGTAGGAATTCTAGTTATTACTAGTTTGTTTTTAATACCATTAGAAGAACACTGGTGAGGTATTGAAAAGAATCCAGCCGGAGGATGAGAACTACAACCGTTCCGATTGAATATAGTCATATCGCTCTGTGATTGGAACCGAACTGTTAACAATTTGATTCCCGACATCTGTGAATCAAATTTACTCCTAACCTACATGAATTCGCTTTCTTCGGGGTTAACCATTCTTGGCATCAGCATCAAATTTAGCCTTACCTTCTTTGTATATGCATTTCAAACACCACCACCTGCCAATTCTAGTTGGGTCATTTAGAGGAACTAACCGGTCGACCGAATCTCCACAGTTATCACACTTTTTACCTTCGTGATTAATCATTAAATCGACCATGTGGTATGTTAATATTTAAAGATACTTTCTTGGGCGAGTCTAATGGGTATGTTAGCGTTATAAGTTACAATAATTTATTCGTCATTACATGATCTGTCCCTACATGACGAAGTGAACTTTTGAATTGTCCTGATTGTTACTAATATCGATTGAGTAAAATGTTATATAGTATCACTGGATTTAAGCAGTTAATGGCAGACGATGAAGTCGTAAATACGGGGTGTTCTCGCTGTTGGGGTGCTGTAGATTCGGAAACAAAAAATTGTAAAAGTTGTAACGGCCCCCAGGAAACCTGCGAGTGTAAAATCGTGCCACACTAAGCCAAACAAAAGTATAGTTAAGAAAAAATAGCAATATTAAAGGCTACCAAATTTAGTAACTTTAACCTAATTAAAAGGATAAAGGCGTTATTAAAAAAGATATTAGATATTTGCAATTATTTTTATTATAGTTTGTATAATTATTCCTTAGACCATGAGCGACGAATCTGAAAGAGAAGTGAAAGAGGAAGAAAGGGAAGAAATCAAGGATGAAACACATGAGCTAGAAGACACTGAACAGGACGAGGAAGAAGAGAAGGAAAAGGAGGAGGAAGAGCAAGAGGAGTCATGATAAGTGAACACAAACTTATTGTTCATGTTAAATTTGTCCATATATACCGATTGATTAAGCTAGTAGGAAAATCCTTTATTAAACCCGACTTTTAGAACCGATAGCGTCATGGGAACCTGCGATTCGATGTAAATCAAAGTTAACAAGCATTCGAAAATATGAATTTTGAATACCAGTTATTCTTAAAGAAATAATTGTATTATCAACAAAAAAATTAAATGGTTGTAGCAAACGATAAGTATGTGTCTGCCAATAGCTTTTGGTTAATAGCACTCAATTTATTACCTGATTGTATGTTTTTTTCCATTTTATCCAGCTCTTCATTCGCCTTTTGCTTATAATATTGCACTGAATTCTCATGCATATCGCGAAAACTTTCACTCAAGTTTTTCATCAACTCATTATAATCAGATGATAATTCATGATGGAGTTCTCCCTCTAGCTTATCTTTCCTTGCAATTAACTCATTTAGATCATTTGACATATAATTACTACGGTTTCGTAACATATAAACATGTCCCTAACCACCAAGAATATTTAAGTCAATGTCGTTTTCCAACACGTAGTAAAATGTGCTATGTTCCCCTTTACTAGCAAACTTAACCTTATTAACAAAAATAAATAGAACAAAATTACGCTCACCGGACCAGTTACTCATCAAAACGGACTAACCATTAGTTATGTATGTTTCCTAAGCAAAATACTCGTTATATTGGTACATACAGAATTAATTTTTTGTTTCCAAATATTAGAAAACTTCATTAGGGTCAAATAAATGTCTGTGACACTAAACACATAGATAGATATACGATGAGCGTGTATTATAAACATGCACAATTCTCTTTACGGAAATTATCCTCTTAGTAATAAACATAGACCAACCCCAACTGTGCGACCAGTGAATAGATCCAAGAAGCAACTCCAAGAGTTCCGGGACATTATTTCAAACCCCAGAACATCTCAAGATTCAAAAAAAAGGTTTATGGTTGAGAAAGGAGGCGGTTATTGTTCTATGTGTGGTGATATAGCAACTCAAATAGCAAGTTATGATTTGATTGATGCTACGCTAGTAGAAAAGTATTGTGACACTTGTCTAGCAAGGGGAATTAATTAAAAATGGACTATTTTAAGCAAGAATGACACCATAGTAACAAAATTCTTCTAAAAAAGTCATTTTACATGATTCAAGTCCCAAATACTCATTACCAAATATGAGGAAGAAATATTTTGCCAGACTAGTATTTAATGTGAAAAAAATCTTCGAAATCATGCTCAAAACATAAACACTGGGCTATAAGGTTATTAAATTGCATAACAGTATGCTGTTTGATGACCGAAGCTGATAAGTTCGGTGCAGTTAAGGATGCAACAGTGGCGATAGGTCTTGCCAACAAAGATACAAAAGATGTCATAAGTAGTTTTGGTACAGGTTTTTTCATAGGCGGAGAATACATTGTCAGCTCTGCACATATTTTTAGTCAATGCATTAAGTATAATGCTCAGAATAAGGATAAGAATAAGGGTATGGAAGGAATATATTCCGCATTCAACATTACCACAAATGGAGATCAGCTTGAGCTTAACACGTATCACATAATAAAGGCTATCAGACTACCCCCTGTTAGAGAAGTTATGGGATTTACCGGGTCAGTAGACCTAGATATAGGGATAGGAAAGCTAGATCGTCATTCAGATAATTTCTTACATATCAAGGAACCTACCCAATTGAAACTTTACGACGAGATTGTAATATGTGGTTTTCCTAGTGGAAGAATATCGTTGGTTCTGTATAGAAATAAACATGAAGATGGAATGGGAATCCATTTACGCCCCATAATTCAATTTGGACGTATTGCGGGATTAATGCCCTATGATGACAGTAACAACCCATGGGGAATACAAACGGATATCGTTGCCATGGGAGGTTCCAGCGGCTCGCCTATTATAGATCCGAGCAGCGGAGAAGTAATAGGTATGGCTCAGCAAGTTATTGCAACAATGACTACAGTAGACAAGGAGGGAATGCCATCAAACCTATTTGAATTGACTAAAGGTCCATTGTATGGAATAGCTCCGATCGGATTAGCTTACGGCGTCACCAATCAGATATTATCGCCGCTTCCTCATATTTGTAAAGATTATTTTGAAAAAGGTCTTCCCCCCGACTTTTTATTTGATAGTACGGGACCTATAGAACTTTTCTGATTTCATTTATTTTAAAATTTGTCATCTAGATAACCATGGAATATCAAAAATTGTTACTAATATTCGCACAAGTTTGAACATCAACTCGAAATGATATAATAATTTTACAGTTTGTTAACTATCCATCTAGTGAAGCATCAAATAGACCTAATGAAGTTTGGAGGATTACTTATCTACCATCTCCATCGAGTTATCTGTTTTGAGGATCGTTTAGCTGATCGTATTAGAAACATAAATGGAATTTCATTGAATGAATTTTAACGTCTATCCGTATAGGTAAATTATTACTCAAAGCTAAGTTTAATTTGAATCAAGTACAATTAGATTTATGGAAGACCTGGAAAAGGAGTTAGGGCCTTTAATAGAAAATTTTCAAAATCTAGTGAAGGATGCCAAAGCAAAGAAGCTCGAATCATTAAGAGAGGATGAAGATTTCAAAGAGGAATTTAATCAATTGTCGAAGGATGTTATTGAACCAGTGATGAGAAAATTCGAGAGTTACTTAGATAGTAAAGATGTGAACTCAAGTGTTAATATCCAATCACAAATTGTTGCCGGAAAAAATCCTAGTATTGAATTCAGTTTGCATCTTAAATTGACACATGAATCGAGATATCCTAATATTAAATTCTCATCATCCGGCGAAAAAATATCAGTTCAAGAAGAACGGTTGATGACTAAGGATGAAGTCAGTCAGGATATGATACCAGAATATTATGATAACGAACTAATAACGGAGGAATTTGTCAAGGAAAGACTCATCAGACTAATTAAGTCATGCTTTGATAAAGATTGGCAATCATTTTACTCCTAAATGATACTAATTTAATGTAGATTCACATTGTAAACAATAAACGATGCGAATTCTACCAGCACATGTTAACACTCATGTTATATCGCTACACTTGCGATTAGTATACTTGAATTGTACGATAGTTCTTTAAACGCCTGTTTGGAATTGGATCCGAATTGTTAACAATGCGAAACCTGACTGGACATGTAAAATACAAGTGTATCCCATTCCTCTTACATCCTGTTTAATCAATAAATGTTAAGAAATTAGAGATGGATTAAATATCAAATTTATATGTCAAATACGGTGGATCTACGATATTGACATCTTATTATCTTCTTTTTTGTATTGGCCTATCTTTACTGCTTATGATTCCTCAGTATACGTATTCAAGTTTATTTAACGTAGCAACTGTTGGTGACTGGGGATGCAATGATAATTCCAAGAATACTTTAAAAAATATTTCAAGTAAAAAACCGGAATTAATTCTTGCACTCGGAGACCTCTCGTACCAGAAAACTGCTGAATGCTGGCTTGAAATAATGTCCCCAGTAGATAACATAACTAGCATAGTCCGAGGAGACCATGACAATGATTTTCGTACTAGTCAATATATGGAGCATTTCAACATGTCAAGTGAATTTTATTCATTTAATCATTTCAATATTCATTTTATGATAATGTCCACAGAATTACCATATGAAATAGGATCTAAACAATATGAATTTGTCAAGTCAGATTTAGATAATACACTAACGAATTCGTCCATCAAGTGGATAATAATCGCATACCATCAACCTGCATATATATCGCCAAATGATTGTCAAGGGTGTAGTCCAAGGGTAACTTTAAGAGAAGTGTACCATCCCTTGTTTGATAGATATAATGTTGATCTGGTATTACAAGCACATAGTCATAATTATGAAAGAAGTTATCCCATGCTATACAACAACAAGGATTCAGAGAACCCTATAATAGTCAATACAAACAAAAACAATTACAATTACGATATTAATAATTTTCATGGAACCATCTTTGCTACCGTTGGAACCGGAGGAGCAGAACTTCATAATTTTAAACTAAAGGCTCCTTATATTGTAACACAGCACCGTGGTTTTGGTTTCTTGAATTTAGAGCTTATAAACAATGGTACTAGACTAAATAGTACCTTCTATGATAACAATGGAACAGTATCAGACCAATTTATTATTGACAAATTAGTGAGTACACAGGCAAATTTAGCTTACAATGCTACTTCTTGAGATTAGTAAATAAATACGCGCGTTACAGAAGAGGTCAAGGAAGTATGACCCGAGCTAAATTAGAATGAAAAGAGTGGAGTAATATTATATTATATAGAAGTAATATCCGATAACGAACTAGTTATTTTTATAAGGATATCGAAATTCACTACTTTGGCTTTAGTCTGGTGGAAAGCTTAACGTACCTGACCCAGGATTGATCGGATAGCTCAGATATGGCTTCTTGTGAAATTGTGGTAGGGATTACTTCTGGAACATTTTTATTAAATGTTAGACCTAATTTCTGTAGATACTCTTTTTCGTCTTGGCCAAGTCCTTTTTTTACACCTACAAAGACTGGAATGAGATTCTTATCTGTTTCTTCAGACTTTAGCGCGGCAGCAAGAGCAGCGTCGACTTTATTATAGTTCATTACCTGAACTTATCAAACTTGAGACATATCAATCAATCCGTGACCCCACTTGGTATCAAATGTATTCTGTGGGTGTCCTGGAATTCGCGCATTGGCACGAAGAATGGACTTCACACCATTTGGGTCAAGGTTATTGTCTCGTTCCAATAAGAGAGCCACAATTCCAGTAATAAATGGTGTAGCCATACTCGTTCCTGCCATCATTCTCAGACTTTGCGATACCATAAATCTTCTATCTAGTTCAGAATCGGCTGATAGAGATGAGCAAATATAGGCTCCTGGAGCTGCAATGTCTGGTTTCTGAATCTCATTTCGAAGAGGCCCCTCGCTACTGAAATCCGAGATGCTGTCAAGTGTGAACGCGATACTTCGCTGAACGCCATCAATATCTATCCATTTGTTTTTAGTCGTGTACGAAGCTACGGTTACTGCTTCAGTCGCAGACCCCGGCGAACCAATTTTTACAGAGTCGCTCACGCTTGTTCCTGTAAAGAATGACTCTTGTTGATCCAAGTTATCAAAAATCCAAATATCAACTCGGCCATTGTTAATTAACTCTCCACGTAGCAATACCTTCCAAGTCGTTTCAACAGGTAACGAAGATAAATTATGCGGTTCAACATAAACAATGAAGTTATGATCACCATTGGATGGGTCAGGAGGCGAAGTAACTATTGTTACTTTTCCATCAGGAAGATCATATTCCCTTGTGGGATCACCGCCAGTAATGACTTTCTGATAAGGGGTATTGAATCCAGTCGGAGATTTGACACTTATTTTAATTTTGTCTGTACCAGAATACCATCCGTTTAGCGCTGCCCATTGAGGTCCTTGTTTAGGGATCATAAAACGAATACTACGAACTTGATTTTTGGCCACCACTTTCTGTGAATGAATATTATCGGTCCCCTCGTTTCCTGCTGCACAACATACTATTTTACCTGGACCAACTTCAGAGGAAATTATCTGAGATAATGGATCAGTCCCGTCATGAGGATCGAAATGCCCACCAAGACTCAGATTAACTACGGCAGGCTTGCCGAGATCTGACGCAACTCGGAATATGTAGCGTATTCCATCAGCTATATGTGCATTTTGAAAGTCGGTTTTGACTATTAAAAATTTTGATTTAGGAGCTACTCCTGCAAATTTAGGTTGCATTCCGCCAGCCATACCAGCAACATGCGTCCCATGTCCGTGTACATCTCTTGAGGCCGTAAGCATATTTCCAGAAAGCTCCAACCCATAATGCCCCTCGTCGACTCCTGGTCCTGACAATCCCTGATCCCAAATCTTTAGAATTCGACCATCAAAGGAAGCATGATTAGGATCGATGCCAGAATCAACGATTCCAATTATGACACCGTTTCCACCTAGACCTGTACTATTTACAAAGGTAGGAAGATTCACCTTTCCGGGAGCAATATCCATCTTCATTTTCAAGTATTGTGCTGGAATAATCCTTTTGATTCTGTCGTCTTCAGATACTTCATCAAGAGAATCAAGAGGGAAAAACGCGGTTCTTATCTTGCCCTTCTTTTGATTGACGATAATGTTGCGAGTAACAAGGTTATCAAATTTTGCATTACTATCACAATAAACAAACGATACTAGTCTAGGAAGCTTGGGAGAATTCTCAGTGGATGAAATTATCCCTAACGAATTCATGTGTTTTTTAAGACCATTCAATCCCTCCAGTTTAAAGTTCTTTAGTACGACTGTCAGACTAGGATCAATTTTTTCAAGCTTCATAATTATTTTTCATCCTCCATTCTGAGCATCATTTTACCTAATTCCTCTTTTGCTTTTTTTATCCCTGGCCCCAGCTGGAATTGTAATTGTTCTGAATTTGACGCCATATGAAGGATCAGGGAATATATCCTCAGCTTCATTACTCAACATATGACCTTAAAGTAGCCGTAATTTATAAAGACTATGCAGCACTTATTAGTTGATAAGTGATCCTTTGATGAGGTATGTTTATAAAAAAGACGTTTATTCTGAGTGTTTTTGAACAAGAATATTTGTTATTAAATATGAATCAAGCAATAATAGGCGTGAAATTCAGTTTCCAGGAGAGATATTCCTAAAGATTTCTTTCAGTGGAGTAAATACAGGATATTTATTATTGTCTATTCACTTGACTTAAACATTTGAATACGGTCTATAATAAATTCACTTACGTACACATTACCAGAAGAATCGACAGCAACACCCCCTGGTCCAGAAAATTGGCCTTCTCCACTGCCTGAAGATCCCCACGTTGTAATAAATTTACCATCACTGGTAAACTTCTGAATACGGTCATTACCCTCATCAGTTACGTACACATCGCCAGAAGAATCGACAGCAACACCCTGCGGGTTAGAAAATTGACCATCGCCACTGCCTGAAGATCCCCAAGCCCTAAGAAATGAATATTGTTGCTGTTCCGCAATTGTCGTTGGTTGGGATGGTGTTATTAGTTGGGGCGTTGTCGTAACATTTACTTTGACCTGCTGGGGTAGATACACAGAAACATAAACTGAGAATATGGCTGCAATTATAGCTCCTATAGCGACTACTAAAACTACAGTCCTTTTCGAACTGAGCCTATATTTTTGCTCCACTCTAGGTGATTTTGCATGTGGGACCACTGGTGATTCAATTTTAGGCTGGACTTCTGCCTTGGGGACTTCAGGTTTGATTTCTTCTTCCGTGGGGACCTCGGTGTTTTTTATCCTGTCTTGTTTTGATTCTTTTACCGGTTCTGCTGTTCCCTGTATTGTTGTATCTAACTTTGACTGTAGTTGAACCAAGTGCTTAATTTTACCATATATGTTTCTGGCTAGTTGATTTTCATTAGCAAATTCAATTCCTTGAAGCTTTCCTATTCCCCACTTTAACTCATTTCCTTTTATTCCACTATAAAAACATGGAATAATTTTTTTGTTCTTGTTCTGAGCTTGTAATATCTCTTTTTCTACTTCCTTGCTCTTTAGAGCAGCAAAGGTGACTATTAAAATAAAAATATCACACGAGGCGATATTATCCTCGATAGTATTATTCCAATCCTCACCAACCTGAATATTGCTTACATCGGTGAAAACACTGTGCTCATCCTCTAATGTTTCAGAGATTTTTTCAGCAAAGTCACTTGCATCTCTTCTGGAATATGAGACAAATATTTTCACATTTAACGAGAATAATATGAGTGTGTGTGTTTTAAGCTTTTATCTTCCGGAAGTAAATGCAATCAACTATAATTTTGAACCGATAGCGTCGTGGGTACCGACGCATTCGCACCTGTAACAGTTCATGAATATTTTATCTATAGGTACATCGTTAGAACCAACGATTAGAAAAGTATTATCGCATTGGATACTAAAAATCGAGGTTTACATTCTTAATTCAAGAAAAATAGGACAATGATCTGACGCTTCGTAATTACCACTAACATCATGAAATCTTTTATAATCCCACTTGATCTTATTTTCTTCATTTTTTTCATTTAGGTAACTGAATTTTATGCAGTGTGAATTTCATTTCCATCTAATTAATTAATGTAAGCAGCTATTTTGGAAAATAAATAGTTTCTGTTCCAATTGTTGCAGATTCTACTGGAAGGTAACTTGGAGAGGTAGCAATCTTTTCGGCAATTCGGAATGCTAGCGCTGAAATTGTCAATGAGGAATTAACCCCTATAGATGTTGGCACTATCCCACCATCTACTACATAAAAATCGGGGTAAGTTTCAGTAACCGTAGCAGCATCTCCTTTGTAAACTTGGCCGAAATTATTCACTACACCATTATCTCTGTCCTTTCCCATAGAACACCCTCCAAGATTGTGAAGCACTATAGTCAAACTCCCATTAACATTTGTAGGATCCCACAGTGGCGTAGAAAAACTTTTTGAACCGCTTTTTCCCAGATACTTTGCAATCCTTTCCATATTATTCCTCATTTTAGTAAATAATGGAGTAAGTTTGTTGGGATCGAATTCCACGTTTAGTACATTTAATGCGTTCATATCCCTATCAGGATTATTTTTCCATGAATCTTGTAACTTCACTATCCCATCGGAAGTATCTGTTCCCATTCCTGAAAGGAGTAATGTATTTGCAAGGTCTTCTTCCGAGGCTTGAATAGGAAGGTTAGTATTTCTAACGGCAACTCCTGATGGATTCTGAGTAATCATGTTTATAATTGACTGCGTAGATCCAGTTCCCACGAATGCAAGCAAACTTCTAAATGAATTTCCCTGAGATAATAGTCTTGATATACCAGAGAACATCTTAGGAATACTACTATCCTCTATTGTGTATACAAAACCGAGTCCTTCATTAAATTTAATTGCCGAAGTAACTATAGGACCTCTCGTTGCATGAATATTTGTCTTTGTAGGAGTTACCACCCCTAATAGATCTCCATTTGTGGAATAGCCCATACCTAGTCTGCTGCTGAGCTTGAGTTTTTGACCACTAGTACGTATAGTGTTTATGGACTTGAGCAAAATTTCTGTGCTTCCGATTGCTCCCGCTGCGAGAACCAATCTCTTGCAGTCCAATATTTTTTTTCTACCCCCGTCAACGAACCTAAATAATTTTACATTTAACTTGTACGAGTTAGGACCGGTATTCCAATTGAAGTCCATCTGTTTCCAGTCTCTTCCAGCGAAATCTGTATAGTATAGTCTATAGCGATAGCTAGACGAAGTCAGTGGTTCTATATCATAAACTTCGCTTAAAGCTCGTACCTCAAAATGTTTCCTTTTTGCTGGATGGTTCAAGTAATCAAATAATTTCTTGTTATTAAGATGACGGGCCAGAGGGATACATCCAAGGACACACCTACCTTGTCTCTCGCACACATTTGGTTCTGCAAAATACTTTCTTACAAGTACGGCCAATTTTTCTTGAGTCTTCAAATTGTTCTTAATATTATCTAATATCGTCGAGTAAGAATAATTACCAGCTGAATCAAGTAAATAAGATGCCTTCTTAAATACTGTAACCTCATCTTCTCTAAATGGTATGTCAGTTATTGATAAGTCTACTGCAAAAATATCTTCAGCAGAAGTATTTTGATCAGGATCTAGAGGATCGAAGGTATTCTCATTAGTAACGACCCCTGGCGGTGATTCTTTTTTGATTTTGTCAGCGGCGTCTTGAAAAGCCTTTGCCTTGGGTAACTTAAAGCTACTAATTCCTGCGGTAGTCGTGATCTTATTTATGCCAATGAAACCCTTTGCCATAGCAAAATAAGATGATAGGTTAGTGTGATTGATTCCGAGGCTGAGTTCAGTATCCCATCTATCAATGACAGAGTCATGAGGCTTTTCAGTAACATTTGCATAAACTAAAGAACCACCGCCTACGCCACTAGCAGCCAAAGTATGAACGTTCTTAGAAATCCTATAATCATATAGACCTCTTCTATCAATGATGCGCAAGGTGTTTAGAAATTCGGATAATCCGTCGATATTATCAGGATACGCCCAGGTCCTGTAAGGAATATCGTTTAGCTCTAAATATTCTCTTAATCCGGGCTTATGCTGAGTTGGGTCCACAGTTTTTTGTTCGTTGAAGCCTCGACTTTTTGGTACCTCATGGCTAATCCACCATTGCCCACGTTCAAGCAGGATTACTTTTCTTTTGTCAGGATCCGGAGCTAGCTTATCTTCCTCATGAAGTTGATTTACTAACGACAATGATGCTATAGTGCCACCAAATCCTGAACCTCAACTGCTTCACATTTGCTTAATTCACCGGTCTCAACTAATGGTATGAATGGTGTGGCCAAGGTTGTAGTTTTGTGAATTTCCTTTCCATCATGATCGAAAATTTTAATGTATAGATTAGGTTCGTTACTAGGCGATTCCCAAAACTCTCCAGGTTTCTTGAAATCCTCCTTCGTAAAGGCTATGCTAAATGCTCCATCATCAAGAGTTACACTACTTCCTATTGGATCATCTAACAGGTGGATGATAGGATCCTCATCAAATACTTTAATCGTATAGTAAGGAAGAGGTTTACCAGCTCCATCTGTTAGTTTTCCTTTTAATAGAAATGACATGCAATTAGTGTTCAAACCATGTATAAAACAATTTTTTATTTACTTTATTGTTGCTCAATTTAAAAAAACATGGACTATCTTAGTAAGTGTTCGATGGATTGCAACTAGCCCATAAAAGCAATTTTTCTTTATACTTGCTTAATTTCTATCCGACCTAGAAATATCAGAACAAAATGAAATAGAAATTTTCAAGGAGTGATTGGCAGTCAGTTTCAAAATTTACTTTGTCCGCGACATTAACCAATTTCTCATGTGCTGTCCGAAAAGATATTGCTCCCCCAGATGGATGAGCCCTTTAGTTTAAGATATGCCGCGACACATACTGGAAGCTCATAGGATGCTATGGTGGCTACCATGAGGGCTAGTAGATTATTCGGAGATATTTTCGGCGCCTAAATAATTCGTTTGGCGCACTTTTGATTGACAATATTAGTACCATAGATGAGAACTGATAATGAAACTCAGATCCTGCTTCGTATAAAGTTAAGTTAATTAACAAGTTTGGTAGGTAATAATTTGATGTCAAGAATTATTTTTGCCTCTACGACGTTATTGTTGGCTAATAGCAAGACCGCTATGTGAGTAGCATTGTTCCTTAGTTTAATTTTACCTAGAATCGTAATTAGAACATTCTTAGTGACCTTAGTATCTCTATGCGTAGTTATAGCAGCTTGTTCTGACTCTTCTCTGGGCTTTAAACCTTCTAATCCTGATACTAATTCACCACAGCCTTCAATTTCCGACTCAACACCTTCAACTTCGCCATCTACTCCCAATTTGAGTCTCAAATTGAAATTATATGAAAATGACGACTTGGGAATCAGTCTCAAATACCCGTCGGATTGGACGATTAAGAAATTAAAGGAAGGTGTCCAATTTGTAAATCAAAAAGATGCTAATTACGTGGAATTACGTGACCACGGTACGGCTACCAAAGACCTTAAAGAGTCTGTATATGATCATATATCCTCTAGAAATGATTCTAGAACTGATTTTAAAATTCAAAATATTTCAGAAACTAAAATAGCAGGCGTTCCCTCATATGAGGTCATTTACACATTCTCAGGTGGCGGGGATCAACAAATCGAGAAAGTTTTGCGATATTATTATATAGTAAATAATAAGGAATATACCATAGCTTACATATCGAATATTGATAGTTATCAATCCTACTTGCCAGCTGCTAAGTCCATAATAAATTCTATTGATTTCAAATAAGAGAATCCTGATACATTCGACTATCTTCGTAAACATTTAGAATTATTATCGCATTATTTAGAGTATTCCAGCAAAGCCGTTCCTGATGCTAATGCTGTTAAGCGCCATTTGGACATAGTAACTCATAAAGCAGTTTATGAAGTTATCGGTCCTATAAATGAGAATTTAGAACAGGACTGGATTGAGCTTCTTGGTTCATTACTTTCCATAGTTGCGTTGTCAAAAGATGAGCTTATTTTGACAAAAAAAGAGAAGGATTCATTTTCAAATGTAACCAATCTGAATATTTTTAATATCAGTAAAAAGCTTATGGTCCCTATTAGAGATTTATAGATTTTATCAGCAAAATCACCCGAATCCCTTCTGGAGTACGAACGAATATTTTCACATTAACTGAATTGCTATCTGCCAATGAGTGTAATAAGTTTTTTTCTTCAAAATTGCAGTGGGAAATAATATATTATTTGAAATATTGGATCATCATTCGCTAATGTTGGATCATATCAAAAGGTAATCCATGGGTTCTTCATTCCAACGACTTATTTCTCACATATCTACTATATTGGCTCTGTATTAACGGTCCTTAAACTAATGAAGACTTTTATTGTAGAATAATTCTTTATTATCATTGGAATATGGTGACGATCTTTATGAAGAATTTGGCAACATGTGGTTCTCATATACGGGATCTTCTCGTAAAGATTTAAAACCTTGGCACTGGAAGAATTGTAAAATATCGTTTGAAAAAAATTCAGATGAAACTATAAGATTTATGATAAAACGTATAAAAAATATATTTTTGGATAATAACACCAAATTACGTTGGGATAAGA
>JBIOZG010000053.1:0-13234 GCA_044870765.1 Nitrososphaeraceae archaeon
ACAAAACCCGATGGTTCTTGTAATTCTGCAAGACTCTCATTTAGAGCTGGTAAGCCCGGAGTAGTTAGATTATCAGTATTCGGGACTATCTGTGAAAAAGCAAGATCATTATAGTTTTGTAAAAAAATCAATGAAGTCGCTAATCCTATCAAACTTAATGTGATTTTTATCGTCGTAAGGTTTTGATCTGCAAAAAACCCTTTCCCTTCACTATTCATAGTTTATCAGTTAATGCATGGGTAACCGGTGTTCTTAAAGGTTAATATCAGTTTTCTAATTAAAATGATATTTAGTGATCTCGGTTACATAACATATCACTGCTCTGCCGTTGCTTTTCCAATCAGCCCAACTATTGTCAAAATATCATTTTCAGCATTTATGACATTGTTAAATTCAACGCCATCGATCTGGCCGCCATCAAATCCAGTGCATTACATCAGGATTAAATTCGAAGTCCTGAAAAACGTCCCATCTGATTCTACGCAAGATATACTGTTACAGCCAAACAAATTTCTACCCGATCATGGAGACCGTCAGGAACCAACAGCAATTCGATACATCATCGTGTACATTATGGAATCACGCGGTCCAGCAGAAACAAAAAGAAAGTTGAATATGCAAGTAAAGCAAATTTGTGGCATATTCTACTAAATAATGCAATTCTTTATTCTAACATTTTTATTAGCAACTAAAATCTGGGAAAATGCGTTTGTTGTATAATAAGGATTGATATCAAAGACATGTCGTCCTGAAGTCTCCTAACTATTGATGTTCGAATCTTTCATTTTATGGTGAACGAATTTAAGAAAGGGAGCCCATGTTCAGGTATACATATCATCCAACTATCAGAACACTAAAGTTTTTTATACTACTGGGGCAACTTTGAAATATTGAAAAAAGCCTTAATTGGTTTGTCCAGTTCTGCGATAATGATAATTATCATAAGTCTGGCACTTAACAATTATGCTCTATCTGATCCACTAGAAATAAAGACATCAAATAGTCCCAACAATCTTTATCCGTTGAAAATGATTGCTTCTCTTGCATTACCACAATATGAAACTGCTGCTGGATACGACCCAGATATAGCTCTGAGGAATTCAGCGAAATTCACTCCTGTTAGCTCAGATTCTTCAAGAACAGTAAGAACTGATTTTGGCTACTATCATGGATTTAAATTTCCAAATTCTTACACTACTGACTATAGGGTAATTCCCGATAAATATATTCCTGATTTCATTTACAAAGGAGATCTTAAATTCTCGACCAAAGGACGGTGTGGAGGTATGGCATTTGCAGCCCTAGACTACTTCTATGCTCATAAAATGATTCCAGGTTATACTAGTACACCTTCAAATGATAATCCTCTATCAGAGTACATTTTGGACCGATTACATGACAGTCTAGACATAAGTCTTCTAGGAATACTTAAAGCACTAGGAAGTATCGCAGTTAGTGCATCACCCGTGGGTTCCGTAAGTAATCTGGAGGAGGTACCTAGATATGTATATTTGACCATGGCACCAACTGAAAATAAAGGCACAATTCTTGGGAAATGTACTGTCGGATGTTTACCCGGTATAAGACCATTAACAGATAGTGAAGTTTCTAAAGCTGTGCGTATTCTTGACCAAAAAAAGCCAGTTGTACTGGGATTAGTACGTGCGTCTAGTATAGGAGATATTGGCCTTAATCATCAAGTTGTAGCGTATGGATATCACTATGATAAGGCATACAACGCTTACACCTTTAACATATGGGATAATAGGTTCCCAAATAAGGAAGTAGAAGCTACTTGGTATCCAGGAGTGAAGTATGGAAAATTATGGTATTGGCAGCAATATTTTGTACCAGGGAAGGGCTTTGTAAAAGAATTATTAAAAGATCCAGGCGAGTGGAGAGGTTTCTTTGTTGAGGATTATTCGCCAAAGACACCTCCCAATATCCCTATTGATATAGATTACGATGGTGTAGATGACTCACAAGACAACTGCCCTAGCACACCAAATCCCGATCAAAAAAATACTAATGGCGACGAATACGGTGACGCGTGTCAAATGGGAGATCAAGATAAAGATGGAATAACTGACTTTAAAGACAACTGTCGATATGCGGCCAATCCTGATCAAAAAGATGAAGATAATGATGGATTTGGGGACGTATGTGAAAATATTATTTTATAGCCATAATAGGAGCGAGTCTAAGTGTGTGTTGTCAGCTGTTCTCTCAATGAAACCATATCTACCAGATTCCAACGCTCTATGACTTTTTCATTACGAAAAGAAAATTCTGTCATGCCATTGACATTGAACTGTCTTCCAGTTGGTTGAAGATCCTCAAAATCACCTTTGTGTGTGCCGGTTAGATAGTATCTGCATACAACCTTGTTTCCCTCAATAATGATATCGTCAAAGATAATCCTTATGTCAGGAAATGCCTTCCACAGAAGATAAATGAACTGTTTGAAACCTTCCTTATTGGATGGAAGATTTGGAGGAAAACCATGAATATTCAACGAATCGTCATAAAAATCAAAATATGATGATTCTCTAACATTGGGGTTGTTGAATGTATCAGCCAAATTTCGCACAACTCCTCGTAATTGTTCCAATGAAGACATAATTGAGAACTGTTTGATGTATTTTAATAACCTTTTCTTCCATTAAGGTTTCGTCAGGATCGATCTGGTTTGTCGGATAAGTCAAATTTAGATAATTCGAGTTTCTCTTCTAGGCATTTCCTTCGAGTCCAACTAAAAGTGAATATACTATTGCATTTCTTCACATTTATCAAATCACAGTGTGTTTTTTCTCATTTATTGATCATTCATTAGAGAATCGTGGAATAATTTAGTTGAGGGGTCCTAACGTAGGATTTGTTAACAAATTTAATAGTATCTTGTCAATTTGTGGATTCCATGCAAAGTTTAGGGTAAAGTCTTCAACTGTTCCATTAGTGATATCATGTCGTTCATTTTCCTACGTTCTATTATCTTGATGATTTGTCTATGTCTCAATGTCTACTGCTTTTTTGCCAATTCGTTCAAATTCTTTCAAATAGGATTGGTTTTTTGACCGCCACTTTTTGGTTACGAGATCTCTTGTTAGTAACCACATATCTGCAATAACATAGCTCTGCCACTGGACAAATTCATCTTCCAACTCTTTATCATGTTTTAGTATGAAACCTAATCTATCATAAGTAGACGCCACATTTCTAGCTGCATCCTCTGTTGCCACATCGAGTTCAAAAATTATATTATCGTTTCCATTTCCTTCCCTTAATTGATTTAAGAGTTTATTTTTTCTGAGTGCCCTTCTTGATTGAACAAATTTTTCATCTTCTATTATTCTGGTGATATTTGTAACATTCGAAAAAAGATCAGATTGTCTCTTACGTTTACCTTCTTTATATGACCTTAATATTCTAGCTAGTGACAATACCATTGCAACTACAGAAAAGATTAATGAAGATAATAGAATAGGTTCCAACGGGATATATCTATTATATACATTATATCATATAATTAAACTTGATTTATTAAATTAAATCTGTTAATTGCAGTTACTCATTGACCAAATAAATTCGGATGTTCCTCTTTCCAATATATCTGATGGACATTGCATTAATTAATTAAAGGCTCTTGTAAGGATAAATTCAGCGATTGCTCACAGTTAACCCAATTGATGCGATTCTATGGACATTGAGACGAAACGAGAAAGATGTTATTAAGCTCTACAATTCCTTATCGCCCATAATGCAAGCTGCCACAGGTGCTTCTATGCTCAATTTTGGCTATTGGCTAGGAGATGCAAACAATCCAGTTGACGCTCAAACTAATTTATGTACCCTGGTAGGAAAACTTGCGGATCTTGGGTCATCTAAAATTCTAACTGATGTTGGAAGCGGCTACGGAGCACCAGCGCTTCAATGGAGTGGGGAGTATAAACTCAGGAATATCATCTGCGTGAATATTAATTCTCAGCAGCTCGTTAATGGATTCAAGATCGCTTCTAGTAAGATTGAAAATGCACGAGTATCAAATGCTTGGTGTCTACGAACCAACGTTACTTACATTAATAGCAGTTCTTTATGCTTACCATTTGCAACTGGTACTGTTGACAGGATCATTGCATTAGAATCTGCGCAACATTTCAAACCATTTGACACGTTTATTGCCGAGAGTTATAGAATATTGCAACCCAAAGGGTTACTGGTAATAGCCATGCCTGTGACTGTTTCCTTGGATAATGTCTTGAAAAAACTATTTAATCTCGGCATTCTGAATCTGACTTGGTCGTCAGAGCATTATGGATTTGAATACGTCAAGTCAACTATTAGTAGATACCGATTCGAAATAATGAATGTATCTATGATTGGTTCACAAGTATTTGAACCACTTGCTCTTTATTATACTCAAAACAGGAAAGAACTGCGGCAGAAAATTATGGCATACTATCCATCTTATATTGAGAAAATCCTTTGGAAATCATTGGTAAAGATGATGACTTTATCTAAAAAAAGATTAATAGAATACGTTGTATTAAAAGCTCAAAAATTATAAAGTGGACCTTCATTGCTCATATTTCTCCTGCTTTCTGTCATAGAATTAGATTAGAGAACTAATTTACTGCTCGGCCATCGGGAACCATAACGTTAGCAATTCGATTCCAACATAAGATTTGACTAAATATTTAATCGGAACTAATAGTTGGTTCCCAATCAGTGAAATTTCATGGATTAGAATCCAGCCTAACGTGATTCCCATGCTTTAAATATCAAAAATTAGATCAAGTATGAGATAATGAAGGGATATAAAACAGCGATCGAAAAAGACACCTTAGATAACACAAACTTTAGGAAAGTTTTGTACAGTTCCAAGCATATTCAACTTGTTCTGATGAGTCTGTCACCTGGAGAGGAAATAGGAGAAGAAATTCATTCTGAAAATGATCAATTCTTTCGTATTGAGGGCGGTCATGGAAAATGCATTATAGACGGTAAGGAGTACGAAATCAAGGATGGCGATGCAATCGTAATTCCAACTGGAGCAAAGCATAATATCATTAATATCGATGGTCAAGCAGATCTGAAAATGTACACACTTTATGCTCCACCCCATCACAAGGACGGAATAACAAGATCTACTAAAAAGGAAGCAGAAGATAACGAGGCAGAATTTGACGGAAAAACAACCGAATAACATGTTGAAGGCAGCTATTTATAGAAACGTACTAACTGTTCATAACACAACTCATTTCTCCTATATTTTCTAATCTTTATTTTATTAATTCAAATAGTAATTGCAGTTGCAGTAGGTACAAAAAAAATCATTCTCTTTCGTGGGGTTTAAGCCCTCGAGAATCGTACTGTTAATAATTCGAGTCCAAACGCTATGATTAAATTTTTTTTGTGCAGGCATAAGGTAGCAATTTTTACAATGGTGAAGATTAATATTCAGACAGCAGTTTAAGATTTATAAGATATTCCCAAATCAGCTTTACAAACCCTAACTTTAATTTTGAAAAAGTTATCCTAGGTATAATACTAGACTTGGTCTTTGCCAGTGTATTAATCTCTTTTATAGACGCGGCATGTACAATAATGGTTCGGCAAAGTTATCACGATCTCCTGTAAAGTAACCGTGACCATTACCATCACATTTTGTGGCTGGTGTGGAACCAAAGATCCTAATAGCATTCCTTATCTCTGAGGGGGTTGCATTATGATGTTCAGATTCATATAATGCGGCTGCGCCGGTAACGTGAGCAGTTGAAGCGCTAGTACCACTGAATGTAGTATAAGAACCCCCTCTCGTTGTTGTTTTGATAAAAACTCCTGGTGCAGCTACGTCAACTACTGACCCATAATTACTAAACCTTGCAAAAGTATCATCTTTCCCAGCTGGTGTAACTGTAGACGAAATAGCACCACACCTTCCATCGGTGTCAACAATTGCTGATACGGCTATTACTTCTGGGAAACTTGCTGGAAATACAGATGATGCATCCACACCTTCATTACCCGCTGCAGCAGTATAAGTGACTCCAGCTGCGACAGATTTAATGATTGCACTGTGGAGAGCCTTATTTTGTCCAATGGCACCAAAGCTCAAATTCACGACATCTATCTCATTCGCATGTTCAGTAACATAATCAATTCCTTCTATTATGTCGGAAGTAGAACCAATACCGTTACTATCAAGAACCTTAATTGCCCATAATCTAGCACCCGGAGCCAGGCCCACTACACCACGAGAGTTATCTTTTGCCGCTGCAATACCAGCCACAGCTGTACCATGACCATTATCATCGTTACCGTTCGCAGTACCTGAAACAAAGGTTACTTGTCTATATATATTGAGATCAGGATGATTCAGATCAATTCCTGTGTCCATAATACCTATGTCAACATTTACGCTTCCTTTCCCGTTTCCAGATTTAGTTGAACTCAGGTCACCGTCTACTCTATTAACGCCAGTTGGTAAACTCTGTGCGAACGCTTTCACCTTCACATCCGGCTGTACATAATCTACTCCGGGATTGGCTACAATTTCGTCAAGCACATCTTCATTTGGGACTTTCATAGAGAAACCATGTAGAGCGTCATCGTAAACGTGTTGGATGGTTGCACCATCGCTTCTGGCTTTACCAGCTAACGATGATACAGATGATAGAAAATTGTTATCCTTTAATACTACAATGTAATCATTTGGTATTTTCTCCCCTGGAACATCTTTTAATTTTTTAACGATATTCTGTGCATTGTTCCTTATCTGATCAATTTTGTCTCGTAGGGTGCTTCTGTCGAAAGGCTGTGCCTCTACCTTAAACATAGAAGTTTGTGAAATTGGAACTAATATCAAGTTAGATAGTAAGATAACCATCAAGACACATGATGTATATCCAAAAATTCTCTGAAAGAGCATATTTCTATCCAGAGATATAGACTGTAATTAATTTGAATTTGGTAACTTGATTACATACGTTTGTTCTAATTAATTTGCTTTAAAAAGAATATGTGTAGAGCTTAGCCGATGACAATTGAACTTCATCGGAGAGCAGAAGTCAAGTACCGAGAAACCTTTAAATCAAATTTAATAAATTTTAAACTCTCAAATGTAAAATAGAGACTTATCATACGATAAGTAATCAGAGGATAAGCAAATCTCATATTTAGGTAAGAACGAAGTCTAATCTCCATCTCGAATACAGAAAATCTCGAAAAACCGACAGGTGGAGGGAATCGTTTGTTTCTTGTTCGTCCAAACTACCCTCGCACCTCCTCGGTTTGCCCTTTTGTTTTGGTATTGAGCATCAAATTAATATAATCACATTCCAAACCAAGTAACGTGTTTGAAAGCAGAACTTGGTATAAGGAAGTCTTATTTTTAGTAGTAATTATTCCTCTAATAGGATCTATATTTAACGTATTCGTTCCTCTTCCATTTAGTTTTGGAATATATTTTATTTTACTAATTGCAGTTGCAATCTGGAGAATAAATAAAAAAGCTCTTTCAGGAAAAGAAGCTATCACGATAATTTTACTGTCTATAGGATTTAACTTTGTAACCAATTTGCTTATACCATGGCCATTTTCCATGGTCGCATCTATTTCGTTGACTTTCCTGACTATATGGTTCGTCCATAAAAGAGGAAAGTATTAATAGTAACATTAAGTTTCATCAAAGCTACTGAAGAGTTGAAAATAAAGATTTATCAACAACATATATCATTTAAGGATAAGTTAGAGAAAACTAGAATTTTAGTTAGTGTCTTTTTGTTAACGGTATTATCATAATTATCAATTTCTTTTTTATTCTCTGATGTCAATGCCATTGAGGTAAAAGCAGATTTCAACGGTGATGGTAAAGATGATCTTGCTATTGGCGTACCAAGCGAAGATATAGGGTCTACAAAGAATGGAGGTGCAGTACAAGTCTTATATGGTTCTTCAAGCGACCTTTCAGCAACATCACCCATGGCCGATCAGTTCTGGACGCAGGATAGTGCAAACGTAAATGATGCTGTAGAAGAGGGTGATCATTTTGGACGGCCACTATGATAGGATATCTCCTCTATTTTACCCAGCTTATTTTATGTTGGAATTGCGGTGTTGTCATTTTAATATTTTTGGATCAACCTATAACAGTACATTTTTTTTGAACTGTATGACGATCGACTGTTCATAAGGAGGAGTTAATCACCCAATATGATAGTTTTTTTACAAACCGCCTACAAGATTAACTATCTTTTTATAGGAACGTATAATTGATTATAGTGGTATTTGAATAAAGTTCGGTGCGAATGCCTCGGTACCCGTGATGCTATCGGTTCTAAATTAGGATTCTTAATTATAAAATGGATTATAAAGCTCTAAAGTTTTCTTTTTTGGATATCGTTAGTACGGATATTTTGTTTTATTACTTAGAATAACTTTTTCCTAAATCTAAATACATGTATACGTCTTACAATTAAATTTATAGCTAAATAAGAGAAACATGAGGCTATAATAGATGCTATTGTTGCAGCTTGTACTGGCTGATATTCTATTTTCAACAATTCAAGTAGAATGAAGAACCGTGATACATTATTGATAATATCAAATATAGCATCAGCAAATATCATCTTTGTTACTATTTGTTTTAAAATATCAAAGTTCAATTTACCAGTAAATCTTCTTGTATATTTCTTCTTATTATCAAGATGAAAAAGAATAACAAAGATTACTTTAGAGGAGATGAATCCGGTTATTACAGTTAATGTAGAAGTTGCAAAATCACCATAGGAATATTTCGTAGATACATATGCAACGATAAGACTAACAATAAAACCAGCCGAACCTGAAAGTAGCAGATTTTTGTTGAGAGATATGGTGCTGGTATACCTCACATAAAATTTTGTAAGGTAATTTGTTATTTTACTACCAGGTTTTCCTTTCATTTAATAGTCTATACTGCAAACAATCATTTATGAGTATTTATATAAAATGACTTATTTCGAAGAATTTTGTTACTAATGGATGTTGATCTTCCTTAAAATAGTCCATTTTTAATTAATTCCCCTTATTTCATGGGGGATTAGAATCCATTTAAAATAACAACATTTAGAATAACAACATAGGTGGGATTACAAAATCGGTAAAAATCTAAAAATCTAATGAGCACACTCATAGTTCAGCATACTCCGACTATAATTGTTAGACTAGGGAAACATTTATTAGCATTTCTAACTAACTTAAATATAGTTAATAAACTTGATGAGTTACCCACGAATAGCGGTACTGTTTGGTATTGCTATTTCCATTATTGTTTTTGCTATCTCTACAGCGTTATATGGTAAAAGTTCCCTTAGCGATCAAAATTCATCAAAGCTAAACACATTTGGTGGTCATACACCAGGCTATCCTACGCTTCAAACAACCGGTGATGTTTTAGATCCAACTTCATTCGTCATAAACCCGAAGACTGCAGTTGTAGACCCAATGAAATACCTGAGGGAATTTAATTACGGAAAACTGTCAACGTCTTCTAATGGAACTGTGATAAGAGATTTTACAATGATTGCATCGGACCAACAGACTAAAGAAGTTTCTCCAGGCGTCTTCTATAATGTATGGACGTATAACGGTACAATACCCGGGCCAACTTTACGAGCTACAGAAGGCGATACAATCAGGATCACTTTAATTAATAACGGCTCTAAATTCCACTCAATACACTTTCATGGTATACACCCTTCTGAAATGGATGGAGTCTTTGAAGGAATTGCACCTGGGGGCAAATTCACATATCAATTTACCGCAGAACCATTTGGAGTATTTCCATACCATTGTCATATGCAGCCACTCGAGGAACACATAACCCATGGTCTTTATGGTGCATTGATAATAGATCCGAAGAAACCAAGAGCAAATGCAGATGAGATGGTAATGTTAATGAATGGTTACGATACTGATTTTGATACTGAAAATAACTTCTATACAGTTAACGGTATCCCATACTATTACATGCACCATCCAATCCAAATTGACCAAAATAGATTAATTCGAATATATCTATTAAATATGCTTGAATTTGATCCTCTAAACAACTTCCATTTACACGCAAATATGTTTAATTTCTATAAAACCGGTACGAAATTGATACCAGATGAATATACTGATATCGTTACTATGAACCAGGCAGAACGTGGAATATTGGAATTCAGCTATAAATATCCGGGAAAGTATATGTTCCATGCTCACAAGACTGAGTTTGCTGAGAAAGGGTGGACAGGTTTATTTCTTGTAAAAGAGGGGACAAATCAGTCTATTAATGAGAATTTAAACGTTACTTCAATAAGGAATATTACTAATTACTCTACAACTGATTTTAATAACACGTCTGGCTTAGTGCCAACAGGAGGCGTAAATTAATGGAAATAGAGGAAGGCAATACCAGTAACACTCACAGAATTTCGAAGCGTACTATACTATTTGGAGTTATTCCCTTTATCGTTATTGGGGCATTGGTAGTATTGCTATTGAATTCTTCGGGAGTCTTATTCCAAAGTTCTATCAAGCCGCTACCAGAAATTTCTATCGAGAAGGTTCAGTTTTCAGAGAACAATATGATAATAGCATTTGTAAGAAACACTGGACCTTCAGAGATCAGCATCGCACAAGCTGATGTGAATGACAGGATATATCCTGCAGCAGTTGAGCCTGGACGAACATTAACTAGACTCGCAGATGCTAAGGTAATAATCCCATTTGTATGGAATACTGGAGAGCCATATACGATAGGGATAACTACAGACGATGGAACCCGATTTGATAAATTGGTCAATTCTGCAGCTGCGGCGCCGCGCCCAACAGTAGGACAGGCTTCAACATTTGCTCTCATTGGTACATACGTAGGCATAATTCCTGTGATGATGGGTCTTGTATGGTATCCATTCATTAGAAGGTTAAGTCCTAATAAGTATAACTTTTTCCTTAGCCTTACTGCAGGATTATTAGTTTTTCTTGGTATAGACGCTCTACTAGAGAGTAACGAAATAGCAGTGGATAATCTTGCACCAGCCTTTAATGCACAGATTCTGATTATTATGGTTGCAATCGTTACTTTAGTAACCCTACTATATGTTTCACAGAGACTCATTCAGCGTGCCTCAAAGCGTTCAAAACCTGACATTGAATATAAGACAGAATATTCAAGCCACCCAGAACCTGATCTAGGAACAAGGGACATGAAATCTACTTCTACGTCATTCCAACAACAACTGTTGATAAGGCCCATAGCCATATCGATGATGATTTCAATCGGTATCGGATTACATAATTTTGGAGAAGGCCTGGCTATTGGAGCAGCAGTACTGTTAGGCGAGGTAGCTTTAAGCTCATTTTTGATTTTAGGATTCACTTTGCACAACACAACAGAGGGGTTGGCGATTGTAGCACCAATGGCTAAGAGTCGAAGAATTCCTGTAGCAAAGTTAATTATCATGGGTTTGATAGCAGGAGGTCCTACAATCATGGGAGCCTGGATAGGTGGATTTTTGTACTCTCCTATCGCAACTGTTATTTTTCTTTCAATTGGTGCAGGTGCAATATTCCAAGTAGTTTACTCGATTGGCTCTTGGATGTATCACACCAATGGCAGTAGAGGATTGCTAAGTAATCATTGGATTATCATAGGCTTTGCATTTGGGATGTTAATAATGTATCTTACAGGACTGTTGGTTTAAAGATGATTACTAAATATTTAGTAGGACAAAAAGGGAAATTAAAGAGGTGGTCCTTCTGATGAATAAACTGAGTGAGGTGACAGGATTGGACAAGGAGAATAGACTAGAGGCTATTCGCTATGCAAATAGTGTAAAGAAAGAGGATCGGACAGATAGAATGGAGGATTATCTAGAAGTAATTTATGAACTAGTACAAGAGAAGGGATATGCTACGACGGTAGACATTTCAAGTTACCTCAATGTGAGTTCACCTAGTGTGACCAAAATGATGCAGAAACTCGATGAAACGGGCTATCTAAAGTACGAAAAATATAGAGGCATCAAATTAACCAATGAAGGAACCCGTATTGCTCGAAATATTCGAAACAGACACGGTCTTTTAGCTGAATTCTTCATGATAATTGGGGTCGACGAGGAAACCGCTAATAATGATGCAGAAGGTATAGAACATCACTTGCATCCTGAAACTATGAAGAAGCTCGAAGAATTCATAAACGAACTAAAAAAACACAACTAAAAAGATATAAACTTTTAATGCATTCTTCAAAGAAATGGTTGAAAATAAAGGGGAGTCAATTAACATCATTAATGAAAATATTGACAAGGCAATTTAAATGATGCCTGTTATTATTTCACTGTTTGGTAATGAGGATATGGATATAACTGAATTTCCTTTGACTAATAAATCAGTTTTCTATCTGTGCAGCTACGGTGAGTGCTTTAGATTTATAGCAGACAAGTGTATGCATTGTTGTGCAAATCCTATACCTGATACTGAAATGCATATCAATTATCTGAGACGTCTACCAGATATCAAAAAGGCAGTCACAGACTTGGGAGTATAAACTAGTCTTGTTATCTAATATTATGAAATTTTCTATTGAAAACTTTGTCTATGGTGCTATTGATGGAGCTGTGACAACTTTTGCGGTTGTGGCAGCCGTTGTAGGTGCATTACTATCACCATCCATCATAGTGATATTGGGATTTGCGAATTTATTCGCGGATGGGTTTTCTATGGCTATTGGAAACTACTTAGCCGTAAAAACACATAATGAATACGTTGCAAGAGAAAGAAAAAAAGAAGAATGGGAAATTGATAATCTGATTGAAGAAGAGAAACAAGAGATCCGAGACATTTACATCCAGAAAGGTTTCAAAGAGGAACTGCTAGAGGAGGTTGTACGAATAATTACTGGAAGACGGAAAGTCTGGGTAGATACCATGATGAGAGAAGAGCTGGGTTTGATTGAAGACAAGAACAGTCCTATGGTCAACGCTGTAAATACTTTCGTAGGATTTAATGCCATAGGTATAATTCCACTAATCCCTTTCATTTTCTCTTATCTCTCAGGATTTAACATATCTATTAGTAACGCTTTTTTTTATTCAATAATAGCCACCGCAAGTTCTTTCTTCTTGATCGGAAGCATAAGGGGGAAAGTCGTGCAGAAACCTATGGCCAGATCAGGATTCAATACGTTATTGATAGGAGGAACCGCGGC
>JBIOZG010000054.1:0-90360 GCA_044870765.1 Nitrososphaeraceae archaeon
ATCAAAAACCCCATCAGTTTCTGTACTTTGGTACTAATTGGTTAGAAATTAGTAATTGTATATGAACAGCGTAGGATAAAAGGTTTAGACAGTCGATTGATTGAGATTGGTAGTTTGGTTGCGATAATCTACTAATAGGAGTTAACACGAAAAATTGTATTCTATTTAGTTTATAATGTACTTTCTTTCTATATAATGTGAATGATAGAAAAGACACTGAAAAGTATTGAGCCCTTTACATCAAGTGCAGAAAAAAATTCGAGATTTTGTATAGGATGCGGAGAACCTGCGACCAAGCTAGTCAAATACAGTACTATAGGAGCAATAATAATAGAGAAGTATTGTGATAAATGTGCCGATGCAATTAAAGAAAGTTAGGTAATTAATGCCGACTAAATTCAGTCGGGGATAACTATATCATGATAATTGCTAATTGAAGTGGAATTTGAGTCGAATCCAACGAAGCCCAAATTATTAAGCTCTACTAATGAAATGATGTAAAATTCTTTTTCCGAGCTATACTTTCCTAAGAATATAATTGAAAAACTATTCAATTATCACAAGCTAAAGTGTACCTACTTTTAGTAATAATAGAAAGCTACATAAAACACGCGATGTACACATTAAATTATGACAACAAACCAAACATTAATGAATCAAAGTAATATGAAAATTAATCAAAGTATATTTCTTCTATGTGACCATTGCCTCTGGACTGCAACATGTCTCAGTAAATTACATATAAATCAGTTATTGGGAGCAAACAACATATGTCCTGCATGCAAATATGAACAATTATCCAGCTTTCCTATAACTCCAAACGAGTCATTTACATATAGCCATTCCAGAACGAGAGGGCTAGAGGTTGTCTTTGGAATTAAAAAATAATTTATATTTACAGCGACATTCTTGGTTCACGAACACTAATTGACCCTTTTACGAATAAAGCCAATTATTGGCTCTAGCATATTTATGAAAAGTTAGTTACCGCAAAATTTATGTTTGTAGCGCTTTTCGATTATACACCGGTTTAAAACAGAAATTTACGTCTCAAAAATCGCTCTGATACTATTCAATAGTATTTTATATCGAAATGTAAGTTGAAGTGAGAGGTCGTTCGCAAAATGGAGTTAATTACGTTCATTAATATTACGGAAAGAACAGACATTATCCTAACTATGAGTTATAGAAGTGGTTTTGGAGGTCCAAAACCAGTAGAAATGGGAAAGGAATACGAAGTTGAAATATCAGAAATAAGCAGGAGGGGCGACGGAATTGCTAGAATCCAGGGTTTTGTAATATTTGTTGAAGGTGCAAAAAGTGGACAGAAAACGAACATAAGAATTACCAGTGTGGGAGATCGCTTTGCAAAAGCACAAATTGTGTAAATAAAGAAAGATCCATCACACGAGCGTAAGTAATAGTCTTTAGTTTATTAAAAGGGTAACATTAAGACTATCACTTCTAGTTTGGGCTTAATTTGATGCCCGTATTTTTTTTGGTTTTATGCTAAAACTAAGAAACTCTTTTTATTGTTTGTAGGTTGAATTGAATCTTAAAATATAAAGTTATGTAATACTTTAGGACTAAAAGCTCTCATTGAGTCCAGAATTCAATCAGTATAATTCGTTACTCTTTTATACTCAATATAACGCCTAGAGAATTCTTTATCAATCTCTTCATTCTTAATAATCTCGCCTCTACGTCCAGGCGTCCTTACAACTTGCTGATTAACCATCTTTCTTTCATCATCCAATTCGTTGAAACCTAGATATGTATCATAGATTCGTTGCTTCATGGTCCTTAGGTAAGTGCTATATCTCTCTCTAAAGTCTACCTCGACGTCCGAAAAAATATTACTACTCAATTCCGGGTCTGTCCACATGTTAATGTATTCTCTCTCACATATAAGAATGCACTGCTCCACGATAAGAAAAACGAGAGATTATAAATTATCTTTGGTAACTTTAATTGAAAAATTGGACTCCGATATCATTGGCAAGTTCTACTATATTATAACATTCTCCAAATAATAAAGTAAATCTATCTATTGATTTTTCTTACCAGAGGAGAACTAGCATGCTCAATAATTGAGTTATAGAGCAAGATATGCTTTTTGGCAACTTCCTTCCAGAGTAGATGCTTTCTAAGGTCTATAACCGCATCTTTGTATTGCTTGTAATTCATTTTAAGTTTTAGAAGAGAATTTGAGAACTCTACTGGATTGCGATTAACCATCATCCCTAACTTCATATCCGAGAATTCTTTGAAAAATTCCAACTTACTTGAAATAAATGGAAGTCCATGAGCTAACCCATCGTACATGACACCTGAACCAGAAGTTACTTTGTAAGGAAGGATCAGTACATCGGCACAATAGAAGAGCAATGATAAATCTTTTTCACTCAGAAAGCCCCTGTTCAAGTTGATCACCCCTTCATTTTCAAATTTCTCCTTCAGTTTTTCTCTTCCGTAATGGTTTCGTGAGGTGTTTATTACAACTTTCCAGTCCTTAGGTATCTTCATCTTTCCAATTACATCCCATCCCTTGGTTGCGGTCATAAAGCCCACGGCTAAGGCAATGTTTGCGTGTTCGGGAAGTAAGAACATTTTCCTTGCCTCCTTTCTATCTAAGGGAGGCGAAGTGCTAGGCTCTGCCCCATGATATATCAAAGTACTGCCGGGGATGATATTGGCTAGATATTTAGAAAAGACAACTCCGGCTCTATTGGAGCCTATTTTTTGCCTATTTAGGGAATTAAATGAATCATAATTTAGTAGATGTGTCCAATAGTCGTAAACCATCCTAAGAAAAGTCCCAAAGCGTCCAAATATTCTATTATTTAATGGAACTACCAATTTCATCCATTGAGTGAAAGTGTAAGCCGAATGGAAAGTGGTGACCATAGGAACTGTGCATTCATCGTAAAATGATTCTATATTTGTGTGTGTTTTTTTAGGATTTATTGCATCTAAATGTATTCCATATAGTCCATGCTCATATTGAACATGGACTACGTCTGGTTCAACCTCTTTGACTATTTTTAAGAGGGCTTTAGAATTATTTTGATTATTGGGTGAAATGCCACTGTAATCTCCATTTCCATCTTCATTGCAAACGACAAATACCTGCATACCTTCGCTTCTTAACGAATCGACTAACTTCTTGCAGTAGCGTCCAACTCCACCCTGCATGGGTGGGTACTCTGTTGAAATCATCAATATTTTCAAATCTATTCACTTGAATTTTAGTTATAAACAATAAATTAGTACACATCATACTATATCATCCTTTGTGTTTGTAACTGGCATAATGATGTGTCCTTATGACCATTCTGTAGTAACATCAGTCTGACAATTATTTTATAGACTCGTAGATATGGAAAATTATTTGTATGGCATGGAATGTATCTAAACATTCTTAAGTCTTGTAGCATATATAGTAATTAATGACACAAAATACTAGATATCTGATCAGCTTAGTTGAAAAGTGCCGTGAGGAGAATGACATCGGGCAGCGAATCGCGATATTAGAATTCATAAATTGTTTATTACCTATAGAAACAAAGTTAAGAATCCCTTCTCTCATTACAAATAGTTGTGTAGATAACATATTGAGTGCCTTTGAAGTTAGCTTGTCACCACCGATATACAATCAATTGTAATAAAACAAACTTATTGTCAATAAATCTCTGAGATTTACACGCCTAACTGCATGACGGTAACTATGTGTGCTTCTTAGGTCTTACCAAAGAACACTCTTTATTTGTAAACTGTCTACATTTATCACTATGTCGCCACTGACCGTTGTTAAAGTATTCCAAATGTTTAATATTATCTCTATTTGTAGTAATCCGCTCATTTCCATTCTTTGCAGACGTTGACTTTGCCATTATCTCCATTCTTCTCCTCATGATTTAATCAATCATTGTTGGTAAAACATTCAATAAAAACGTTGTACATATATTGACTTAATTCCTTGGTAATGATAATATTTTCTAAAGTTTGGAAACGATTAAAAACTTAATCGCATACAAATTGTTTTTATTAGAGAAATAGTATTAAATTAGTATCAAATATGTAATTAAATGTATTTATTTCAACATAATGGATAAAACTAAGTCTTGATTAATTCGATAATTTCAAGTGAATGAGATGATATTTTATTAAACACATATAATTACACACCTAATTTTGCAAATAAGATATAGAAAAATTAAGTCAAATATGTAATAAATATAAAATTTAGGATTATCAACTAGATATTGAAGTATGTTTTGATCGTTGTATGAATTCCGATTTTATCTTTGTATCATTGGCTTACCATTATTAGTAACGATAACTTATTTTATGGCGTGTCACAGTAAGCCAATAAATACATAACCAAAGATGTGCATTGTCATGTACCTGAAATGCCATTTGCAACTAATACCGAATAGCAACCAAGACCACAATCTTCACATATTGGTTTTAATGACTTGGCATCAGCACCACCAATGCAACAAGGCTGCTTAACTCTTCCCATATGATCCAAAGAAAGGATGGCCCACGTTGGACATTGAACGGGAGTTGTCCCATTACCTCCCCAATTTCCTTTCATTAGGGACAATTGTTTCTCACTGTTAATCACAAATTCTGGATATTTTCTCCTGAGCTCTATAAGCCTATCGACCAAATCATTACGTAATTTTCCAAATTCTAACCAGAGAGGATCTCCTTTCATGAATGGAGTGTGAAACTGAAATCCTATTTTGTTGACTTTTCCAACCCATTCTTCAGCCAAGTCAACAGCTGTAGAGTAATTGACCGTATTGATAGTCATTGTGATCCAAATATCTTTCCAGGCAGGTTTGCCATTTCGAGGCGGCCCTTTAATATACTCTAGAATGTTACTCTTAGTTTTAGCATAGGAACCCTTTCCTCTAATAGCATCATGAGACTTTTCAGTCCCATCTAATGATATCCAATAAAAGTAAAGATTTTTGATCCTTTTCAGGGGAAAATAGCCATTTGTGACCACGCATATCCTTCTAGGCATCTCTTCACAAAATACGTCTATAATTTCTGGTCTCATAGTTGGTTCTCCTCCAACCAGTGTGACAACAAAAAGATTTTGTTTCTTGAATGTTTTCCTGATTGTTTCTCTCCAGTCCTCAACGCTTAAATCTTGATTATCCTCCTGCCTATTTAGCCACCAGTAACAGTGTGAGTTGTGGAGGTTACAAACATTAATTATATCGGCTGAGCCGTACAGTGCTGGCTTTGTATGAAGAAGCTTGATACCTGCAAATTTCTTGAAAATGCTGACGTAAAGGGGTATCTCTCGAACAATGTCGGTTATTCCACGACCATAAACTAGATCCACCATTTAGGTTGTAATACAGCACTTAATTTATAAAGTTAAATGATCTGGCTGATGGAATGGGTTCTCTAATTACTGATTATTTGCTGCCTTCATCCTACTTACTAGCTTATACATATTGTCATGACATTGACATTCACAAATTCTTGTTACCCTTGAGTTATTGATCATTTCTATTATATCTCCATCACACAAATCATGCTGTTGTTCAATACATTTTGCGGATTTATTCACTAGGTCTTGTTACGCCGATGTCTATTAATGGTTATCCATCTTATTTTTTAGATCTACCAAATATAATTGGAAAATTTTACAAGATTTTTCCAATGATCAGTATTATTTTAGGAGTAAATAAGCTGGATGGTAATGTGCTCATTTTAGGCATCAGATGTTAGTGGGAGTGGTACTTAGGACAGCGGTTAGATTTTAGTACTATTTTTAAAGTTTTTTCCAGCACCTAGTTACATTATTTTTGTAGTATAATCAATATATGAGATTTATCAATTAATCACATACGTTTCCAATTATAGGATTGGTCACTTAATGCATAGTAGGTATATTTTAGTAAGAATTTTGTCCTAATTTTGGATTGACGTACTGAGTTCAAAACCTTTGCCATCTGGTAATACATTGACAAATCCTAGTAGTTCTACTTTATGTTAGATAATACTATCATAAAGGAACCGGTATTAATACAAACAGAGGTTTAGACCTAGAGATTTTTCTTTAGGTAATCTCTGCAACATTCATCTGAATAGATTCTAGCTTTGCCTTTGTGCTTTAATAAATCGCACCGCTAAGTAAATTGTTGAATTCCTTTCCACAGATTGAACAGGATATACAAATGTTCAGTACATCACTCGTTCTTCAATAAGTCTTATTAATGCCATTACCGAACAACTTGTCGAACGAAGTGTCCGAACAGCTAAATGTTATATTATACTTCGTAGTATGTAGAAAACAAGGATATTTTACCATGGCAACTCTTAAGGTCTACAAGAGGAATTCAAAGTTTATTGATTTGTACGAATTAGTTGAAGAACTTAGTAGTTTGGGACTAATGGACACGCTACAAAAATACTACAATAAACCACTCGAGAAGCAAGCCAGGAGCATAGTGGCAGGACCGAGTTTCCTGCAATTCTTGAACAGATTATTTCAAATTCAAATTGCAGCTGGAGATGTTATACACTTAGAATCTGGAAATCTTGGTAAATTCTATATGTTATCAACAACTGGTACTTGGGATGAGATAATCAAATTACAATAAAACACTTGTCTAGAGTAGTCCCCTATGGTTCTTTGTGATGGTGAAGTATTCGTTTGTCGATGGCGTAATGTGTGACTCAGTTGTTTTAGCCAGGCACATCTGTTGCCACATTACATTTTTTTCATTAATTCTTGGGAAAGCCTGTACTCTCTGACCTCTAGATCCGGCGTATTGTTACAATCATGTCGTTTGCCCAAATTCCAATCCAGTGGAATATATTTTCCCGAAATTGACCTATAATTTTTATCAAAATGTATGCCCTGTCCGCATCTGAAACATTTTTGGCTTTGAAATCCAAGCTTTCGATTTTTATGTTTGCAACTGTGAAGATTACCATAATCATCCACCGGAGTTGCCACACCATTTCTATTTCTCGATACGTTGTTAAAGGATATTTGCTGTTGGCAATTAAAACACCAAGCAATTATTTTCATTCCATATTATCCAATTAGTTTTATTTCAGATTGAGAACATTACAGCTATCATTTACTAATCTTGATAGAGTCTTCTAGTCATATAAGCCTTTGAAAGTTATTAGCACACAGGACGAGTCGTTGTAAAGAGGCGAATAAGCTTCACTAAAAAAATGAGCTGTGTGGCATAAAATAAAAATTTCCTGCTCTCAGTAACAAAAATTTGTAATGAAACTAACCAAAGTTAAACGCAACAATTCCCAAGAATTGGAAACATTCGTAGATTAATAGGGAAAACAATAGTATTTTGTTATGTTTCCGTGTTATAGTGGCGATATTCGTAATATCCAAGAAGTTTATACATATTTTCTAAACTACTATATTTCCTGTTCCTAATCCAAGTATTAGATATACTTAAATGCATCCAAACTGAATATAATTAATGTTAACTATAATCAATATGCAGAAAGTGTTAGGCCATGGTTCATATTGACCTCTTCGAAGATTTACCCGTTGTTCTATGAAAGCAAAGATAAGTTAATTGACAGAAATTTCTTAATCTGCAAATCATGTCATTGGTTCGCTACATGCCTTACCAACTTTATCCTTCCCAATACTTGTCCTTTATGCGGTAATAATCCAATAGAATCTATGCCTGTATCAGCTCCATGAGTCATACAGACTATTTTATGATTATGTTCATGGTTTGATCCTAGAATTCTGGTTTGATTCGAATGACGGAGTCTTAGTAAATTGAATATTAGCGATTCAGAATCGCCCTATGGCATTATGGCAAAAACCTGTGGATGCGAAAATAAGAAAAGAAAAGTAACGTATTCCTTAATTGATAGTTACCATAGTTTGTGTCATGATAAGAAGGATTTAATATTAGGACAGATTGAAGCATGTCAAAGGTTGGTAAAGTACACAGCACATGGTAGAGATGAGACGGACAAACAAGCAATAGAGAATGAAATAGATGAATTGAAAATGGTCTTGGATCTAATTCAGTAAATTTATGATTAATTGTCAAGGCTCTGTTGGTACTAGAACATGGAACATTCAGTTCTTGTTAGTTTTCATTCATTAAACCTTGTCTTATGACTTAGTAATTAATTCCCGTAAATGTGACCTAGTCATAATCTATGTTGGATGATCGGAAATAGTTAGTTTTTTTATTTGAAACTTATCGTAGGTAGATATTAATAGTATGAAACCGTATATGAATTAGTTTAAAATAAATGCCTATGCTGATGTTAAAATGTAAAAATTGTGGTGAGGTGTTTCCCGGTGTTTATATACCTGAAGATACCAAAGAAGGGTCCAAATTAAAGACTAATTCTATTTCTTCTCATGTGTGTTCAAGAGGACATAAAAACGATTACTTAGCTGATGATTATATGGACTGGTCCGGACCTGAAACATTCTGAAAATTAAACAAAATGTTATACTGGTAACGTATCCTGACGATTTCAGTATACAGGAAGGAAAAGGTTTGGTGGAATCATTAGGCAGTAATAATATCGTGAAGTGCTTTACCCAAAAAAACCTCAAGCATACACGATATGGATTGGGATCGGGCAAAGTCGAAGAGATTAAGGAATTTCTTCAACATACCAAGTATGAACAGATTATAGTTGATGAACATATGAC
This sequence comes from Nitrososphaeraceae archaeon, assembly GCA_044870765.1. Classification (GTDB taxonomy): domain Archaea; phylum Thermoproteota; class Nitrososphaeria; order Nitrososphaerales; family Nitrososphaeraceae; genus TA-21. Next base: position 8,699 of record JBIOZG010000054.1, read on the forward strand.
ACCCAAACAGGTCTATAATTTAGAAAAGGCAACTGGTATAAAGGTGGTAGATAGGGAAAGGCTTATCCTCGACTTGTTTTATATTAGATCTACTACTTCAGAAGCAAAATTACAGATTCAGCTTGCAGAAATTAAATACGAGCTACCTCGGATAAGAGAAAATGCGAAACTGCTAATAGGTAATGAAAGACCAGGCAAAGGTGGCAGTGGAGAATATATAGTTGATGTAAAATTTAGGGACCTGAAGAGGAGAATGACATTTATTTTAAAAAAGTTGGCAGAATCCAAAAGAAAACGTGATCTTTACCATAATCAGCGAGTGGAGGACAGAATGCCAATAGTTTCTCTAGTTGGATACACAAGCTCAGGTAAGACTACTCTATTTAACTCGCTTACTCTCGAAAGTAATGAAACATCTGAAAATTTATTTACCACACTTTCGACTACGACAAGGTCTTTTATTATTGGAGGACGGAAACTTTTGCTTACAGATACAGTTGGATTCATTAGAAGACTTCCTACTTACATGATTGAGGCCTTTAAGTCTACTTTGGAAGAGTCACTTCAGGCGGACATGATTATACTTCTTATTGACTCGTCAGAATCGGTAGATGAAATAAAAGTAAAATATGACAGTTGTATGAATGTGTTAGAAGAGTTGAATGTAGATAAAGAAAAAATTGTGATAGTATTTTCAAAAATAGATAAAGCTGATTTTGATAATGTTAGAAGGGTGTTCACTGACTTAAATATAGTGGACCCATTACTTGTATCGCCCAAGTCCGGATACGGTGTTAGTAAACTGAGAAAATCAATATCGCGTAAGATTCATTCATCCCTAGTTTTGAAAGATATGGACTCAAGTATTATTCCAGAGATATCCAACAAAGTACTTTGAATTCCCTGTCATCTACTTGATAGTGTATGATAAACCTGAACAAAAAATGGTTGACATGATCAAAATCATTTGCCATTAAAACTAATGAATTATGATAAATCATAGGATTTAGCGTTGCATTACATTATGTAACTATTATCTGGTAACAACGCTATTCCAGTTATTGTATAACTGTGGTGCCTCTTTATAACATGATTGTAGTTCATTCAATCTGTCCATAGAACCTTCAGGAGACCTAACATCATTGTAAATGGACTCGGTTCTTATTAGTTCTAAAAATGTAAATACCTCTTCGTTCGTAACACCATGTTTTATGTCATAATCGATTCTTTTACGAACTCTGCCTATTTTCCCATACTTGTTGTTTAGTTTTACTTCCCACCGAGACGCATTCTCAGATAAACCTCTCACAAATCTAATAAGAGTCTGTTCCATATGTTTAACGTGCCAATCCCTCATGGGGAAACTATTTTGTTTCAAATAAATCAATCTACTATACTACGATGTCTTATATAATGTAGCGTATTCTACTCTATATGTCTGCAATGGAGTAGGATTTTATGATCTTTAATTCCTTAGTTTTGTTTATTTAAGAAATATTATAGTTTGTCATTGGAATCAAGCCTTACTAATGACGATAATAATGATAATAATTAGAACAGTGAATGGACTGGATAAATCAATAATCTAAAATATTCCAAGAGATTATTTTTATTTATTTTTAAGTAAATTTTGTCAAAATCATCACAATTGACGGTAAACTACGAATTTTAGATCTTTGAACTCAATTATTGGCATATTGTAATTCTTGTCGAGAATTAATTGTGCTTTTGCTCTTAGTCTTAGCCATAGTCATACGTTGTGGGAAATAGGTTATTCCGTGATCTAACTTCAGGTGACTAAGGAATGCTACTCCGTTATTTACAGTATCTTTAACTATTAAGTCTCTTCCACATTCACTACACCGAATTATGTGCTCGTTGGGAAGCATCATATACTATCATATGTCGGGCGCCAATATAAGTGGATTGAAGATCATAACTGTTTTTCTCTTCAAAACATATCAAGATTAAACGCATGAGCGAGAAGACTCTGAACTGGAGTGGGACGTACAGAAAAAATATTACAAGTGAACATCAATTAAATACATAGTTGTGAGTCTATCCTAGAAATATGTAACCTTAAAGCTATTCATCTCATTTCTATTATAAGAATCCCATTTTAGAACAGATAAGTCATGGATACGCATGCCGGTTATTGAGATGTATCAATTGAGGTTCCGAATGAATATTCAGTCCTACTCCGACAGGCCCCATCTAAATACATGTATTTATAGCGTCAATGGATTACAAAACCATTATTCACACTTGGACAATACCCACGTTTTCAATCCGAGCAAACCATTTGTAATTACGGCGCTTAATATGCTAATAATAGGTTCTATGATAGGTTCAATCTGGATGATGACCAACGGTGTGATTTTACCAGCAGAATTAATTAGCACGATACACTTGCACAAATTACTACAATTTGACGGTTTTATTACAATGATAATAATGGGCATTGGTTATTTGATAGTTCCTCATTTTTGAAATGTTTCGATACCCTCGATAAGATTATCATACGGTCTTATACTCGTATCGGTTATTTTCTCTATTACAGTATCATCATCAGGTATACCGCAATTGATTTACACTATTGGCTCCTCACTTGCCAGTGACGATTTTGGATTTCAGAATGTAGTAAAAGAAGTAAACGGTAACAGTTATTAGCAAGTCTCCTGTATGGTAAGGGGCTTTTTTCGGCCAGCTCCGTTTTTTGGCCTTTCCCCTTTACCGCAATAGTGCTTCGGGGAACGGGACAGAAACCCGAGACACCATTTATACAGAAGATAATAATCTATGCGCTAAAAAGTATAATACGGTTACAATCCTGACGGGTTCAGAACCTTGGAATTAATTCCTTTTCGACAAAATTCTGAAAATCAGGATCGAACCATTTCTCCATGTCAATGTTAGTTTTCCATAAATCTTTTATCGTGCCTTGTTCAAAAGCACTTCATCCACCGCAACCATCCGGTCCATTCATTATCGCTTAATACCTTTCTTTTCCGCATATGAAATACATGTGCAAACGTAAATAGAATATCATATGCGTACGCAACTTCTGGTGAATTTACGTCAACTTTGCTTACTACCTTTATCAGTTCAGGGGATTTAATTACTATCTGATGTAATGCATGCATTCTCTCTGCCAAATCGTTCAAGTCTTTTGTTTCAATATCTACAGATAGAGCCTGCATTTGTTTGCTAGAAAAATACATAATCACAAAAAGCGTTGCAATTATTCCTACTGCTTCGCCGATGCCAAAATATTCGGCTATACCAATTTCAGTCATTAATTAGATATTATAAAATATACATTCATAACCATTTCTGAATTAACAATCAAGACTTTGAACTAACCTTTAGTGTCAAAAATGATCCTCAAGGTTTGCATTGAGATCATCCTCGCTGAATCAAACTCGAAGAAGCAAAGAAAAAGCTAAATACCAAGCTAATAATATCCTACTGCAATCATGATTCAAATCCCGAGATCCGAAGACATTTGTTAACTTGTTACTGCTCGAATCGTCAGACTTGTAAATTCCCAAATCCTCATTCGTAGTGAATATAGAAGATCTCATCAACTAGTTATGCTTGAAATACATTGCACGAAAGAAGAAAAGCCTTAAGACTTACGGTTTACATCTTTTAGGTAGTCCTAAATTGTGAAAATCTTACTTACTGGATTCGAACCATTTGGTGATCTAAAAGTAAATCCATCACAGGCTATACTAGAAAGGATAATGGATGGACACACGCTTTGTAATCTTCATGAAATTAATACAACAATACTTCCAGTAAGTTTTGATTCTGCTGGTGCTAGAATTAAAAAGACAATTCAAGAATTCAAACCTGACGCAATATTGTCTCTAGGATTGTCAGAAGGTAGCGATTCAATAACTCTAGAAAGAAAAGCAATGAATTTGAAACAAGATACTGGTGTGCTCAATACGAAAAATATTAATGGTCCTAAATTAATACTCTTTGGACGTCCAATTAGCTATAAGTCTACTTTACCATTGGAGAGAATTTATCGGTCATTAAAGGACAGAAATATCCCAGTAACTATGTCTGATAATGCAGGAAAATATATCTGCAATTATGTTTTTTACTTGGCATGCCATCAAATAAAACTTCTTAAAAATAGTGGTAAAGCTGGATTCATTCATGTTCCCCTTATGTTGGAACAAACGTTGGAGTCGACATCGGACATTCCTAGCCTTCCACTTAACCTAATGGTGAACGCCATTGAATCTTGTATAGAAATTATTATTACGTCCTTTAGACTATAACAAATTCTCGGGACAAGGGGATTCAGAGCTTGAAGAATAATAGGTAAACATGCTCTCCGCATACTTCACTAATTATGGTCCATTCAAACCGGACCATGTGAAATACTGGCGACTGGCAGATCGCCTAGTCGCTAAGCGTGGCTTGAGTGTAAAACGACTTAATAACTGGCTCAAGTCCCGATCCTAGCTACTAGTATTTGCGCAGTAAAATACCTTTACTAATTTCTGATATTGTTTTAGCAATAATAATACTTGATCATTACTTATATAACACCCTCAATTATGTATTTCAACAATAATAAATGACAATGCATAGTGAATCATTTCGGTCGATAAGCAAAATAACAAAATGGTTGGTGATCTTGAGTATTGCAACTATAATTATTGCTCTTATAAACACTGGAGCTTTTTTTGCACTTAATTATCAGACCAGGGATGCACAGTTGCAAAGTATAGATCTTGTTTTTCTAATTATTGCGGCATTAATCTTGGTGATAGAGATTGTTGCTCTTATTGTAACCCTATATTGGTTCTATAGAGCGAACAAAAACATACACGCATTTGGTGCTAAAGAGGTATCTTCACCTATAATGGCAGTAGTATGGTGGTTTATTCCCATTCTAGATTTATGGAAACCACATAGCATTGCTCAACAAATATGGAAGGCAAGCAATCCTCAAATAATTCTTTCAAATGGTATCGAATGGAAAAACTCCCCCAGATCAAACGTCATAATATTATGGTGGGTACTATTTTTATTGAGTATTTTTATAGGAATCCCCGGTGAATTTATTACACCTCCTGAAAGTGAACAATTGTCATATAATAATACCTACGCCGAACAATCGATGCCAATTTATTTGGGATTATTAAACATACTATCTACTATCCCTGCGATAGTATCCACTTTCTTTTTTATACGAATAATAAGACGGATATCTGCCTGGCAAGAAATTAAGTCTGGTAAGTCCATTTAATGACTGCAGTAGACAAGTAAATCGCATCAATGATTGTAATATTAATAGCGACCGTCTTACTGGTTTTTAGTATAAACTCACTTTTTGACTATTCATTTTAATTTCGTTTCAAAACTTAAAAGTGAGCACAACAGTCGAAACTAATTTCTAGAAATGCTAAAAAGGATCCGATTATTGACAAATTTAGGATGGGTGAACCATATTGTAATGACCCGCGATGCCAGAGGAACAGGAATGGAGAGAGACATAAGGTACACCTTACAAATGAAAGTCAAGCGAGCATTTTTGTTGGCGAAAATTATTGTAATGATCCACGGTGCAAGAGAAATAGGAACGGACAGAGACATGAAGCACACATAGAAAGTATTAATTCAAAAGAAATGACTGTAGAAAAACTCTCTGATACTACTGAAAGAGATACATATTCATACTGTAATGACCCGAGATGTCTGACAAACAGGAACGGAGAGAGACATAGACCGCATTCCCCAGATAATCCAGATTCTTATTATATTAAATATAAGGGAGGTCACAGAGCATATCCCAGTCCTACTGCCACTAGAATGCACTTTTACAAAGATAGAATAGAGGTTGACAATCCCAAGCTAGCTATCCCATATAGATTTATGAAAAACATCGAAAATATACACGAAAAGAGAATCTCGGCGTTGAGAGTAGTTGTTCTTGGCCTAATTTTCGTTCCCCTTGCCATAGTTGGTGCTATGTGGAAAAAGAATCATATCTACACAATAATTGAGTTCAGAGATGATGACGATGATGACCAAAAGATAATAGTGGATTTCGAAAAAAATCTCGATTCGGCTCAATCAGTAATCTATAAGAGAATGTTGGAATTCCGGAAAGTAAGGAAATTGTTTCAGAATTCAGAGATGTAAGATCCGGCAAAATCAATTTTTCAAAAATCCTTTAGTATTCAATTTTGAATTATTGAATTTATTTTAAGATTTTGAACGATTTGTATTAGATTTTATGGAGATCTATTAAAGTTTAAGTTCAATTAATATTACACTTGTATTATTGAATTTATTGAATTTGTCTGATATTATTCAGACAGATGGATATGATTGGTGATAAAATATTACACCCATAACCGATTTAAGTGAACTCATAAGGTCACAGAACCTGGAGCTAAAAAGAAAAAATTCAGAGATATCTCAGCTTTATTCTGATTTACGTGAATCGTTTGAAGCCCTTAGCGAACTTAATGTAAAGCTTAGAGCAACAAATGAAGAACTCAGATACCGTAACAAGGTACAAGCTGAATTTATCAATATTGCAGCTCACGAGCTGAGGACTCCAACTCAATCTATTATCGGCTATTGCGAAATGTTATCAATGTATCCTGATAGTAGTCAAGACTATCTTGAAAGATTGTCAAAAAATGCCGACCGTCTATATACACTTATCTCTGATTTGTTAGATGTAACTAGAATAGAGATCGGTATGTTAAAGTTAACCAAAGATGACTTTAATTTAATTGACATCACTCGTGAAGCCGTCAATGACATAAAAAGAAAGACTTATCTTTCAACCAAGAATAATGCCAGAGTTAAAGTAAAACCAAAAATTAAGTTGATACATCCATCACATCCGATTATCATTAATGCAGATAAACACAGAATAACTCAAGTCTTGTTCAACTTGTTAGAAAACGCAATAAAGTTTACCAATTCTGGAACAATAATGGTCTCAATAAAGCCGGATGTTAAAAATTTTGTTATAATCAGTGTAAAAGATAATGGAAAGGGAATAGATACTCGAATCCAACCTAAACTCTTTGAAAAGTTTACTACAATGTCGGATGCCGGAATCGGATTGGGCCTGTTTATATCAAAAAAGATAATCAGCGCACATGGCGGTTCTATTTCTGGTAAAAACAATGAAAATGCTCGTGGTGCTACCTTCTCGTTCACTCTTCCTAACAGTATTGCAAAAAAATAATTAGTTTTTTATTTTCAATAAATTTATGTATTTAAATCCATTTTAATTGTCTAAATTACAATATTACGATATTTATTCTACCAATAAAAAATTAATAAATAGTTACTCATTTATAGTATCTACGTCTAACTTCATTCACTCTCTTCTCGAATGAAGACAAATTGTTGTTTGTTTTTGAAATTGGATGAATGTCCGCTTTTTCATAAAGAAGATTCAATAGTTTTCTTTCAACAATAGTTCTACCACCATCTATCGCATGTTCTAGTGCTTCGTCCAACGCTGCTGGATTATTTGCTGTTTTGGTTATGTTAATAGAATATCTGTTCTCTAAATAATCCGTTACTATTTTTGCTACCACGTCTCCTAATATCTTAATAGCTTCGCTTGAAGCTTGGGCAAATGCTTCATCAAAGGAAATTTTTTCAGACATATATAAAACCATATTTCAGAATCGACAGTCCGTGAGAGGAAATTATGATGATATTTGTTGCTTTGTTCATGTTATTTCTAGATTCTATTTCGTTACCTACGAAGAGTTTTCCGTTTCACTTGCTCAGATATCTTCTTCTGACGAGCGTCCAACTTGGCCTTTCTTTTTTGTCTATCTCTGGTTTCTTTTTCTTCTATTTTTTTTTCTTCTTCCATGTACCTTTGAAAGCCTTTTTGAGCAATTCCACTCAAAATACCCTGATATTCGCTCATCTCACCTACTATTTTGATACCAATTTTATTTTGAATTGAAAATTGAAGTATGGATTGGTCATGAATAGAAGCTCTCATTTTGAGTATCAACATGGTTCGCTTTAACTTGGCTTCTGCCTCTACGTAACGAAGCAGTATGATGTTGTGAAAAATAGAAAATATCCCATGGGAGGTCAGACTGGGTCCCTGCTCTTGGTCCGCAAGAAATGTGAATATCGAAGAAATGTCGTATGATTCTACCAAATTTACTAGTCTCTTGGTAATCGAATACATATCTTGACTATACGAATGCTTGAATGTCGCCAAGCCATCTAAAACTAAAAGCGAGGGTTTGAGAGCATCTATACGTGATTCCAATGTTGAAATAAAGGCGTCTGGACTTTGATTTTCAGGTATCCAAGATAACATATTGAGTCCTTTCTTCTCAAGGTCATTAACATCAATGCCCAATGATTCAGCCATAGTTCTAATTTCACCTGGTGATTCTTCGAGTGAACAGAATATCCTATTTTGACCGTCAAGGACTCCTTGTACAGCGAATTGGAATCCAAAAGTTGTCTTACCAGAACCAGCCGCTCCGGCTATTACTGTTGAAGTTCCTTTAAAAAAACCGCCTCCAACTCTTTGGTCCAGTCCTGGTACCCCCGTTCTAATTCTGCCCGTCGATGTTGGAACAATCATCTGGAGTGGTTGTTTTGGATACACAACCATGCCTTTCTCACCAATTAGTGAGACATGAGTTTCTCTATTTATTGATGTAGACCTCATTTTAACTATCTTCAGTGTTGACGGAATTGCGTTACTATTACCATGCTGAAGCTGTATAATTCCATCTGCTACGAATTCTTCCATCCCTGATCCAATGTTTATACTACCAATAGGAACTTCCGTTATCAACATATTTGTAATACCTTCAGATCTTAACATCTTCCCTAAAACTACGTGCAGTGCAATTCTAGCCTCGTTGATGTTATTAAAGGCAAGTAATAAAGCGGAAAAAGAATCAACTACCAATCTTTTGGCACCAATATTTCTACTGACATTCAGTACCTCCTCGAGTGCATCGGTTATACCCTCCTTGGTAATAGAAGCAAAATCCAAGTAAGCAAATTTGTTATCTCTTTCGAAATCTGAAAATGTCATTCCAAATCTGTCAAAGTTTTGATAGAATTGACTCTTAGACTCACTAAAAGAAACGTATACGGCTGCTTCTCCTTGTAATAGTCCCTGATACAGGAAGTGCGACGTAAGTATAGTCTTGCCAGTGCCAGGGTTGCCTGCAATTAAAATAGTAAAACCTCTTGGGATTCCACCCTCGATTAGCGCATCTAGCGCAGGAATGCCAGTAGAGATGCGTTCTATCGTCATGTCTAACCGATAATGTTCAAGTAATATAAGATTTTTCTGGATAGTAGATGAAATATTAACAAATCATTGATGAAATTATGAAATATTACAATGCAATTGCATACTACCGCAAGTAATTGATTGATACCACATCCGTACTGCTGAAAATTTTAGTGTTGAGAGGTTGTATTTTAGAAAGTGGTAACAAAATGATGTAGTGGGTAAGCTGATTCAATGATGTTAGAATTCGACTGCAGGAAAATCATCTGAGCATAATGCTTATCGATATCAAAAAGAGCTTTTGGTTATCTTTAACGTGCACTCTTTATTTGTAAACTGTCTACATTTGTCACTGTGTCTCCACTGACCGTTGTTAAAATATTCCAGATGTCTAATATTATCTCTGTTTGTGGTGATCCGCTGTTCGCCATTTTTGGCAGCCTTTGACTTTTGCATAATCTCAACGCCTCTTCTCATAATAATCAATTAAGTAGTATTATTCCATAAAAACCTTAGCTATACAACTCATCGTTAAACAATACTAATTGTTGGTTGGTTGCATAAAAATCATAAAAAGTCAATAAACGTACACAAATTGATATTGGCAAAAGAAATAGTATTAAATAAAGTATCAAATATATCATTAATTGTATTTATTTCAAGATTTTAGTAATAAAGCGAAACTTTATCATGAAAGTAACCCGTATGATTAAAATGATATACTATTATATCTAAGAATTACAGGTTCGTTAAATGGAAAAATTATGTCAAATATGTAATAAAAATAGAATAGAGGTTTATCAGTTAGATTTTGAAGTATGCTTTGACTGTTGGATGAATCGAACTACCCCCGAAATTTATTAAGGTTATCCTCAAATTCTAAATTCTAACAAAATTTTCAGGATGCATAGTAACATAGATTTGTAACTGGAAATAAGTAACGATTATATAATTAATCAGATTTACTAATGCACAATGAAAGAAGCAAGATTGCTAAAAATACTTGTCGAGGAGAGGGGCCTTGTAAGGTTGTTAAAGACACTTGGTATTGGAAGAGGTTATCCAACAAGAGAACTGCTGACCAAATTAGGTGCATATGGATACGGACACAAACTGCTCCTTAAGGCACAAAAGCGTGGACTCGTAGCTCGAAAGAGTGTTAAAAATAAGGTATACAATAGTCTCACGGAAGACGGAAAAAGACTTGTAAAATTAGCGAAAGAGATCGGCGTATAAGGACTTCCTTTTTTTTCAAAGTTGGAGGGTTCGTAGGGCAAACAACAACCTACGGGTCTTAACCAGAAAATCAATGGGTAAAGAGACAAGTCTATTTCATAGTTCTGAGACCGAACTAGTATCGGCTTTTTGTAATTCTTGTCGAGCATTAGTTATGGTCTTGTCCTTAGTCGTACGTTGAGGCAAGTAGGTAATTCCATGGTCTGCCTTTAGGTGACTCAAAAATGCTATCCCGTTATTTACATTATCTTTAACTATTAAGTTTCTTCCACATTCGCTACACCGGATTATGTGCTCATCCTCATGTATCATGCATTATATTTTACTGCGAGCTAATTTAAGTAAACTGTAATTTTTTGATCTTTCTTTCTAATTGTCTCGACTCCATAAAACTCGTCTATTATGCGCAGTAATTTGGATGAGAAACCTCTTGGTAGAGGAAGAAGCTAATACCAAGCAATAGAACTCTATTCCATGCAAGATTCAAATCCCGATGAACCCTAAACATTTCAAAAGCATCGAAGATTACTAGTTAATTTTACACCCAGAATCCCATTTTAGGATCGATAGCGTCACGGGCACTTACGGTCCGAAACTTAGATACTAGAATCAGTACCTCTGAAATGAAAGTACTATCTAATCATATTAAGTAATATAATGACGCCATAAAAGCAGCAATTACGAAAATTAAGTAACCAAATCCAACTGCCATTATTAATATAGATGTTTTCTTAAGTTGTTCTGTATACTTACTCGTCAGGTTTGTCAGGATTGCTAGAACTGCCGATGCTGTGAAAGGGGCTATTATTGCCAATGTAATCATTAATCTGGTAAGATTCTCTGCTTTCTGAGCATTAATAGATGAATCGAATCCTATTGAGAGTGTAAGAAGTATCATAACACCTATAATTACAGTTGCGTCAACTTGAATGATGTCTTTATCTTCCAGCGTCAATAAAACCAATGAATATTATTCGAGCATGATTAAAATCTTTACATCATGTCTTGTGAGAGAAAATCAAGCTTACTAATCGATTTTGTAATTTAGAATCCCACTTTACAACCGATAGCGTCACGGGCACTTACGGCTTCAAACCTATCAATTGATTTTGTTGCCAAGCATGGTTCTTTGGTCACAGGAAAGGAAGGCAAATCACTATCAAACTAATATATTCGATAGAAGACATCATACTTTGATGGTAATATTAAATATATCTGAAACATGGAATTATGGTCACAACACAACTTTCAGAGATTCGCATCTGGAAGATGACAATAGTGAAATACTTCCCAATGGTAACGCTCCATACGTGATAAAAGGTAACGGTGACTGTATGATTATTGTACATGCAGATGCATTGGGGGTTTCCAAGAATTTTGGAGATGGGCATTGATGAAACATAAAATCGCGACACGTAAACAATGGCTTGCAGCGCGGCTCAAGCTGCTAGAGGCCGAAAAAGAGCTCACGCGGCGCAGCGACGATGTTGCCCGGCAACGGCAAAAGCTTCCGTGGGTTAGAATCAACAAAGAGTATCGATTTGAGACCGACGAGGGCAACGCCTCTTTGGCAGACCTCTTCGGTGGGCGCTCACAGCTCCTCGTATATCACTTCATGTTCGGGCCAGACTATACGGCGGGGTGTCCGGCCTGCTCGGCCATCGCCGACGGCTTCGTCGGCTTGGTAGTCCACCTGGCCAACCACGACATTACACTTTCAGCTGTGTCACGAGCGCCTCTCATAAAACTGCAGGCATATAAACGCCGGATGGGATGGACGTTCCCTTGGGCATCGTCGCTTGGCAGCGACTTTAACTATGACTTTAATGTCTGGTTCAGTGAGGAGCAACAGCGCGAAGGAGGCATTGAATACAACTACCGGCGCGAGGGAGCGGCCCAAGAACCTCTCGCAGGGAAGACTGCTCGAAAGTGGCAGGCGCGAGATGACCAAGGTCCAGTCGCGGAGGTCGCGGCCATGACCGGAACCGACGTGGCTACGTATACCCGCGAGAGACCGGGCATGAGTGCGTTTGTGCTCGAGGACGGTGTTGTGTACCACACCTATTCCACCTATGCACGAGGACTCGACGGGCTCTGGGGAATGTACCAATGGCTCGACCGCGCTCCCAAGGGACGCAACGAAACAGGATTCTGGTTTCGCCGCCATGACGAGTACGACAAGCGCTGAGTGAAATCGTGGATCGTGGTAGCCCCTATTCTCCTTGGGGATACCAAAAGGATACCAAAAGATTGAACACCATTCTAATATTTTGCTGGTTATCAACTTTACCAAAATCATTAGCAATTTGCCTGAAATTATTCTAGGCTATCGAAAGTGTGGGCTAAATTTTGAGTCAATTTGATTCACAAAGGACGAGCCTCATGATACAAAAACCAAGGAGGTTACTAAAACCAAAAAGCTAAAAGATATAGCATGAATTAGCAGCCTACTACATGCAAGTTTCTAATCCCAATCTTCTGCTATAGATGAGAAACTGGTCGAACTCTAAATCATGACGTGCAACAAGTATCTTTACTTTCACATTTGCAATTTGCAGGTTCTTTTAGACATATCGAACAAATTGTAGTGCCACATCCTACGCAGGTATTATCTGCTTTATTACAGGCCCAATGACTACATGTATTGCTGTTCAATTATGCTTTTGTTATTCTTCCGTATGATATAAAATCCTTGAGCGATTTTTTGGATTTGTCGGTCACCAAAATCCATTTCTAAACCACATAGTGTCTATAACAAGGAATGAAAGCAGAGTGTACATCCCTTAACTGAAGTAATCGAAGATTAAATATCAGAAAATCCAAAATTATGATACGGCTTCGATTAAAATGATACTGAACCACACCCAAAATCAAGAGTACGATGAAAGAATATTCCTAATTTGCGATGAATGTCTTTGGAATGCAACTTGTCTGAATAAATCACGGGTGCCAAAAATCCTTGGAACTAATAATTTGTGCCCAGTCTGCAATCAGGACCAATTGTCCATTTTTCCACTAAAAGGGTGTGATACATTAAAAGTCACTAATTCAAATAATTATTTACATTTGGCTTTGACCGGTTTCTAACATTTGATACTAATTTAATTTCAACTTTTAGAACTTATCAGTATCTAGGGTATAGGACGGTCCTATACTTTCTGGATTCTGCGGGTCTTTCTCGCCATTGCAATAGGATCATCAGATCCGAATGGATGTCCACCACCAACGCCGTGCCGTATTAGGGCAATCGCTTTATAGGTATCATTGTCCTTATATCGTGATTTAAAGAGCTCTGTAACTGATTGGAAAATGATTGGAAGTGGAATTGGAATTGGAATCTCTTTGTTAAAGCCATTAGCGGCGTGAGTACCAATGACTAGAATTATTTTCCATCGAGTTGGGCAAGAAGCCTATAGAAATACTCTCAATTTCAAAGATCTGCCAAAATCTTTTATCAACTTTAGTGCCAAGCTGTATTTTCAGTCAAGCACTGAAAGAACAAATATTGATAAGTTGGCAAAGTTATTCGAAGTTCTGGATGAACGTTGGAAAGAAGAAAATTACAAAAATACAACACAGCTTTTAAATGAGTTTGAAACTTGGGGGTTAACGGCCCCTAATTCATAGAAAATTATTAAAAAGATAATGCATAATAGGAGAACAAAAATGAAAGAATTTCGTCTTAAACTTAGTTCAAAGGATGAAGAGAACATCGACAGGTTGAAGGAAAAATACGGATTCAAAACTACAGAAGATCTGTTTAGATTCCTTGTAACTATATTTGCGCAGCACTATGTGGAGTTTTTATGGGGTGTAAATGAGGCTGAAAAAAATAGCAGGGATGATTTTGAGTTTTATAAAAAATAAAAATAAAATACCAAAAAGTAAATATCATGTGAAAAAAGCTGGAATTGGGCAAGCCGATAGTGTCATAGGTATCGAGGTCTGACCGAGAGGGACATGACAATATGTATTTCTTCACTAAATTCATTGGAGACAGAAATATAAAGATCCCAAATATATAATGGCTCTATGCGTGTTATTTTTAAAGCCATCTCAATCCCGGCAATAGCAATTGTCTTTGCTATAACTTGCGTTCCATTTGTCGTCCATGCATCCAATTCTGTCATGGTAGATGTGGGCGGAAATGGTAGTTCATGGTCTTCTTTTACCCCTCAGAGTGTTGAAATCAAAGCAGGGGATAGCGTAACATGGCGTAATCCAATGACTGTTTCCGAACCACATACTGTTACGTTTCTAAAAGATCAAAGTTTCTATCCACCGCCTGCTGTGCCTATGCCTATTACATTTAATTCTACAGACCTAAAAGCAGACCCCGATGCGAACATTGATCCTCTTATAATAAATCAGAATGGAACAAAGTCTGTAATTGTTGATAATGCTCGACACTATAATCCAGTTTCAATAGATTCTTCTGGCAAAAACGCAACATATCTTCCTCTTAATGCAAATTATACATTAACTGGGACTGAGAAATTTGTAAGTTCTGGATGGATGTGGCCTGATGGATTGGCACCGCTAGGAGCGCCACCGATTAAGTCTTTCTCAGTTACCTTTGAAAATGCAGGAAAATATGATTACTTGTGTGTTGTACATCCCTGGATGACTGGAACTGTAATCGTTAATTGAGAAAATAATCCCACCAGCGAACGTATGTGGTCACAGTAGGTCTGCGACAATCTTACCAACAAAGAAAAAAATAATTAGGCCGGTGGGATGAAGCGTAGTGATAAGAGAATCCCCACCGGCCATTTGTCTTAAAATGTTTTCGGAAGTAATCAAACTAACTAATACAAGATATAAGAATTTGGCTTACCTTAGTTTACTTTCTCGAGATCATCGTAATTTTTAATAAGATGTCAATCTAACGAAAGTGTCTTTGAGTCAGAATGACAGGTGCATATGTGGACATATAAGATCACGTCATGCTCGAAAGTCGCCCAAGAATAATCCTACTAAATGTAGTAAATGTGAGTGCCCGAAATTTAGAATTCATAATTAGCGCATATCACAATAAAGTTTAAATCATCTTGCAACCTACGGAAACAAGAACTTGTTTTATAATTAACACCGGTGGGCCATTTCTCGGGTGAGATGGACGGCTCCACCTGGCGCTCTACATTAATGTAGAGGTTTACCAATGCAAATAAACGATATAAAAATCAATCTGATGGATGATATTAGTTTCAGAAAATTGTTACTAAATTATTTTTAGAAAATTGTTACTAAACTTTACTGACCACGAGTGCCATATGCCCTTCGATAACTATTCATCCCCCAATCAAGTTTATCACCTTTTTTTAGTTTCCATCATCTCACAATACTCATCGACATCGTGGTTCGTAAAGCAGGAAATTCCGATTATTTATTATGCATGTGCCAATATCACTAGCGATAATCGAGTTTATGCGCTATAGATGTATCAATTTGTTTTTGCGTGAGTATGTTTCAGGTTGCTATATGTTTGAGTTTGATATTCTCAAAAATCTATTGAAAAAGGAGATCACTTGCAGAAAAAATAAATAATATGAAAGCAAACATTGAATATGAGCCAAGTTAAAATTCCAAGAGGTTATCATTCAATAACTCCTTATATCACAGTGAACGGCGGAGAAGCCGCAATAGAATTTTATAAAAACGCGTTTGGTGCCGAAGAACGCGGCCACATGAAAACTCCAGATGGTAAGACCGCACACGCTGAGTTAAAAATTGGTGATTCTGTCTTCATGTTATCTGATGAATTTCCAGAGATGAAAAATCTCTCACCAAAGTCGATTGGCGGGAGCCCTGTGTCATTGTATATGTATGTAGAGGATGTTGATGCGACGTTTGAAAAAGCAGTATCTGCTGGCGCAAAGGTTTTAGACCAGGTTACAGATCAGTTTTGGGGTGACCGTCATGGTCGACTGGAAGACCCCTTCGGCCACCAGTGGAATATAGCCACCCACATAAAAGACCTTTCAGAAGAAGAAATGAAAAAAGCGGCAGAAGAGGCATTCTCCAGAATGTCAAAATAAACCTTCATCTGAAGTATGAAATTTTGAATATACATTAATCATAATAAAAAGTATGGAAGATCATCTCAAATGTAGATGACGAAAAACAATACTGGTCTGCGTATAAGGATATAAAGAACATAAATAAGACAGGTAATATCGTTGAGAGAGAAGTAACAATTAGTGCCGGTCCCCAAAATAGTACAAGTCATCATTTAGTAACTATTTTTCCTGAACAGCTTAAAATCCAAGCAAACCTGACTGAGAGTATAATTACGGGCATTTATTTAATTGCAATATCCTACAAACACAATGTTGATTAACTAACTATAATCTTGCCGGTCAAATGGATGAATAGTACAAAAATAGTCATATGTTCCCACAGAATGAAAGGTTTGCTGGAAACTCTTTCCTGCGGGCAGAAAACTGCGATTCTATTTAACTTTATCAATTTTTAGTACGAAATGCTAGCTCTTAAAATACTTTTTTGAATTATGAATTGTGAATAGTTTGAGAGATAACTTCGTCAAGGTTGCCGAAACTAAGGATATTGGACCTTCAAGTATGAAGGCAGTTGAGGTAGAAGGAGAAAAAGTCTGTATTATTAATGCGAATGGGAATTATTATGCTATAGGAAATGTCTGTACCCATGTTGGGGGTCCCTTAAATGAGGGCACCCTTGAAGGATATGAAGTTGAATGTCCCTGGCATGGTTCCAAATTTGACATTAGGACAGGTAACGCAACCAAACCCCCAGCAGTCCGAGCGGTTCCAAAATATGAAGTAAAAATAGATAGTAATGACATTCTAGTTAGAAAACAGAAATAACACGCCGAGTCCGGAGTAAATAGTGGAAATCTCGGTCGGCATGTAGCCTGATCTTAGGGGAAATGTTTCTTTTGCAAGATTTGTTCCCGTTATTTGGTCATGACTTATCTTGTGGTAATTAACTGTAACGCTTTTCACCCGATTCTATTACCCCACAATCCAAATGATCCAGAGTGCCCAAATGCTGAGTGTTCAAATGTGATTTGATTGTGTTCAAGTTTCATTTATGGTCGCAATTAAAAAATTCTAAATCAGTATCAGTGGAAGGGCATGGAAAAAATATTGATTTTACTGCGTAGTGGAATATTGGTTATTGATTTTTTGCGTAGGTCGTCATTCCTGTAAAGTCAATTGCCACGCATTTCTCATCTCCAACTACCCATGCATTGTGACCCGGGGGGATGATTCCAACATCACCAGGACCAAATTCTTCCTCTGTGCCATCGTCCATAACAACTTTCATTCTTCCAGAGACCACATATTGTGTGTGTGGTGCTTCACAACTATTTGTTTTCGCTATCGGCTTTACACATTTCTCCCAACTCCATCCAGGCTCGAACTCGGCTCTTCCTATCGTAACTTCACTAAAAGTTGCAATCTCCACTTTGCCCTTTTCAAATGTTCTTGTTTCATCTGCTGCAGTGTTAAGGTTTTTCTTAATTATCTTTGCCATTGAAATTCAAATCACAGATGATTTGATAATTATTAAACATTTATCAAATCCATAATAAGCAAAGGAGAATAACTGCAAATATTCAATAGCTAAGAACAAGTCTCTTACGTCTAGTATCATCTTGTAAAAATCCGTATTATTGTGAAAAAAACTATATTGAGTGACAATATTAGATGAAATGAAATGTCAAAGTACGAAAAAACATTGGATATAATATTTGGACGGTGGAGGAGCCAGGTACTTTATGTAGGTGTAAAGCTAGGTGTCTTTGATTGTGCAACATCGAATCCCAAAAATGCTTCTGACATTGCAAAGGAATTGAATCTTGATAATAAATTAGCTTACCGGCTCTTAAGGGCTCTTGGTTCTCTTGGGCTATTGAAGGAGGGTGTAAACCATGATTTTTCAATTACAGGAGAAGGAGAATTTCTTAAAAAAGACAATCCACAGTCATTGAGAGGAATAACTTTGTTGGAAGAAGGTCATGAGCACTATGCACTTTGGAAGCATTTACATAATATGATTAAAGATGGGAAACAAAACGCTTTTCCACGTGAGTATGGGAAAAAACTATTTGAATTTACCGACAGTAATCCTCCATATAGAAAAGTTTTCGACGAGGCTATGAGTAGCTATTCAAGCATTCAAACTACATGGGTATCAGAAGCACTTGATCGCTATGATTTTTCAAATGTAAATTGTGTGTGTGATGTTGGCGGGGGACAAGGACATTTACTTTGTAGTTTACTTGTGAAATATCCTCACCTTAATGGCATTGTATTGGAGCTAGAGTCAGCTATAAAGAACAAGGAATTATTATGGGCAGGAAAAATGGGTTTAGAAGATAGATGCAAGTACACAGCTGGAAATATGTTTAATGAGGTTCCAGCTGCGGATGCCTATATAATGAAAATGATTCTACATGATTGGTCCGATGACGAATGTGTTAAAATACTCTCCAATATATACAATGCGTCACCTAAGAAAGGAACAGTCCTCATTGCTGAACACTTGGTTCCGAGACCAGATATACCGCATTTTTCAAAGATTTTTGATATTCACATGATGTGTGTGGCAACGGGAAGGGAACGAACAATTGACGAATACGCTCAATTGCTAAAAAGCGCCGGTTGGAAACATACCAATACATTTCATTCTCGCTCTGGATTAATGGGAGTAGTGGTGGGTAACAAGTGAATAATAATAATAATAGATCATCCAAAAACTTGACCTTTTAAATACTCACTGCAGCTAATCTAAGAATTATCTTCTAAATTTGGGAGTGTGTTTGCCCGGATATCAACTTCTTGTAATGGATATATAAAACAGAGTAAATTTTTCCTACAATAGAGAAGCTTCGTGTAGGTCATCCAATAATGGAGTTAACGCAACAAGGATTTGCTTTTCTCCAAGTGTTATGTTTGAGTCGATTTCAAGAGCAATTGAAAGCATTTCCCTGTCCTCTCTTGAAGTAAATACCGCATTTCCAATTATCGCGAATTTTCTACTATTTCTCAGCAACCATTCCTTCCATAATTTGGTTCGTCCAAGATTTTGTTCCAGGGTGACAATGGTATAACGTAGGTCTATTCCTTCCTCTTTGTCAAGCAGATTCAATTTTATCATCGGAAAGAGAATATTCCCGCCTCTAACATTTTGATGTGTTTGGTTAAGTTTTTCAATAATTTCATCTTCGCTCTCATAAGTTTCTACTAACTCATAGTTTGGATAGAAGTAAGCAGCCAGATTTCTATTCCAATCATAAATCTTGTAAATCGTATCTTCATATTCTAGCTTCCATCTAGATTTCTTGTTATTACTCCCAAACATCGAACTAATAGTAAGTTGAAAGAATATATCTAAATTGGTTATCCTAATCAAAACTATAATATCAATTAGGACTAGTCATTTCTGATACTAATTATCATCTTCTCACAATGTTCATCTGTCCAAACTCCGACACCTTGTAATTTGCCTGTCCATTTTCCATCAGTTCTATCCACGCAGACATCTGTCATCGCATTGAAATAGGCCTCCGTAACTGCAGCACTATTACTTTTATCAGCATTCTTGGTTGCTTCTGTAAAATTTACATTACTTATAGCATAGCCAGCGTTATTTTTCAGATCATCGACATATACTTTTTCTAACTGTACGTCTTCTCTAGTTCCAATGCCATGCCCCGACACGTACGTGTCAAAATCATAGCTTAGTGCCTTATCATAGGACTGAATGTAAGAAGGTACATGAGGTGTAGTTGCAAGGTGTTTCCAGGGTGTTCCTCCAGGAGAAAATTGATCTACCAACATCAATATCTTATGTTGGGGAGCATAAATGAAAATATTTCCGTTTTGATGGTATGGCCCACCATAAGCTAATTGCACAGTAGTGTTGCCAAGAGTTATTGTTGTTTCATTATCAAATATTTTTGTTGGTAACGGCCTGTCCGTATGATTACCCATTTTCAAGAAATTAGATGTATCTTTGTGTGCAATTACTTCTATTCCGGAAGGAAGCTCATGAGCGCCTCCGATGTGATCTCTATGGGAATGGCTGTAGATCAGATATTTTATTGGCTCATTAGTAACTTCAGCAATTGCATCAACAATCTTGTGGCCTATATCCGGAGGAGAGTCAACCACAATGATACCATCTCCCGTTACTAAAAACATGCTATTGTAACCACTTGAGGTGACCACAAATGCGCCTCCCCCTACATCTATTAACTCATAACCTTTTTCGTTTGCAGATTGTGCATGAATGATATTCTGATTTGTCAAATCAATTAAAGAAACAAAAATTAAAAAAATACTGCCTGCAAATAATCCATTTTTACACACATTGATTATTTTTGACCTAGACTTCATATTATTCTGTTTGAGTTTAAAGGATAATAAGGTTTGTGAGAAAAAGACGATTTTAATTAGAACAAGCTCTTAATAGAAGATTACGATAAATTAAAGATAATTAAATGTAGTTGCACACTCTCTTTCTCTGAAATTGCCCAAGTAAAACTTGCTAATTGACATCATATTTTGCGTTTGGTGGACGTAATTTGGACATAAATTGGATAAATCTTTTTAAAAGAAATTTTTGTAGTTTAAGTGAAAATAATCATGAAGAGAAATACTAGAACTATACTTCGCCTTATAGTTATTGTGGCCTTGTTGCCTTCACTACTGATGGTAACGAGATCGCAGACAACTTTTGCTGCACCACCTGATCCTCAAGCATTTGTGAATATGACAGAGGAACAAAGGGCTCAGGCTGCTAAGAATATGACTCCAAACGAAAAGGAGATGATAATGAATGAGTTTTCGAAACAGAACGCCACAGTTAATGAAAGCATGAATGAGACTAAAATGACAAACGATACGATGACTCTAATGGGCAATTTCGTTGAGGCAGGAGATGGATTTCACAAAGCCGAAGGTATCGTCAAGGTAATCAACCTTGCAGATGGTAGAACTTTCCTAAGGCTGGAAAATCTAAAGACTACTAACGGACCAGATCTCTATGTTTATCTGTCTGTAGGTAAGGATCCATCGGATATTGTCAATCTTGGAAGGTTAAAAGGGAACATCGGAAATCAGAATTACGAAATTCCTGCAGGAACAGATCTATCAAAATACGATACAGTCCTTATATGGTGCAAAGCCTTTTCGACCCTGTTTGGTAGCGCAAAACTATCAAGTTAATAGTCATAAGTGGTACTAGCATTTATGAAAAAAAGGACAGTTATTATTTTAGTCATAATATCTATAGTCGCAATTTCTATTGCATTATATACAATTCTTCCGCTATTTACTAACACAGTGGTAGATGAACCATTGCCTACAGCATCAGGCATAACTTTAGCTGGATTTGAGATTGAGAATTTAGTCAACAGAGAGGTCAATCAGATTCAGGTTTAGATTCAAAGACAATCAAAATTCATATATTTCTTTTCTGGTAACACATAAGTTTAAAGAGGTAGGACAACAAAAACATGAACGAAAACATTCTAATATTTGATAAAATCAAAGAACTACGGAAAGTTTGCAAAATAGTTTCAATACTAAAATCACAACTAATAAAAGAGTTACCACACTATGGACACAATGCACTTTTTTTGAATGATGATCAAATAACTACTGGTGTGTTAAACAATACAACAGAAATTACAATACACTTGATTACTGGACAACTTCTTTACTTCTATAACGAACAGTTGTCATTTGTAGACTTGACTGAACATAATCTAGTAGAAAAATTGGAGCGGATTGTTACCAAATATGAACTTGAAATGCCACAAACGGAAGCTCTGACAAGCTTGCGTGGTGAGGATTTATCTTACTATCTCTCATTTGCAAAAAAGGCTAACAAAAGTCTCAAACTGTTTCGAATGAAATTAAGGGGGCATTTGACCCATGTGCATTTGTGGCCAGATGGATTTGATTTCTCATTAGAGTGGTTTACTGATAAAAGGAATCAACAGATTGGTATTGGGATCTCTCCAGGAGAGAATCAATACGAAACACCTTATCTTTACGTAAATCCTTATCCGTTTGATGAAAAAATGCTAGAACAACAATTGTTCATAGGACAATGGCACATGTCTGGTTGGAATGGAATTAAAGTAGAATGGAAAGAGCTTCAAAATAAGACTGTACGAGAAATCTCTGACGATATTTATGACTTGTTTCTAATTGCTCAACTCAATTTCAGTAAGGAAAAATGAACTAGTTTATTTACAACTTAGTCATATTTTAGAACAAAATCTAGTATTTATTTCAAACCACAGAACAAAAAGTTCTCTTCATAAAGAAACTAGAATTCATGATTTTATTAAATAAAAATCAAAGTCAAGCTGTTCTTTCGAAGAATAGGGATTGGATCCTGGTAACTTTTTATATTAAATTTGGAATTTAACATGAACAAGACAATATTGTAGCAATAAACTCATACATTATTCCATCTTTTTTACTAATTAACTTAAATCTCCAGAAACATGATATAGCGTAATTGAATTGAATTGAACGGTGCTGGTGAAATAAAGATACAAGAGTTAAAAGCACGTGTTCACCAGGATGCTGGGAGAACAGATGAAAACTATCGGATAGGTGTAGAGATTGAAGGATGTTTACTTGACAACAAGGCTATCCCAGTCAATGCAGAGCCATTAATAAAAGAACTCGAGGGTAGTATTTATGAGATAGACTACGAGTATGGTCGCTGTCAATTTGAATACAAGACGTTTCCAGTAGGAATGGACAACTTGGACTATCTTAATATCGTATTCGAAAATTTTATGGAAAATCTGGATAAATCCATAAAAAAAGTGTACAAAGAGAAAGAAGTCATTCCAGTATTTCTTGGCGCAAATCCCTCACCTGAAATAATGAAAGAAGGGATGATAACTGATAAACCACGTTATTACAAGATGGCATCGTGGCAGAACAATCTTCCAAATGTTGAAATTGACGGTAACAAATTTAACGCTGCTCATGTAGCCACTGCAATTCAGGGATATCATCTTCATCTACAAGGAAAAAATCCAAAAAATACTGCAATTATGTTCAATCATATTTTAAACATATTACCGTCCGCAATCGTACTAGGTGCGAACAGTAGACTGTTTGCCGGCAGGGTATACTCCCTTCATGAACCAAGAATTTACCTATATGATCAATCAGAACAACAGAATTCAGGATTCCCTGCAGTTCCTAGATACTTGGACGGCGTTGAAAACTACATCGACTATATTGCATCACGTGAACAAAATACCACAAAAGATTATTTCACACTTGAGAAAGAAAGACATGACGATGCGCGAATCCGTATCGGTACTGATTCGTATCGAGTAGAAACCAGAATCATGTCTGTTCAGCCCACTCCAAAAAGCTTACTGGCAATGGTTGAGTTTTTTATTGGTTATTTGAGTAGGGCCATTCATGAAGAAAGGGAATTAAGACCGCTTCCTACATTGAGGGAAGAGAGGATGGCAACTGTTAGATATGGATTTAATGCCAAAACTCATTTCAACATCATAGATATTGTAAGAAATCAGCTTAATTTTGCGCGAAAAGGTTTGTCTGACTTGGGTATCAATGTGGGGTTCCTTGACATACTCGATAAAAGGTTAGAAAATAGAGTTTCCCCGGGAGAGTACGTAGTTAGAATATGGAGTGAAAAATTCAACGGGTCAGTTAACCAAACTGTATATGAAATCATATCGGATATCTGGCAAAGGACTAAGGAAAATCAACCCATCACCTGACATAATCAAAAATACCATTTATTGATAAATTTATGGCTGATAAATCTGTGGTTCATGTATAGTAGACAGGAAAAATTAACACGTATACCAATTTGTGCTGATTCCTCACGTTAAGAGTATGAAGGATAATTGTTCACAAAATGAGATCAAGACATAGTGAACAAAGCCAGTCATGTGAAGGAGGCGTCCCTTTAGATCCTAATAAATTTGGTGGATATGGGTTTGCCATCAATACTAAAGGATGGGATACAAAAAGAGAACCAACGCACAACTGTCATGATCAACACAAGTCAGGTTTAATTCCAACGAATCTAGAAAATGATAAAGCTGCAAGATTACGACAAACGTTTAAAGATGAGTCTGGAAAGGTGCATCAGATAGGGGATATTGACTTTATGGATGGAAATGGATTTCATAAGGTAATGGACATATTTGATAGTTCACCGAATCCATGGATGGTCGATAGGAACCTTTACGAGACAAAGTCATATTTTTGGATTAGAAATAATGGCTCTGGTTATATTACAGTCAGGGATGTGAGCTTGGAAATTCTTTCATAGAATCAATTTTTTACTAGTCCGATATCTGTACGGGATTGATAAATAGCCATTTTGCTTCATCAAAAGAAATTTCAACTACAAGTTTATAGCTTTGAGGTGCTATGTCTTTTGGTACAGTAAAACTGAAATTTGCACAATCTTGAGTAGTGAAATTCGCACAGTCATTACTTTTTATCTCAAGCGCTGTGACGTTATTATTCGCAAT
Source organism: Nitrososphaeraceae archaeon (assembly GCA_044870765.1). Lineage (GTDB taxonomy): Archaea > Thermoproteota > Nitrososphaeria > Nitrososphaerales > Nitrososphaeraceae > TA-21. Next base: position 33,760 of record JBIOZG010000054.1, read on the forward strand.
TACATCCTCTGTCTCAGAATCGCTAACCAAATAGATCTTGGATAACATTGGAGCCAGATTCGTACCGCAATTATCGTTACTATCACATTCCAGTTGTAGAGATGAACCATTTATTTTCTTGTTTAATATCATGTCCTCAATGGATATTGCATGAAGATTTTTTTCAATTACAGTTTCATCCCCATAATCAATCGAAAAGCTAGGATCTAATTTGTATTCACCTCCATCAGTAATGATTTTAGCGATAGGTATGTTATCGAATGGAACAGCGGCAAATTGAATGGCGTAAACACGACCAAAATTCGTCGCTAGCGTATTTGTCGTAAAAATGAAAATGATTCCAAATAATAAAATATACAGGCTTGTTGTCATCCATGTAACATAAGGGAGTACTTAAATAAACCTTATGAGGGTTGCAACCTACCTACAAACTAAGGGAATTAAAGAATTTTTATACAAAATATGACTAGAACCGATGTTGAATTTTAGGTGCCTCTCTACAATAAATCGTAAATCACCGTTGCTGTAATGCACTTAATAAATAAATTAACTGCCATCTTAAAACTGGTGATAAGGTCACATAGGGGAGCGTGGATTACCAATAAACCGAAAGGATGGCATGAAATTCATACTGCTTGGAAGGTGGTTACAAATAGATTTCCTATCTCCATTTGTTTTTTATTTCAAATGATTATTTGGATCGGAGGTTCCTTTAAGCCCTGATCCATAAGTTAAATAATATTACAAAATTTTCTCGTGTAAAAATGTATATCCAATAGATTTAGAAATTCTTATTACAATCGATTTGTTAAAGACAGGTTAGCATTATTTTCACTTTTCCAGATTAAAGAACCATTTACCTGATATTCTTTCCCCAAGGCGTCATCCCCTATGTAAAACTGAATTGTGCCATCTAGTGCTTCTTGTGATGCCTCATGTTTCTCTTCATTAGGAATGATGCTACTAAAATAACCATAAATATGAAACATTTTCGATTCACCTTCGTCTGTGACCTTCAAAAGACCATGTAACATCCGGCCACTTGAATTGTCCAGGCGAAATCCTTCTTTATTCTCACTTGTGAAGAAATAGTTACAGTTACCTGTCGGACACAGATCGCTGCGGTTTGATATTCCGATATCAAAATTTTGAATATCATAATAGATGAGATTTGGATCGGAGGTTCCTTCGTGGTCTTCAATAATCGAAGCATTTATTGAAATACGGTCAGCGGAAACATCGGCTAAATCCAATTGGCCATTTAACTCAAGTGACAGATTAGATAAGAAGATGACTAAGAACGAAAATAAACAGGATATGATAAGAGCAGGGAACTTCTTATGCTGTGTGGTGCGGTTTGATATCAACCAATCTCTCATATGAACAAGATACTATTATCTATTGCTTCAGTTTTTTCTAAATCTTAAGTATAAGACAGTTCTAGTTCAACATAATTTTAGTAACATAATTTTAGTAGCACGCCTTTGAAAAACCCTTGCTCTTACCGCAAAAACATTCATTTTCCTTTACGTCCTGCTGTGAAGAGAGATTTCGTGTTGGCAAGATTATTCTAATTGAAGATGATAATAATCGACAGTATCATAATCAATAGAATGCCAAATCCAATCATAGCCATAATCTTTAAACTTTCAAAGGTTAGTCTCACTACCAATGTAGTGCATTAAAGGTAATAATTATTTGTGACGGTTGTAAGCCTAATTTTCTGAAGTTTTGGTGCAGCGGAATCATAAAGGATGTATACAGCTATTATTTTTATTCTTACTTTAAACACATTGCAAGTACATTTTAGACAATAAGCATATCCTTCTTTGTCATAGTCATGAAATTTTCTGATGATGACATTGAAGACATCTGTCAGAATTTTTGTCCGCCGAACTCTTGTTTCCACTCTCGCTTAAAACCTTTTAAATTCAAGTCAAATTCCAATCCCTATATTCTTTGTTGGCAACAATTGGATATTGTGATGCTTTATATTATAAAATAGTAACAAATTGATTTAGATAATAGGAAAATACAGGATCATAAGATTCGAAGGCTAATAATTTCCAAACCAAATATTTATAAAAACTTAAGTTGGATTTGCAGTTTTGATCTTATCAAGATTGAAGTAAAAAGACAAAATCAGTTGTATTATTCATTCATATTACGGAAAGAATAGATCTAATCTTAACTATGAGTTACAGTGGAAACGACGATAGCGGTCGTGAAGGCAAAAGGAGTTTTGGCGCAGGCCCAAAGCCAGTCGAAATGGGAAAGGAATACGAAGTTGAAATATCAGAAATGAGTAAAAGAGGCGATGGAATTGCTAGAGTCCAAGGATTTGTAATTTTCGTCGCAGGTGCAAAGGCCGGACAGAAGACAAAGATAAGAATTACCAGTGTTGGAGACCGATTTGCAAAAGGAGAAGTCATTTAAATAGAAAAGATTGCCTCCAAAAAATACATAGTCGATGCTTATCTTTAACCGATCCTAATGTTAGGACTATTTTGTTAAATTACGCTTTACGTCATTGTTGTCATATTTTGAGTATAATCCAAGTAACGCTTTTAGAAATAGTTCGTCTTCGGAATAGAAGAAATCAAGTCATAAAGGATAACGATTGGGCTTACTCGTTCAGATAAAAGAAAAATGTGATTCTGAGTAAATAACATAAAAAGCACAAGCGTCAACTACATCAATTAAACTTTGTTGTGTATTTTGATCCAATGAGTGAAAAGGTAGATAATAACAGGAACTATAAAAGACGTTAGGATTTATATTAAAATATGTGGTGCTCAAATGTGAAGATTCTAGTTCTATCTCCAAGTAGGCTAGGTAGAGATACTCGCGAGGTGAGGTCACCTTGAGAAAACCTAAACCCACGATAAGTGCAATAGTATATCCGGAAGAGAAATTAAGGTTCATCGGCAAAAAATTAGCGAATCCTAGATTGTCCGAATATCGAAAAAAGGAGTATATTAGACGTTTTGTCGGTGAGCATTGTGCCATATGTCATGAAGTACCTACAAAGATTGCACATTATGATATGGGGGGAATCTCATTGGTTGAGAAATACTGTGACAAGTGTATAGAAAAGATAAAGGTTACTTGACAGTACCATTGAGTTAATGGGTGGTCCTCTTCAACAAAACATAAAATAAAACAGTTACTATCGAAGTAATAAATATGATATTGTAGATAGGATAGAACAGAATGGAAGCAGATGTAATTGACAGGATCAAGAGATTTTTATACGAAAATGCATATTTTACAGGGAAAGGCGATATTGATTGGATATTAGACCAAAATGTGTGAAGACCTGATTGAAAAGTACGAATCTTATCTGCATACATGGATTTTAATGAACAAGAACAAATTACGATATAAATGCGATACCACAAACAAGTACTATATGAAAAGATAGTTAACCGTCACAAATCGATACACTGTCTTTTTACCTTTTTCATAATTAGGATTCGCACATTTTAATTAGGGACAGAGGTACCAGATTTAGTATACCTCCATTTTAGACATAAGAGGAAAAGGTTCAACGATACACCAATTGCATTTGCTACGACAATTATTATATCTCCCTTTAGTATTCCGTAAAATATCCACAGTGAAAGTCCACCAATAAGGGAAATTATGAGCCATTTAGATACGTCATCAGTTTTTTTCGTCTTAAGAGATTTCCTGATCTGGGGAACTGTACTCCATAAACTGAAAAACATGGCAAGGATTCCCACCAAAAAAATTAAATATTCATTTGTTACCATGGAAAGACTTGGATCTTGAACTTAATACCTTAATTTAAGTATACCAAATATTTTTAATTTACCTAATTTATTTGGGTCAGATTCGGTACAACCACACTATAAATAATCTGTGACCTTTAGATTTTTGCTAAGATTTACAATGCTTTTTGCCTCATTTATGCATGACATCCTTGATTTGATTTTCGAAAATTCCCGCAAGAATTCAATCTCCCATTTTAGAAATCCTATTCTGGAACCGTACAGCTGATTAAAAACAATTTTTTGATTTATTCGTTCTAATTTCGTCAGCCTGTGATAAAGTCTGTCAGCATCTTCCAATATCCCATTGTCATGCAGAATATTTACAAAACTTCTCTTTGGTAAATTTAGCATTCCATCATTTACAAATCTGTCAAACACTGATAGGACTCTAAAATAATTTTCTCGTCCCGTGTAGCCTACAATAGTTGCAGGAAGCAAACGCAGAAACCTGAGAGATTTTTTGTTAACATGTTTTTCATCTAGAACTACGATGGACCTTCCAAAAGTCAGAATTGCATTAATTATCTGGTTTGGTAGACGTGCGTCCAATGTATCAGAGTTTGATTTAAGCTCAATCGGGTAGAACGATATAGAATCAATACTACACTTTTCGCTTTTAGCAAACTCCGTCAATTGGCCTGTCCGCATGAGTACATTGTTGTAAAAATCGTTTGCTCCACCAAACTCAGATTGCTTTTTGGTTCGAGAGAATACTGCTATTACCAGATCAAACTGACCAAAGTAAGCTTCATTCTTTATTCTTATTTCGTCTTCTGGATTGGCAAAGGATATTGAATCGCCATTATTATTTAAAATACGACCCGACTCCAGGGAGCTAACGAACAAATCCTTTAGCTTGGTTTCGTTCAATGACTTACCGCCTTGCTAAGATAGTACGAAGTAAAATATGTACATGCATGGACAATATTATTTGCCTTTTGAGTTGTAGATACTTGAGCAACATCGAATTAAAATGCTGGTTGTATGCAGAGCCATAATTGGTGATGCTGGTTTGTATTTAGTTTCCTTTTTGTTAATTAGAATATTCGGAGAATTCCTTTTTAAATACGACCAGTAATGTAAAATTGGAATTAAAAATGAATGTAGAAGTCAAAAGGAAAACATTTTCCAAAATTCTTGTTGCCATACACGAATCTAGTAAATCGGCAGATAAAGCGGTGGATTATGCAACAAGAATTGCTCAAGACTATAACGCAATATTGGTCGTCCTTTATGTAGTTCGTACACAGTCCAATTTGGACACCGTAAACCTTCCAAGCCATGTAATTCATTTCAAGAAGCAAGCAGAAACATATCTTGGCAAGATTTCTGAAAAAATATACAAACACAGTGATACAGAAGATATTGTAAAAATTAAAACCGAAATTATTGCCTCAATCAAAATTTCTGACGCAATTGTAAGTTACGCCAAGGATAAACACATAGATTTAATTGTAGTAGTTCCAAGAGGGAGATCCAAACTTAGGAGCTTTGTGCTCGGCAGTGTTACCTCCGATGTAGTAAGGCTTGCTCATTGTCCGGTTCTAACTGTGCGATAGATAGAATATAAAACACATCCTAAATTAATCTATAGAAAATAAGGCAGAATTATTAGTTCAATACTTGGTAATGTCATCTTTTTGAAATTAACTTACTCAGGCCCACAGATTTAGGGACCATACTTGAACTTAGAATAGAACCCATTTTTACCAGACGAGTCCCATTCAAAACCAAGATCCCTATAGGTATTTTTGCTTGAACGAGCTATGATTGGATCATATCCGGGTGCTACGGTAAATGAAGGATTTGTTACCAAACTATCACTATCAGTATTGTTACCCTTTATCGCTTCAATCTCTAATTCCATGAATTCTGAGATGCGTAACCTGCGACGTCTTCCTTTCATTTCAAAGGTTATAGGAGCAGTCTTTATCCCAAGGACCTCACCTATGAGATTAGCTGCTGCAGCGAAGAACCCGCCTGAATGGCCTGAAAATATTTTGGATAAAGCATTAACCTGCTCCTCACTAGAACGTTTGTCAATGTAGAAAGCTGCCTTCATTTTGGGTCCCGTGAACGTATTGCCAGGAGCCACGAATACTGCGACTACATTTAATCCTTCAAGTTGGATACTATCATAGTGACCTTTTTCTATATGCCAGCCAACAACTACATTGCAGTGCCCCTTATCAGGATCTTGTAGAAATATGCAATGGACAAATTGAGTCACAATTGCAGCCTTCAAAGTAGTCGCCCTCAAGTCTCCAATTTTGGGTGTTGCCCATAGTCATTTAATATCTATCATCAACAAGGAGTTTTTAGATATAAGGCTTGTCTTCGTTCCTTTTTTTCCAAATTACAGCCGAGACAAACTTCTATTCCTTTAAGGACAAGAATTTGACTCAAGTTTCTGAATATTTCCTGGCGCTTAGAATTGGCGAAGCATAAAGACTTAAGTGCCAAACTTGATTTTATCTTCGAATGCCCCACAATAATAGTAAAATCAATGAACTTGAAGATAGGATTAGGAATCTTCTCTTGGGTAATCCAGATCTCGCCCAACAGCTTATTGATAACATCTTAGATCGTGGATTGTTTGCTGTAAATAAACAGAAATCTGATTTAATAACTGCTACTGAATGTTTGCTAGTTACCAAAGCACTAAAAGACTTGAGTAATAATGCCCAATAGTCATCTTTCCAAACAATGTAAATTTCAGATTAACTGCTCTCCGAAAATAATGAATTTATTTTACCATAAAATTTTTTTCTTATAGGCTGATTTATTTTCAGATTAATCGGTTACCATCCTGCTATATCCTTTTGACCAATAACTCTGATCGGCTTGATTTTTATCAATAGTTCTCCTCCTGCACTATTTCTCCTACCATAAATTTCTGACTTTTCTTGACCAACGTACCTTGCGGCAATTAGCTTGGCCCATTTAAAAACTTCGTTTGGGTCATCACTAATTATTTCTGCTATACCATCAATAGTAACAAACGAAAAAAGTGGAACTTGATCATCAACACATAAACGTACGCGATTGTCACGGGCAATATTTTTTGCCTTTACTGATTTGTCTCCGGTATTAAAAATAACATTTTCCTCTTCATCTAGGGTATACCATATTGGCACAACATGCGATGTCCCGTTCTTGTTAATCGTTCCTAATTTACCAGTAAAAGTTCCTTGCAAGAGAAAATTTTTGATTTCATCCTTAGTCATTTCAGGCATTATTATTACAAGATAAATTTAAGTAATTTATTCCATACTATAACCAAGACTGATACCAAAATAATTCCTTGCTAATATCACCCTTGATCAATAGAGACTGCAACTTTGAAGTAATTTTATTATAATTTGTTCTTAATAATCACTTCATGGCTGAGAAATCAGAAAATGAAGTAAAAGAAGGCGAAATGGAAGAAATCAAAGACAAAGTCCACGAATTACAAGATGCCGAACAAGATGAGGAAGAATCATGATGGATGAACTAGGAGTCGCCTTAGTTTGTAGTTTCAATTTCTGAGAGAAACAAAAGATTAATGATCTGTTCTTAATTTTAAATCCTATTTTTTAACCGTTAACATGATATGGATAGACAGTACAGTTTTTAGGCATACTAAATTACTCAAAAAAATAATTTCAGTAGAAAATGTGGTAGTTGAAATTTGGATTCCAGCTATCAGTGCTGTATTTGGTATCGGATCGGTTATTTTGCAATGTTTATGTGTCAAATATTTAATGCTAGAAAATTTGCGAAATGATTTTAACGAAACCATTCCGACATATATTACGCAAAGGAACCTTGGGTGGGATATGCTCTAATTTTTACGATAGGCATGATTCTGAAATTTATCTAAACCCTTGGAATGGGAGTCAATCAAATTTCATGTTACCTAAAACTATTTATCATAGCATTCGTACACTCGTGATAGCAAAAGAAGATGGAAAAAAACCGCCCTTCTGGTGTTACCATAGTGGCCGTACTAGCTATAGTTAGCGGAATTATCCTTATAGTTGGAGCTGTTTTTACTATATATCTTGTTCCAGACATAATAACTTCACAACTCACTATCGAAATGTCTAATCTTACAAGTACAAATCAGTTAAGTCCTGAATTCGGTCCCACCCTAACTAGAGCAATAATAAATATAGTCTATATCGTTTCATCTGCCGCAATCGCGCTAGGAATTGCGTGGTTTGGGTTAGCTTGGAGCTTGTTTACTGGTAAAGGTTGGGCTTGGTTGATCACTGTAATTCTTGCTATAATATCTATAGTATTTAGTATTGTGGCAATAATGGGTGCTTATATAACAAGCATTCCTACATTAATTATTAGTGGAATAATCCTTTACTACATGTACAGACCGCAAGTAAAGTCATACTTTGGGAGAGTTAAAATATCCAAATAGGTTCTTGCTACGACGAATTCTGATATTTCTATTGAAATTAAAACCCTACAACATCCATAATTTCAGCAAGTATGGGAATTTAATTTATATTGGTAATTTCTTGATACTATTCAGGATTCTGACTCGTCTCTTGAATGTCGCCTTTGTATTAGATACTTAATTGTAGATTTATGATTGCCAGGCATCTGATTATACTCCATCATGTCGCCTTTCTTTGTCATCCGATTCTTCTCTAAAACTCGTATCGAAGCTTTGTTTTCAGAATACACATATGCCCACACTTCTTCTAATCCTAGAACAGAGAGCGCAAAATTGATGACTAAGGCGACAGACTCAGTTCCTATACCTTTGCTCCAGTATCGTTCTCCAATCCAGTACCCTAAATTTCCTTTCTTGGCAATATCTAAATCCTTTAGACCTATTATCCCAACTAAACGAATAGGATCATTAGTATTATTCTTGTACTCTATCGCAAAATTTAGACCCTTGAGTGACGTAAAATCTTTATGACTTGAATCGATAAAATTTAGAGCATCTTCTAAAGTGTAGGGAAAGGGGACTTTCCATAAAGATTTGGATATATTATGAGTAACTAACTGGCTAATATCCTTGGCGTCGTCAATTGAGAGTTTTCTCAATTTTACTAATAGACCGTTTAATTCAGGAAAGTAGCTGTAGGTTGATCCAGTCATAGTTTCTTGAAAACTCAAAAAGTAATCTTAACTATAAAATATTGTTATGCAACGTACAAAAATAATCTCATTTCGTTTGATTCAATTCGTTAGCAAAATTACTTGTTGATCTTGGTAGGGAATTGTCAACTTCAGGGCCATTACTTATCAAATCCAATTGCACATGCGTCGGATAATAAATAATCTATTATTTCTTGCAAATCAATCGTGGCAAGACAGCAAACCTTATCTGCAGCACCGTAATAGACGAATAACCTGTTGTCCAAAACACAGGCTCCGCTAGGAAATACGACATTGTTGACATCACCTTTTAACTCATAATCTTCTTTTGGAGCAAGTAGTGGGCTTTTTGTTCTTCCCAGAATTTTATTTGGATCTTTTATATCTAGTAAAAAGGCCCCAGCACTGTAAACATGCTCTGAACTAACTCCATGATAAATTACAAGCCATCCCTTTTTTGTCCTAATGGGCGGGACACCAGTTCCTACCTTTAACGCCTCCCAACTTTGTTCTGGTTTAATGAGCAACGAGTGTTTCACAAAATTGGTGACCGAATCACCTTCTGCGATCCATATGCTGGGTCTATCTGTATTGTATTCTGGACCTATCCAACTGCTTGGCCTGTGAAGTATCATGTATTTTCCGAGTTCAAAATCGCCATCAGATTTTGGAAAAAGAACAACATCTTTATCTTGTGATCCCTCGACGGTTATTATGCCAAGTTTTTCATAGTTAAAAAAATCATTTGTCCTTGCAAGTGCTGATGATACTGAGGGATTATTTCTGACGTAATTTGAGAGTACAACATACGTTACATAGTTTTCACCATCAATAATCGTTAAACGGGGATCTTCAATACCAAAACTTTCGTATTCCATCTCTGGATACATCGATGGTTCCTTACGTCTTATGAAAGACAGGCCATCATTACTTGAGGCATAACCAATCCGGGATACATAATCCTCGTATTCTCCAATTGCTCTATAGAGCATGTGTATATTTTTACCATCATTGAGAACCGAGCAATTAAACACTGCCTTTGATTCCCACCAATTTGATGGATCAGGAACCATAATCGGATTAATTTTGGATCTTTTTAATTGAAGCATTTGATTCTTAAATCCTAACTACCTAGTAGCTTTTCGCTATAAATATTATATGTATCTAATTTGAAAATTCCATAACATCCTGAGAATTGGTTATAAGATTATCTAATTCTGATAATTAGTATCGATTGTTATCTTCTCAACTAATTGGGTGTCTAAGGGTATACAGATGACCATTCAATCCTGTTATGGTTTACGTGTCACGAAGCAGGAAGACCTTACCTGAGGAGCAAAACACGGTAATAAATGTTAAATATTGTCCCGTTGATAATGTTATGATGTAAAGTGAATAACAAGGTTGCTGATTCATGTGAGCATATGGATAAAGTTAATCAAGATTCAAAGGGAAATACTAAAGGATGTGAAGAATGCGAAAAAATCGGATCTGATTGGGTTCACTTACGCCTATGTCTGACGTGTGGCCATGTAGGTTGCTGTGATTCTTCTTTAAATAAACATGGAACAAAGCATTTTAAATCTACAGGTCATCCAATCATAAGATCCTTTGAACCCGGTGAAAAGTGGAAGTGGTGTTATGTTGATGAACTTTTTATCAGATAGCAAACTTATTACTCAGAGTAACCAATTCAGGACACTCAGGTGTTGAAACCGACAATTATGGGGTGCGAATGTGAAACCAATTATTAAACCGCTACCCAACGGCCCGTATTATCTGATAAACGATCTCCAACCAAAAATAGTCAATAACCTTTTAAATTCTAAAGGAGAGCCTCTAGGTACAATTGCAGGAGTGGCATTATGTCGCTGTGGGGGATCAAAGAACAAGCCATTTTGCGATGGCACACACAGTATAATAGGATTTTCAAGTAAGAATAACACTGCAGACAAGAACGATAACCCCAATAGGATCGTTATTAAGAATATTAGACGTGACTATCCTGGAAAAGAGATTACAATTCATGATAATAGAAAAATTTGTTCACATGCAGTAGAGTGTGTTAATAATCTTTCTTCTGTGTTTAAATTAGGATCCAGTCCTTGGATCGACCCTGACGGTGCCAAAATGGACGATATAATAAACACCGTGAGAAAATGTCCGTCTGGCGCATTAAGTTACTCCATTGATGGCGTTGAATACAGAGATCCGAAGGAACAAAGAAATCCCAATGTTACGGTGTTAAAAAACGGACCTTACCATATTACTGGAGGAATTGAACTATTTGGTGAAGATATTCAATTTGGGCAAGGAGCGTCGAAAGAACATTATACTCTATGTCGTTGTGGAGCTTCTGAGAATAAGCCATTCTGTGATGGCGCTCATAGAAAGGTGAAGTTTGAAGATAGATGAGAAAAATAAAAACAGATTTTTATTGTTTTTAATTTCGTTTTTATAGATTTTGAATTTTTACCAGATATGCATCATGAATATGGGAATCCATCGTAGAATACCGCCCAGGTCCCATGCCTTGTTTGGAACAAATCTGAGTAATCCTAGATCTGCCCTAATGTACATATTTAGTCTCTATTATGGTAATGTCTATTATGCTAATATAGTAGAAATCTGTCCGTATTGTTAGTTCAATGTTTGTTGTCAATAATTTTTATTCAGAATTTTAAGATATTTATAATCATGTACGTAAAGGATATTGAAAGATGGTGTAGGATGGTTATTGAAATTGGTCCAATTTTGCAGGATTTTACTGTTATCATGATTGTTGCATCTGTAATGGCAATGGTTTCTTACAAACTTAAGCAACCGATGGTAATAGGTTATATCATTGCCGGTATGATAATAGGACCGTTTACCCCACCGTTCAGTTTAATCAGCAATTTTGATGTTCTAAATCTGTTTGCGGAAATAGGAGTTATCTTGCTACTGTTTGTGGTGGGTATGGAATTTCCTATAGAAAAACTAAGAAGGATTGGTAAGAAAGCATTGGTCATAGCCTTTAGTGAGGCATTAGGCACATTTGCTCTAGGTTTTATTGTATGTCAGGTATTGAAATACTCTATGGCCGATAGCCTCTTCTTAGCTTTGGCCATTTCTGTAACTAGTACGGTAATTGTAATGCGTATTTTAGATGAGCTTGGTATGATAAAAGATGAAGCTTCTACAATAGTTCTCGGTGTTGCAGTAATCGAAGATATCATAATCATATCTATGTTAGCTATCTTACAATCTGTCACATCTGCCGGTGGCCTATCCGGAATGGAATTAGTCGTGTCTATCGGTACTGTTCTTGCATTTATCGGAGGTGCTCTGTTTATAGGTTCAAAAACAGTACCCAGATTTGTAAATCTAATTGGCAAAACCAATCAACACGATGTCCTAGTTGTTGCAATTCTTGGAGTAGCTTTTGGTCTCTCATTCATGGCGTTTGAGATTGGCATATCTGTGGCTACAGGGGCTTTCTTTGCTGGGGTTTTGATTGCAGAATCAAAGGTTCATTCAGTTACCCGAGTGTTAACCACTCCTCTTAAAGACATGTTTGGTGCAATCTTTTTTGTTTCCATTGGTGCCCTGATGGACATTACAATGATACCAAGTTTCATAGTGCCAGCACTTATGCTTATAGCAATATCCATAGGGGCCAAATTCCTAACTGTTTATATCTCTTCTAGATCACAAGGTTACCCTGCCAAAGCGTCACTGAAAGCCGCCTTTGGACTTTCATCATCTGGAGGAGAACTGGCACTAGTAGTAGCCAAAGGAGGAGCCGACGTGGGAACTACGAGTTCGTTTGTGCTGCCAATGGTAGGAGCTATGACCATAATTACAACCTTCCTTACACCGTATTTGATAAAGATAGGATGGAAAGTTGTAGAGAATAGGGGAAGTGGGGATAAAGCACTTGAATCTGATTAAAAAGAAATAAATTGTATACTCAAGGTTGCATTTGAATTCTTTATAGTTTAGCTATCAACAATCTCTTCTATTGTTTCTTCCCTACCATCACGTCTATGCCTGCCTAGTTGTTCAACACAGATAGTAAAACCGACATGTGCGCAATCATCAGATCTACAATAGTTACAAAATGGTATACCAGATGATAACTTTACCTCAACTTCCTTTGCTAAGGATGTGTCATAAAGCACAGTGTGCTCATCATTAACAAATTTAATTAATACAAGCGCGTTATCTGAATTAAGGGATTTCTTATTAGACGACCCCATCCACTGCATGAATGCCTCTGTCCCATCTTCTATTGTTTCACACCTGTGTAACTGCTTATTGTCGTCAGGAGGTTCATTAGGGTCGGTATTTTGATCTTCACTTGAACTATGAGGATTTTTTTTCAAATGTATTGCCTTTTTTCTGTGCTATTATGAGACTTACATTATATTTTAATATATTGTCCATATGACCATGAGATTTAAGCTCAGGACATCATAATGAAATTGGAACTTTCGGGTATTCAGGGAGAATGATTGCATGCCTGAGTTGATTTTCACAATTAAGAGAATAAATTGGTGAGATTATTATTTGTCCGTAATAAATTAAAGGCAACTTTATGAAGGTAAGAGTCTATTTCTGCAGGGAACCTGATGTTCAAGCCAGAATACTAAGAGACAATAGACTGAGCCGACAGGCACTTGATACCATATACGATCTAGTCTGGGAATGCGAATTCAAGAACATTCTGAATGTTGGGAGGATTTGGCTTAAATTTAATGCAGAGATACAAAAACCATTTGGAATAGCCCTGAGAAAAAAGCGGAGTCATAGCAAGATTGCTCCGGGAGATATCATACAGATGGCTGAAGATTTTTTCCTAGTTCATGACATTGGTGCTAAAAAAATAAAGATAAGCGATTAATTTATTTCTAAAAATTCAAAAAAATTGTTTGCAAGTTGAGTTTATCCCAGCTGATTCAAGAGTGAGAGTCTGGGATTGTATTTGCATCCGCCAGCCATATAGCACTTGTTCTGCGGTATTGAAAGAAGTACCCATAGTTCCAGTACCCCTCCGCTTTGATCACATTATAATATAAACATTCAATTCGGCAGTAGAGATAAAAACCATTAATTTTGTAACTCGTAATAATAATTTAGTAAAATAGGACAGACAAATTGAAGGGATGATTAGAAAGTATTACGAAAGAAACTCAATTTCTTAATTAATTTCTGAGCCAACCTATCATACATGTGAGGAAATACCATTTTACAACTGTTCTTTGAGAGCATTAATATGGCTTGTCCATAATATATGAAATAGTGATAAAAGCCAAATGCGGTCACGTGGTGGAAAAAAAATACATAGATGTACACGACGGACTGTGTAGAAAATGTCATTCTAACTTTTCGTTTATACTGGATATAGTTTCAAAAGGAGGCGACGATGCGTTGGTCCAGTACTGGTATGGTATGATACTAACCAATTTATCTGGAGTAAACAAACAGGAATCTACTTGTCTTATTGAGCACCTCATTGAATATTATAGAAGCCAGTTAGTCATGGTTCCATCAAAGGAGAGGTATATAAAAAAGATGTTGTATATGTTAAATTCTTTGCGGGAACCAACAGATATTGAAAAATTAAGATAAGCGTCTGGCAGATTCCACAGTAGGCATTTGAATTTTGTTGCATTTTGCTTACTATAGACGCTTTGGTACGTGGACCAATTACAGGTAACTGCAAATTCAATTCATGTCATGTTTCCAAACATATTGATCTGTCTTATTCTAATTGTAATATAATGCTGAAAGTTTAAAACGGTACTAATAAACTGTTTCTATACCTTTTTCAGTAACTTTACGACACTTGCATGCTATCACCTTGTAGTTTGCATAGATGCAAGATTTTGATTATAATCGACCATCTAAATTGAGTATTTGCTATTGTAGCTACTGAGGTTCTTGGTATGATGCTTTCACGGATTTTAGATTTGTTCTAGTTTACATGACCATATTATCTTCTGACTGAGTATTCATAGGAATCATACCATCATATAATATTATTAACCCCAGACTGCTCAATATTCCTAAGATAATGAGAACGATTCCAACACATCTTGCGATCCAAATGCCCCTGGGCCAAATTTTTTCTCCAAAAATTATTGTGGCAAATACACCCATCCATGTGATATTCATCCATCCCAGCGATACCATGATTAGAAAATAAGGCCAACAGCACCCTAGGCAATAAAGTCCATGGTATATTCCCATTTTGATTGCACCTGTTATTCCGTTGTTCCATCTCCGCATGAAAAAAGACAATGGAGATTCACAATATCCAATACATGTGTTCTTTAAAGATGTGAACTGATATATTCCCGACACAATTAGAATACTGCCAAATATGATACCAAGGCTTTTAGCGTCTTGAAACATAACGATACTATTCATAGGAATGGACCAAGCCAAAAGTAATACCAATCCCGTTATGGACCAGATCGCCAGATATATCCCAATAAAAAGCCCGACTTTAAATGTAGTTAGTCTTGGTTGAAGAGTTTCTGTTGACGAATCTGAATCTGACTGTCTATTTGTAAGGAGCTTACTATAAAGTAAAACGATTGGTACTATTGCGGGAAACATCATTGCTGCCATTCCAAAAGTCCAACTTACAATAAATAGGACTATCAATAGTGGATTGTAGCTTTTCATGATGTTCATCATTTCTGGTTGATTTATGGATAGGAACCAAGAAACTCCAGAAATAGTGATAAGTGAAACTAAGATGATTTTTTGCAGGTTATTCATTATCAATGTACACTAGACAAAGATTAGAATAAATTTACTCCTTTCAAAGTGTACTACAAGTACTATCCAGAATCCTTATTTTTCTAACGACGTTTAGTAGCTTTTTGAACTCTAACACATGAAATATAGCGCTATATTTCAGGAGTGAAACAAAACTACCTTGTTGCGAAACAAAGGTCATAATGTGGGTTTATATGGCGTTTAATACCAATTAATACCAAGATATATATAGTATTTTGTGCAGATCATATTACATGTCTACAGGCAAGGAAAAAAGTAGAGAAATCTTCAACATCACTTTGGACGAAACAAGATCTACTGTTAAAAGAACAACGGATGAGGCGATAAAGGAAATTCCAAGATTTACAAAAGCGGTTAACGAATATCAAGAAGAGACAATTCAAGCGACAAAAGATATTGCAGATAATTTTCTAGATTCTCAAAAGGAAATTATTCATTCACTGCAATCCTTATGGATTCCATACGTGGAAAATGTGCAAAATTCATACTGGTCATATTGGACATCTCCAAAGAGAGTCACAGAGAATTATGCAAGAGCAGTAAGCAATGTTACCGAAAGTACTATAGCCTCAACCAGACTAGCAAATAACGCACTATTTGCAACTATGGATGTTTGGAAAACTTCAATGCAGCACACAAGAGACAATGCAAAAGAATTTTCACGATTAAATTCTAATGTCGCAAAGTCATTTGAAAATGTTGCAAGAGACAGCTTAAGAGATTTTTCAGCCAGAGAAGAAGTACAAGGACACACACGACAATAGGTTAATACCTGATAGATTCGAAATTAATCTATCATTTTTTATTTCATACTCTATCAGAATGATATCTGATTTTTCATCTTGTGGAATAGGTATCTGAACTGAACTAATAAGCTATTTTGAATAGGAATAAGCTTGACTCTTTACGATGAACTATAGGCTAGAAATTCAAAGTATTACTCATGAAGATAATTGACGGGATACATGAGAGTAAGGGATATGTCACTAGGATGTCTCCACTGCGTCATTGTGTTATAGGAAAGGGAGACTATCATTCAAAGAACCCTGAACTTGATTTGAAGCCAAATGAAGTGGTTTTTTCAAACAGGTCAGAATGCTATTGTATTTCAATTATAGACATAGTTGGTTCTACACAAATTACTTCAAAGCTATATTACTCTGGCAAAATTAAGAAATTCTATACAGTATTTATAAACGAAATTGCAGATATTGTCAAACATTATGGCGGAAGAATATTAAAGACTGTAGGAGATGGTGTAATATTTTTCTTTCCTCAAACATCAACAGTTGAGAATATTGAACCATTCAAGCAGGCATTAGAGTGCTTACTTAAAATGGTATCATCTCGTCAGATCATAAACGCTAATCTTCATAAAGAATTACTTCCCGAAATTTCATATAGAATCAGTGCAGATTATGGCAAATTAGAAGTAGCAATGTCTGGTGAAATAAGTAACTCTTATGATCTGTTTGGACCTACCATAAACTTTTGCGCCAAAATGAATAGAAGGGCACCACCAAATGGTATAGCCATAGGAGCTGACTTGTGGCGGATCATAAATTCTTTTCCAACACTTGCAAGGCGCTACCACTTTCAAGAAATAAAAGAACTATCTTGGAAAGAGAACAGATATTCATATCCAGTATACCTGCTCAAACCACCTACCGAAATATCCATCGATAGAAAGTTAGGACTGTCAGCAAGAACTGATTCTCTAGTTGAAGCAAGTTCTGGGCCCAAGGTCTTAAGAATAATGCTAATAGATGATGATCCATCCATCTCATTCCTGTTTACACAATATCTGAAATCGGCAGGAATGGTTGTTGAACCATTTACTGATCCAGAAAAAGCTCTGGCCCACTTTATAGAATCAGATTATCGTCACTATGATTTGGTCATTACCGATATTAGGATGTCTAGTTTGAATGGATTTGAGCTATACCAACAATTAAAGTCCCTTGACCCAAACCTTCGAGTAATATTTGTAACCGCTCTCGACATTGCTGAGGAAATAACTACGTTACTGCCTGAAGTAAAGCTGAGCCAATTCATTATCAAGCCGGTAAACCCAAGTGTGCTAATTAATAGCGTTAAACAACAGGCAAATAGACACATTGATGGAGTATAGTCGAAGCTATCGAAATTAAGGTAAGTGAAAATAAAAGTTGGCCCCTACAACACGAATTATCTTTGGAAAAGGCAAAGCGATAAATACTGAAGTTGGTATTTTCCATAACGCAGCTACTAGTATTGACACTTGTATGACTTATACTAGACCCTCATTGGCCGTTTCCTTAAAACCAATCAAGGATGCATTTTTAGCTGCCAAGAGAGGAGGTATAAAGCTTAGGTATATCACTGAGATCAATCATCATAATTTTGAAGACTGTAAGGAGCTATTAGGTATCGTTCATGAATTGAGACATTTAGATGGGGTCAAAACCAATTTCATGATAAGCGAGAAAGAATATCTTGCTCCTTTGATTCAAGAGAAAAGTGAAGCTATAGCATCAGAACACATCTACAGCAACACGGATCAAATTGTAGAACACGGACAATGTATATTTGATACTCTATGGAGTAAATCCATTCCAGCCGAAGAAAGAATTAAGCAATTAATGGATGGTGAGGTTGCCCCAGAGACTAAGATAGTGGACAGCGAGGATGAGATTATGAAACATTTCATTCATCTGTCTGAGGTTTCTTCCGGTCTGTCAGTTGTATCAAACCATGGAGGGATGCAATTAACCTACAACAGCTTTTTGGAATTATGTAAGAAAGTATTAGAAAAACAGAAGAGAGGAAAAGGGGATGGAATTAGATGGATTATGAGAATTGAAAAAGATAGCATTAATCTAGTCAAAAAGTTTCTAAAACTTGGAGTTAAAATAAGACATGTTAAAAATTTAGCTCCCATTAATTTTGCGGTTAGTAAACATGGACTAATTGCTACGGTAGAAGAGATCGCTGGTGGAGGAATGATGCAGAATCTATTGACTAGTAATGAAGTATCCTATATAAAACACTTTACTTCGATGTTTGAGCAATTATGGAAAGAAGGTGTTGATGCACGATACCGAATTAAGGATATCGAAGAAAAGGTTGGAATTGCAGAGATAGAAATAATTCGGAATCCGATAGATTCCATAGCCCGTGGCTGGGATATGGTAAAATCAGCGCGAAAAGAGATAAATGTATTATTTTCCTCCTCGAATGCACTTAAACGACAAATTGCAATGGGAGCATTACCACTCTTGAGAAATGCTTCTGAGAAACAAAAAGTAAAAATAAGAATGCTACTTCCATCCTCTGACAGGTCGGATCAGCTTATAGAAGAAACAAAGTCTAATGTTCCTAACATAGATATTAGAACTATAAGTAGCAGCTTAGAGACCAAGATCTCCATACTCATAGTAGACAATAAGCAATGTTTGATATTAGAATTAAAGGACGACAAGCAAAATACATCTCACGACGCGGTTGGCTTAGCCACATACTCAATTAGCCCTACTATAATATCATCTTATTTGGCAATCTTTGAGAGCTTTTGGAGACAGGCAGAACTTTTTGAAAAGATGAAAGAGGTAGAAATATTAGAAAAAGACTTTATTAATTTTGCTGCCCATGAATTACGAAATCCCGTTCAACCAATAATCGGTTTTTCAGAATTACTTTATTCAAAGATTGAAAATCAGGAACATAGACGTCTGCTTGACGAAGTAATATTGAACGCAAGAAGGCTTGAGAGGCTCGCTCGAGTCATGTTGGATGTAACTCGCATAGAGAACAATTCGTTAATTCTAACAAAAGAAACCGTTGATACTGCTAAAGTCGTAAAGGATATAGTTGATAGTTATAACCAAAACCTGAGAGAAAAAAATGTAGTTAACAAAAGCAAGAATTTGGAGGAATTAATGATAATTCAAAATGGAGTAAAAGACCTGGAGGTTACTTTAGACAAAGTCAGGATAACGCAGGTGATCTGCAATATCCTTGATAATGCCTTGAGTTTTAGTCACGAAGGGAAAATAAAAGTTGTACTCAAAAAAGAGAAACGAAACAGACAAAACTTTCTTCTCGTAAGAGTGAAAGATACGGGACCAGGTATAGATCCGGAAATCTTGTCTAAATTATTTACAAAATTTGCCTCCAAGTCTGACATGGGAACAGGACTGGGTTTATTCATTTCAAAGGGAATTGTTGAAGCACACGGAGGAAAGATATGGGCAGAAAATAATCCAAACAGAGGTGCAACATTTAGCTTTATCCTTCCGATCTAGCCTTCTAGTAAACAACCTAGGTCTTGTTTCATGATGATTAATCAAGGTTAGCGATATGGCCAGCGAATTTATCTATTTATAAATAGTGTAGACCATATCGCTTATTCTATATAATCTCAATATGACTACCACTATACCTCCTTTGGCTTCATATTGCTTTTAGCCTATGTTTTAATGCCAGTAGAAAAATAACCGAAAGCTCTAAATTGAGTAACACAGTTTAGCATTCTAACTTTTGATTGGAATACTCAAATAAGTAAGATTGATTATTACCCAACAAAAAGTTACCAATAATGAATCTAACTGAATGATTATGAGCAACTCCCAAAACCCAAAGAGTAATGAAAGGATATTTCTATTATGTGACAAGTGCTTCTGGACCGTAACGTGTCTTAACAAGGTTTATCTGAAGAAAATTTTGGCAAAAAATAATCGATGTCCTAATTGCAGTCAGGACCAGCTGTCCAGTTTTCCGGTAATGCCTAATGATTCGTTTACTTATAGCTACTCTAAAAAACGAGGCATTGAGCTAAATTTTGGTCTAAGAAGGATATAACTATACCCACTGAAATCGAGTTAGACGATAGACTTCATTGCATATAGTAATGCTGTCGAAGTCCGAATTTCAATGTTGAGATAAGCTAATTTCTACAATCTGAAGATTTAGGTAAAATGAAACAGGTGGAGGAATATTGTTTTTTGTTTGATCTTATGCAGATAAACCCTCACACCTCTACATGTTACAATTCTTTTATCTTTTGTTGTGCAAATTGATTATAGGTAAAGCACCAAGAGAACACCGTTTCATGACTGGTGGGTCTTACATTTATACCACCTATTGAATAGACCCACCAGTTTACTTATCGACGTAAATCGTTGATATGAGCATTGTTGTCTACCTACAATGCTTGGTATTTTATTCAGGCACATCAAATCGATATGATTCTTTAATATCCTGTAACCTGCCTTGAGGATTCATATTGGAAACAGCACGGGATTCGGAGTAGGATTGTGGCTTTAAGTCATTAAGTGATATAACCTATTATGAACAAAGAGCAGTAATGAGCAGTGCAGACGATCTGTGTGCATTTTGTCATCACCAACGGATTGGTCACAGGAATGACCTTGGAGAGCAGAACTCAACTTGTTCTTGGCCTAATTGTGGCTGCAAGGAATTTATCGAATGAATTTAGTCGATCATATTAAGAACAGTACCGTTACCAATAACCTAACATAGCATATGGGGCGATAATGGGTGATTTGACTGACCGCAACATGTATACCTTAAATTAGTTAGTATTATCTACCAAAGATTGAAACGTTTGATGACACAAATTCCAATAGGTCATGAGATACTCTTATTACGTGGATGGTCCCTGAAAAGAAATATTGAAAAGGACCAGCGACTTGTTGATTCATCCCGGAGAGGATTTGAATCTTTCTGACTTTGATCCTGATAATACATTTGGCAAGAGTCAGGAGGATATTAATGGCGAGCTGCCGAAGCTAAGATCATTAATGGCAGAAATGCAATACAAACTTTATATCGAAAATGAAAAATCACTTTTAGTTATTCTTCAAGGCATGGACACTTCAGGTAAGGACGGAGTAATAAGGCATGTGATAACTGCTTTTAATCCAGTTTCCTGCACTGTCAAGTCTTTCAAGGTGCCCACGCCAGAAGAATTAGCACACGACTTTTTATGGCGAGTCCATGAAGTCGTACCTAGGAATGGCTTTGTAGGAGTGTTCAATCGTTCTCATTATGAGGATGTAGTAGCGGTTCGCGTCCATCACTTGATATCTGAATCTACGTGTTTCAAAAGATTTAATCAAATTAAGCATTTTGAAATAATGCTTACAGAGAATAAGGTAAGAATATTAAAGTTCTTCTTACACATAAGTAAACAAGAGCAAAAGAAAAGACTTGCTGACAGGTTGTCAGACCCCGAAAAACGATGGAAATTCAACAAAGAAGATATTAAAAAGCGAAAAAAATGGGGAGAGTATATGCGCGCATATGCTGACGCAATTAGCAACTGTAGCGTGGAACAAGCTCCCTGGCATGTAATTCCAGCTAATAAAAAATGGTTTAGAAATTGGGCAGTAGCAAAGATTATAACAGATACGTTGACACAAATGAAAATAAAATATCCCAAAACTGGTTCTGATTATAAAAACATCAAAATTTGAATATTATTTCTGGAATATTACGAATTTATTGTTCGCAAAATTGATATGCAGAGTTATAAGCATGTATCAGAAGGCCGTTATAAGGAACAATTTGTCATAAGCTATCGCACATATGTACTTTTCTCAAAGACTTTGTAACACTAATAAATATAACCATTACCATTATCATGATACTACGATACATTAAAAAGAAGTATAAATCCAAGATATAAGACGACTTGATTTTGAAATGACGCACCCTCAAAATGGTAACAATAAATCAAATCCATCGCCTGCCTTTAATCAAAAAGTGACTAAAAAAGCGTGGATGTCACTAGCGATATTGGGTTCGGCGCTTTTGATAGCAATGTATGGAGAAACAATGTTACTACCTGCGATACCTGATATAATTAAGGAATTTAATATCAGTTATAGTACCTCATCATGGATTCTCTCGGCATATCTAATAGCTGGTGCCGTGTCCACTCCAGTCGCAGGTAAGCTTTCTGATATCTATGGCAGAAAAAAAATGGTAATGATTATTATGATCATTTATATCGTTGGTATTAGTTTGGGTGGACTTTCAACCAATATTACATTTCTGATAGTTGCCAGGGTAATCCAAGGAATTGGCATCTCTATGTTCCCAATTGCTTTTGGTATTATACGAGATCAGTTTCCAAAAGAGAAGCTAGCAATAGGCGTCGGTGTATTCAGCTCTATGTTCGCAGCTGGTTCTGTGATTGGATTGGCCCTGGGAGCAAATATAATTGAGCATTTTGGCTGGCGAACTACATTCTTTTCAATCGTATTTGTTGCAATTGGCTTATGGTTTGTTATTAGGAGATATATTCATGACAGTACAGATTCCACAGATATGATTGAATCACTGGAGTCGAAAATTCCTGTTCCCTCAAAAGATAAGAAAATAAAAATTGCTCAGGAGGCAAACATAATTACTAACTCTAAAAATATAGATATAAAAGGAACAATAACCCTAGCAGTCACGATAATTTCGTTTTTAATGATTCTATCATATTCACAGACTAATGGCATTGAAAATCCTCATTTGTATGTGTTCATGGTGGTCGGCGTTGCATCGTTGGTACTTTTCGTGTTTATAGAAAAGCGATCAAATTCACCCTTGGTTAATTTCCAATTGATGACGAATAAAGTGATTCTTTCGGCTAACATCATTCTTGTTATTGCCTTTCTGTCTATGTTTACAGTTTTTCAAACTATACCTGTGTTAGTAAGGAGTCCTCAGCCATTGGGATTTGGAGAAAGCGTCATAACGACTGCAAGTATTCAACTTCCATTCATGATTGTATTTTTATTATTCGCTCCTTCTTCGGGATTTATAGTTTCCAAATTAGGTAATGTGAAACCAACTATTATTGGAAGTACAGTGAGTACTATAGGATTTTTTAGCCTTTTCCTTTTTCACTCAAATGGGATTGTCGTTTCTACAAACCTGGCTATAATCGCGGGAGGTTTGTCATTAATGCAAGTCGGTGGTTTTGATATCATACTACAATCTACACCCCGAAGGTTCAGTGGAATATCTCTTGGAATGACTGTTCTCTTTACTCTTATTGGAGCTTCGGTCGGACCGGCTGTTGCAGGACTCTTCATGCAGACAAATCAAGTATTCATAAAAGATTTAGCTGGTTGGTTTCCCTCACCAGATTCATACAATCTAATATTTCTAACTATAGCTTTAATGTCATTGGTTCCAGTAGTATTGGCAATTTTCATAAAGAGATTGCCCTTGCAAAGTTCTGATTGAACCATGACAAAATCGAATAGAAATTAAAATAAAGGAATATGTAATGACAACATTAGTTACTGGATGCGCAGTAACAACGAATATTGTAATAATATTGTTATTTTTATTACAATTATTCCATTAGATCAAGCATTAATTTCAGATCTGATATTTCTTTTTTGAGAACGTTAATGTCAAAAATATCAGTAGTATATTTATAAAGTAGCTCGCATGCGCGAATCTGTGCCAATAATATATCCTTCTTGTTTATATAAAGTGAGTGACAAAACTCAATAGTAGAATATGCTATCTTTCTCTTGTGGACTGAGCCACAAAGCTTGGCATCGATTTGGATCAAGTATTCATGATCTGTTAGATTCATCTATTTATGATCAACTCAAATCGATTTGAATCTTCCAATCCTAACTCTAGCCTTCTGCTCATTCATATTGTGCAATAATAATTAGAATGTATCACCTCATCCATTTTATTACAATTTTTACACGTCCATGAAACAGATTCTTTACAAAATTTGCAAATGGCGGATGGTATCAAACTAGAACCGCACATTTTGCATGAATTTCTATTGAACATATTAAGAAATATAAGTATTATTCTTATTAGGATTATGGATATTGATCTTATTGATCCTATTGACCTATATTGAATATATGCTTATATCGAGTTTTCGAGCTTTTGTTTTTTCATTTAAATATTTGTACCACAAGCTTTTAACTACTAAAAATTTAAAGATTAGATTAGATATGACTGAGGCTCCGTACTTGTGTTACGATTTCACTATTAAAATTCAAAGATTGAAGTAGATATGAGCAGAATTCAGTATATACTATTCTCATCGTCAATATTGATTTTAGCCACCATATTTGTTTCTTTTGCTTCATCACAAAATGTTACTAATCAAAGTAATTCTAATTCATCCATTATAGCTGATAAGATAAATAAAACAATAGATATAACAGTGATTGATACTGTAGGCGATATAGATTGTTCAAATAATTTAGATGAGCAAATCAAAAAAGATAATCCTGATCTCTTTATTGCGCTAGGAGATTTATGCTATAAATCTGACCTTAGCAATTTTACTGGTACTTACGGTGATTTGAAAAAAGAGGGCATATTTGCTTGTATAATAGGCAACCATGACTCAGAAGAAGATGGTAATATAAAAATTCTAAATCAAACACGTGAATATTGTGGAGATCATTGGTATCGCAAAATTGCAAATAATACCACTCTGTTGATTGGACTAAATACAAATGGAGACACTAAACTGCAGACAAAATGGGGACAATCAGTGGTAACAAATTCAACATTGATGAAAGGGGTCAAAAATGTTATGTTAATATCTCATAAACCTGCACACACACCACCCGAATCACATCACCCAGTAAGAAATTCAACTATCAGGATGATATCTGGTATTGAGAGCAATATAACAAAGAGTATTCAAGTATATGAAATTGCTGCGCATAATCATTTCATGGCCGAATCAAGTAATGGACGTTGGTTCATTTCTGGAGCAGGAGGAAAGAGTCATTACGAAGGAGATACTAGTGAAGTGTGGCCATTTGTGAACACCAAGCAATACGGATACCTGCAAATCAGAATAAATAATACGAACGGAACGGTGAATAGTAGTAATTTCTACGGACTGGATGGCAAACTCATTCGTTAAGAGGTTATTAAAGAGAAATGTCGTAACATTTTGTTGTAGAGTTAGCTCATCCCAATACAGAGCATTACAATCCTTGGTGATCATCTAAATGAAAAGGTCCATCTGATGAAAAAAGATTTCTAGTATTTTTACATAGTACTTCTTGTTACTTTTACTCGCCCATAATCTGCACATTGACATTTCGGTTCCTCGGTCTTGTATCCATTTCCAGTATGACTATTTGCTGCCACGTTCCCAATGTCAATTTGCCCTGCAGTATTGGAATAGTTAGACTTGGCCCTATTAGTGACGCTCGGACATGTGAGTGACCATTGCCATCATGCCATGTGTTGTCATGTTTATATTCTATATTTTTTGGTACAATCCTAGACAACATCGCAGGAAAATCATGTATAAGTCCTGGTTCATATTCAATAGTAGTTATTCCGGCCGTGGATCCTGAAACAAAAATAATGACAATCCCCTTTTCAATATTGCTCTCTTTTACTATATTTGATAACTGTTGCGTAATATCAATTACATCATTTTCACCTTCAGAATGTATCTGAATTGTTCTGGTTACAACTTCCATATGACAATTTGTACCCTACTCTACTATCTGCTTTTCTAAGTTTACTTGAATCATGTTAACTAGTGGGCTTTAATTTCTTTTATCATTAACTTCAAATGACATCCACATGGAATTACTATTCGAAAGCAAACTCACCTATATTTCATATCATATCATTTGCATCTTTATTTTTCAAGTAATAATAAATAGGATGAACGATAAAATAACTTATGAGTCAAATAAAAAAAATTCCAGAAGGATATCATTCAATAACTCCTGTTTTGATCGTGAAAGATGGGAATGCAGCAATTGAATTCTATAAGAAGGGATTTGATGTAGAAGAGCGACATCGGTTGAAGAGTCCCGACGGCAAGGTCGCGCACGCTGAATTAAAGTGAGGTGATTCTATCTTTATGTTGTCAGATGAATATCCGGAGATGAAATGTCATTCACCCAATTCAATTGGTGGAAGTCCAGTTTCCATGTATGTCTATGTTGAAGATGTTGATGAACTTTTCAATAAAGCTGTCTCTGCAGGCGCTAAAGTTCTGGATCCTGTGAAGGATCAATTCTGGGGCGATCGCCATGGTCGACTAGAAGATCCATTTGGACATCTTTGGTCAATAGCGACTCACAAAAAAGACCTCTCAGAAGAGGAAATGAAAAGAGCAGCAGAAACAGCTTTTTCTCAAATGTCAAAGTAAATTTTCATCTTAATCATTTTCCCTCATTGTTTCAATATTAGGATTCATTAGGAAAGTACAATATAGACAAATAATACCCTTGTGTTCACAATATTCCAATCATTTTGTACTTGCTATTTGGTAACAAAAACGTAGACTTTATACTATATATTGATCATGAATCAATCTGATATAGCTAATGTAAATAAGTGGTAAATGTGGTTAATATTCTAATTAATTTTGCAGGTGACGTATTTCTAGCTGAAGCCGTTAAAGATTACTTATCGTCTAAGGGATTTATCTTAGACATACATATGACGCCCAACAAAGACGAAATAAGCATATCAATACAAGAAAATAATATACGAAAAGGAAATAACCTGATTAAAGAAATTCTGCGAAATTATTTAGACGAACATAATCTGACAAAGTATAATGTCTCCGAATTTGAGAATATCCTCACTGTGGGAATTCCAAAGAAGATCGAAGAAATCTCAAATCTCCTGATGTGTGAGATATGTGGGTGGAGATTAAACACAGAAGAGGAATTACTCATCCATAGAAGGACACATTGGTTTTAAAAATATAATGAGCCTTAAATCAACAATAACATTTACTTAATATCATGGCAATTCGTGTCTTTTTTTTAATGAAAGTAGCGATGCTTGTGATTTTTCTTTGTATCGGAATATTTTATTCTTTATTGATTGCCTTCGCACTGTATTCAAATGTGCTTTTCGTTTTGTCTCAAGTTGTATATGATCCTATCCACTTGTTGTCTAAAAACATAGATCACCAAGGAATAATACAGGAAATAAATGCTCAAAACGGTATTAAAAATGGTAATAATAGTTTGACAACTTCAAGACAATTAAACACAGAAGATATAACTGTTGGTCTATGGACGCCTATGAACAATAGTTTTGCTCTTCAGCATCTAGAAGGCGAGAAGCAGAAAAAGGCAATAGATACACTTCTCAATAAAGGTTATCAGGAGTATTATTACGTCATGAATAACTTTGAAGATCCCAAATCTCTGAAATTGACAGAATCGTTACTAAAGACAGCTAATAAAACGAATCTAAAAATAATAATCATACTCCTTCCTCCGTCTGAAGGTGGATCGGATACAAGTTACGATTGGGACGGATGGATGACATACTTTAATTCTCTTGAAAAGAAATATCCATCATCATTTGAGGGTTTTACAATAGATGATTTTAACTGGATAAGTACGAAAACTACCACTAAATTCAAGAACAATATAGATTTTATGGAATATACCATGCTCTCCAAATCTCTTGAGCACAAAAGTAAGAACGTAAAGTTTTATCCAACAATTTATTTTGAAGGGAAAAAAACTGGAATAATTGTAAAGAAATACAATAATTTTATTGATGGTTTAGTGGTGGCCAGTGGATGTTACTATAATGTATCAATTTTAGAAAGGCAACTAGATATATTCTCAGAAATTTTCAAAAAGCCGATGAGGTATATCGTATATCCTACTATAACTTATAATTATTCGAGACTTGATTATAGTCCTCCCACGGACCGGCTAATAATGGCGACCTTATCAATAGCATCAAAAACTTCTGATGGTTTGATAGTTTGGCGTGATCTAGATAATCCTGTAATACAGGAACATATGAGATACAGACATGATAAACAATATCTCTTGGATATCTCAAATTCTAAACAAGCACAAATTAAAGAAGAGATGATGGACACAAATGGCAAGTCAAAGATAAGCAATTTGCATACTGGCTGTAGTAATTGGGCTAAGAAGTATAATGAAGCATATGATAAATGGAAAAATTCACCAAAAGGGGAAGTAGATGATAAATGGAAAAAAACGATTCTACACTAATTCGATCAAAACTAATTAATTTATATTTACCAAATCAAGGAATGTTTGAACTAAACGACATTAGATAAGACCATTATGCAAATTGAATTTGAAAATTGCTAGTCAGTCCAAATATTCTACCGCTTTTTTCTCGCCTTGTCTAATTAGTTCCTTTATTGTCTCTACAGAAAAATCAGCGTTTTGTAGGGGGTAAGGACTTTCTGGAATAATTCTAGTAATTCTTTTTAGTTTCAGAATCTTAGCTCCGTGCTTTTCAACCAGTATATAGTGTTCCTTATTAATGTAGTCGATCTTTTCTTTCTCTATTTTCTTTTGATCAGAAGCCTGGACTATATCATATAGCTCTTCAATTAAATTTACATGCCTTGTTATAAGTCTAGACATTTTTTCGAGGCTTTCTGTCTTGTCGCTAAACATTATATCTTTGGCCCTTGACATAACTTCACTCATATTTGCAGGCAGTTTTTCTATTTTTCTGGGATAGTTTTCCACGACAAAGATGTTTTTATTCTTACTCGGAGATGAGACCATTACCTCGCGAATCGGCGTATTGCTTAATAAAGAACCATCCCAAGCAAATTTGCCATCGCTTACTTTCACCCATGGAAATCCATATTGTGGGTATCCGATAGTGGCAAGAAGGTGTTTCATCTCAATAGTCCTCTTGTAACTATCAAAGATAAGCGGTTCTGCACTAAGAACATCAACTGCAGTAATTATAAGTCTAGTATTGCCGTTACTATTACTTTCATTAGTATTATTCTGTTGGCTTCTTGGGGAAAGTTTCTTAAAATCGATGTACTTTTCTAAGGTCTTACTTAAGACAGAATTGTCATAAATATAAGTCCATTTCCATGGAGGTTGATAATATTGTTCTATTTGTGAACTATCTGGATTAGAAATATTAAAGTTAAGCCACCTTGGTATAAAGAAATCCGGAACCCCATAAAATGCTGCATTTAGTGATGCTGCAGGAGATCTTTTCAGTTTCGTTTGATATTTTTGATAGTCAAAGTCAAAGGTGAAAATATCAGGGATTATATTGTAACTGCTTTCTGCCAAATCCAACCAAAAATTCTCCAAGTCGACTTCAGGTCTATCATTATTGCTGCCAGCAGCTATTGCGCCATTGATACCACCTATTGATGTTCCTGCTATTATGTCAAATTTCTTATTTTTTTTCGCAAATGCTTTAAAAACTCCACACGCAAAAGCTCCTAAGGAGCCGCCGCCTTGTAGTATCAATACATTTTCTACACCTTTCTCATGCTTGTGATTGGCCAATACATCTTATTGTATTACAAATAATCTTAACGTTTCTTTTTCAAAAATTTCGCAATATGGAAATTGATATACAAATCTCACATGACGATAAAAAAATTCGTTACGCAATAAATAATGTACAGCTATGGTAAATTATGGTAACTTTACTTTCCGATTATTTTGACCATGAAATGAGATCTATCAACTATTAAAACAATGTTGCCCATGTTGTTATGATGAAAAAAGAACTAATTATCGGAACTATGACCTTCGTATTAGCGATTGCATTAATTTATATGCCAACAGGATACGCACAAAATCTAACAACAAATGCCTCAAATGCCGCAGGTAATATGTCAGCTTCAGCCAACCAGACTGCTTCAGAACTCGGACAAAACGCTTCATCAGCACTTAACAAAACAGGTGAATCTTTAGCAAAAATAGGAAAAAATGCTACTGAAATTGGTGGAGATATACTTAATAAAACTGGTGAAGGAGTTAAAGGATTTCTAGGCGGAGCCGCAGATGTCGTCAGTAATATAAGCGAGGAAGTAAAAGAAGGCGTAGGGAAGAAATAGACAGAATTTTATGATTTTTTGGGCTGGCTTGCTGATATCTGAAATTCGTATTTAGATATCAGTATTAAATCAGCAACATTCTGTTATAGATCCTAAACTTAGAATTAAAACCAAAGTAATGTATCAAATTGTTTCAACCGTCTCCCTCTAGGATACTATAAAAAATATATAGCTCAATATTGGATATCATTTATTTTCTGGTAGATACAGATGTCAAAAAATCCTAACAAGAATTCCTCGAAGGATGTTATCGTACGTAATATGAATACAATAAACTCTAATGAAATGATTCTAGTATTAAATCCAAATTCTCAAGGAGGTAACACGGGAAAAAATTGGATTGAAACCTATAATAACGTTAAGGGTTTT
The DNA here is from genome assembly GCA_044870765.1 of Nitrososphaeraceae archaeon. Lineage (GTDB taxonomy): Archaea > Thermoproteota > Nitrososphaeria > Nitrososphaerales > Nitrososphaeraceae > TA-21. Next base: position 64,690 of record JBIOZG010000054.1, read on the forward strand.
CTACCCAAAGATCACAAAATTATTTTTACTAAAAAAACGAATGACGGTATATTTGTAACCCGTAAGTTACTTAGAGAAGGATATAGAAATATTGTTGCTATCGGCGGAGATGGCACCATTAATGAGGTTGCAAATGGCTTTTTTGATCTTAAATTACAAGACAAACATTCCAAAGATTTTGGGAAAATAAATTTTGACTCTAAATTAAAACAAATAAACCCAAATGGAATTATGTACATTGTTCCGTCAGGCAGTCGAAATGTGATGGCAAGATCTCTTGAGATAAAACATCAGGGTCCCGAATCCTTGATACGGATTAAACAGATGAAGAAACGTAAAATGGATGTTATAGCAGCTATTATAACTGATAAGGATGACCCGTCTATATTTCATAACAGGATTATAATGAATGCAGCAGAGATTGGTGTCGGAGCTGAAATCATAGACAGATCCAAGAAAGTGAGAGGAAAGATAAAGAATCGTTTTGTATCTACCGTGGCAAGCATAATTGCTACTCTTCCAGCATATAGTAGTAATGAGTGTGACATAATCATTGACAAGCATAAGAAAATCTCTACAAAAATGACAATGGGTATAGTTGCCAATGGTCGATTCCTAGGTGGGGGTTTCAAAGCGGCTCCTCGTGCGAGATTCTCCGATGGTCTACTGGATTTTATTATATTAAAAAACTCGGGCAGTTTCAAAATGATTGATAAACTGATCGAATTAAAGGGAACAAGTAGTTATAAATATGAAGAGGATATTCTGTATTATCAAGCTTCAGAAGTGAAGATTTTACCAAAAGAGAGTGAGGTTACTGTTACTATCGATGGGGAACCAATTGGAAGGCTCCCAGCATTTTTCAAAAGTTATCCTAACGCCTTGACCATAAAGAGTGAGGCATCTTCAGTACGAATCTAGATATTTTTGTTGGGTAAGGGAGCACGCAAATATTGTAAAATTAAAGATTAACGCATTGTTACTGATATGTGCATTAGATTATTGCTTGATATTTTTTGACAATTTTCGTGCAGTCTTTTTTCGTTCGTCTTCATCTTTCTGAATTTCGGAATGACCTTCTGGAATATCAGAGGTTCTCCAAATTGTCCACTAGTTGCGTCGTTAAGTGCCTGATCCCGTTTAAATGGGTTCTTCTTTTCGGTACTCAATGTTATTATTTATTCAATATGCTTATTATGAATTACAATAAATACTGATTTTACGAATTTAACTCTACCAATTTTTGATACTACGTTTTCCTACTCTAAAATAGTTGTAAATTCAAAATAGAGGTAGTCGGAATCGCATTGTTAGTGGGATTAGGAATTGAAGAGGTACTATATCGCAACATTAATACTCACTTCAAGAGCGTCTTTAATTTCTTTATTGAACTCGAGGGTGGTCTTTGTAGTACGACTGATATAGTTACCTGAATTCCTGACATAATCCAGATAATCCCCCATTTCATCCTCATACATTATCACATTGTCTGCTACTACTACTGCTCTTTTATTCAGCAGACCATATTGTTCAATAAGTTGGAGATATTTTAGATATTCGCTCTTAGTAGCGTCCAGGAAAACCATGTCGAATTTGTATTTAGACTTGAGTTTTGGGATCTCTTTCAAACCATCACCATAGATTAGATGTATTTTATCAGATAGTCCAGAATTTTCTATGTTGCTTCTTGCAATCTGTGCCATCTTCCCATCTTTCTCCAAAGTAAAAAGAATGGGTTCGCTTGAATTATTTTCAAAATCAATATTCATTTTCTTTTTTCCTGCTTTCTGAATTAAAATATTAATTGTTATTAAAATCGCCGAATATCCGTGCAACGTTCCGATTTCAAGCGCTTTTTCAGGCTTATGTTCTTTGATGATATCTTTCATAATTTTTCCTTTAATAGGACCTATTGAAGGAAGAAATTCCTTTTTCGCCGTTTTTTCGATATCTTGCAGCACCTTCGCCACGGTATTTTCTAGATTGTTGGGTCTGCTTTTACTTTTCAAGTTTTGTTATTACTTTTTCATTACCTTGGTATAAGAAAATTTCTACAAAATACAATAATCGTAGTCTGCTAATAAAAATTCAATTTCTATTCAATGCAGCATATTTTCCTAGAAAAGAGTTATTAAAAATAGTGCCAATATTCGATTATGAGTAAACAATCAAACCTGGATTTAAGTGACCCTCGGATTAGAAGTCTTTTTGAAGGTAAGAATCTTGCCTTTTTATCTTCATTAATGAAAGATGGCTCTCCACATGTAACTCCAGTTTGGGTTGATATTGAAGATGGTAATATACTTGTAAACACTGCATTAGGTAGAGTAAAACAGAGGAATATTTCTAGAGATCCAAGAGTAGCCTTGTCTATAATTGATCAACATAATCAGTATGAAATGGTTACTCTTAGAGGTAAGGTAACTGAGCAAATAACGGGAGACAGGGCTGAAAAACATATTGATAAGCTTGCTAAAAAATATATTGACAAGGATAAATATCCATGGAGATCAAAAGCAGAAAAAAGGGTTATTTTAAAGATAAAACCAGGGAAAGTATTTCATATGAATTAGCACTCAATTTATATAGCTCCCAAGGCTTCGAAATTGAAATCGTTATATTCTATAATGGATTATGTATACCATGTCATCAGAAAATCAGGAAAAGTGCGCAGCATGCGGAATGACATTCAATAATCAGGACGAATTGAAGGAACATATGTTAGAATTACATCGGGAATAATAACTCCGAGTAATTCAATCAGATGTAATTTTGGAACACATGCGGTGGAATTGATCTAAGCAAGCTCATAGATTGGTGGAGATATTTTTTCTTCCATAGCACTCAGAATCTGGTCGATGCAGTCGTGACTAATAATTGATGGAATTGACACCCTAAGTTCTGTTGGGACCAAATAATTAATGTATTTTAATACCTGCCATCTTCTTCCGATGTCTTTCTCTTCCCGGCAAATATTTATCAGATTGATAAGTTGTTTACTGTTTTTTAGCATCACAAATACTATGAGCTTACAGATTTATGAGCTTTAACTACCAATTTCTTCTACAATTGTTCTGTATCATAAATATTAAAAATTCCTAGGTACATTTTTAGCACGACTATTTGCCTTGCTTTTTATTTGAGAAATTAATCCTCTGTTCTGTAAATGCTATAGACATTTTGAAACCAGTTCATAGTTCGTTTTTAAGTAATATGGTCTCAATTCTAGATCAGACATATATGCAATAATGACAATTACTGATTATGGACTGCGATTTTTGTAGAAAAGAGAGTGAAAAGTATAAATCATTCTACTCTCCTTCTGGTGCGGATCCACGTGAATATCATATATGCATAGATTGCATTAAGAGTTGGCTAAGTGAAGTAGAACAGTGAAAGCATTGTTGGTAATAACCACCAACTAAAAGTTGAGTCAGCTTAACGCAAACTAATTGCGGGTATAATCTTGGCTATGAGGATAATTCAATATTCTATTGCGACCAACTATTCGAAACTTGTATTGATCGCCGTACAGGTTAGAATAAAAGTGAGCATAACTTTTGGCAGCAGTAAATGTAGTGAAATTGGTTCTTAGCCCATCTACGGCTGTTTTATTACCATATACGTCCTCTATCTCGATAATGTAGTATTTAGGTAACTTCTTAAATTGCTTGATTGTCATGTACATTATAATTAGGAAGAATGCTACCACGGTAAGAACCATAAGTAAATGTTCAAAACCCTTTACAAATTCTAAAATGTTATTTATTACGTTCTGCTCAAACCATTTTGAAGATAATGATAATAATCTAATAGCTACTACTACTAAATAGTCAATCACTTCATCCGCCCCCAATTGGCATTAACAGTCACAAGATATTATCTACTTAGCTCTTTAAAAAACTATCTATGGATATTAAAGGACAATTCTGATTCTATTTACTAATTTTTAAATTCGTGTTACGCTATCGTTAATATTTAAGTTCTATTTACAGTATCAATTCAAAATTCAAATCGAACCACCGTGTTGTCAAAACCAGAGTGGATATCTATATAAAAAGAAAAAGTTTGAGGATATAGACTTTGAGTTTGGATCTTTTAATTATCGCCCTTTAACAGATTTATTGCTTCAACTAGTTTGGCATCGGTAGCATTAATGTGAATATCCAATTCTGATTGTTGCGCCTTATCTTTTATCAAATCCCGCAATTCTTCTCGCATCTTATGTTCAATATCTTCCATGAAAGCGTGAGAGCTTTTTTTCTCAAGTTCTTCTTCGACATGTTCGAAATTGTCTAGATAAGCTGCGATTGCTAATTCCTCTGCACCTGTGTAATTACTATTCTTATACTCAAATGATGATTGATTCAACAAACTTATGGCGTTCTCCAAGTAGTCGACAAATTTATTTGATTTACCGTCAGTCCCAATGGCTTCTTTTTCCTGTGCAAACCCCATTTGCATTTCGGATACAGACAGAGGCATGATGATAGCAGCTATCAAGATGCTCCATTTTGGATTGATTTTTTCCATTGTTAGGTCGCCCTAAGTAAAATTCACGAATTATTTAAACGATTTTGGGAGGGACAAAAATGGGTTGATTCTATGACATTGTGCCGCTCAGGGAATCAACAATTCTAATACTTTTTATGTCTAAGACATGAAAAAATAATCTTAATAAAAAATGAAAATGGCATATTCCATCGCTTCAATTACAAGAACAGCCTTTTCAAATCCATTATATGTGGCTATTGCCTCAGTAGCGGGCCTTATTTTTTGGATAGTTACAAACACATTTGATAATATCCTCTTTTTTTCACCTTTTTTGACATTCTATGTTCCTAATGATATGATTGAAGCGTTTATCTTAACTTGTATTAATTCAGTTCTAATAGCAATCTTGGTAAACTTTAATCTGTATATAATAAGGAATCTGAAATTAAAGTTAAGTAAATCTGCGCTATCGGGTACTACGATAAGTGTTATTTCTAGTACATGTGCAAGTTGTTCCACTTTTGGATTCACACTAGCTTCAACGTTTGGTGGACTAGGCTTTTTAGCGTCTAATTTTCTGTCAAGCAATCAGATAACATTGAGAGCAATATCCACAATTGTTTTGCTGTTCGCAGTTTGTACTTGTTATATTAAGACTAGGAATAGCTGTAAGTTATCAAGTCAAAGTCAAATTCAAGGTGATTAAGGAAAATTGTCCTCAAAGTAGTTGTATATATTTATTATTTCTAGTCCTCTAGCCCGTAATCTATCTGCATTAATGATCAGCATTAATCAAATCTTCGATCGGCAAAATTGACAATTGTTCGTATCAACCTTAATTTTATTGATTAAGATATCAGAAAAAGAAAAAGGGATTTTGAGTTATTTTATGCATACGTTACTTTATATGGTGACTTATCCAGTCATGTTACTGGTCATATTACCGGCCATTCCAGTCATGTTACTGGTCATATTACCGGCCTGTCCGGTCATATTACCGGCCATCCCAGTCATGTTTTCAGCAAACACACCAGTACCAATCATAGGTACTAGTAACATGCTTAAAGCTAACGTGATTGCTAATGACAAAATAAAAATTCTAGCCATTTTTATGAGAAACCATGTTACTTTATTTAAATATTTCTTAAGCTTTCATGATAAAAACAGTAAGATAATTTACCGATAAAATTAATAAAAAACTAATGAATTACACCATTTTTTTCAAATTATGAAATTAATCGTAAATAACGGAAATTTTTTCTCTTTAGCCTATACTAAGATAATACCATATTTAGATGATAAGACTATTTGATATTTTTACCTTCAAATGAAATTAATACGAAAAAGTTGTCACATAATGGGAATATGATTCAAATTCCTTAACTGAAAATTTTGATCACCATTAATTATTTAAATTTGACCAAATATTATGACATATTGAATCATGAACACCACATTTTCCTATGGTTTGTTGTCTATCAGGATTATGACCGGTATCATATTTATTGCACATGGAATACCGAAATTTTACGGTGTATCTGGAGGATATGGTTTTTTTCAATCTATTAATTTACCTCCTGAATTATTCTTACCCATAGCACTCCTAGAGGTAATAGGAGGTTTGGCTATATTATTGGGTGTATTAACAAGAATCGCTTCATTATTATTCATTATTGAAATGACAGGCGCAGTAGTATTCGCCAAACTTTCTAAGGGTTTTGTCGGTGGATATGAATTTGAACTACTCTTGATATCAATATGCATTACTCTAGTTCTTGTTGGTCCAGGAAGGATATCTATTGAAAATTATATCCTAAAAAGGGAAATATTCCCTAGAGGGAAACAATTACATCAAGAATTGTTCCGCAGCTGAAAGAAGATAATTAAAATTAATTTTATTTCTGTTTTGAATTAATCTAATAATAAAAATAAATTATCGAGACTTTTAAAGATACCTTGGATAGGAATGATATACTACACAATACAATACGTGCTACCTTATCCTCATGAGGATGATAACCCCCATTTTTCTCGCACCTTTTCTTCAACTTTTGAAAATACAAATCTGTCAAATAGTAAACCAACTCCGAATATAACAATCATAGTTGCTATTATCTGACTCATGTTAGAGAACTCTCTTCCGATAGCCAAAATATACCCTAATCCCAGCCCGGTAGTAATCAACATTTCTGCACCGATTAAAGCATGCCAAGCGAAAGACCAAGTTTGTCTCAAGCCCATTATTAGAGAAGGGGCCGATGCAGGGATCATTACATACCTGAATAGCAAAATTCCACTAGCTCCCATATTCCTGGCTGCGTGCAGGTATATGGGCGGGATATTTCTGATTCCACTATAGGTAGAATTCATTACTGAGAATACTGAATTCATCACAACAACGAAAAGTATTCCAAAATCATTGAAGCCAATAAGTAGAATAGCAAAGGGTACCCAAGCTATACTTGGAAATGATTGAAGCCCTAAAGCAAACGAACTCATAGTTTTGCCAAATTGTTTGAATCTAACCATAACAAGTCCAACGCATCCGCCAATCAACACTGAGATTACGAATCCAATAAATAATCGCCAAAGAGTGATGGCGAGCCCATCTATCAAAAAATTTTCGGAGACCAGGTCAACAAACGATTGAGCAACCATCGCTGGGGAGGGTAGAGATACAGGTGGCCAAATTTCTAGTGAAAATACAATTTGCCAGATAATCAGAAAAGTGGCTATAAATAAGAATACACTTAAAACGTCCTTCACGTTATAGTTCATCTCTTTTTTTGAATTTACGTGATTATCCATTTCAGAAAACCCTTCTATTAATCGCTCTTCTGAGATTAAGTCTATTCGTTATAAAATTCAATCGTGATTGGATTGTAGTTGCCACAATTTTAATTCTTTTAATAATTATGAAAATATATTGGTTTCAATACTAAGCTCCTACCCATCTATTACTTTTGATCCTAAAAATGAGTAATCTTGTGTTCAATAATAATGGGAAACTGAATATACTCGAAAATGTGAGGGTAACCTCAGCAAGCAGGAATGAAGGTTTCTCTAAATCCAATTTTCGGAACTTGTAATCCCTAGTATTTCAATGATACTCAAGTAGGAACCTGCGTTAGGACTTGATTTATCGCACTCTCAAATACAGAATAAGGCTGAGCACCTTCTATTTTTAGAGGCATTTTTCCCTCAGCAATTAATATGAAAGTAGGAGTGCTTGTTAAACCGATACTTCTTGCCAAATTGTCATTTATAACAACTAAATTTTCATATTTTTTGGAATCAAGGCACGCTGAAAACTTGTTTACATCCTTAACACCTGCGTAAACTGCAAACTGGGTTAAACTATTCTTAGAAACCCAATCTGTGTTTTCACCCTTTGAATTTCTGTATACTTCATCATAATATGGCCAATATTTCCCTTGTTCTGCAGCACAATAAGATCCAATGGCAGCTAGTGTGGATAACTTGTCTGACGGTCTATCATTTATTACAAAATCTTTAAACATGAAATTAATCATGCCTGTTTTGACATAATTGTTAACAATTAGATCTTTGGTTTCTTTATGAAATCTTGCGCAATACTGACATTGATAATCTCCGAATTCTATCAGAGTCACGTTCGTTTTACTCGTTCCTAATGCTGATGCATTATGAACTATTGGCTGGAGAAGCGTGTTTAAAAGCTGATCAGTATTTTCTGGATTCTTGGGTGCGTTATTATGTCCCATCGTCAGAAATGCAGTTGCAGAGCCCCCAACTAATACTACACCAAATATAATAGCCCACATTAGGGATTTCATTTTAAACTTCTTGGGAGCTGATTTCCTGACCTTTCGTTTCAATGTAGAATCCTGTGTTTTAGTCGCATAAAAACCATGATAAAGTTTGTTTATTTAACCAGTCATATTGAGAAAAAAAATTGCGATCACCTGTTTTGGGAGACGTTCATCATATCCCAGCACTTTCTACATAATTGTCCATCAATTTGCCATTCTGGCTTTGGGTTATACCTGAAGAAACCTATTTTTTTGCCGCAGTTTATACAAAAATTAATTTTCGTTTGATAATCCAATTCTTTTTTATCATAGCATTTTTTGCATAAAGAAATATCATTTTCCAAACCCCATTGCCATCTTGGATTCTTTTTTTGATCTCCGTCTATGATTGCATTACAGATGAAACATTGGTTTTGCCTTTGTTTAATTTTTGCTTCTTCTTCTTTCTGTTTAATGACAAACTCCTCTGTTGTTTTCATATGACAGTCACTGCAAAGAAACCCAGCAATGTTCCAGGATTTATCCGGTTTGTACTTGAATTTAAGATTCTTGTTGCATAGTGTACAGAATTGAGGTTTCCTAACTTGCAAACCATTATTTTTTCGAGTATCTCGTAAAAAAATGTATCTTTGTTTTCATAAAGCCTACTAATATGCTCAGATATTTCAAAGGTTATTTTGCGTCTGATTTGACATTTTTGAGATATATAAAAACAAGAAAAATAATAATCAATATTTATAACTTGTAGGTAATAGTATGCAAATGATTACCAAACAATGTGATAATTGTGCTCCAAAAGGTAAGAATTTTTACTGTAATGCCTGTGACAAAACAGCTGAATTGTTTTATATTTATAGTTATTATATAAACCGATTTTCGGAAAATACTTTGATGGGTAGAATGAAGGCCTTTACCTGGCATGACGTATTGGAGTTTGTAAGAAATAATTTTTTTCATAATCCTGGTGAACTTGACATAAACTGTGAGAAAAACTTTGCATACATTGAAGAAAAATTATCACACAAATTGTCATCTAACCGAAGCACTAACAGATCAGATCGTAATCATCCAATGGGATACAAAATTTATTTGAACAAAGATAATGAATCAATTGATGATACTCTGAAAGGAGATTTTTGGGACTTAACTTCAACTTAGCTTTAATCTCGGTTACCAGTATAGTGTTACTTTTTACCGAATAGTTTCAGAGTAACAGACGGCAACTGATTTATAGTGATATCGGCGAACTTTCATTTCAAATCCTCGTATAAAAAAGTTTGAAGAGAGGCATGATTCAAATTCCTTTATCGGTAAATTAATAGGATCATTCATCATGAAAGGATATAGTTTCTTTATTACCATATTTTGTAAATAATTCATCATACCTTTCGTACTTTTTAGATATTAAATTGCCATTGCCGTCATACATCTTTACAAAATTAGCGCGCATTATGATATTTCCCTGAGAATCGAAGAACCTTATACTATAACCGTTCATTCCACTCTGTCTTTCTTCTATTACGAACTTTGCCTTTGTTGCATCCTCAAGATTCAAATGAATATGCCAGGGTTTATCATCATTTCCGATTGTCAACCATTTGTCTTTTACACGAACAGGTAAACCTCTTTCACTTTTAACTTCACAGATCCCACTTCCACTATTTACTGAGAACATAATATTATCTATGTCGAGAATATCTGAAACTAATTCTTTTATGAGGTCATTAGACATATGTAAATCTTATAAAGTTGGTTTAATAAGAATATCAGCCTAAAACTGGAATTGAAGATATCTCTAATTGAGATTGAAATCTCTAACAAAATTAAAATGATTTTTTGAGTTAAGATCTGCAATTTTCAGGGGTTGGGGTAATCTTTCTCCGTCTTTGGTCAACTTTTCAACGATCTGTATAGATTTTTTTAAACTAGTTTTGTGCCCAGCGCTTATATAAGTTGGTCTTTTTCCTCTCTTTTTAAACTCATATCCAAGAATTGTTTCATCATATTCTACAAAGTGATCCCTCTTTACAGAACCACATAATAGACCTTTAGCTACACCTATAGTTGGTTTATCAATGCTATACCCAATGTAACTCGCCAGACCGCATTTTCTTGGATGCAATACACCGTGCCCATCAATAAGAAGTACGTCAAAATCACTCTCATCTTTTAGTAAAGCCAAAGTTTTTAGTAGTGGTCCGGATTCTCTTAGGAAAAATAATCCAGGAATATATGGATATTCTACTTTGCTTTTGATGTTGATGGTTGCCACAATGTCAAATGCAGTATTAGTTATAACACCTGAGCAATATGCCGTTTCATTCCTATACGAAATATCCATCCCACAAATCTTTTCAATTTTATCAAATCTATCATCAGTTATTATCTTTGTTGAAATTTCTTTTTGAATATCAAGCGCCCAAGAAAATTCCTTTTGCATCATACCATTCCGAGATCATGTCTCTTAACTTTGACTATTTCCGATTGATTATTCCGCTAAAATTAGAGATTTATTTTATTAATGAATCAGTAGTATGCTAGCTATTCGAATAAGTTTAAGGCAAAGGAATGAATGAATCAATGCGTGAAGTGCACAAGCTAGATCCAAAATAATTGTCAAAGGGACGAAAACATGCGACTGGATTGTAATACGGGTAAAGGGAATAACCAAAGCGAATACTCTAATGCATTGTATTTCGCAGTCATCGATCCTTTCACATGGGCCAGAATTATGAGCGTGTTTTTTATATGATGTTTTTATATGTTGCCTGGATTTATAATTCTGATACATAATGCCGGGACCATCAGAAATGAAGCACCAAGAATATGAGTGGCAGATTAGTGGCAAAGTCAAGGAAACGCATGACACATATACGTACACTTTATTGCCAGTTTCTGAATCACAAAGATTTGATTTTGAAATAGGCCAATTTGTAACTTTGAGTGCATTTCTAATAAGACCTACTACATCAGGAGGAAGTGAAGAGAATCTGGTTAATCGTGCTTATTCAATCGCATCGTCACCATCAAGGAATTTTATTGAACTTACAATAAAGGAAGAAAAACCATATGGCTACATTAATCCTACTACAGGAAAATCAGATTCCTTTGCAGCTTATTTTAATGAACAGGTCAAGTTAGGAGATAGATTCAAGTTGAAACTGAATCCAAATAAAGAACATTTCTTATGGAAAGTGGCTGCTGGAATTGAAAAAAACGTAGCTTATTGGTCAGGTGCAAATGGAGCAGAATCTGCTAGAGGTTTGATCCAGTATATGGAGGATAAGAACGATCCGGAATTTAATCTTGTACTTTTCTATAGTAATACAAAGCTATCAGTTGATAATGCAAAAAAAGACTTCAATAGTACTGAACATCATCCTGTAGATACCTTGAACGTTATTTACTATAATTGGTTGATTGATATTACAAAAAAGCTTGAGAACCTCAAGGTGATTTTTACGTTTACAAGGGAACAAGAAGTACCTATAACTTCTCCTCAAGATGCAAGGATTATTTATAGAAAGGGAAGATTCTTCTTGAATCTTGACGGCTCTCCCGAAAGAACATTATTGAAATATGGGGGAAATGTAGAGGCACTGTTCAATCCAATATGTGGTAGTAGCTCGTTCATAAACGGGACAGTAATGTTACCAAATGGCAAGATAAATAAAGGAAAAGGAATATTACAAAATCTAGTGGAGCTTGAAGGAATAAAACCTGAAAAAATCGATAAAGAACAGTTCTATTTACAACAAGTCGGAGCGAATCAACAAGAAGAAAAATAATATGAATTGAGCTAATTTAGCTGAATTGAATTACCAATGGTTTAACCTTCTCCTGCTTTTCATTATCTAGTTAGGTATTTTTTCCAATCCAAATATTGAAGTGTGTATTTGTAAAGATAGTTTTTTTCGTAAATTGAGATATCAGGCAATTGAAACTGAATCCAGATTTTTCAATCGTTTTGATAAATGATTATTGAATAATTGATGTGAAGATTTAGCTATAAAATATAGAGCCAACAGTTATTTGCGTTGTACTTTAGAAGATAGCGACATATGAACACGAACAAGAAAATGTCAATTGCTGTCATATTTCTCGCAGCAGCTATCATCTTTGTATCGTCAACTCCTATGGCAAAGAATGCCTTTGCACAAACAATTGGTGAAGAAGAAGATGAAGTCAGCAACACGGGTACTCAAAACTATGAAAATTTCCTGACTTGTCTGTCTGACGCCGGTGGGCAGAATAGTAATCCTGCAGGTAATCAAATAGTAAACTGCTTAGTAGATAGTGGTTACGTACAGGGAAGTTCCAGTGCAAGTACCAGTAACACTGAAGACTCTAAAGATCAAAACGAAAATGCACAAACAAGTGTAGTTGATGACCAAAGCGATGACCAAAGCGATGACCAAAGCGATGATGAAGAATAGATTAGCTGCACAACCAACGATTGAAAGCTCCCCATTCTTTCTTTTTTAGTATCGAATTTTAGTAATCTGGTAAATACTACTTAATCTTAGTTCAACCAGAATAGATGTATTTGATTTGACTCAACAGTTATAATGTTCTATACTCGTTAAAATATAGTATAGTGGATCCTTTTCAACAAAATCATTTTGACAGATTACTGTCTGAAGGAAGGAGAATTCTGGTAATGTTCTATGCGGATTGGTGTCCTTTCTGTCAGAAATTCAAACTAACTTTTGATTCGTTTGCTAATACTACTGATAAAAAGATCAAATTTTATGCTCATATGATAAATGATGATGATGATCCTTTGTGGGATAGATTTTCAATTAATACTGTTCCCACACTTATCGCATTTGATGGGAACGAGATCATTTCTAGAAGAGATTCAAAAATGGGTGTTGGATTGAACAAGACAGACATTGATTCAATTCTAATAGAAATAGCAGGAAGGTAATTTCTCATTGTTCTTGATTTCCATAATTATAATTTAAATAGTGATAAAGATCAGTAAGTAGCTAACCTAGATTCGTCATTACCATTATTACCCATGTTTTTGAGAGTATACTTACTGGAGCATACGATACTAAAAATCTTGTACCATTAATCGTTTCTGAACCATTTCCAGCTTTTCCAGATTTTCCATTTTTAAAGCTATCCAATTCTACAAATGATTCAGATTTGTTTGACAAAAGAGAATTTGAATCACCGATTTTTTGTCCGTTACCATCAGCATATACTACTCTTACATCGTCGGGGAGATTCAAAGATTGAAGCTTGTGATAAAATTTACTAAGATTCAATACCCCACTCCATATCCCTAACAAGGATTGGTTTTTTGGCGAATAAATTGGAACTGAAATAAGTGCTACTTTCTCTCCGGTAGACGATGATACTATTGCATCGCCCAGAAATGCTTGCTTCGTCTCGATAGCTCCTTGATAATAGTCTCTGAACGCAAAGTTATTTCTACTGAGATCTAATTGACGATTGTAGGGCTCCTCCATATACATATCACCATTAGGCATCAGGAATGTAATTGCCTCTAAAGTATCACTATGCTGCAAAATGTTATCTGCAACTTGTCTTTTCTTAACATCATCACTATCAGCTATTCCATGTAAACTACTATTAATTTTATTTGCGAATTGTGCATTGCTAACATCTGGTATCATACTTGTTATTTTTATTATTGAAGCTGATTCATTAAGATAATTCACTAAATTATTAGATAAAATATTTGCTAAAGTACCTTTACTTGCCAAATCATAGAGAGAGGAATTGATATTTTTATTGCTAACTTGTGCGTATACAGCACTCGAAGATTGAGGTGAAATTGTATGGATGACACTCACGACGGCAATAGTAATTGAGATTAACAAAATAACAGTAATCATTTTACGCATACTTTACAGAGTCCATAATAACATCTATATAATTTTTAAGGTGTGAATGGTAGGTTCTTAATAGATGATGACTACAATCAAGTACGTTGTCTTTTAAATTAGCAACGGTGCAAGAATTCTATTTATACTTCATTACGGCTAAAAAAACAATTTAACCATCTCAAATACCTCGTACCCTTTCTTTACAAACTTCCAGATAGCTCTTGTCTATATCAAAACCAACGAATGAAACCCCTAATCTTAGTGATGCTAATGCAGTTGAACCTATCCCAACAAATGGATCCATCACCACTCTGCACTTACTGATGCCATGCAATCTGATACACATTTCAGGAAGTTTAGTTGGAAAAGTAGAGGGATGTGGTCTTTGTTCTTTATCCCAAATAGTTTCATAAGGAATGAACCAAGTGTTACCACGGTCTCGTAGATCACGTGTAGCCCTATTCCAGCGACCGATATTTGTTTTGTCTTGATAAGGTACGCCAATAGCTAGTTTGTCCAATTTAACATTGCCATTCTTAGTAAAATGAAAGATGAATTCAGAGCAATCATTTAGAAATCTATCACTAACAATTGGCTTGAAATGTCCAACGGCAATATCTGATATTATGGATGGGTAGCTTCCTACATCAGATTTTGGTATGGCAATAGATTTTACCCAAACGATGACATTTTGTAATGTAAAATACTTCCTGAACACGTTCGCGACATCAAAAGGAATCCAAGGATCTGAAGGTTTGCTTCCAATGTTTATAAAAAACGAACCGTCATCAGAAATTACTCTATTGATTTCAGCCCCAACACTGCTCAGGAATTTCAGGTATTCTTGTCTGGGTAAGTCATCTTTATAGCGATTATACTTTATGCCAATGTTATACGGCGGAGAAGTAACAATTATATCAATTGTCTTATCAAGCAGATGATTTTTAATTCCACTGACACAGTCGCCTAGATATAACCTTACGGATACATCTTTGCTAATAATTTCAGCGAATTTTAGTGGTATCTCTTGCTTAATTTCAATTCAACTTCTTTTTCAGATATTCTAGGCGTATGTCGAATCTGAGAATGCATTGAATAGCGAACAGTAGAGGATTAACAAGAATTCTGTCAATTACATTGTAGGTACTTTTCAGATCAACACAAGATCATCCACGGATGTTATCATGACTACTGCTTTATTTCCCCCTAGATTTTTTTTCATTCTGCCTACCACTTCGTCTACGTCGGAAGAATTTACGACAGTAGCAATTACTTTCCTAGAATTGTACGAAAGTTCAACAGTTCCACTTCCCCTTCCGGAAGCGACTCTTTCCTTATCTTTGGTTACTCCTTTTACATCATAAATTGTAGCTTCGAGATTCAATTCCTTCAATGACGAAATAATATCGCTAACATTTTCGGCTTTAACCAGTACAGCAAGTCTCTTCATGGTTCGCGATTCTTTTCCAGGCATTTCTGCGTATGTTACCTCAAATGGCAAGCTCGTATTGTCTTTACCCATTTCCTTAGTTTAGAGGCGTCAACTATAAAAAGATGATGTAAATATGATGTTGAAATTATACGTCTGGCAAAAAAATGATACTATTTTTGATACATTTTTTCTTTGGACATTAATGCAAGGAAATACAGTTAAAAATATTTATGAATGTTGTTGATATAGTTCTCTTATGGACAAAAAGTATTTTATGAAGTCAATGATTGTTATGGGTTTCATATTCGCAATCGTTTTGGTAAATAGCAATTTTTTGCCCAAAACGAGAGCAGAAACAGGAGTTGGAAAGGATGTATTTAAGGTGATTGTCACCTTATACGGCATCACAAATTCGACAAAAGACATCGCGACGATTGTTAATGTAAAGGATCAAACGAAGATAAAGCTCTTTAATCCCGAAAATCCCGAAAGCCAGTTAGAAGACAAGGTAAGTTACACATTGACATTTCCCAATTTGATGGTAAACGATGGCGATCCGTACACTGTATGTACAGCAAGTGTAAAGGATTTTAAGATTCATTGCATTGATGGAAAAAACTCTCCATTAAATAGACCTGAATTCGTAGATATTAACGTAGGTGGAGGATCTAATAAAGCAAATGAAAATGAAGATTCTAGTGAAGATTGAATTTCTTCACTTTAACCTTCATTTTTAATCTTCCAGTATTTAGAATAGTCGGCACCGACCCATCCGTAGTATACATATGTAGTAATGATCAGGTTTCATGATATTTATGAACATGAGAAATAATGTTTTGGTTTATGCTGCTGCCGCATCAACTTTTGTTGCAGGTATATTACACATTGCTCTCGTTCCAATGTTTTTCAAGTCAATGACTCTTGATGTAATGATATTTTTTATTGTCTCTGGGCTAGCACAGATCTATTGGATTATACCCACGATTAAAAGATGGATAATGCCGTGGTATTATATTGGTATAGCTGGCACAATAATCTTAATTATATTATGGATTATTGCTATACCTGGAAGTGGCTACCCGATTGGTGAGACAGATGTGGCAATCGAAGTATTCCAGATTGTTTACATCATCTTAAGCGTAATCATCATAGTAAATACAAATAGAGAAAAAAATAAAATACAAGTTTAGGACTCTGGTCTTAAACTTTATTTTGTCTGAAGTACGGATAAAAAATTTCCAGCAGAATCTTTAAACCATGCTATTTTTGGTTTACCATGGAAGATACCTTTGTCGTCTGTTTTCAATTCTCCTTCGTTATAGATCTGAAAATGTACTCCAGCTTTAGTAAGTTGATCTACTGTTGATTCCACATCATCAACTACAAAATTAAGTACTGTAAAAGTTGCCGGACTGTGATCTGTTTTTGGGTAAATGAATATCTCGTTACCACCCTGAAGATGTAAATTTAACCCTTCTTCTGAATCTGATACTTCAAGTCCCAGAACTTGATTGTAAAACCTTTTGGCTTTTTCTAAATCGTTGACTGAAAAACTAGAAAAAGCTTTTGTGTTTTTGAAATCTACCACAACGAAATTAGAGAAAAATAACTATTAAGAGTTATACTAATTTGGCTCCTGCATGTCTACTATCATTTGTTATGACTTGTTATTGTTGTTCTGTGGATCTGTTCTATGTCAAGATGGACTCAAATACGCATATCAAGATAAATGTTTGCAGATGCAGGAATTCATATTCCTACATAGTCAGTCTTGAAGGTTGCTCACTAAAATTGTTTGGGGATTAGATCTCTGTAAATCGTAACATTTTGGACAGATCATAGTTCCGAACCAGTACTTTATCGAGCTCGTTTTCTTTTCACATAATTCACACTGTGCAAAGTTAAACATTTTCTTTATTATATTAGATATGATCTTATATAAAACTTTTCTAGTAGATTTAGATTGATTGAGATTGATTTAACAGCCCTACCGTATGCCTGATGACGTATCTAGGTAATAATTGGTTTTTAGTGCCTCATAATACCTTTATAACCACAGATTTTAGGCCTCAAAGTAAAAGGTGGAACCCACACTGGACTGAATAAATTTTTCTGGCATAATGTCAATAATTTTGTTGGTTGCTTTCCAGCCGGTACAATGACATGGGACAATATATTGAGGATCTATTTTTGTGAGTTCAGCCATTGTCAATGGAATTGAATCTTCATAATCCTGTCCTGATAAATGAAATCCCCCTATAACGCAGTATATCTTTTCGATACCTGTAGCTTTTTTCGCAAATTTAATGGTGTTTATTATTCCAGCATGTCCACAGCCTGTCAGAATTATTAGTCCCTTGTTTCTTACATTCATGATCAGTGCCTGGTCGTCACTTACCAAAGGATCAGGTACAAGGTCAATTTCATTGTCCTGTTCTTTATATTGTAGTGGAAATCCTTTCTCGAATTTAGTAACTCGTGGTATTTCTCCCGTAATCATTACTCTATTATTTGTGTGATTTGTTTTCTCTTTCCTGTGCATATTTGCATTCCTCGGAAGGAAACTTATTTTGTCTACTCTTATTATTATTCCGCCGGCCTGATTTATTTCCTCTTCATTTAAGAAATCCATTCTTGCTTTGTTACCATTTGGGTATACTAGCCAGCGTCGCAAAAAGGCTTCAGGATGTGCTATGATTTCTATTGATTTTTTTAACCTTCGGAGAGTACTAATTAGTCCGGATATGTGGTCAAAATGTCCATGACTTAAAATGATTGTCTCGATATCTTTTAAATTAATACCCAAAGCATCAGAATTGTTAACTATTCCATCTTTACTTACTCCAGTATCAAATAGAAATTTGTTAGTATTAGTCGTGGTTTCGTGTTTATAGGATATTTCTAATAAAGCCGAAAACCCATGTTCGGCAATCGGAGATTTGCTTATTCTCTGATTACTAATCATAGGGGGTCTTTTTACTATGAAGGAGCTAGGAAGCAACCTATCAGTAATATTGTCAACGAGAATGGTTATTTTTGCACTCTCAATTTCTTGCAGGTTCATTTATTATTTGCAATAAAGTAAATCGTGGTATTAAAGTAATTAATTGTTCGGCTTCATCTCAAAAGAATTCCATTTTTTGATCTATCAGGATTGTTGATAGGCTTTAGTCAAAGCATTAATGTCGAGTTTTTGCATTTGTAGCATTACCCTCATAACGTTCTCAGTTTTTTTAGAATCCTTGTCCTGTAGCATTTTTACCAAAACAGTGGGCACAACTTGCCATGAAACTCCAAATTTGTCTTTGAGCCAACCACACACCTGTGCATTTTTATCGCCCCCTTCAGTAAGTTTATCCCAATAGTAATCAACTTCATCTTGAGTTTCGCAATAGATTTGAAACGAAATTGCTTCGTTAAATCTAAAGATCGGTCCTCCATTCAAAGCCAAAAATTTTTGACCCTCAATTTCAAAGTCAATTGTCATTACAGTCCCCTCTTTCTTTTTATGAATCTCATAGCCTTCCTTCCCATAGTGAGTAACGTTACCGATATTGGAATTTTTAAAGATTGAGACATAGAATTGCACTGCTTCTTCAGCGTTGTTGTCAAACCACAAGCATGGACTGATTTTTTGCATCTGATTGTACTATTCCTGTATACTTTAAATACATTCTAACGTCGAATCTTTATTGAAATATCTACAAAGGTCATAATGCCTCATGACGTAAGTATGAATGTCTTTCTAGGAGAACAAATTGAAATTTTTATTGCCCAACCACTATTTTTTATAGCCTTTTATAAAGTCATATCTCATGCCCTCGTATCCAGAGCATTTTCCTTCATGAATACAACAGGACTAAACGCATTGAAGAAAAATGGAGAACCCGAAAATGACAAAGGCGAAACTGGTCCTTGAGTCATGAATGAATATTTTTTGGTCTTTGTATTGAAAGAACTTGCCGGATCAGTAAATGTCCTATACAGATCAATAGCTTTTTCATCCGAGACTAATTCTCTTAGTGTAACTAAATCGTTACCCAATGAAAGTCCAAATCCAAAGAACATGATTCTTAACTGTTGTAATATATCCCTATGTATACTAGATAGTGATGTGCTGATAAAAAGCCATCCTAAACCATATTTTCTAGTGGTCCTCACTGCATCAAGCAAAGTTAGCCTCAATTGCTCAAGATTTGAATCTGAGAATTCGTCTTTCCTGGCGAATCTGTGGGCTTCGTCAAGAACCACGAGCGTGTTTAATGACGTATTCTTTTGCCAGGTCTTTTCACCAAGGTTGACTAACCCAGTTAGCAATCGCTTCAGTATGAGTGATTGGATAGTTTCATTCCAGTATCTTAGTTGCATTTTGTGGGCTGTTTGTTCTGAAAGATCTATTACGATGAGTGGTTTTAATTTCCAGGAAAACTTTTCTAAAAGATCATCAATAGTTATTGCATCTTGCCTATCTTCAAACAAACTACAAATCGGAATCCAGAATTGAGAATACAGGGTCTCTAGATTTTTTGGATCCAAGTTAGAAACAAGATTATTAAGTCTTTTTCTTGGTTCTGGAGTCGAAAATATAAGGATCTGAACTTCTTCTTTGCGAAGTTCATTTATGAACAGGTCAAATGATTCTCTTTTTATCAGCTTATTCAGTGAGGTTTTATTTCTAAGTTTAGGTATCAGTGCATCTACAGCATATCTCTTATTTAGGCCCTTTATTGTTAATTGATGAAAGATTTGCGATTCCAATAAAATTTCTTCAAATAAAGACCATCTATCTAAAACTAGATTTCTAACATTAATTGAAAGAATTTCTTTATTCAGAGAATTCATTATTTTTTTCATATCAAAACTAGAACCATAATTATGATTTCCGTTTGAGATATTGCCATAATCATTTGCATTATCAATTGCAAAACTTTTTGAAAACTCTCCTACGGGATCCAGTACCAATAATCCCATCTGTTGAAATTTAGAATATGCTGTAAGAATCATTTTTGCCAATGTCGATTTTCCAGATCCAGTTATTCCAAATATCCCCAAGTGGTAGGCTTCTCCGGCCCCGTTTTCCCCATAATCAAAATGCTTGAACCACATCGGTAATTTAGTCTTGGATCCATAACTATTCCCCAAATAAAACAAACTGTTCTTTTGCTTTTCTAATATTGTACTCAATATATCATCGCTTACTTGATATACATACGTTCCTGTTGGTGGTACTGTTCCTAGGATGCTTGGTTCAACAAGATTGTCTGAACTGGTGAAGATAGCACTACAAAGTAACTTTCCTATATGAACATCTTGTATACCACTAATAGGATTTACCGATCCTCTTTTTCTTGCTACAGATTTTATTGTTGGGTCTTCCAATAAAAAGTTCTTTAGTGCAATCTCTATTATTTGACCAATTGCATAATGATTCTTAGAATCTTGTAAATATTTGAAAATAGCCAATTCTCCCACAAGTTGTCTTGTGACGGAGGATTCCATAATATCTAGGGCAAGCTCAATCGTAGAAGAGGGGGATCCAATCGTTCCTAATATAGAACTATTTTTTAATAAATTATTAATCTTTTTATCTACAGTATTCTCCAAACTTATTTCCAAACTTATGAACCACCATCAGTTCTGTATGAATGCATTAGAAAAAATATATCTTTTTCATTATTATCACTTATCTGGGTCATTTGTTTCATGATGATTTGTTTATAGGCTGGAATGGCCGGAGCCATGTGTTTAGCTATTCTATCAGCCATATATAGCGGAAATGGTTCCATTATCGACGGCGTCTGGCATTGACTCTTTACATTGTATAAAATTGTATTTAGTTTAGTTTCATCTCGGGCAATAGCTGCTGGCATTTCAATCCTTAGGGCAGGGCACCAAGCATGAGGTTTGTAATAAACTACACACAAATTTTTTATACCTGAAACTACTTGTTGCATAAGCGTATCAAGTTCTTCGTCCTCATAAGGTAATCTTACATGCCATCCTTCTTCGCTTGTAAATAATTTTGGACGCGTAAATTCACCAGGATCCAAGATTAAAGTCAAGATTGCTCTATCGTCGTAATTTTCAGGCCAGTGGAGGTTCTTACCGATATCATTCCTTGATGTATATTTTGGTATACCGAGATAAAATTTTTCAGGGTCCTCAACATCCAATATTTTCTTGTACGAAACTAAAAATTCTTTGAAATCTTCCTTGATTCTATCGGAAGATTTTGTATTAAGATTTTCTATAAAATTAACAGCCTTATACATATGGATTAATGCTGTTGTAAGCGAACCGTCGAGATACAATATGTCATATTGTGCATTGGCTGCTAATTTGATTTCCATCTCTAACATAATAGCTCTTGCTGCAATCATATTTTCCGGATTATGTTTTTCAGGGTTAACATACACATCATGGTTGGCTGGTATCATTTTTCCGTTTTCTAATTCATTTATGCCCTCTACTCCAACAGCAGCTGCGAATAGCAAATCAGTGCCCAAGAGACGATCTACAGCATAAGCGCCATCTACTCCACCAGAAATTAAACGCTTAATATTTCTGAAGTTAATATCATTATCCAGTAGCCCAACTTGTTCTAGCTGTAAACGAAATTTTTCTTTTTTACAATTTATATCATGAATCGAGTTTTGAAGTATATCTCCTATTTCGTTAGTTTTCATTAACATCTGTTCTACCAAGGACGCTGGAATCTCCAGAAAAGACGGTGAATCAACTTCATACATTGCTATTTATCACATTTCTACTCAAATTTACTGAAAATTTGTAAATGTGAATCAAATCTTCCAAAGGTTCTGAAATTAGTTTTGCTCCTACTCTCATTGTCATTTTACAATATAGTCAGTAGATACTTAGCTTTATGCCTTTCTGATAGGATCATTTTTACAATGTTCTGAATTAAATTCCAAATGGGCAAAAATCACTATAGATTACGGATTTATTGTAGTATAATCTTTTTATCTTTGCCATAAAATCATATAATTTGTATCTTTATTCTCCGGTGGGACCTCAATTGTAATCTCGCTTATGCTTGAGCCTCCTCCCAACAGGTTTTAACTTTTTTATAAAATGTTGGCTTTAGATAATCATAAATCCGTAACAACGATTCATTCCTGGTGGGCCGGCCTCCAAATGCCAATCATGGGCCCACCAGTTTTCTTAACTAACTATCTCTAAATATTTCTCCTATTATGACTGAATAATAAAATACTTTTACTCCCTCTCGGTAAGGCGTATTCCAAATTAAATCCCGACAGAGCTACTGATCTTGTATGACTATAGAACAAGTTTTAGAAAAAGAGATTGAAGAATCTAAAAGATGGGTCGACTTAGAAAAGGAGAATTCAACTTATAAACGAGACTTGATAATGAGAATCGAACTAATATATTGGGTTTTAGAAAATCTGAAGAATCCTGATACTAAAATATGTAACCTTATAGAGTCAAAAATGAACGAAGTCATATTAACAATAAATCGCACATATTCAATAACTGAAGCCGACAAACTGCACACTGAATTAAGAATATGGGATTGGATATTTTATCAAGTTTGTAGTAACATAATAAAAAGTCAATAACTTTGTAAAAAGACAATGGTTTGATAAATTTTGATAAAAATAATTAGTCTAGTCTTAATTCCAATTGACGTAAAAAGTAAAGTATAGGATTTTAAATATCAATTGATTAAAATATCGTATGATTTCAATAGGACGTAAATTATTTAAAGAGGTTGATATGCCATTAGAAAGTAAAATCGTTTCTGAAGACCCAATCAACAAGATAGCAGAAAGAGAAAGTACCTGGACGGCTGAGATCGATGGAATAAATCCATTCCCAAGTGGAAAAGCTTCAGGCAATGGATCTTCCCTAATACACAGTAACGGTATTTCAATTTCTAGTTGGCAAGGTAAATTTACTACACATAGTCGAGAAGTAATAACATTCAAGGGAAGAGATGTCAACAAGAACGGAAAATTCATAGTATTGAGAACATATTTCACTGACTCACTCGAGCTGTCATGGATAAATGGCCTAGTTTGTTTGGTAAACGGAGAATTCGATTCTCAAGACAATGTGTTTAGATGTGAAGGGTATGAATTGATGTAATAATTTAATTCAATTTTGTTTTCCAATAACCCAACCAATATCAATTGATGTCTATATATTACTTTACGACGATAGCTCTTAACAATTCGGACCGGCCATGGAAGCAATGACTGAAGATTGAGGGTGCTATCTTGCTTAAATTAAAATAAGTATTATACAAAATTGAGAATCATCCAGATAGAAATTGCATTGCCTTTTTGCTTTTTGCATTGCTTCTCAATACAAGGAATCAGGCACGTGATAACTTCTAAATTTTATTACCATTAAGCACAAGAAGTGACAAGTCAAGCCAAGACAAGAGATGATTAAATTGGTAAATTATATAGACCGCATGCATTTACATGGTAGCGATAGACTTTGAATAAACTTTCTTTTGTAATGGCCGTATTGCTAGTTGTGGCCTTTGCAAATACATTTTCTAACAGTTCGTTCTCTCAAAATGCAGTTTTAGGGAATGTAGCGAAAGATATTTTTGACAACAAAACATTGACTCTTCCCAGTGATGTAAAGAACTTTGTAATTTTGATTCCAAATGAGGCACATGAGTCTCCCCTCTTACCGAAGGAACAGAGACTTATTAATCAACCATATATTCCACAAAACCTAGTATCTGGTGCTAATACTCAAATTATTTGGTTCTCAGGCGACGTGGGTCATACCCGTAAGATAACTTTAACTGATGAGAACTCAAAAGAAGTCTATAATTCTAGATTAAAATTTAACACTGCAACTGAGCCACTTCTTTTAAATCACAGTGGCAAATTTACTTACTTTGAAAAAAATGCAAACATTCAAGATCCAAAATTTGTCATGGAAGGAAGTATTACAACAACCAATAATGATGTACCTCTAAATTCTAATGATAATATGACAGTATCAGAATCACCATTTGATACTATGCTGGTACTTATGGTTCCAACAAACGATATCAAAAAACATATCATGACACTCGTTGACAATAATGTAAAAATCATCGATATTTATTCCTTCAAAGACCTTAGAGAAACCGGCGGAGGAGGAGCAAACCAAACTTTGCTTGTGTTAGGAACCAATAATCCACTTGATGAGTCAGTCTCTGTGGTTAAGAAAATCACTTCATCATTACCTTATTCTTAGCGCGACTTGTAATCTACTGTGCTTCTCGAGAATACAAGATTAACCAATCGATTATCCAGCGAATAAATTCAAGATAGGCAAATCAATCTACCATTTATACAAATCATATAAAGGGCAGTAAAACATACACGTAGAAAACCATATTTAGATACAAATATCATCAACACATGTTGCAACAGATAAGGATAGATATGATTGATTTACGGATTATGAAGTTACTATCCAGAGATTCTAGAACTCCTTATAGGAATATAGCCTCTGCTGTTGGGATAATGCCAAGTGCTGCAAAGGAAAGATTAACAAAATGGTGTAATGCTATTTGTAAATCCTGCAATATTCGGATATGAAAAGGAGTGTATCTTAATACTTAGAAAAGTAGTGGAGACCCAGGTAATAACTAATTTTTACGTTATGCAGAATACTAGATCAATACCATTAAGCGATATCGATGACATAGTCATAATGAATCAACATAGAGAATCACAATATCAGGGTAACAGATACCATTTTCGCGGGTCTGGAATGTCATACGGCAATGTACCGCCTTTATTAAATTCTCTCAGTTACTAGTCTAACTAATGACTAATTATCATAACGATTAATTATAAAGAACGTTAAAATGCTGAGAGAATGGAAATTGGTGGGACCGTGCGCAATTGCTGGTCTTCAATCGTTAAATCAAATGTTGGCTATACCAATTTTATATGAATGAAATAATAGACTGGGAAAAGGTCATAAAAAAAGAAGCAAGGGGACTGGACGACTACGATTTGGGTGAGGTTCAAGAAGTAAATGAAGATATTGTTATAACAAAGAAAGGAGTTGTTGATAAAGATAAGTTTTATCT
>JBIOZG010000055.1:0-34073 GCA_044870765.1 Nitrososphaeraceae archaeon
TGGGAACAAACAGATGGTCCTGAAGTTGATATAAAACAAGCAGACAAACAAACCGCCACTTTTGAAGTTCCTGAATCAGCCGCAGATTCAAAACTTGTCTTCAAACTAACAGTAGTTGACGATAAAGATGACTCAGCTTCTGATGAAGTTGAAATAGAAGCACAGAAAATTTCCGAGGAGAATGAGGTTCCTAAATGATCACATTTTTAATGCAGAAAGCAAAGTATACACCAAAATCTTAGAAGATTTGAATGAATTTGTGCGAAATATATCTACGAGAGAAAAAGTCTTAATAGCCGACATATCTATAGTTTTTTGAAACTTGTTTTCAAATCGGAATAACGCAGCGCTTTCAAATTCAAACATAGTAACATTTTCTATTGTTATTCCGACCTATAATGAATCAGAGAATATCTTGAGATTAATTAGCGAAATTGAAAAAAATCTACCAACAAGCGATTTTACCGAAATTATCGTAGTTGACGATAATTCTCCTGACGGAACAGGAAAATTAGTTGAGGATTGCATAACTAAGAAAGGGATCAAGGCCAAGGAAAAAAATTCATCGCACACAAAAAATCACATATTGAAGGTTGTTCACAGAACGGGAAAAGAAGGATTAATCCCTGCAATTATTGATGGTGTCAGGCAATCAAGTGGTACTAATGTGCTGATAATGGACGCTGACTTTTCTCACCCACCAGAAGTGATACCAAAAATGATGAGCGAATTGAAAAGAAATCCAAATTCCATCGTTATTGGATCTAGATATATTGAAGGTGGAAAAGTAGTTGGCTGGCCAGCAAGAAGAAAAATCCTGAGTAAAGGTGCATCCACATTGGCTCGTCTTGGATTGAATGTTAAAAATGTAAAGGATCCAATGTCAGGATTATTTGCATTACCTCGTGAATTAATACAAAATATTTCAATAGCCACCAAAGGCTACAAAATACTACTCGAGATTCTTGTAAAGAATAAAGAAATTCCAGTAATAGAGGTTCCCTATACATTTACTGATAGGCAGTCTGGAAAAAGTAAGATGAGCTATAATGTAATAGTAAATTACGCTGAAGCTATCTGGCAATTATACCAACATGGACAGAAATCAGATCGGGTCAAGATAAGTGAGCAGGTAAACAAACGATCTGTTCGTTTCATCTCTAAAGTTGGCCGATATTATACAGTAAGCATTTCTGGATTAGTTATTAACTATATTGTTTCATTTCTATTGGCTAATGATGTGGCGAATTCTATCAGACTATTATCAAATGAATGGTATCTTGAGGCTTCAATTATAGGCGCAATTATCTCAATGACTTCAAACTTCTTTTTAAACAAGTACTGGACATTTGAGGATAAGCGATTTGAAGTCAGGTCTACCGCAAGGCAATACCTCTCATTCATCGGTATGAGTGCTATTGGATTAATTATCCAAATTTCTCTTTTGTATTACATGGTTGAGAACTTTGTTCCATACAGAATGTCATTAATTATATCTATAGCTGTTGCTACCACAATTAATTTCATATTAAACAAGAAGTTTACATTCAAAGAAAAAGTTTGGGCCTAGTCAATTTTTTATGTCTTAATTGAAATAGGAAAGTATTAGGATTGTTACTTTTATCTACTATTGACAATACAATGACATGGCAACTTTTCTAGAATTTAGAAAATGATGGTTAAAGTAGATAGTTTGCAATATGTCTTATATTATGAGCATTATTGACAAGATTTTCTAGCAGAGAAATTTATAAACCTAGGATTGTCATTCGAATTTTAATGGGTTTGAATAAACGTGCTACACGTTTGTCTGTATGGTTTCTAATTTCGATATTGTCGTCAGGTTTATTATTGTCATATGCTAGCCAAGGTTTACTATCAAAAGTATCTGCTGATCCATTGGTGATCTCCAATGATCAGGTAAAGGATACCTATTTAATGTATGTAAAACTTAAGACAAATCAAGGGCAAGGAGGACCACAATCAGGATGTCACCCCGGATTAGGTCAGCTAGAAAAAGAAGACTTACAGAGTGATAATGCCCTTTGCAATCCTGGACTTGAAAACATGAAAAATAAAGTGACAAATGACGAATTAGATGATAATTTGGTAAATCAGCTGAGCAAAAACATTGACAAAAAAGAGACTATCTTAAAGGATAAATTAGAGAAATTAAGGGAACGAATGGAAAAAGCAATATCAGAGGAAGAGGAGCAGCAACCAATACCTCCCGATCAACAAAAGAAAGTTGATGATGATGATAAAAAAACTGTAGACGAACACAAGTCAATATCCGGTGATAACTGCAGAAATGGAAATGTGCTATCTGGTGCTTCGAACGAAGAGGACCTGAAGGTTTTAGCAGAATGTCAGGAAGCCATAGGTGATGTAATGCACACTAAAAAGATGGATGATGGGGATTACAAATTTTTACTAAAGTTAGATGATAAATATGACTTCCTCATAAATGACAAAAACAATGAAAAAACTGATGGTCTGCTCGTGGTAGAAGTTGTTCCTGATGACCAGAACATAGACAGTATTGTACTGCCCGAGTCGGGTGACAAGGTACATATCTGGGGAGCATGGGTAACTGATAAGCCAAAAGGATGGCATGAAATTCATCCAACATGGCAGATAACTAAAGAATAGTCAGCCTAAATGAGATGTGCAATCGCAAGAACTAAAACTGTACGAAGTGGAATAAATAGAATAGAATAAAATAACTTTACCAATTCTTAGTTACTTGACAAATTCGCTATTAATTAGGAATTTTCTACAGTTTATATCAGATTAGCTGCAGAAACTTTAATCCGTAAAGAATTAACAGTGACGAACTTACAAAAATCATATGTCTCCATGGCATAGCACGCAATTTTGGACCTTCCAACTTTATCTGATGATTGTCTACAATGTGCGTGATGTAGTCTCTCAATTTTTCATTCCATATGTCATATTCTATTTTATGTTTCTTTAGAATAGATTCAATCTCATAGAGTACGGGTGCTCGCACAGAACCAATATGCTGAATATACCTGCGAGAAATTTCCACCTCTGCCTTTATAGCTATGAATCCCTGCTGAATATCGAGAAGACGTAGATGCATTTCCCAAGGATACTTTAGCTTTTTAGAAAAGCCACTTCCGATTTGTGTTGGTTTCTTGTTTTCAAACTTTACTTTTTTGAATCCTTCCGCAAACAATGTATTTATCAATTCTTCTTTCTTTATCTTTACCATGAGACTCAGCTGATCAAATTGTATTTCTTCGTGTTGAATAAACTCACTTAAACCCTTGAGTAAGTTTATTCGTCTTGGATAACGTGTTAGGAATTCTGACATCCTACTATGCAAGATGATGTTCAGAAAAGGTATTAAAAGTATATGGAAAATTGAACTATTTCTAGAAATTAAAGAAATGGCATACTTCTAAGATAGATATCCACTTTTGGATTTACAGTCATGTCCTTCATACCAAGTTTTCGTTCTGTTCGAGTAACCTTGACTCCTCTAATGACTACTATTGGTAAGGATTCATTGCTCTCACCCATAACAAAAACCCCCATTGTTGCCAGACAATCAGCAGTCGCCTGAAAGGTTACCTTTAGTTTCTTACCAAACAAGTCCCTTTTACCTCTCTCATCCTCAACCGGTTCAAAACCAGAGACGCCCACCGCAATGCCAGTACAACCTATCCTCGTTGGCATTAACCTGCTATCCGAGATTACAATTCCAACCTTTATTCCGAATTTTTTAAATATTTTTTTACGCAAAAACTTGGCAGACTTGAATGAATCTTTAGGATAAAGTATGATTTTTCCAGCAGGACAGTTTGATTTGTCTATTCCTGAGTTAGGCGCTATCATCCCATCTTTGATTGTAAGCAAGAACCCCGGAATTCCTGATACTATGTTATCAGCTTGCTGCATAGCAATTTGGGTGATCTTTGGGTTCATCTTGAATCTTGAGGCAAGGGCTTTTGCTCTGGTAGTTACCTTGACTCTTTTCAAATCAACTAGAGAATCCTCGCTCATTGAAACAAACTTACTTGAGATAATTATGATGTCATTGTCCCGGAGTGCAAATTTTGAATCAACTATTGTTCTAAATAAATCAAATCCCACACCCTTTTTTGGGATCTTTATTGAAAAAATTTCCATTTTCTTATAAAGAACATTGTCACAATATTTATGTTCAGGAAAAATTATTAAAGTCAAAGAAGAATTTAGGTTGATCTCTAAAGAATGAATATCACCGAAAAAATTATTGCACGGGCTTCCAATAGAAATTCAGCGAGTCCTGGCGATGTAGTTTTCGCCAATGTAGACAAGTTAATGATTCACGACGTTTCTGGTCCTGGAGTAATCAAAGTTTTTGAAGAGTGGTCAAAGAAGGGAATACAACTTGATAAAGTATGGAATGCCGATAAAATATGGATAGCTGAAGATCATTTTGTTCCTTCAGCCGACAGGATTTCTGCAGAAAACATCTCAAAGCTTACAAAGTGGGCTGAGAAATTTGGGATTAAAAAGCATTTCAAGTATGGTTTAGGACAGTATGGAATCTGTCATACGCTATCACATGAGGAAGCATTAGTGCTGCCTGGGGAATTTTATGTTGGAGGTGATTCGCATACAAATACAACCGGTGCTCTTGGGGCGTTAGCAGTGGGTCTAGGACACACTGACATTGCTTATGCAATGATGCACGGACGGATATGGCTAAAGGTCCCTGAAACCTTATTGTTTAAAATAATTGGTAAAAAACCCCCACACATAATGGCCAAGGACATAATCCTGAAAATAATAAGTGATATTGGAACTGATGGGGCAAATTACAAGACGATGGAATTTGCCGGAAATGTGGTAAGTCAAATGAGTATGGAAGAAAGATTGACGCTTACAAACATGACCACAGAAGCTGGGGCAAAAAACGGAATAATCGAACCTGATGCTGTTACCGACGAATACATTCAACAAAGAACCGCCGATTCGTACAAGCCAGTCCTGGGAGATGATCCGCATTATTTGGAAGAGTATACTTACGATATAGAAAAACTTGAACCATTTGTGGCAAAACCCTATTCCCCACAAAATGGTGCGGCCGCAAGAGAGTTGCAAACAGTTGAAATCAACAAGGCCTATATTGGATCTTGCACTGGAGCAAAATTAGAGGATCTAAGATCAGCTGCACAAATTTTGAAAGGTAAGAAGGTAAAAGTACGAACTGAAGTTTTGCCTGCCGCTCAATCAATTTACATTAAAGCAATGAAGGAAGGGTTGATTGATATATTTATGGAAGCAGGCGCAGTTGTAGGTCCACCTACCTGTGGCGCATGCTGTGGAGCTCATATGGGAATTTTGGCAAAGGATGAGATCTGTGTTAGTACTACCAATAGGAACTTTCCAGGTAGAATGGGTCATGTCGAATCTCAAACTTATCTTGCCTCTCCATTGGTAGTGGCTGCGTCTGCAATTAAAGGCAAGATTACCGATCCTCGGGATGTGTCCAATTGACTATGAAGGGTATAATTCATAAATATAGTAGAGATAATATAGACACAGATGTAATACTGCCTGGGCCTTATCTAAAAATCCACGACCACGATGAGCTATCAAAGCACGCTATGGAAGGAATCGATACCGATTTTTCAAATAAAGTGGCCAAGGGAGATTTTATCCTGGCAGGAAGTAACTTTGGATGTGGCTCCAGCAGAGAGCATGCTCCCATAGCCCTATCCCATTGTGGAATCACTGCCGTACTTGCACCGTCATTTGCACGAATCTTTTATAGAAACTGTGTAGATGGTGGATATTTGTTGCCTCTAGAAATTGAAAAGTCTACCTTAGAAGAAATTTCAGACAAGGACACACTTGAAATAGATCTAGAAAAAAATCAAATTCATGATATGACAAATGGGAAAAAATTCTCAATCTCTCCATTTCCCCCATTGATAAAAAAAATAATTGATGCTGGGGGTCTAATGTATTATAAAGAATGAGCAAGAAAAAAGGCAAATTAATAGAAATTTTAAGCAGAGCAAGATTCTACGATGACATAAACCTTTACCAAGTTGCATATCGTGATCTTGATAAAATAGTAACTGTTCCTCTGAAAGAGTTTATTTTATTATCAGGAACATTCGAACTGATTCCAATAAGCAGAATAGTTGAAATAAAAAAAGGAAGTATTGTGGTGTATCAAAAGGCAAAATCAAATTTGTGATAAATAATTGATATTTGAATTTGACCGTTTAGACTTCTTGCAAGTACCATCCTTGTGGCAGTAAAAGATTCCTGAAAGGTTCTTCGCCAACATGTGTTGCATAACGCCATATTTTTTGTCCATCCAGAGCGTTGAATCTGCAGCTGATTCTGTTCAGCGCTCTTAATTCGTTATCAAGTAAATTTTTACTTGCCTGATTTGAGTATTGACACGAAAATTTGCAATTTGAGTCAAGTTCCACAGTCGTTCTACACTCTTTTATTACAGGATAAGCGCGACAAGCAAAAGGTCTTGCCTCATATATATGGCAATTAAAACCTCCATTTGGAGCGCGATTATTACTTTTTATGTCTAGGAATGGGCAATAGTCACCGTCGATATTACCCATTAGCTGATATGCGATGACTTGGCGAGGGCCATTTGATTTTTTATTACTGCCGATTCCCAGTCTTGGAAATATGGTTATGCTGATTTGGGAGAGTTTAGCTAGACCTTCGATTTGCTTTTTTTCCTCCGGTAAAAGAAGAACTCCTATTTTTCCGTAATCTACTGAAGGATAGTATTGGCGGTATATACAGCAGTCAGAACAGTCCTGGACGCAATGAAATTCTCTAAGCATTTTGCCACTCAGTGTTATTTATTAATGAATGTTCAAGACTATTCTCTTCAAGTTCATTTAATTTTAGAAATTTCACATCATAAATAGTCTTCATTCTTTTAAAGATATTAAGTTCGTAGGTAGCTGTAGCTTTGTTACTAGAATCATCTACACGATTTTCCAGAACATTGTTCTTGTCTGCAATTTTTTTTTCGAGGGATTTGTAAAGCGCAAATCGCAAAATCGTCTTTTCTTCAAAGTTCTTTTTGAACCTTAAATAATTTTGAGTAAGAGCACTTTTCTTGAAAAAACCAATATTTTCTTTTGAAAGGAGATTCTTGCCTCTTTGATATAGGATGAACCAATAATCTTCCTTTTCTTCTATGAATCTTAAAATTATCTGGTCATCTGGCCACCAATGGATATACTCATTCCATGTTTTTAGTGCAATTTTTCGGTCGGTGTATAATATTAAAATATTCATGGTTATGTCAGTATATCTGTAGCCTATACCTGCAAAGTGAGAAATCCAATTTTTCTCCATAATATCCAATTTAATGAAACCTTAAAGTAAACTTATCTAACAATCTATTTCATTCGACCTGGGTTAACTCATTACTCTATATTTGAGATGACAAAATGCCTCATATGATTACTAAGCAGGAATTTGAATAGATTTGCAACTTGCCTCAGAGGGATAACAATAAAACTCATCATTGGCAAGTGTCGCAATAGAAATAATCAACAAATAATTTAAAGTTTGAGCTATTGAATTTTCGCCGTGATTGTCAAGTTTTTTCTACAGCTTCAATATGACATTCATGGCCTCTGTGAGCCTCGCTAAGATGTAAAGCCTCTTCATCTGTGATTGGGAATTTTTCGTAACTCAAGTTTTTCTCTCCTTCTTTTTCTAAAAGAATTTGTTTGCATTCATCACATATTAATTGGAGGAATATCTTGCCCATGCCTAAAGTATTGTAACTAGGTTATTTAGACCATTGCCAGAAAGATGCCGTTACACTGCTTTATTCTATTGATCTGACGGCTGGTTTATTCTTGTACCTTAAGAACAAAAAGTAAGTAAGTAAAATAAAAACAATAGCAGTTGTCACATAGGCAATGTCGATAAGGACGCCTTTATCATTAATAATTGTGCAGGGGAACTCTCCATTAGAACAGCCAGCAGCAAAAAAAATCAAATTCCATATTGAATGGGATATGATGGCAAACCATCCTTTCCCGCTTATCCATGTTCTTAGACTTGCAAAAATGGATGGTGTTACAAATAACCAAGTTAAATAAGCAAGACTATTGACCTGCACGCTTGGCGTATTTAGAATATGCAATGATGCCCAAACGATACCTCCTGCAAGAGCTACAATATTGTTTCCTGTTAGGTAAAAGGGAATTCCAAAAAACAGCGTCTCTTCAAAAGGACCTGCAGATATAACCGAAATGACTGATAGAGGTATAGTGGGCTCTGTGTATTGATTAACAACAAGATCAACTATTACCGAGCCTATTATCATGATTGCAAAACCGATTAAATGGTAAAACAGTATCATAATTGTCATGTAATAGACGGAATTTCGCCTATACTTTGAAATCCATGAAAGGGGATTAAAATCAGTTTTCAAGTCAGCGAATAAAGGTCTTGATGATGACAATTACTGTGATATTGATGTGGAAAGTCGAAGATATTTACACGTTTTGCCTTGTTACATACAAACTTAGACTTTCCTTAGATTAAGAAATATTTTTTTCAAGCTCCTTTATTGTGGTTATGGGGAGCGAACAGGTAAAGTCCTTGCAAACAAATGCAAATTCCTTACTACTATTATTGTTTTTATCTGATAGTTTTCCCTTAAAATAGGGATATTTTTCTAGCTCCGACAATGCGGATTGATTTACGATTGCTGTAATTGCATTAGGAAGGAACCTTCTGTTTATGTGGTTTCCAAGTTCCGAATGTCCATCCTGCTTTATTACAGAAACCTCAATTGGTGTTTTAATACGTAAATACATTGCTGAGAGTAATTGACCAAATCCAAATGGATTTCCTGCAGCTGCCTTTGACATTCTTTGAATCATTTGGTCTGCTTTTGAAAGGAAATCTTGATTTTGTGTGTAGTAATATAACTTTATCAAATTGGAAACGGCAACAGAATTTCCACTGGGAATTGCAAGATCGTAGTGATTCTTTGTCCTAACAATTAACTTTTCATTGTCGTCAGGAGTAAAGAAAAAGTCATTTGTGTCACTATCCCAAAAATAATCAATAATTGAATTAGTATACTCGATGGCTCTCTGAAGATAGTAAGATTTCGAATCAACACTAAATAAATTGATCAAAGCCTCCGTATAGAAGGCATAATCATCAAGATATCCAGAAATCTTGGAAACATTATTGAAAACCCTATCAAGCCTGTTTCCATTTTTACTTAGATTATTTTCGATAAAACCGACGGCTTTTTGTGCAATTTCAAGATAACTCGAATTACCAGTTACTTTATAGCCACTGACAAAGCCCGAAATCATCAAACCGTTCCAAGAAGTCAGTATCTTTTTATCAGTACCAGGTTTGATTCTTTCGAGTCTGATTTGATAAAGCTCCTCCAATGAGGATTCAGTCTTTTCTTCTATCCATTCTTGAGTTTTGGAGTATCTTTCAGATAACCTGGGTATGGAAGTATACTTGTGTAAAATGTTCTTACCATCAAAATTACCCCCTTGGGTAACACCAAATCGATCAGCAAATATCTCAAAGATCTCCGGATTAAGGATTTCTTTGAGTTCCTTGTATGACCATACATAGTATTTTCCCTCCTCGCCTTCAGAGTCTGCATCTTGTGAAGAGTAAAAAGCGCCCTCATGTGACATCATCTCTCTTTGAACGAATCTGAGAATTTTTTGAAGCACGTTTAAATAGTTACGATTTAAGGTGATCGAGTATATCTCAGAATAAAGTAATGAAAGAAGTGCATTATCGTATAGCATTTTCTCGAAATGTGGAACTAACCATCTTTGATCTGTGGAATAACGTGCAAAACCGCCTCCTACATGATCATGTATACCTCCTGAATCCATCTTGTCAGCAGTAAAATGAACGAAGTCTCTATATTTAGTGATGCCAGAATAATCATACGCCCTTAATAAGAATAGCAAATTTGAAGCGTTTGGAAATTTTGGCGCGCTACCAAACCCTCCGTACATATTATCAGCCAGTTGCAACAGAGTAACAGCTGCCTCGTTTATAATTGTATTTTCTAATTTAGAATCATTATCAGAAACTATGTCTGTAGATGAATTCTCTAAAGCAGTAACAAACTCTTGACTAGAAGAAATAACTTCATTGCGTCTATTTTTGTATCCATCCGACAATCTAGATAATATTGTTCCAAATCCAGGTAAACCATGTCTACTTTCGCTAGGAAAATACGTTCCAATGTAGAAAGGTTTTTGATCGGGGGTTAGAAATGCCGATAATGGCCAGCCCCCAGTTCCAGTATACACTTGACAGGCCCTCTGGTAAATATCATCAATATCGGGTCTTTCCTCTCTGTCGACTTTGATATTAATGTAATTTTCATTCATTATTTTAGCTATATCGTTATCTTCAAACGATTCATGCGCCATTACATGACACCAATGACAAGAACTGTATCCAATACTCAAGAAAATGGGTTTGTCTTCTTTCTTTGATCTTTCTAGCGCTTCCTGATTCCAACCATACCAATCAACGGGATTATATGCATGCTGAAGTAGATAAGGACTGGTTTCATTGATTAAACGATTAGGTTTAAGGCCAGAGCCATGGTTTTCATCCACATACGTTTAATCGAGAATATGATATTTAGACCCTTTCATTAATGGAGTAAGATTGTCACAGTAATTATTTGCAGTGGTATTTTTGGACAGAGTAAGCATATAATTATAATTTGGTAGTAATTATCAAGTAATTGATACGAATTCATAACAATAAGAAGGGACTAAGAGTTCTTGCAATTGCAGAGAGTTTTCGAAAACATGATATGAAATCCATCCTGGCAGGTGTCGTTATGCGACGAGATTTTGTGGTGGATGGTTTTGTATACACAGATACGACGATAGGCGGAAATGATGGCACCGACAAAATTATCTCTATTATTAAAAGTCTCAGAAGAAATGATATCAATTATGTTCTTCTAGGAGGATTAATAATTAGTCTGTACAATATTATAAATGGTAAACAAATTCATGAAAAAATAGGGTTGCCCGTAATAGCAATATCATATAAAAAATCATTCGGTTTGACAGGCTCGATACACGGAATTGATGAGAAGCAAAAAATTCTGGATTATTTGAGACTTGAAAATCCTAAACCATTAATGTTGTGGACTGGAAAAACAGTATTTGTTCGTCAATGGGGAGTAAGTTTTGCTGATGCTTCGAATTTGTTAAACTCTCTTGTTCTCCAGGGTGCCAAGCCAGAGCCACTCCGACTTGCAACTTTAGCCGCTAGAGCATGTAGAAATTATGGTAAATGAATTATCAAAGAATTTGAAACACCAGACTGTCTGGGAATTTGGATACCCAATACAATGTATCGTCGTGCATTAGTTCATTAATAGTTAGATTCTTTCGACTTTGTTGATTTTGGTGTGTAGCGTACATACGCATCATAAAAAATTTCGTTTCCATGACCTGTTACGGTATGCAAAAAAGAGATTTCAAGTACAACCTTTGTTTCATTTTCCAAGAAATTATTAATATCTTGTTCAAGACCATGCGGTTCATACGACCTGAAAAATTTTATCCTTTCCTTGGGCATTATTTGTTTAATGGGAATAAAAAGGCATTATATCAATATTATCAAATTAGCTTTATTTCTTTAGTGCAATCTATTTTGCTGGTCACCTGATCAAATATTTGCTATGATCTTTATTACTTAGACAGGCTAAGCTCTATTCAACAATTCCATCTCTTTTTCCTTGACGATTGGTTTTATCTTATTCATGATTACGTGGTGAAAGTTCTTTGTATCTACATCAAGGGTAAAAATAATTACAAAGCATAAATGATTTCTAGAATCAGTTATGGGTATGGTTATCCTAAGCAATTTCTCATAGCTTGAGCATGTATAATCGATTTTTCCTAATATAGACTGCCATCTAATTCTTGTATATTGCCGGGTAACTGCAGCCAGAGCATATTGAGCGGTTTGCTCATCATTTAACAACGGTTTAATTCCTTTTCTTTCTGAGACACCCAATATTGTTCCATGATGGTCTACAATGGCTGCAAATCTAATGTTTTTATCAGTTTTAGTAATTGTCTCGCAGAATGATTTAAAGAAATTTGACACAGGTAAAAACTAAATTCTCGGTGTAATAAATTTTAAGGAATGTGAGAAAATACGGTTAAAGATAACTGCCTTAGATTAGACTCAAAAAAATAAATAACATATTTTTAACACTTATAGTTAAACACGATGCCTGAATTGGCTCATAGAAGAAAGCTTGCAATCGATTTGGATTCTGTTCTCGCAGATACCATGATTATCTGGGCTGAGGAATTCAACAAGCGTAAGAACTCTAGCATAACTAAAGAGAATATCGTATCCTGGGACATCTCAAAAACTCTAGACATATCTATAACTGAAGTTTCGGACATTTTCACATATATCTGGGACAAGAAGT
Organism: Nitrososphaeraceae archaeon; assembly: GCA_044870765.1. Taxonomy (GTDB): domain Archaea; phylum Thermoproteota; class Nitrososphaeria; order Nitrososphaerales; family Nitrososphaeraceae; genus TA-21. Next base: position 12,500 of record JBIOZG010000055.1, read on the forward strand.
GGGAAGACATACCATCAACAGAACCGTCGATTGGTAATATAGTCTCCAAACTTCACAATAAAGGTTTCAGAATCTCTATTCTTACAAAAAGGTATCGATCTTCTGTAAGCAATGTTATAAAATGGCTAGATTTACACAAGATTCATTGCGACGATCTCTTGTTTGTTTATGATGATGCTCCAAAGACAGACTATCCTTTTGATATCTTAGTTGATGACGCGCCTATCAATTTTAGTGAACTAGATCAGCCTAGGATAGGAATTCTCTTTAACCAACCTTGGAACAAGAACTTTACATGGCCGGTCAGAATTAATGCTCTGAGCGAAGTGATTAATATAATATAATATTATAAAATATAATCATAGCACCAAATATCGCTAAGTATTGTAAACTTAAAATTTTCAATTACTGCTTTTGGGTCACGGTTCATTTATCTCACATTTAGTCACTTTTAACCGGTTCAATAATTAATATACACACACGTTATTTCTGAAAATAATATCGATAATTGGCCTGTATTTGTAAATCTGAACTGCTGAAGAAAGAAACGTTAAGTATTCTTTTAGTTATTTGCATGTTGAAATGGCTGAAAACGCTATTATTAGTAGCAATAAACTATATTCAGGCAAAATATCGCTCAGATTGGACAAGTATCATATGGGTAATAAGATCCTCGAAAAAGAAATAGTAGAACATCAAGATTCAGTTGGGATAATTGCTTTAGATAAGAAAGACAATATAATATTAGTAGAACAATTTAGAATTGCAACCAGGAATAATCTACTTGAAATCCCAGCTGGCAAAATTGAAAATGGTGAAACTCCTGATACTGCTGCGTTACGTGAGATGAATGAAGAGATAGGTTTCTCTGGAAAATTAACACCACTATTCCAATGCTATTTAGCTCCTGGATATGATACAGAGAAAATGTACTTTTTTCTCGCATCAGAACTCAAGTTATCAAAAAAGCGACTGCCACAGGATGAAGATGAAGAAATTAGAATTAGAAGAATGAAATTGAGCTCTGCTCTGGAAAAATGCCTTTCCGGACAAATAATCGATTGCAAAACTATAGCTGCAATTATGATGATCTTGAAAATCAAAAAAAGTGGAGTGCAACATCGGCACCAAAAGGTCATTGAATGAAAAGTCTATAAAACAAGGACGATAATCCTCATTATGTCTCAAATAAAGTACAAGAAATTATCGGGAGATGAATTAGATGAAATCGTCAGGAATATGAAAGGATGGGAATTAAAGGACCAGAAATTGCAAAAATCATTTAAATTTACAAACTTCGTCGAAGCGTTTGGATTCATGACTAGAATTGCCCTTGAAGCGGAAAGAATGAACCATCATCCGGAATGGTCAAATGTCTACAACAATGTGACAATTAAACTGAGTACTCACGATGCTGGTGGAATTACAGATCACGATATCAAGTTAGCAAAAATTATTGACGATACTAATCCAGAATAGAATTACTCAATCAATATTTAAAACAGTATATCAACGGCTGTCAGAGTCCTTTACATTTACTAGTAACACTTCATTCATTAACCAGTCGCAAAACTTCTTCAAATTTTCATCAATGGTACACCAGAGATGTAGGGAACCAGGCAATATCTCTATCCTGCCTCTATCCATTAATATCTTAAGTCCTTCTTTACCTTCATACATGTACGCATCCTGTGGGATAACATTCCCCAAAAATTCAATTGCCTTTTGCTTGATGATGTCTCTAGGTATTGGGAACCTTTTTCGGAACTTGTCCACAACCAGTCCCAAATTTTCTGTGCCATAATTATCTACATCATAAATTTTATTTCTATCTGGAAAATGTAAACGTAAGATCACATTATGTCTTGAACCTGTAAATTCTGCCAGTTGATTCGTCAATTTATATGCAATATTAGGGCTTTTTTTTAGCGATTCTCGAATTTCTTTATCGTGGTATTTAATATTAAATAACAATTCTGAATGCAAGTTAGTAAAACTCAATGAGGATTAAAGAAGTCGAACTTTATATTATCGTACTGGACAACATTCAACTTAAACAAGTAGTTCCCTTTGCGTTAGATTGATTAATTAAGTGTAGTCTAATGGCATTGGTAAAGTCTAGAAGACACTTATATCTTGATTAATTATATTATGAGAACAACCCATGTTTGCAACAGATTCCAGTTCCGAACGAGCCACAAGCATTGAAGATTATCAAAATACCTGTATGGAGTTTATAATTGACATTAGTCGGGACTATAAAGATTGGGTCGATAGGTATCAATTAAGTAACGATGAAATCACCAAAAGAAAAAATTCCATTGATAGTGTTGTCAAAACCACCAATGAGTGGATACAAAACTACTGTAATACTATAAAGAAGGTAGACATTGTCATGAATGATGGTATAAATAAGATGGCAGAAAACACTGCAGGCTATCCATTTGAATTTGAAGTTTATGTTAATGCTGAAAAAAGATATGTAAAGCATCCTAATGGTACTATACCACTGAGGGTAAATGCTATTCCACAAGAAGGACGAACGATTAGGGTAGGCAATTATAGTAAAAGTGAGTTATTTCTTATCGCATCAAGCTCTCCGATATCTTATACAGTAAGTAAAGAAAGTATGAATACGGTTGATATCCTGGACGACTACATAACTCTTGATGCATCCAAATGTGAAAGGGGCAATATTATTTCCATCACAATCATTGTTGAAGAAATAAAAGACGATTATGTCTCTGAAAGCAGAGGATATTCTACTGTTATCATGATCAGTTGAGTTACCAATCAAAGAGAAAATCAATCATATTTAGGACACAAGGTCAATAATTTGAACTAACATTTATTACAGAAGAGTCTAATTCCCACTCAATTTCTGGATTTTTAATTTTGACTTTTATTAAGAATAATGCGCTTGGGACAAAGAAACAGTTAAAATAAGCAATATTTTTTCCATCATTAGATGAGCTGCGACGGTCGTCCAGTTTGGTCTAGGACATCAGATTGCCAATCTGGTAACCCGGGTTCAAATCCCGGCCGTCGCATTTGTTTCTATTTTTCAATGTAACGATTTTCCTCCTTTTATAATACCAATCATTTGATTGTAGGCATTCATTGCATTATCTTTTTTTGGAAGTTGAATAACAAGTAGGTTTCCTTCTGAAACAGTTCCTGTCGTAGAAGGCGCAATTGCAATCAATCCAGTATTTGCCAGAGCTTCAAAAAATTGGAGCATTTCATTAGCATATAAAAGGTAATTTTCGTCAAAATCATAATCAAGGTAAGTCATCAATATATCTACAAAAACGTGTTTTGTATCATGAAATAGATCTAATAATACATCAACAGCTAGTTTTTTCCCAGCAACTTTTTTAATTATTTCATCATATCTTTTAGAATCGATATGGATGCAAGGAATTGGATTTCCGTCATAATCAATTAATGATGCATCGTATCTGTGCAAATTATTTTTGAAATCTTCCAATGTGTTGAAAAATCTCTTGGGCATATTGTAGAATATAGTTAATAATTTACCAAGTTATTTATTCATTAGTTCATTGCCTCATTAGTTCATTATTTGACTATTTAAATGGCTGAGATCCTCACGTCAATGCAAAACTCAACCAAATTGAATGGAAAAAGATGGTCAGTTACCCTAGTGCTTTCATCATCTAAGTAATCAGCAAAGAGTAATCTTCATCCCATTGTCAATACTTGAAAAAGTGAACTATTAAGATTATCTTTGATGTAAAATTCTTGATAATGGGTAATCAGTTGTATTACACCATAATTTAAATAAAAAAAATATCATAGTTTTTCATGTCGTCAGAAGAATTAGTTTTAGAAAAGATACTCTCCACAGGTTCTAATGGAATAAAAAAGTCAGATCTAAAAAAGGAATTTACCTCATATGACCTAGACCAGACTCTAGAGAATCTCGTCAATAATGGAAAAGTATGTGTTGATAAAAAAGGAGCGGCATATTATTGCTGGACTGCAGAAGTTTATGTCAAGCATCTGAATAGCGTTGATCCAAAGTTTAGAATTTTACTTGAACGAATAAAAATCATTGAAAGGAAACTAGACACTCAATCAAATAGTGTCAAAGATGCATTAAACGGCCTGATAGAAGTTTTAAAGAGTGAAAATTCCGAATTACCTAAAGCACTTGTCAATCTTGACAATTTCAAAATCGAATTTGATACCATCTTGTCCAGATCAACTAGTTCAATAGGTTGGATTGAGCTAGGAAACGTAAGGAGTGAGCTAGGCCAAAAATTTGATTTAGACAAGAATGAATTCTACGAACTTGTAGAACAGCTAATCAACTCCTATCAGAATGAATATGAACTATCAACTGGAGGAAGCGAAGGCCTAATTCTGAGAGGCTTACTCCATGGCTTTGTAAGAGGGATATGAGATTGTATCCCTACGGTCTAAAATTAAATCCATATCCTAGCAGTCCTACCCCCTCATATAGCGATTGTCAAATTCTTGGCGGAATTACTCACAAGGATGCAAGAGAGGCCATAGTTACCTGCATTTCTGATTTGTTTGCAAAAGTGAATGGATCAAACCCAACGGATAAAGATTTCAGATTGATTACAATGATTCAAGATGTGGGCTCTGGTAAAACCCACCTTGCATATCATATTAAAAGTATGCCGGACTTGGCAGAAAAAACCGTAACTTCCTATGTGGATCTGTCCCAAGTCTCACCTAGAGATATTCACAACATTTATGATTCAGTCTTAGGAGGTTTTAGTCACGATGACGTTGAAGGTTTGAGAAGAAATATACTCTATTTTTTATGTAAAAAGGCTGATAGTAACGGTAGTTCGGTTCGAAAGGCACTTAATTATGGTTTCATAGATAGTTTGAGCGGTAACAAGAATCTCAAACGGAGAGCAGAAGAAATCCTACAAGGGAAACAGAAACTAAATTTTGAGCATGTGCCAAAACTACTTGCTTCCGACTTTTCAGAGATTGAGATTGAAATTATCAAATCATTGATAGAGGATAGATTGAGTAACGATGTTTCAAAAATTAGGTCGCTTGAGGGGGTGATAAACAGTTTGAGAGCAATAGCCGATATGAATTTAAAGTTATTGGACAAGATAACAATATTTCAATTTGATGAATTTGATTCTAAAACAGAGTCGTTAGAATTTATTAAAGCCATAATTAATGCTCACATACCTTCTTCGATACTAATGTTGATACTAACTCCGTCATCATATGAGGAGATCAAAAAAGGGAATCCATCCGTTTTCGATCGAATGGAAAAAGCTAATTACAAAATTGATCTTGCTGGTTCCAACACACTTGGTGAATTAAAGGACATTATCTCGGAGTATGTAAGACATTATGATAACAACAAACAATTTTCGTCCGATCTTGAGACTGATCTTGCTAGTAAAATTAAATTGCTGTATGACGAGTTTCCAGATTTCAGAAATGTAAGATCAATGTTGAACATCTTTTATCACTCCACAGAAGAGGCGTCAAGACGTGGGTCGTTTGTAATAGATGAGTCAATAATTGACGATACCATAAAAAATATCTATCCTGGTTCTAAAATAAGGGGCAGTTTAATGGATGTGCCGTTATCTGATTTCATCCAGATAAAAAAGAGTGTTAACAATATGGAAGTAATCGAACCTAACGTTCGCGAAGCAGTTAGAAACCTCCTAACATTAACAAATTATGAAGGATATGTAAATGAATTGAATTTTGACAATCTTGTTGGTGAGGGAATAGATTTAACATATAATGACAGTTACGGATCGAAAATAGCAGTGTCGGTAGTCATAGAGGATGAGCCATCAAAAACTCAAGCTCAAATTTCAAGTGCATCAAAATCACTTAACATTGTAGATAAACTTGTGGTGTTGACGAGTAGTAATAATCGCACTTTTGGAGGTCGTTCTAGAAATGGGAATAACGTTGCAACGGTAGTTAACATGGACAATGCGAAAATTGTAGATCTGATATATTTCAATAATAAGTATAAAAAACAGGAAATACTTAACGAAGACCTTGAAAGAGCTATAACCCTAGCACGGTCAATTAAATTATGTTGATCTTATTGGTTTAGGTTTAGGTTAATTCTGCATGGAAACACTACATCTTCACGGTAGTGCTTCTATGGTACCCAATATTGGGAAATGATCACTGAAACCCGTAGTTGGTAGCCTAAACGCATCTGTTTTATAACAGTTTTATAACAGTTTTATACGGTTTTTGGTAACAGTATATCAACGCATACATACAGGGATTAATTAAGACCGCTTTTTGACAATTTTGCAAAACCCAAGTCCAAAATGAGTCAAACTATGATTTATCAAAAATCGACTGGAGTATTATCTTGGCACTCAAGTTTCAGTACATAAAGTCTACATGAGAGCTACAACGTTCAAGCAGTAGATTTTTCTATTAAGTTACAGTAGTTACTGTTATTGGCTTGCAGCCTAGATAATATAATCTTAAAACCAAGACTGTTTACGTTCACGTCTGCTCCCATCATCGTTATAATATATGGATTTTTCCTCTCCAACAGAATTCCAAATTATATCATATGTTTGTTTCATTAGGATTGATATATTAGAATCAAAATTTGATAGAACTATTTTGGAATTATCAATAATTGTTGAAGAAAATTTCTGACTGAATTAAAGACTACGTTAGACGTTTAGTTTTGCCAATCGTTCTTTTACCACATCCTCAAAGTCTTTGTCTTCGAATAGAGAGCTGAATTTTATTTTGTGTTTAGCTTGCAAATTGTCTTTTCCGCCTCCTCTATCAATAATGGCTACAACTCCTAACATATGTTTCCATTTTGATTGTAGCACTTCAATTGCTTTTAGAACTGATTCACCTTTTGTGATAACATCTTCCACTACGACTACAGGTTCCAAAACATTTCCTTCTATCATATTTTGCAGGCCGTGACCTTTTGGTTGTTTTCTTACAAAGAACCAACTAATGTTGTCATGTCCAAGACTTTCCCTTGATATTGCAACTGATATCGAAATAGCACCAGTTTCAAGGCCTCCCACTGATTTGACTGGCCCCATCTTGAGCATTTCTTCTAGCATTAGAATTCCTGTAAGTTTTAACCCTTCACCATGAGCTAGAACTTTCTTTAAATCGTAATAATGATTGGTTTTTTGGCCACTTGAGAGGGTAATCGGTTCACGTCGAACAACGAGAGCTTTGTCTATTATAAGCTCCTTCAATCTGGCTTTCTCATGATCAGGAGCCATCAAATATCAGACATCCTGCTAGAATATAAATTAGACATCAGAATCCTTACTTCCAACATGAAGTAGCGCTTTATCATTTTTTCTAACCTTGAAATATCTTTTTATTATATTGAATACGAACCTGTAGTTTAAGATTGAAGAACTTCCGTTTTTTTACCAACATATTGCCACTAATACTCGTGGGGTTTTTAATGACGCTTTTATCTGTTCTCTCCTACGAACATAATGTCGTTTCAGGTCTGTCTACAAAATCAGCTGAAAACAAGAAAACAGGTGATAAGGCAATAATTTTTGTTTTCTCTGATGGTCTCAAAAGCCAGTTCACAAATGCAAAACCAATTCTCGATAAATATGGATTTAAGGGGACATTTGACGTAGTATGCAACTATGTTGGAAAAAAAAATGGGTATATGGATTGGAATGAAATAAAGACCCTACACGATGATGGTCATGACATTGGCTCGCATAGTATGTCTCATGCTCGGCTTACAGAACTGTCGAAGGCCTCAATTGAATACGAAGTCGGAAAATCAAAAAAATGCTTGGATGATTACGGAATAGATCCAAAGAGCTTTGAGTATCCATTTAGCACCGGATCAGATGATAAAGCCATAGTTGATATTGTTGCAAAACATTATGATTTTGCAACCCGAGGTAATGATCCGCTCATGTTTCTAAGATGCGACGGAATGAAGCAATATGGTCAGGAGGATTGTAAGACCTTTACCGATAATGGTACCCCAACATATGCCAACAAATATTCTATTAGGAATTGGAGCCATGATTTTGAAATTGTGGAGAATTCATACAGCGATTCACAGGCATTGCAAAGATTCATTGAAGTTGTGAATAGTCAATTAAAGTACAATAAAAACGGAACAATAAATGCGATTCCGATTATAATGTATCATGATATTGGTGCAGAAAAAAATTCTGTTACTGATACTGATCTCTTCCAAAAGGAAATGAAGTATCTTCATGATCATAAATTTAAGGTTATAACCATATCGGATCTTGCATATAATGAAAAAGATAATTATCTCTATGTAAGAGACCTCATCCCTGAAAAAGAATTGGCAGTTGAAAATGTTACCACGCCCCAAATAGAGCCAACAGTAAATGTAACAACAAACGTGACCACACCGGCAATAGAGCCAACAGTAAATGTAACAACAAACGTGACCACACCGGCAATACCTACAGGAGGTAATCCAATACTTGAAGCTCTTAAGCAACTATTCGGATTAAAATAGGCGATGCTTTAGATATAGACTAAATATAGAATTCTTTCAAAACATTTATTGTGAAAATGTCTTTATCCAACATTCCATTATTAGTAGTCAATTATTTGTAAAAATTACTAGTATTCAATGTGTTTGTTAATCTCATCTTTATAGTAAGGAATATTCGTTTTAGATTTGAATGAATGGCAGATTAATCGAGGGGGCTTTTTGTAATTCCTTTATCACTTTTCATTCCGCCAAGATCCTTTGAATCGTTAGGATTGCTCGGGCCCACTTCATTAACAGTATTCTGTATTATCTGATCGAGTCCGGGAGGTGTCACTTGTACCCTCTCTACTTTTTCGCAAGTCCCTTTATCATAGTTACATTCAAGCAGGATTGTGTAATCTTCACCATTTGGTAACTTCGCTGTCGCAACACAAAAGTAAATAGCCTGACCGAAACCAAAACACTCACTTGCTGCTGATACAAAATTTATAATTAAACTAAAGATTGCCATTGTTAGAATCGAGGCCATAAAGATAAATACTATAAACCTAGTTTCCATTACCAGTAATCAGTAAGTTCATGTTATTAAACTTGCGGGCATTGAAGACCGTGTTGATTCACACAAATTTGATAAAATAATAGAATCTAAAATGGATGAAATTATAGACGAGATAAACAAAAAAGATTTTATTTTTGAAGCCGATCCACTAGATAGTGATTTGAGAATCCTAGATTGGATTTTATATCAGGTTTGTAGTAACAAACGAAAAGAGTCTGAATGGATATAATATTAAATAAAAATAAATGAATTCTTTTTGGTCATTTATTCAAGTTCCTTTAATCTTTCTTTATAGCATTCTTGGCAATTGTACCTTTTACACTTATCTTTATTATGTCTAGTCATTTTAACCAACCACTTATTAAAAAAGCGATATACATGATAATTCCAATAAGCGATATTATGCCAATTCTTTCATCATCATTGATATACAATTGGAGTAAGGACTTGATGATTGTCCATACGCTACATCGACACTCGCGAACTGGATACCACAAGTGAATAATACGAATGTCAAAACAACTATCGTTGGCCATATTTTGAAGTAAAACAATTCAGATGTTATTTATTGAAGGAATAGAAAAGTTTTTCGTAAATCAAAATTCGAATAAGAGTCATTTAACCTAATCTCATCATCCGATTTAGTTGTTATATTTTTTCAGAATGCTTCTAGTCTATTGAAAACCGAGGGCGTATCATCTAAAGAATTCATAAAGACTTGTGATCAACGTCATAAGACATTCTATTTCAGTCGTGATTATGCAAAGCATTTACCATGTTGGAAAATACATTCAAAAACTGACTAATTTGCTTTGATGATTCTCTCTAGAATAGAAGGAACACTTACATAGAATATGCAATGCTGTGTAGTTGATGAATTCGCTCTACACAGTTACGACACTATTGGCAGCCGTTGCATTGATAGGCGTTACGGGTGCAAGTTTACAACAAACGTCTGCAATCATTGACAATTGGAAAGAAGAATTTAGAGTATTAACAGATCAATTTGAGGATGCTATATCCGACGAAGTAGATCAAAAACCGATCAACAATGACACCATACGAATGTTAGTTGATGACTACAAAACTAATCTTACCGAATTTTTCGAAAATTCTACCAATCTTAATGCCACGGGTTGAATCCTTCCCTTTTTTTATTTTTCATCACCCGAAATGCAGCGCTATATCAAATGTCCCGATAACGCAGCAGAACTTGAAAAAAGGATAGAACTTATATATCGCTAGCGATATTGCGGTTTGAGTCGTATAAACGCGCATTGTAACCTAAAAAAAGCAATTTTCTATTCTGGACTGGAAGTTTGTGCGAGGCTAAGAACAATTGATTATTGTATAACCATAACTATTTTTTACATTATTAGAGAAAATGGAAATTTGCATTTTTATTTACTTGTACTAAAAAGAGTAAGCATAAACATGATTAATCACAGTATATAAGAAATATGGGTATTGTAAAAACAATGATGTCGTAGATGAGGGCTACAAGTAACTCAGTTATTGAAAAAGGATCGGATAATTATGATTTGGCTTGCAGGGAAATAGGTAATAAACTAAATCAACTTCAAGAATCTTCACTAAAAAATATTTCTACATTTATAAGAAGAACTTCATCCAAATATCACTTATCAAAAACTCCCAGATTTCGTGATATCCTAAAATATTTACCAATTGATAGTAATATTAGAAAAGCAATGATGGTTAAACCTATCAAGACTGCCTCAGGCGTATTAATTATTGCAGTCATGGCAAAACCATATGACTGTCCTCATGGTAGATGCATCTACTGCCCCGGCGGTAAAGAACTTAACGTACCATTAAGTTATACCGGAAAGGAACCGGTAACACGATTGGCGCAAAAATTGGATTTTGATCCAAGAAGCCAGATAATCTCCAAATTAGATCAAGAATATTCAAGAGGTCATAATATTTCGAAGGTAGAATTAGTAATTGTCGGTGGAACCTTTCCTTTTATGCCATCAGATTACCAACGGTATTTTGTAAAAAAATGCTATGACGCATTGAACGGAGTTAAATCCACTTCTCTTCAACAAGCACAGAAACTCAATGAATTAAGTGACATTCGTTGCGTGGGATTTACCGTGGAAACGAAACCAGATTACTGCAAAGAAATGCACATTGATTTGATGCTTGAATTGGGTATCACCAGAGTAGAAATTGGAGTTCAAACTTTAAGTGATAATGTTTACAAAAATATTAACAGGGGTCATAACGTCGATGATGTCTATCAATCATTCCAAATTGCGAAAGATTCGGGATACAAAATTGTAGCTCATATGATGCCTGGATTGCCCGGTTCGGATCCGCAAAAAGATCTTTTTGATTTTAAGAAACTATTTGATGACTCACGCTTAAAACCTGATATGTTGAAAATTTACCCTACATTACTGCTTAAGAATACTGGTTTGGCAAAATTGTATGAAAGAGATCTTTACCAACCGTATTCTGACGATGTTTTTACCGAATTACTTCTTGAAATAAAAAAAATAGTTCCTCCATGGTTAAGAATAATGAGAATTCAGCGCGAAATAGAATCGGATGATATTCTACATGGGTGTAAAAGTAGTAATATCAGACAGACACTCCAACAAAAGTTGAAAGAACAAGGCTTACAATGCCGTTGTATTCGATGTAGAGAAGTGGGAATAAAAAAATTAGCAAACAACATGAATATTAAGATAACATCCAATAGAATCGACTATGCTTCTTCAAAAGGAAAGGAAATATTTTTGAGTCTAGAGGATAATGATAATAAGTTATTGTTCGGATTTCTGAGATTGAGAAGATTAGCAATGCCACATAGGCATGAGTTGATCGACAAGAACGGAAATCCTGCAGCTATTGTTCGTGAACTGCACGTTCTCGGACAGATGGTTGATGTTGGTAACAATAATGATTTATTGGCAAGCTCATTTCAGCACAAGGGCTATGGTTCTAAATTGCTAGGGATTGCTGAAAATATTGTTAAAAATGAATTTGGATTGAATTCTATTTCAGTAATTAGTGCAATAGGGACAAGGGAGTATTACAGGAAGTTCGGATATAAAATGAATGGACCATATGTTTCAAAGGATTTGTAATAACATTTGAAAAGAGAAATAATAGGAAGAGGAACTTGGATTGATAAGATAGCTTCTACGATCATTGATAGAGAAAAAAATATCCGAAGAAAATTGGATTTGATTCCAGTTGAAAGCGGTCTAGGAGCTTCTGGTTTTCCACATATCGGGAGTCTTGGTGATGCTGTGAGGGCATATGGTGTCTCTCTTGCAATAAAGAATTTAGGATACAACTCAAAGCTAATTGCGTATTCTGATGATTTGGACGGACTGAGAAAAATCCCATCTGGACTTCCTGAGTGGTTGAGTGATTATATTGGCAAGCCAGTGTCAAGTATTCCTGATCCTATAGGCCAGTGTCATGATTCGTATGGATCTCACATGAGCAGTCTATTGCTTGATGCATTAAATAGACTTGATATAGACTATGAATTTTTGAATGCTGCCAAAGTCTATGGCAATGGAATGTTAACAAACCAAATAGATATGATTCTATCGAACGCTTCCAATCTGGGTAATAAGATAGAAGAAATCGTTGGTCAAACGAAATATAAGGAATCACTTCCATATTTTCCCATTTGTGAATCATGCGGACGCCTTTACGTGGCACACGCCGAAAATTACCTTATAGATGAAAAGAAAGTAAGGTACGCTTGTAACGGAACCAAATTAGGTAACAATGAGGTAAAAGGGTGCGGTTATACTGGTGAAATTCCTATATCTTTGGGAAAGGGAAAACTTGCTTGGAAGGTAGAATTTGCCGCAAGGTGGAGTGCACTTAATATCCGATTTGAAGCTTACGGTAAAGACATAATGGATTCGGTTAGGGTCAATGACTGGGTGTCGGATGTCATACTAAATTATGCACATCCGTTGCATGTAAAATATGAGATGTTTCTTGACAAAGGAGGCAAGAAAATAAGCAAGTCTACAGGAAATGTGCTGACACCCCAAGTATGGTTACGTTATGGAACTCCCCAATCCTTATTGTTACTATTATTCAAGCGAATTACTGGCACTAGACAAATTGGGACTGATGATATTGCGACCTTGATGGAAGAGTATGACAATTATGAGGATCTCTATTTTGGTAAAAAGAAGGAAGAAAATGAAGATAGACTCTCTAAAATAAGGGGAATATATGAGTATATTAATCATTTAAAAACAGGCGATAAATTGTCACAACATGTTCCTTATATGCTAATGGTTCAACAGGCATCATTTTTTTCCGGATCTGATCGAGTAGAAAAGATCTTTGAAAGGTTATTAAAATACAAAGTAGCAGTTGAACTGACCCCGGACTTGCAGCAGAAAATCCAGCTAGCATGTAACTGGTCAGACGACTACATCTCGACAGATAAATTTGACGTAGTTCTCACCGATAAGGAAAAGACAATAGTAAAAAATATAGTAGATAATCTAGAAACAGCAGCAGCTCCAGAGAACAATCTTGATGCAGAAAAAATTCAACAATTGATATATGAGACTTCAAAGCACCACGAGGAGCAACCAAAGAGGATATTCAAATTATTCTACCGAATGTTGATAAATGCCGATAGTGGACCAAAGTTAGGTGGATATATTTCTGATCTGGGATTGGACAAAACGCGTACTATTCTTCATTCGTATGTTTCATGAAAATGGAACATCGTGGAGTATGTGGTACTTTTAAAGTTATGAATATGATAAAAAATGAAAGTCATTATCATTGTTTTTGGATTCTATAAAGTCTGAAGAAACACGAAAACATTATTCGCTTTATTTGCAGAAATATTTTGAATTTGCAGGTAGAGATATAGATAATGATGAAAGCAAGATTATACAGTTTATATCGGAATTAAAAAATTAAAAATCGATGAAACGTATAAAGAAGGATTTCTAATTGCTATTAGGCTTGTTTCCTCAGAGCTAAAGACTATAATAGATTAAAAATGAATCATGTATAAGAATTGTTCAAACTGATTATTGAGAAGGCAGTTGAGAGGAAGTAGTTCAAGTAGTTAGAAGCTTTATCAAGTTTATTGGTCAATAGACAGGTACAAGTATGACAAAAAGGACTAACGGTGACAAAGCATCTCACCTGCTGAATATACTAGATAGACATCTCAATGAAAAAAATTGTCAGCATAATCCTGAAGAGCTTTTTGATCAATATAGCCTTTCCACAAATTAGAAAGCAGATGTTATAGTCCCAAATAGGAATTAATTAATTTGTGACGAATATCCATTTAAGATAATTGAGTAGTCGCAATTTTCTATACTATTGTAACCATCTGAGAGAAGAGTCAGAGAGCCTTTTTAGGGTAACATGAACCTACCGTCATTGTTGGATTTGCAAATATAAGCAACTCATTATGCGTTTAAAAGCTAGTAAATAACATTTAAAGAGTTGTATCACATCCTTTAATAAATTAATGCTGCAGTATGTAAATACCTTCCTTGGTTAATGACTCAAATCGCAAAAAAATATCCCGTCTTGATTTCTTGAAATTGGTGGGAGGCGCTGGAACTTCGATCATGTTACTCCCGTTAGTATCTGTGTTAAGGGTCTTTGGTGAGGAGGTTCCTGCAACTAGTAAACCAGTAATAGTCAAACGAACCAACATGGTAGGACCTGACGGCGTGGCCTTTGTATATCCTACCAGACCAAGGGGTTTTGTTTGGTACATGGACCATGATCATCCATTTGATTCACACTTTGAAAGAGGCGGCGGTTCTACCTATGATGAACTAGTAAAGAATAAAGACGGTTCGTGGACTGCTGACGATAATAAAAGGGTGAAGTTTAATTTGAACGTTGATCCTGACTATAAAGATGCGATCGGTGGCTGCAATATGAGTTTTAGGGATTCGATGGCCCGAGGTTATACATATGATAAAAGCGACCTTGATAACGTAGAGTTGACAGGTTTCTTTAATGTTCACAAGCCTACAGAACATGATGGTATCTATCTAAGGGGTCCATGTAATCACCATGATGAAGCCGATCATCTTTGTTGCGAAGAATTCAACTATGACTGTGAAACAGAATGCAATTCTACTACGAAAAGTTCAAAAGTTAAATTCACCAAGCAAAGTCCCGGCAAGTATTATAATGATCCTGCCGGAGTCAAAACGATAGTTCCTCCAACCATATTGGCAGATCATGGTTGGTTTGGAATCAAATATATCCACATTATATTGTCTCGTGATATGGATGCTCCAAAGGTCAAATTGGAGCAATGGATGGACTTCAACGGTGATGGCAAAACTTGGATCAAAGTAAACGAGGTTAATGACACTAGGTTCTATAAATGGGGACCAAAGGCCATTTGTGAAGGGGAAGATTATGGGGTTGGAGCCTGGGGCGCACCTCGTATGGTTTACAAGTGGTATCGTGGAGATGTCGATTTCAAATGGTTTTCATGCCGACAAATAATTCCTAATCGTGTATAAAAAATTTAATTTGCTTATATGGAATATTAGAAACTGATGGGCCAAGCCTTGGGCGGAGTAGTCCACCGGCATTGTATCCAGTCCACATTGTTGCATGTTGGTAAAATACATTCGTCAATAAATTATAAAAAAGTAAGAACCTGACAGGAGGGAATGGCGAGGACACTATGTACGAATTTTGGAAGAATTTACCAGAATTCACGGACATAGTTTTCTGGTACAGCAATTTAATTAACATGAATGAATAATATTCTATTCTTAAATTCAGATTTAGGGTAGTAGAGAAGACTCTGTTCTTTTTTTAGTACATGTTCTTACTCAATCCACTTATACTTTGCTTAGTATCATTTTGCGATAACAAACCTTGAACATAAAAAACGTGTTAATGTTCGTAGCACTGTCCTTAGGAATATTGACAGCGCTAACAGGAACAGGGATATCACAGGTAGCACCAGCATTTGCTGACAAGGAAGAGTGCGAAGACAATGATGACAACAACTGTAACGAGAGGACCCACAAATTAATACAGGAGGATGACTGTAAGGCAGAGAATGAATATAAGCACATAGGCTCCGAGGGTAGCCCCGTTGACAACAATCAATTTAGTTGCGACAACTTCCTTGAATCTCCGGCTAACGGCGATGACGACGTTGTATCAGATGGTGTAAGTAATGAACCAGGAGACGTCTTGATCTGTCATAGACCAACTGGAAACCCACAACAATCGCAAACATTAAGCCTGTCCCAAAATGCAGCAAACAGTCACTTAGCAAACCATCCATTCGATACTAATGGTGCTTGCCCTCCATAAGACTGGGATAACAGAGATCAAGTCTTCGGACACTATAGGCACCCATGTGTCAAGTCACTACCCATTTTACTTTTTTCTTTAGTTAGTAACAGTTCGATGTGTGAGTTATTAATTTAAAGCCCATTATTTACTAGAATCATATATCGCCCTCCGCTCTACACTTGTCGGTGATTTGGGTATTAAGTTGATAATTCGTGATAAATAAATTATGGGTCGGACTATTCCTTCGTATAGACTTGCATCAGAAAGCGAAAGAAGAAAGTGGAAAATATTTAGACAAGAATTGGATAAAAGCGAAAAAAAGTTGTTTGATGAAATGATGTCTTATTCCCGCCTGTATAATGCCGCTGGAGTAACGATTTGCATGCCTGTCTTATTGCATCCGATTATTATGTCTATAATTTTTGAACATTATAAGCAATTGAAAAAATAGAAAATGACAAATTAACTTCCACACGTAATCATAACAGCGTCTAAACTGTATTATACAATGTAGCATCTAATCTTTTAGAGATTTAAACCTCAACATAGAAATGATTCAACAAAGCAAGAAAGAGGCTATTATGAAGTTAAACGTATCTGGGATAGATGTAGAATTCATATCTATGCAAGTTGACTTGGACATACCTACTGTTATTACAGTTTTAAAAGAACTTGGTATCTACAGAGAGAATAAAAAGGAACCCTGAAAATATGGATACCATTTAGAAAAGTCAGGAATGGATTTCAGGATCTTGTCTTTTTAACGGTTTAAGTTATTTTATATTTTGTTGGCAAGATTATGACGAACGTGTTGAAGTATACCTCATATGTTCGCTGGCGGAACTATTTTCATCCGTTATCGCGTACGGCTCTAGTTCCGCTGGATATAACTTTTTAAAACAAATAGAATTTAAGTAGGTTTTCAGAAAATAGGGGAAGTAAAGATTAGGATGAGGCGCAATCTGTAGTGTCTGTCGAGAATAGGATGGTTAGTATTGTAGACGACGATCCAGATATCATTATGCTTTTTCATGAGGCTTTAAAAAGCATCTCAGGGATAACAATATTTACATTTACAGATCCTATTTTGGCGCTAGAGCATTTTCAAGTAAATGAGTACGCCTATGTGCTGGTATTATCAGATTTTAAGATGCCTGGATTGAATGGTATGGAATTTCTAAAAAAGATAAAGGAACTGAACAGCTTTGTAAGAACGATATTGATGACGGCATTTCAAATAGAAGATAAGGTTTTTCGCGAGTATACTAAAAAGAAAATTATAAACGCATTTCTTCAAAAACCAATAGGTATACACGATCTTCTTAAAGAAGTGAATACGCAATTACATTCTTATGAAATGCAAAAGAAATTTCCCTCAGACTAAAGTTCGTATGATTTGTTCCATCTGACATATTAGGCAATTGTTTCATGTTATACAAATGAATGTCTTTTGGGCATTTGTAATTATAATATTGGTTTTTGTGACTACACTTCCCGTCATACATCGAGTTATTCCATCTATATCTGGTGCAAACTTATCGTGTATCAATAGCAATATTACAAAATTAGGGAATCAATCTATCAATATTAGTATAATGAGCGAAGAATACTTTAAAAATTTAACCTCGGACAATCCTCAATTAGCACAACTGATTTGTCCAGATATTTTTAATTATACAACAAAATAAATTTTAAATTTCTTGAACTTAGTGGACTGCCTACATACAATTAAGACGCCAGTAATTTACAAGTGAATATAATCAAGTTAACACTTTTGGCGAACAGGGAATGCTTAAGAACTATAATGCGATTATTTTAGCGTTGAATAGAAATTATTTTACAAAATTAACGTTGGTAGGTGCACTGATTATCTCGGTCATTTTCACCAATGTGAGCTTGTTTGGTAGCGTAAAAGCAGAATCAGGAGTCGGAAAAGATGTCTTTAAAGTAGTTGTAACTCTATTTGGGATAACAAATTCAACGAAGGACGTTTTAACTTTGGTTAATGTAGAAGATCAGACAAAGATAAAACTGTTTAATGCTGAAGACCCAGAAAATCAAGGACAGGATAAAGTCAGTTACACAATGACGTTTCCAGGTATTGAGGTACACGATGGTGATCCCTATACGGTATGTACTATGACTACTGATAATTTCAAACTCGAATGCGATAAAGGGGATAATTCTCCTCTTAATAGGCCGGAATTTGTTGATATTAATGTAGGCGGCGGTTCATCAAGTAAAGAAAAAAATGAAGATTAAGACAGCGACTAGTTTAATTTTTTTATAATTTCTTGACGAAAGTAGATTAACGTCAAGCCATATTAGGACCGAAATCATCATCCCGATGTGCTTGATCACTTCCAATCATGGGGCCCAAAGGATTCTAAATATTACCTTTATCTATTTTTACTTTCATCTTTTGTGTTGACGTAGTCCTTACAGACTATATTTTGTTCTTCTAAAACGTAACGCTTAGTAGGAATTTTGCTCGTAGGCTTGTAGGATGTCATTTAGAGGACATGTCAACAATTCAACCTGTCTAGATTACTCCAACGAAAGATAACTTTGATAATTATAGCTATCATTTTAGCTACAACTAACTTCTCTGTAATGTTCTTTGTGGGCGAAAATAACAAGTTGAAAAATACAAGATACCTGCCATCTAACTGCTATTCGTTGAATAAAAAAATAATATGCCCTAATAATTCAGTTCAGATGGTTCATTCTTGCCGTTAAGTTAGTGTTTAGTGTGTATTCAAAATCTTATTAGATCATTACGGATTGCTTGAATCATGTGAGATATTAACTGCCAAATCTTTACTGTTGCTTGTTGAATATCTGGATCTTCATTTTTTCTTTATATGGATAGATAGCATTTTACCAATTTACGAGACATAACTAAATAGAAACATAATATTCTTTATTTTCCGTTATGAAGTTGAATAACGAATAGAGTAAAACCTAACATCCTAAGCTTAAATATAGAAGAATTTATATTTTTGCAGACTTCAGATCGCAAATAAAATTTCATTTTCCATCTTGAAGAGCATGCCTCATTAACTTTAAATAAATTACTGAGGTAAGATTCTAAATACCTTTCCTTGACCGATGGAAACGACATAAAGATATCCATCTGGTCCCAATGTTAGATCCGTAATTCCACCAAATCCTTCACCAAATACTATTTCTTTGGCCTCAGAAACCGTTGGATTTACAGTGGACTTACCCGCAAGAACCTTCGGAAGTATAAGGTCATTTCTTTCGTTGTTTAAATTGAAGTGGTATATTCGGCCATTATGTACGTCGCCCACAAACATATCATTTCTATATTGAGACCCTAGTTTGTCTGAGTCTATAAATATTAAAGATGTCAGTCCTGTACTTTTCGACCAAGCAATTTTGGGTTCATCATATTTGCCCTTACCATCAAAGGTTACTAAATTATTTTTGTTAAATTTTCCCAAGGAAGTGGAAAATCCATAAATCTCGTGCCAACCGCTATTGAATCCGGGATATACTAAGTTTATTTCATCTCCCTCATGTGGCCCATTTTCTGTATCCCATAAAGAACCTGTAATCGGATCAAAATCCAATCCAAAACTGTTCCTAATGCCGTATGCATAATACAATCTTAAGGGCATAGATTCTCCCAAGATTCCTTCGCCAACAGGCTCGCCATCCTGTTTTATCCTAAGAATTCCACTTCGTCCATCTGCATCTATCCCTTTTTGGAAGTTTTGAGTCCCTGTTGCCTCAAAATCAACTTTAAATGAACCATCAATATCACCTACTGGAACGTATATGTTATTGTCAGGACCAATTTCTATTCCTCCACCGTTATGTCTTGGTCCGGGGATTGCTGGTAAATCCAAAAGGAGTGTGGGATTTACAAGTTTATTATCAACTAATTCATACTTGTAGAGACGATTTCCTATTGGTGCTTTACCTACTCTATCACTTCCATCTTTACCCTCTATTTCTGTAAAATAGAGGAATACGTATGTCTCGGAACCGATTGATGAAACTGCAATACCACACATTCCTCTTTCAACAGAATTTGCTACATTTACATCAAGTAGCGGTCTGTCTAAAGTTTGCCCATTTATTACACGCTGTACGGTCCCCTTGTCTTTTTCCAATATCAGGAAATCATTTGGAGCCAAGAAGGCCATAGTTGTAGGTGTATCCAGGTCTTCAACCACCACTTCAACTTTGAGTAGTGAATCTAAGACTACGGGATTGATTGCACCTTTGTTGATCACTCTTTCTCCGAACTTTACTTGTCCATACGTTTGATGGAAATAAACGGAAAAGTTACAGATAATAATTAAGAGAAAGATAATAACAACATAATTTTTCATTGGAAATTGAGAAGACACACTTATTCGCGTCTCATAGCAGGCAATGACCTATATTAATTCTCTACTTGAAAGATACTTGCTTCAATATCCGCCCACCGCCTTTTGTAAGTCTGAATCTGCTTTTACGCATTTTTAACCACCTTCTTGGTACTTTTTGTCTCATTATCAACTTCGTAATCAGTTCCTGTTAACATTTTGATTCTATGACATCCGAGTCTGTTTAGTCGTACAGTTCCATTTCGTAATCAAACTTTATGCCTCTGGTCTTTTGTGCTCTTGCTATAAATTCATCATCCTCCGTATATTTTCTTATTATTACTTTATGTACCTTAGATAAGCCATACTGTAACATCGCTTTTTCGTCAGGAAAATCCCTTATGCCCGTGTATTTGTCGTCATAATCGCTAGTTCTATGAATCTTAACTTTTATCCTGTTTTTACCATTTGTCATTTTCATTTTTCTCCGACTTAATTATTATTACGTGTTCTCTACTTAAGACCTTTTTGATTCTCTAATCTCTTATTTCACCCTTAACACCCTTATATTTCATTGCGATGTTTCTTTACTTTGGGTTTGCTTAATCCATAAAAAGGATTATTTACAAAAATTAGACCACTAACATTTGCAGGAATTTTTAAGATCTAAATAAAACCAAGTAATAAAATAATAAGCGAAATACTAACTCACTTTAGGCTTTATTTGATATGATGTTATGTTATATTTGTCATGCTAATCTTATATCTTTCTTTAAATTTGCAATGAGGGCTTAATCCAATCAAGTAGAGAAAACATAGTAACAAACTTTTTGAATTGATTTACTATCA
>JBIOZG010000056.1:0-20552 GCA_044870765.1 Nitrososphaeraceae archaeon
CATAATCTGTACGATGCGTTTTGGTGGGCTGTTGAGACCATGACAACCGTTGCTTATGGCGAATATTATCCTGTCACCTTCTTGGGAAGGATTATTGCGGGAGTCTTGATGTTTGCAGCTATCGGTATACTTTGGACAGTAGTAGCGTTAATTACATCCAAACTTGTAGAACGAAGGTTAAAGCATGCAGGAACCGGCATAATCCAAGACACAAAAGATATGATAAAAGAGAAAATAGACTCTATAGAAAGATTGGATAGTAAAGAGCTTGAAGAACTGGTTCGCTTGATAAGAACACTTAATCATTCAGGTTAAAGTGTGGTGGCCTTATAACTAATCTGGATCAACAGGTCATTTTAGCTGTACTCTTTAGTTGTACTGTTCACCGAATGTAAATGCCGATAGAACTTGAATCAGCGTAGATAAAGTCGTCTCATTCTTGACCAAATATGTTGTATATGCCTCCACCTCCCCGAATCAAATCACTACCATCGTCAGCCTTGCAATCAAAATTTAAAAGGGAATTTGATCTATTAACTACAGAATGATTTGTAATTCCGTAAAAAATTAGATTAGACGACTATTTTACAGAATTGATGTCTATCCTTTTATATGAAAATAGTAATTGAATAACGTGTCTCAATATTCGAATTTGTCGTGCATGAATTTTAATACCACCAATGATCAGGACGGGTTTATTTCAAAGGTGGACACTGTATGTAAGGCACTAAGAAGTTTTGAAGAAGCATGCTATATCGAAGAAAAGTTAAATGAAAAGTTGGTTCCTGAATTTAGTAAAATTGGAATGCTTGGTTGTCCTATTTCAAAGGAATATGGAGGGCTGGGATATGATATTCTAACTTATTGTAAGGCCCTGGAAAGAATCGGCGAAGAAGGTAATTCTATGAGAACATTTTTTTCTGTACATACTTCTATAGGACAGATGTTACTACAAGGCTGGGCAAATCAAGAGCAAAAAAAGGAATTCTTGCCTGAAACAACTAATGGTAAAAGTATCATGGCCTTTGCTTTAACCGAACCTCAAGCGGGAAGCGATCCTTCCGCAATGATCAGTGAATACGAAGATGTAGGTGACTGCTATTTACTAACTGGAAAGAAGCACTGGATTGGTAATGGAACGATAGCAAATATTATTACTACATATGCTAGAGATAAGACAACAGGTAAGATATCTGCATTTATTGTAGACATGGATTCATCTGGTATTAGAAAAAAAGAAATGAAAAACAAAGTGGGTTTACTTACCATTAAGAATGCTGAGATTAATTTCGAGGGTTGCCGTATACCAAAGCAGAATTTATTGGCAAATGTCGGCCAGGGACTAAACATTGCCTTCAGCGCCCTGATAGATGGGAGGTTAAGTGTTGCAGCAGGTTCAATCGGAGTGATGAAAGACTGTCTCAACGAAACCTTAAGACACGCTAGGTCTAGAACACAACATGGATCTCCCCTAGCAAAGAAACAATTAATTCAACAACATATCTCAAAGATTGTCATAGGTATGGAAAGCTCGAAATGGCTTACCTATAGAGCCGCATTTGCAAGACAGAAATTGCATGATTACGTTGAACAATTCAAATTGGAACAAGAATCCTGGCAATCAGAACTAAATCGGAGTAACAGTACTTACTCGCAATTAAGAAAGGAAGCTGACCTGCTAACTACGATTGCCAAATTTCATGCTACAAACATGGCATTTGATTGTGCATCTAGATCACTACAAGTGTTTGGATCATTTGGTTACCAGAAAACCTCACGTGTCGCAAAACACTTCCTTGATTCTCGTGCAACAATGATCTATGAAGGAGCCAACGAAGTATTAGAACTCAAAATTGCGTCTGAGGTATTGGGAGATAGTTTCAAGGCATACTAGTAAGCCGACTGCCTGGGATTTATTTATATCTTTTTCTATTTATGATACCTGTTTATGGTATCGCATATTAAAGAAACACCTTTCGCAGCTTCCTCCTCATTTATGGTTAGTGGTGGCATTATTCTAATTGATTTTATTCCGGCTGGAAGTACGAGGAGTCCTTTCTTAAACAACCGGTTTACAACGTAATCTCTTATCATTTTTGTGTCAAATTCGAGCCCAATCATTAAGCCAATCCCTCTTACATCAATGAGTCCATTGATACCAATAATATCAACAAAATTCTTTAGCAACATATTGCCAATCCTTTGGGAATTAGATAATAAACCATCCTTGACAATAATCTCTATTATCTTTGTACCAACTGCCATGTCAATTCTATCTCCTCCTCCCCATGTACTTGAAAGAACTCCAGATTCCTCAGGTTCATATTCTTTGTCGTATACCGTGGCTCCTACTTGCAAGGCTTTTGCAACAGTCATTATGTCGGGTTCCACTCCATAATGTTGATAGGCCCACCATTTTCCAGTTCTTCCCATTCCACTTTGGACCTCGTCAAAGATCAGCGGAATTTTAAATTTATTTGCCAACTTTCTTAAGTTCTGGATAAATAATTTACTTGCCACATTTAATCCTCCTTCTCCCTGTATTGTTTCAGTCAAAATAAAAGCTACTTTGTGTTCTCTTAGCAAACTTTCCAATTGATTAATTTGAGGATCAGAATCAGCAGTACAAAATTTAATTCTCTTTACTGGTAACTGTGGAAAGTTTGTCTTTTGTACTTTTTTACTCATTGTAAAGCTCAATGCACCGAGTGTTCTGCCATGAAAATCACCCTTACAAGACACTCCCGGCAAAGGACCCAATTTCTTGTAGGCTAACTTTATGGCGTTTTCCACCGCTTCTGCTCCACTATTTATGAAAAATACTTTAGAATTCCTCTTGCTTATTGAAAGGAGTCTTTTACCAATTTTAATGTGCTCTTCGCAATAAAAATCTTGACCGGCTATTTTATGAACTCCATTTTTAGTACTACAATAATCTTTGATAACCTCTAAAATTTCAGGATGAGAATATCCCAATGGGCAGGATCCAATATTGGATGTAAAATCTAAAAACTTGTTGCCATCCACATCTTCAATCCTACATCCACAACCGGTCTTAATCACAAGTGGGTAGGTGAAAGTAGAGTCATACGATAATTTCTTGAATTCCTTTACTATTCTTGAAGCTTTCGGGCCTGGAATTTTTGTCATATCCATAAATTCAAACGCCGATAAATAAGACTTGTACAAACACCACAACAAAGATTCTAATTATCGACTATTTTCTCCTTTGAATTCTTTGTTAAGATTATTTCGTTTTTTTTGGAGCTCAGTTGCGGTAAGTAGAGATTTTGGTTTGTATCTACCTAGTAGTATGGAATTCCCTACTACGGTCACCGAACTCATTGCCATTGCAAGTGCAGCCAACATTGGTAACCATCCAAATATTCCTACGCCTAGCAACGGAACTAAAACCCCTCCGGCTATAGGTATCAATCCTGTATTATACGCAAATGCCCAGAATAAATTCTGCTTTATCTTTGTGACCGTCTTCTTCCCTAGTTCCAGTGCGATAGATACATCTCTGACATCACCTTTTATTAGAATAATTCCTCCAGTTTCTTTCGCAACATCTGTACCCGAACCTATTGCAATACCCAAGTCTGCTACAGCTAATGCCGGTGCATCATTGATACCATCTCCTACCATAGCTACTGTCTTGCCTTCAGACTTTAATCCTGAAATTACTTTTTCTTTTTGTTGAGGTAGAACCTGAGATATGACTATATCAATTCCAAGTTGAGACGCAATTGACTTGGCTGTTCTTTCATTGTCTCCAGTGAGCATTATAACTTCCTTGCCCTTTGACTTTAAATCATCAACTGCAATTTTTGCACTTCCCTTTGTCGTATCAGCAAGAGCCAAAATTCCATACAGTTTTGAATCTGCTGCCAACAAGACAGCAGTCTTTCCTAAATTTTCCAGCTCTGTTAGTTTTGATTCGACACGCTCACCAATTGGAATGCTATTTTCAATCATGAGTTTTCTAGTTCCAACCAAGATGACAAGCCCTTGGTATACGGCCTTTAATCCTTGACCCGAAATTGCCTGGGATATCTCTGGAATTGGAATCGCATTATCTTCTCTGCCTTTTCTAACAATGGCCTGCCCTAAGGGATGTTCTGAGCCTGCCTCCGCAATTGCCGCTAATCTAAGGATCTCCTTTTCTGCGATACCAGTTTCAGGAATGGAATAGATATCAGTAACAGCTGGCTTTCCTTCAGTTAATGTTCCAGTCTTGTCAAATACTATTGTCTGAATTTTACTTGCAATCTCAAGGTACTCCCCACCCTTGAATAATATGCCATGCTCGGCAGCTTTTCCGGAACCCATCATTAATGCGGCGGGCGTGGCAATTCCTAGTGCACAAGGGCACGCGATAATAATCACCGAAACAAAAGCCAGAAGGCTGTAAGTAAACCCTATACCACCTAAAAAGTACCACCCCAATCCAACGCCTATAGCAGTGAGTACTATTGCAGGAACGAAATATTTTGCAACTTGGTCAACCATTCTCTGCACCTGTGCTTTTCCAGTTCGAGCTTCTTCGACTAGATTTATTATCTGTGAGAGCACAGTGTCCTGTCCGACCTTTGTAGCTCTGATTTTCAGCAGACCTGTCTTGTTTATAGTAGCACCTATGACTTCTTCGTCTTTTGCTTTGTCAACAGGCATACTTTCGCCGGTTACTGTTGATTCATCTAATGTTGAAGCTCCTTCTATTATTATTCCATCTGTGGGAATGCTCTCTCCAGGTCTAACTATCAACATATCGTTCTCTTTTATCTCTTCAATTGGTACCTTTGCTTCTTCCTCTAGGACTTGTCCAGTTGGACTCTTTATTACTCGCAATACGCTTGCTCTGCGAGGTTGTAATTCAAGGAGTCTTCTAACGGCGTAAGAGGCCTTTTCCTTGGTTCTTGTTTCAAGTAACCGCCCTATAAGTATCAACGTAATAATTACAGCAGCCGTCTCAAAATAAACGGAATTAAATGGGAAGAATTCAGGAGCAATCGTTACTGTTGCACTGTATAAATAAGCTGCAGAAGTTCCAATTGCTATGAGTGTATCCATATTCGATGCTTTTGCTTTAACACCATCCCAAAATCCTTTATAAAATCTCCATCCAATCCAAAATTGTAAGGGAGTGGCTAATACAAGCATAATGTAGCTCGAGTTACGCATCAAGTCTATCGGGAGGAAATGACCGAACTGTGCTGGCAGCATGTGAGGCAGACTTAGAAGAATAATAGGAATCGTCAGTGCCACACTTAAAACTACTTGGATATTCAATTTTTTCAGCTCTTTTTCTGGTTCTCTAAATTCGTTTAGGCATTGGCTGCTGCAAAAGAAATATTTCTTACCATTCATTGTATGCCTGATCGAATCGGGTTTTTCTTCCACAAACATACCACATACAGGGTCTTTTGCCATAGAATAATGATAAAACCGTATCAAATATAACAATAGAACTTTACAAATGTAAAAAATAGTGTTGCATATACTGTATTGTAATAATTGGAAATTTGAGTTCTAAGATTAAAAAATAATCTCTCGGTTTGACTTCTGCAAATTGCATTATCACTAGCGATATGCTTATGTTTTCGCTTTTAAAGTTCTGCTGCGATATCGGGACATTTACGTTAATGCTGCAAAACGGGTGATGAATATATGGAGATTCTTCTTTTTATTCAGCTGATAAAGAGACTGGAATGTTCTGTGAAAATATATTAAATGCAGATGGATAAGTCCTCTCTGATTGCATCTTTTCATAAACAATTTTACATTTAACATATTATGTAATGTTATAACATCATAACTAGTTTTTTCTTTATGTAAACTTTATTTATTTATCCCCTTTTTCTCTTTGTTTTTGGTTTTGGTTTTGTTTTTGTTTTTGTTTTTGGTTTTGGTTTTGGTTTTGGTTTTGGTTTTGGTTTTGGTTTTTTAGTCTTCTTTACGGAGGCACTTACTTTATCTTTTGCGTCCACAAATTGCCTCTGTTTTGCTGCTTTTTGCTTATGACCACAAATATCGCATTCGTAGTCTCTAATTCCCCCAGTTTCTTTAAATTGTCCTTTAGGTTCTGCACTAGCGCTAGCGGTTACCACAGGATATAGATGACCCTTTTTGCATTTAGGACATAACTCCAATCCAGACACAGAATTATCAATCATGGGGCGGGTATTAAATATTACAAATACACTTTTCTCCGTAGAACAACTAAAAGAAGAAAAGGTAAGAAGCGTAAGAGCAGATTTTCATATAAGCAAGAACATGATGATCCTGAAAAATTGACTATGGACTAATTCTAGTCCATTTTTTCCTTTATCTTTTCTTTTTGGTACTCGCTATCTAAATCCTTATCAGGATCTGCTACTTTCTTTGCAACTGCTTTTGCACCGGCTTGAACCTTGTCGCTTGCATCTTCCAATCCTTCTCCCGCATCTTCCAATCCTTCTTCGACATCGGACTTGGCTTCTTCAACTTCAACCTCTGTTTCTTCTTTAGTTTCGTAATCTGTCATTGTAATATTAGTATGCACTACATTGCTTAATAACAGAGATGATAATCCTATTCATAGAAACAAATTCAATATTATCTTATATTAGGTTTTATTTGCTGGGACGTCTGAATGACACGAACCGTGGAATAAAGTTCATTGACATCTGAAATCTAAGAGCTTATGATGAGGTTACTATATAAAATAAATTTATTTTTGCTGTTAGCACTTCTCTTACCTTTCGGTTCAATTGGTTTGCGGCACGATTAGCCTCATACGCCAGGTAGAGTCCCACTACTAGGATTATAATAAAAAGAATTATACTGATTTTGGTTTTACTTTTCATTTATTATTGAAATATTGTAATCGAATATTGCTTAGGAGGATAATCAGCAATCAACATCAAAATTCAAGATAAAAGTAAATTACCTATTTCAGATCTCGCACATTTTTATAACGGTCAGACTGATCTGGTGGCTGAGTGGGAATTCCGACCATCCTCTCTTTTACTACTTTTATTCCTTCACTTGAAACGATCTGCTCATCTACTGAAGGCTCTTCTCCGTAAAAGAATTTCCCACGAATCTCTTCCTCATTATTACTTAGCCATATATACTCACCGTCATAAGCGTCTGCCAAATTCTTTGGTACCCAAAAACTTTTTTTTCCTACTGATCCTTTCTCTATTCTAAAATGATTCTGGGATATTTTTCTGATTTTACCAAGTTTTTTACCATCATTAGATTTTACCTTTTTATTCTTAAGTTCACTCCACAGAACGGTGGGACCGGCTATATTTTCTTCAGGCATGTACTATTATGGTCAACATTGGATATAAGCAAACTAGTCAAATCGTTAAATGCAATATTGCGTACAGAAATGTAGCATATTGACTAAGGTAAAAATTTCCGGTAAAAGATTGATTGACAAGAAAGTAAAGTCGTTTGATGGTAAAGATTTGGGCAAAATCAAAAGTGTTACACCAGAGTACGTAGAGTTAAAGGATGGTAGCAAGCGGTACTTCGTTCCTAAAGTACACATAAAGGAACGTGATAAAGATCTATATGTATTGCTAATGGGAGATGAAGTCAAAGAAAAATATGAAAGGGAAGATCCTCCGCTAGCATCTGAAATACAAGAAGCAGAACGTACAGGGGAGGGATATGCTTCATATCATGAGGTGATACCATTCATGGCAAAGGAGCCTGGTTTGGAACTAAAGGGAGAAAAAACAGGTGACATCCTAAAAATATCTTGGGAGGATGTAATACATAAGCATGTAAGAACTGTTGACAACGTGGACATAGGGGATGTGGACAGAGTTGGTAATGAATTTATTGTAGTCAGAGAAGGTGTTGCAAATGTTCACATGTACTATATTCCAAAGCAGTATATTACTAATTATGATGGAAGCTCCATTTGGATTGATGTACCGAGTGGATTAGTAAACGCTAAATTTGAACATGAAGACGAACCAACGCAGGAAGAAATTAATATGTTACTAAATGAATTACCGGAGTAAAAATAGTGTTAAAAAATCTTTTTGATGCCCTAATACAACTCTCAAAATGCTCCTATGTGCTCATGATGGTACAATGATATCTTTGAGAAAGTCAACTTTTTCTACTAGGCGAGATTGATTATACTAGGGAAGACTGACTGAATGAACTTCATTGTCACAATTTTTGCACATAAATCTTTTGCAACTTTCGCACCACTGCACTTGACTGGAAGTATTACAGGAGTCACATGAGGCCATCTATTGTATCCCAGTTAATGTTTATACTAATTATTTTATTAGCCAAAGTAACGTGTTGACTTCCTAAATATTATTTCTTTATCCGACATTCCGATTAATGATAGTCCTTTTTTAAGTAACTTATTTCTTATTTCATGAGTTATCTTGTCCTTCTCTAATACTATAATCAATTCTGAAGGTCTCTATTACTATGACCAATAAGACTTATAACAATTAAAGCAAGTGTCCGCGCAGGAGGTCACCTAAAACTATTTGGTTATTTACCATTCCTCCAATCTGGTCAATAATGATGTTTCAGATCGTTGTAGACTTTTTGTTAAAAGGTAGTAGTATGTAATTTAAACCAAATAAAGGAACTAGAAACTGCTATTAGTAACAGCATCTTTGAACTAATATTGATAAAAAGTCTTACAATAACGTTGCTTCTTAGCGTTTTAGTCCCCGGCGTAGGTCATATATATTTAGGGGTTCACCATCCGGGAATAATTATCTTCTTAATTGGAGTGTTTCTAAGATTTGTCGCAGACGTCTTTTTACCTTTTCCATTAAATTGGGGAATCTTTGGCATTTACTGGGGCTGGGCATTAATACATGTTTACAGAATTTATAAGGTAATATCTGGGCCAGTAGGACAGGCAAATTAGAAAAGTAGGGTAATACTGTTAGAATTATCCAAGATTACTGATGGGTCCAAGAAGAGACCGAGCCATATGTCGAGGACCCATCAGAAGAGTAAAGAATTCAGATAACTTTACTAGAGACCAAAGATAAAAGTTACCTGATTTTCTAAGATAAGAAACTGACGGGTCAACACTACAGACCTGGTCCACCAGAACGAATCAATTCCAAATACTGATTTGCGTTATACTACTTTCGCCAATAAAATATAAAAAAGTTAAAAATTGATGAGGTCGATGCGAATAGCAATGAACAAGTTTCCCACCTCAAGGATTTTTTTAATTAACCGGTAACTCAACGGCAAGAATGAACCGATCTGAACTGAACTATTGTTATTCGGGCATATTGTTCTATCATTTAGCGAATAGCAGTTAGGTGGCAAGTATTTTGTATTCTTCGATTTGGTATTTTCGTCCACAAAAAAGAATATTATGGCCCAAATAGTTGCGGCAATAATGATTGCTATAATTATCAATGCTATCTTTCGTTGAAATAATCTAGAAATTCTCGAATTGTTGACACCCTCTCGAAGATTAGGCAACATTTTATAAATAATTTAACTGATGGGTCCTCTTAATCATCTGCGACACAAAAGGTAGGACCCACCAGAGGCTATATTCTTGGTTCTGAAATATAATCGGCATTAAACCATATAAGACTTAATTCTGACGGGAAGACGATGAATTAGAATGCAAACTAATTGTCCTCCCATCAGTGTTAGAGTAGTTCGGTAATTAATATTCGCAAACACATAATAAAAAATTTACTCTTTGAGGTTCTGTATTATATTAGAAATTTTGAAATAAAATTTTCGCGTATTGTAATATGTCTGTCTTGAATGCATTTTTGGGATAGTCATTGGTTGGTGCTCCATCTGGCCCGATAGGCACCAATCAATTTTACTATTGACGAAGACATGATTTTTGTATAATTCTAGCCGTTAACGCAAACTTGATAAAATATCTAGTATATTTCGTTAATAGCGATTATGTGATTGGTATCTCTTCATCTTCAAATTGTAGCCTACGGCAACTAAGACACTTATCTCTCCATTCATTAAATTGGGAAATAGAATTAATAATAACCGACGACAGAATCAGAGATTTTCATGCATAGCACCGTCTATGCGACAGTCAGGATTTCGGAACTTATCATTGCATTGGCATTCGTTAAAAAGGGAATAAATAATTTTCTAATGCGCATATGCAATAGCGGTTACGACCAGTCCCATAATAATGACCGTTAGTGCAGTCGCAGCGAATTGTAAAATCAACATTACAATAGTTAAAAAATCCAATTAAAACCTTAATGTAAGAAAATTCTGATATTTGTTCTGTAAATAAAATCGTACTCATATTTCAGCATTCATAGTTGTTCAGTCTTTGACCGTTTAGTGCAGGGTGTCATTTTTGTAATCGCTCATCAAATCCTGGATTTCAAAGTTACCGAGTTTGTCTTGGCTTTCGAGTTCTTTTCTGGTGTCGAGTTCTTTTCTGGCGACACTATCGTTATCTTTATCACCTTGATTCGTTGTAATCTGACTATCCTCCGTTGCAATCTCTTTATCTTTTGTCAAAAGATTATCATTTTTCAAATCAAAGCCCTTAGGGACTTGAACTTTATTATCATCAGATAACTCGTCGGTCGATACTTTCGGGCCAATGGGCTTTATGCCTAATTCACCCCCATTAATAGTCAAACCGACGTCAGTTTGTGAATGAGTACAGCCCAAATCTTCGCCTCTAGAAGTTGTTTTACATTCTGTACAGTATTGAGTGGTCTTTTCGGTGGAACTATCGGTCTCCAGTTGACAACAAGTCTCCGTTGTAATCCCATCAGAAGTACTTTTTTCACAAAGTTTCACACTCTTTACTTTCAATGCATATAAATCTGAAGAGATCGAATTATAAATTACCGCGATAATCAAGGTCGATATAATTATAGACACAAAAAATCTGTAATACATTTCCCTATCTGGTCTCATGGAACCTATTTAATTTTTCTCATTATATGACAGTCTATGATAGTACTGTCAAAGATAAAAGATTCAGTAGAAAATCAAGGCATCCTCTTTGCATTAGGAATTCTTAATTTTTTTGAGCGTAGGAAGTGGTCTGTTGAGTTGGTTGTATTTGATCAGTTACCCGTCCTCTATTATGAGCTGTTATAATCTTTGTTGGCTAAAATTACGATATATGCCGACTAGAAGTTTATGGCAAGGTAGTATTTCGTTCGGTCTTGTCAGCATACCGATTAAACTGTATACGGCAACAAACAGCAGAGAATACGTCTTCAACCAACTATGTCAAAATGGACATAGAATTAGATACAAAAAATGGTGTCCAGAGGAAGAAAGAGAGGTTCCTTATTCTGAGATAAAAAAAGGTTATGAAGTTGAAAGAGACAATTACATAGTATTCGAAAAAGAAGAACTAAACAAGGTAAAACTAAAGACGACCCATTCCATCGATATTAAGGAATTTATAGAATACAAAGAGCTCGATCCTATCTTAATTGATAATAGTTATTACGTCGCCACTGATGCAAAAAAAGGAAACGAAAAGGCCTACGCACTTTTAGTGAAGATACTAAATGACAATAACTTGGTGGCCATAGGAAAAGTTATTCTAAAGGATAGAGAAAACGTGGTAGCCTTGAGACCTTACCAGAGAGGTCTTGTGATGCACGTCTTAAATTACCTAGATGATATGAAGCCTGTAGATGAGATACCAGAAATGGGGAACGCAAAGTCAAAACTAGAACCGGAAGAAATTTCGCTTGGCAAAATACTGGTGCAAAAATATCTCAGTAAGGGTTTTGATATTGGAGATTACTCCGACACCTATGTTAAAGAACTTAAAAAACTTATAGACGCAAAGAGTAAAGGGAAGAAGTTTGTTTCATCCACCCCTAAGGAAGCAAAGCCAACTAAGGATCTTCTTGAGGCCTTGAAGGCCAGTATCGAAACCAAAAAGAAGTAAATGTAATCTCAGATAACAAATGTCCGACGGGTTTCTAACTTTAGACTATGGGAATGTTACCGAAAAAATTACAAGTTTTATTTCGGGCCAAGTCAAATCAAGAAAGAAAAATGGCGTAGTTATCGGGCTCAGCGGTGGCATCGACTCATCAGTCTGCACTATTTTGGCATGCAGAGCGCTTGGAAACAAAAGGATAATTGGTTTGAGTATGCCGGAAAAAGATCTGACGCCCAAAATAAATCTTCAAAATGCTCGTTCCTTGGCAAAAAAACTCAAAATTAGATATAAGGAAATTAATATTGAACGTGGAAAAAGGATTTTACTGAACAAGTCTCCGAGGGATAAACTAGCGGGAGGAAATTTTTCAGCACGACTTAGGATGGCCTTGCTTTATTATTATGCTGCAACCAATAATTTACTAGTATTAGGAACTGCTGACAAGAGTGAACTAATGATAGGGTATTTTACCAAATTTGGTGACGAAGGAGCTGATATATTTCCCATTGGAGAATTGTATAAAAGCCAGGTTAGATTGTTGGGGAAAGAACTACAAATACCGGAACAAATCTTGCAACAACCAAGCAGTCCTGGATTTTGGAAAGGTCAACTAGCGGAAAAAGAAATTGGATTGCCATATAATGAGATTGATAGAATCTTGGAATCTTATCTAAAGAAGAATTTGAATAGATGTGAATTTGGCAAGAGAAAGATAAAGTTAGTAACTGACATGATAAGGAAAAATCGGCATAAAAAGGATGAGATACCAATATGCAATCCTTTTTAGTTTGAGTATCAGGAACTGTTTGTCTAAATTTACTTTTTACAATTATCCTTGGAAACTTAGGCCGCAGTTGTCACAATACCTTGCCGTACTCCGATTTTCTATACCGCAACTATTGCATTTCTTATTCTCTGAAGTCTCAGCCATTGGATGATCCAAGGCGATTTTCTGCTTTACGATTCTATCTAATATCTCCCCAAATTTGGTCGAAGAACTGATTTGTGATTCTTTCAGAGCCTCAGATATAGCATCAGATATTGTTGACGCCATCATTCCAAATAGCATTAGGAAGTAGGGACTAACATGTATGTCCGGGGTAAAATTACCGTCTAAATCCTTTCCTTGCTAGGAGGATCCAATAGATTTGGTGCCTCCAAAAATTTCAAGAAAGTATCATCAGGCATTTTTCTAAGGACGTCAAATAACCGATCCTTAAATTTATCCATAAAATACCACTCCGCTGGGAATTCCTTTGCCAACCAAGGATGTGATTTTTCCTTAATTTCATCAGACATTATTTTTGATAAGAATTGGTTTGATTAAAATATTGTCTTTATTATTTAAGATTCTTAATGCACCTAGTTGCACAGTTACTATCATGGAGTTAGTGTGATTAGGAACAGGATGTCTGAGTAAAGTTATTTAAAATATAATGACTATGTCAGAAGATCAGAATGATAAACGGCTGTGTCAAATGAAACGATTGGAAAATACCTTCTAAAAATTCAAGAGAAGACAATTGATGACCAAGGAAGTTACGTTGATATGTATAAAATTGGAGAAGACATCGGATTAGTAGACAAAATTCAAACTGATCATATCGTAGGGATTCTTTTGAAGGACGGGTACATAATTAATGGTAGAGAAAATTCTAAAATCAAATTAACCAAAGAAGGCTACAAAAGACTAAAGAAATAATCATACATAATAATCAACTTACAAAGTATTTTCAGAGTCGGTCTTCTTTTATGCTGCTATATCCCTTACAGTTCCCTCAGATCTAAGTCTCTTTTATTAATGACCTCATTTTTTCATTAAAGGCTGGAATAAAGTCTTGCTTTTTTATACCGTGAGCATTGAATGCGTGCTTTTGACCTTTTGTAAAGAGCTCATAGTCGCTCTCTGCTTGCGCAATGTAATCGCAATCAAATCCAGCGTCTCGACATGATAAGGATTTCATGTTAAGAATGGTTCAGTAAACTATAAAAGAATTAGAGGTACGACTGGTGATTTCCAACGTGTAAAAACACATTGATACTAATTTGCAAAACGTTTAATGGAAAAGAGACAAACATTGTTATTTTCTTCAAGAACATTAAAGAATACTATTGATAAGTCGCGAATTGACCCGTCCCTTTTGTAATCGCCTATGGACTAGATTTACTTGTTTTAGCCTTCAGTTACATTACCCCATATTTGCATTGCAAATCCAACTGCCAATAAAGCAGCACCCAACTGAGCGATTCTTGTCTCTAGCAGTCGATGTTTTTCCTCGTACACATTCTCGTCATAATGCGTTTGAGACTCCTTCTTAATAGTCTTCTTCGACCGAAAAATTCTACCATAGCCGATCAGAATAGATGCAATTAAGTTAATCACCAAACCAATTAGCATAAGTGTCTTTGCCATCTGCTTTAATTAATAGGCTGAGATCTTGTGATTCGAAGAGATTTTAAGTAATATGTCAATTAAAATATGTTTTCCGAGTATCTATTTTCAGAAACGAACTCTTCAAGTGACATTATTAAACACAAATTCAAGATTTTATAACCGTATAGTCCAAATAGTTTCTTAAATTGTCTCTGCGTTACTAGTTCAGAGAACATCGGTTTTCTTCTTGCTAACTTCTTAAACAATCCAATGAGGTTTATTGTATTAAACATCGATCTGTAAGGTAACACATAACAACCAAGATTCTGTAATGACAGAACAATATCCAAGCCTTGGATATCTCTTATTATCCTAAAGAAAGTTTCTTCCTCCGAAACTTCCGTTCGTTTCACTGTAACTTCCTTTAAATTTTTGATATTCCCTATACATTGAGATTTAGTGTCTATAACTAGTTTTGATCCTGAGGTTGCTTTCCCAACCATACATAAATAATGTGCAACAAAGGCTAAAAATAAGCAATTTCTGCCTTGCCTTACGCTGATATAAGTTTATATCATTCAGGCATTTAAAAACAGTTTTGTATATTACTTTACTACATAAGGAATAATAATATTTGTTAATTAAAAATAAAAAATTATGCCGGATCTTTTTCGTCATTATCTTCGTCGACCATTTCTGCTGCCTCTTCTCTTAAGTTTTCAGCAGGTCCAGTCGTCTCAGGATCATTTTCAGCGGCTCCGGGCTTTTTCTGATTTTTCTGGGCTTCTTCAAGACCCTTGTTATCGTCAGTTGTCTCGCTCATTGTACTAATATACATAGCAACAAAGGTTAAGAATGTATAAAAATGGTTCAGTGAACCTATTTTTCTTTCTATTATTTCATTATTGCATCAGATAGACAGCCTACAAATTAATATTTGATAAGGATCTATTCTAAACTACACCTACACAGATTCCCCTTTCGGATTGCTTAACTACGCCGCACGTAGATGCTTTTGAGATTTTATTTTATCCAGAAAATATGCTAAAAGAGTTTTTTGGTCCGCCCAAGCGCTTTTTCTCCAAAGAAGTTTATAGGTGATTTGAGATATGATATACCAAGCAATTGAATTTACAAGAAGAGTAACAAGAAATCCTAAATAAACTGTCATGATTACCCCAGTTATTGTACCGCCTATTAGGAAAGGAACTTGGCGCTTTATCGCAGTTACTACATTATGATCCAAAATGTGCTACAACTATTAATACAGAACAATCCTTAATAATGCACTCATTTAGTTCTAACCCAGTGAATGTTCTAAATAACGACTGCAGTAACTCTCGGTTAATATTTTCAGTAAATAAGGTTTCATCTGTTTAGTTCTTATTGCTCTCATTATTGGTATACTGAATACTGCTATTGCAGTTGAAAGAACTTCGTCGATTAACTGGTCAAAGATATGTATAAGTCCACTTGTCGATAATCTCGCACAGAACCCTGCGGTTCGCTGACTAGTCCCAATGGCACCGCGTTGACCGACCCCGGAAGAAAAATTTTAGTCTGTCTTATGCTAGGGGGGCTGTCTAAGTCTTTTGGACTTCCAGAAGAGCAGTTGAAGCTCTTGTTACCATCTTCAGGATGTACCGGCTTCAGTCCACAATTGCCCACTCAACCATAAAACAACTCGAATATTTTGTTTTGATATTTTCGCTCATCTATTAGGTAAAGGCTTGACTCTCAGCTGTAGTGCATACAAATTATCCTTTGTAAATGCTCTAGGAATGATCAAGTGAATATTCTTTTGCAAATCATCACATACAACAAATTAAAAAAAGTTAAGACTATATCAGGACCAGTAGGACTGGCAAATTAAAAAAGTAAATTAATTTTTCAGAGATATGGCAGATTACGGCAAAAAGTATTGTATAGACTAATCGTGCTTGTATGCCTTGGCCTCATCTTTAGTAACACTGAACCAGACTTTATCTCCGTCGAACTTAGCAACTTTGCTTCTAGGTAAATAAAACTTATCTTTATCAACAACTCCTCTTTTTGTTACTACAAATTCTTCATTCAACTCTTGCACCTCACCCAAATCGTAATCATCTAGTCCCCTTGCTTCCTTTTTTATGATCTTGTCCCAATCTATTATATCGTTCATATAGTGTAGTATAGCAACATTTCATATAAAGATTGAAAAATCCATTTGCGCCAAATATTGAACTCTTCTGAGGTCGGCCATGTTAAATCTGTTAAATAGTTTTATGACAATAACACATCATGAGTAACTCAACCGTCCTGTCAAATACTATGTACGATATCTTGAACGCAATGGGCAAAGATGCAGAATTTCTTTACGATACAATTGACAAGTACATAAAAGACGCAAAAGACGCAAATAAACAATACTTAGTTGACACTTGGCAAAAGATTAAAGATGATAAATTAAATCATGTAACTATGTTGAAGGATGCTCTTGAAAAGGAGATCCACGGGGGATAAGGCGTTTTTACTGTTGGAATATACAATTCCTTTTGGTAATACTACACGATTCTGGTAGGTAAAGAATACTGGTGGGTGAGCACTCAGCCATGAAGCGAACAGCAAGAGGTCCCCACTGGTGGGTGAGCACTCAGCCATGAAGCGAACAGCAAGAGGTCCACACCAGTAGTCAGATTACTTTCTGGACTTAACCTAATCCGTGACAAATCGTCAAATACAAACAATTATGAAATAATTTAATACCGGTGGGAAGAATCGTAAACTGACAAAATTAATTGCCCACCGGCATGTGGTTGCGATTCTACGTTATATTTCAATGCACATTAAATTATAAATAGCTAAAAGTATTGAGGCCGGTGGGAATTTAGCCTCATGAGTTTATGACAAGTCCTTTCCCCACCTCGATTGAAGGGTTAACTTACCAAGCCTATAACTTTAAAAATATAATAACAAGTTACAAAGCCGGTGGGATGAACGAGTGATTGGTAAGACAAGGCCCCACCGCCATAATTTGTTTGAAAGGTTACCCGATACCCGATAAAGTAGACTGAAATTAGTCCTAAAAATTAAACTCGATGATTGTACCTTTTATTTTATTCACAATCGATATATGCTTAACTTGAGACCAATTGGCATAATTGAACAGTACAAAACATGGAGTTTTAGAACAATAAGATGAAGGATTCTTCTAAGGTTTTCAAGATTTCATTAAGTTTAGCACTAATGGTACTTGTTTTTACAATGACACCCGGTTCTTCTTTATTTAATATTTTAAAACCTGTGTCGGCTGCTGCACTAACAGGTGTATCCGTCTCACCTGCCAGTAACGTAATTAATGAAAGGGCAACCTATGATATCTTTCTTACAACAAAGACTACAGGAACGATCAAAATCATTCAAATAGATTTTCCATCTAGTTTTAATCTCGCTTCATTTAGACTGATAGAAAAGAGTGGCATTGGTCCTGGTTCATTTTCGTTCTCCGGTTCAACTTTGAAATATACGGTAAATAGTGCTACTAGTGTTCCTGCTGGAACGAATATTAAACTCGAAGTAGGCAGAATAATTGCGACAGAAGCAGGTAGTCAAACCGTCAGTATACAAACAATAAATCCGCAGAATGTTGTAATAGACGGGCCGACATCATCCGGTTCTTTTACCATAAAGGCCATAACTGGTAATGATGTTTCACCGGGCTTTATAAAAAGAAAGACTTTGCTCGATGATGCCGCAGGAAACACACACGGATGGAACCCTGATGGCTCTGCCAAAATTTTTGGCATTATTGATGGTGACATCTCAGGACCTGCTAATAACATATTTGTCAGCGCAATCGATGAGGACGGAGCCGGTTGTAGGACAATAGATTTTGATGCTGAGGAGAATTTGATGAGTATTAGGTGTGACTTTCCTCCGGCTAATAATAATGCCCTCCATTACCTAATAACTAAACTTCCAGCGAACGTTGTAACATCAACGTCATTAATTTCATCTCAATCTCTGCTTTCCTCATCTATACCTTCATCTCCGTTCGACACCTTACAGGTAGACAAATAGACTATTTGTGTAAAAGTATACGAAGGAATTGTTCGACCCATAATTTATTATCATCAAGTACTCAATTTAATCTCTAAATCACTAACAAGGGGAGGAGGGTAGAATAACTATTCTAATAAATAATTGACTAATTTAATTTCTCAGGTGTCTACCTAGGTATTAACTGAAGGAAAAAGGTAGGAATACCTAAACGTTCTATTTTAGAGGAGGCTTCATAGTGCAATCAGGCGGTATAGGACCTGTGTTGAGATCGATTCCACTTTTTACAATATCCAAGTGTGTTAATGGTAAGAAACTGGTATCGTTACTCATCAGGCTCAGAATAACAAGGAAACAGATAGTCATGTTGCCATTTGTCTAGTGTATTTTTCAACGTGTTGCTTCCCGTCATCGAATACAACCTTTCCAACATCTTTATGTATTCAGGATGGTCTTGGTGCAATACAAAATTATCCTTAGGGAAAGAGTAGTACGTTCCACAATCTCCCGATAGGTCGTTGATATTTTTCTCCAATACATCTACCCCCTTGTTGAATAGTGTCAGTGCTCGCTCGTCCCCGGTATATTCGTAGTAAGTCATTAGGTTCGCAACACAAAACAGCTGACTGTTCAGTATTTTAGGATTGTTTTTTTCAGCCACTACTCCCAAAAGCCAGCCGTCATGATTTAGAACAGGAGAATTTAAGCCGTTGAATACTTTTTTGGAAAATTCTAGGTATTTGGAATTCCCTGTTTCATTATATTTTTTAGCAGTCACAAGCATCGCCTTACTCTGAGCTTCACAACCATACCAAGGCGCAGATATCTTAGAATAAAAGTGCCAATTGTAGTTGTACGGTATCAAATAGTAATCTTGATGGTCTTCATAGTTGCTGCTATCAAGGAACCAGTCAGCATTATCGACAAAGTTAGGATTATAGACTTTGCCTATATGCAGGCCAAAGAGGTTTTTGTAATCCACCATCGTGTTATTGTTTGCATCACTAGTATATTCAATATCAGACCAGCCTGTTTTCTTCTCTTCATTGTTGTTGTTCTTATCGTCTGAGATATAGACCTGAGCAGCAGCAGTAACAGACTCATCTGCTTCCCCGAATACAAAAATTGGTTTCACCATTGGAGTTGTTGAGACAGTGAGAAGTATTATGGAAAGTGAAGCCATGAGCGTAATTTTAATTATTGTTGCCATATTAGTACTTCCGGAGATATTTCTTGTTTGTTGTCGCAATTCCTTTCATCGGCATCTTCATACCTTAAAATATTACTATCAGTAGGCGGAAATTTAGTTTTTTGTTGTTTTAGTTCGGTTTAGTTCAGCATTTTGCAACAAAAAGTAAAATCGTTTTTGATGACCCAACACTGATGAATACGATTTAAGTCATGTCTGTAGGGTTTATTGGTGTTAATGAACTACTGAAATCTGTATACACAATAGCAATTAATTCCAATGCATGTATGAAACTAAATAATGAATCAAAGAAATACTGTCTATTCAAATTTTCGACAAAAAATGTCTTTACTATTATGATACCAATATTTTCTTTTTTTATTATTAAATTAAGACCAAACGGATATACTACTTTCTTGATACCCGCAAAGAACTTCTGTCGTAGACTTGGTTTGAGATTTAAAAATGACTTTTTGTCTTCTTTCGTGAATTCCATTTCCATCTGAAAATTGAAACTTTCTAAATGGTGATCAAAAATCACCCTGAATCTCATTTGGGAACTTGGGATTTGAACTATCAGTGAGTGTCTAATATTGGGATATCTCTGAAGAAATTTGCTTACTTTCCTGTCTTCCGTTTGGACTTTGTAACTAAAGGCTTTTAACCACATATCTATTTGTTCATGAATTTCGGTCATATTCTATCTATATCGACAGGCAAATTATTTTATTTATCGTTATCAACCTCGTCTCTATCCCCATCAACACAAATACCAACAGGAGTCCAAAACTGGCCATTATTACACTTCTTTTTGTCCCAAATTTAATTGAAATTTACCTTTTGCAGAAAATCTTTGCACACGATCATTATTATCATCTGCCAATTTTAGTGGTGGCAGTGTACTAAGTAATTGTCCCTTCATTGGGCTTTTAGTTCCACACAACAATCTATTCCGTTACTCAGTGTATATTCTTTAGGGAAATTTTTTTCTATATCTTTATCTTTATTTGATGTTCGATTTGTTTAAATTTTGA
>JBIOZG010000057.1:0-8170 GCA_044870765.1 Nitrososphaeraceae archaeon
AATGGCACAATTGCCAGCTCTGATACCGAAAGAAGTAGAAATCCAGAGATTGAAGAAGATTTACATAATGGTCATTATGCTGGGTTCAATCGCAGCATCTGTAGAAGTAGATAACTTCGTCGATGGATCACTACACCAGACTGCAATCAGGGACAGTGCATTTACACCAGCTCATTGGTGGTTATACAGTCACTTTGTAGCCCTCCCACTAGGATGGGGATTTGTGGCAATGTATGATCGAAGGGTACCTATACTTAGAGGTCCTGCCAACTCAATGAACACTGGACTAAAGATAACTATAATTGGATATCTTGCAACCATGTTCACAATTGGTGTAAATGAAATGTGGCACTTCTGGTTTGTCGAAGAAATCTTTTCGGTACCGAATCACTGGATGTTCAATATGGGAGTAGTAGTAGCTTTCATGGGTGCTCTAGCCTATGTGGTAAGAGTATATGCACGTCTAGTTGAATTAGGTGCTGAAACTCCAGCAAAGAATCCATACGTAGCCGAAATGTACAAGTTAGCCTTAGAAGGCAAGTTGTACAGCAGGTCAATACCATAAACCAAAACCAAAGCAGTAACACGACAAACATGTGAAAAAAAGTCACTGAACTGAGCCTGAAAAACGGTCAACTTTTTTTTATTTTTTTGGTTGTTATTTTAAAGCATAAAGCACTTATGGAGTACTTCACCATAGTTCTCATTCATTGTACGTCTGTTTTCTGTCCTTAGCGTGTCCCCTTAGTATCCATTAGTTGTCTATTCTATGTCCGAACTGCGTCCTTAGGGTGTCCTTTCATGTCCTTATCGTGTCCTATCGTTGTCGAATTTTCGTCCACTTATTGTCCTTTTTTGTCCTTTTTCTAATCTCAAATTCATATCGTATGCGGCTGCTGATTTCTGTCTGTTATCTTTATTAATATAAGAATCATGATTAAGCCTGAAAAGCCATCAACGTCATCATCTCGAAATTATGAAGCTTTACTGTGGATTGCAGGTGAATTGATTTTGTTT
The DNA here is from genome assembly GCA_044870765.1 of Nitrososphaeraceae archaeon. Classification (GTDB taxonomy): domain Archaea; phylum Thermoproteota; class Nitrososphaeria; order Nitrososphaerales; family Nitrososphaeraceae; genus TA-21. Next base: position 1,018 of record JBIOZG010000057.1, read on the forward strand.
GTTTCTATTAGGAACAAGACTCTAAGTGTCCTGAAAGTTCGCTACCCATAAGGTACATTAAATCTGAACAAGTTCAGAACTAAATCATTAATCCTGAGATAATTTGGTAGTATGTTCTTCAGATCACATCTAATACTTTAATAATTTCATCATTCTGGAGTTCTGATTCCAAATACATACATAGATACTTATCATTGCTCTCGGTCAGGGGGCTAATAGCCAAACTAAAGGTATCGAACTGTAATAGCTTAAATGGTGGTAGCTTCGATCCCGATGAACCTGAGTCAAAGTCGTGTGTTTCTATAGCATTAAGAAAGTAAGATAAATAGAATAAACCATCTTTCCTTTGAATACCGTTAATTGGAAAGACTGAAGAGTTTTGCATCTCGTTTCTATAATCGCCGACAATTAATTTTCCAACCCTATTCATAATTCCTACGTACTTAACTGATTTAGCTGTCGAAAGCACTGTCGAGCATATTTGATGCAGGAATGTTAGCTCTTCCAATGCCAACATCGGATATACTAAGTAATAAAAGTTTTACGAATAATCGTTTAAAGAATATCAATAAGGTTATTCTAATTGCTGGAATAGACATTTTTCATAGAAATTTGAAGAAATTGTTTCTTATGATATAAATTCTATTATTGCATATTTGGATCGGAATTTCCAGCTCATATATCCTCCCGTCATTGAGGTTGCACATCTGTCGATGAATTAATGGATGAAGAGGTATTTGTCAGGTTAATCATAGAAGGTGGTGATAATGTAGGAATGGAAATATTCGCACTAGGCTGATTGGTTTGATATCCCATGACACTAACGCTATACCATTTAGTTATCTCAGGAGAGCATAACAATTTTGCCGTGATTCTGTTTGAACCTTCCTTAACTTGAGTGTAATTAGAACCTAAAGTGTAATTCCATTCCGAATAATCACTTGATCCAGTGGGCCCAGAGGCTGTCGCATCATGGTATGGTTTTACGTTGTTTACTATAACTGAAACGCCACAATCTTTGGTGGCATCATCTGAAGATTCTCCTGAAATTATAAGATCCTCATTTATAGGAACTTGATTTCCCTCAGCGGGAGTATTTATTTTCACCGATTCAGAAATAGCAGCTAGTGAGGTTAAATTTCCAATTGTTTGGGCATTTGTATCCTCGGTGCCTAATATTAATACAATAATTGAGACAGAGGTCACGGCAGCTAGGCAAAGTAATTTCTTGTCTAAAGTGAACTTACGCATATGCCTATGCTAATTATATCCTATTAATATTAAGTACGCCCTCTAATAATGGTCAAATTTGTCAAATATTATTAGGCCTAATTACTTTCGCGTGATCTTTTGATAGAAAAAACACTTCCTATCAATTATTAATATAATGGTTTTTCTTTTGCTCATTATAAGGATGATACATTTCTTGAAATTCTGAAGTTCAAAACCCCCCGCTTAAATCCCTTCAAAGAATCATCAAATTTGGTTCACCAAGAGCACTTGCACCCGGCAACAAGTTTCTATCCTCCTAATTTTCATAGGCCAAAAAACGCTGTAAAAATAGTGGAAAAATGATTGGTTGTTTCATCCTATTCTATGATCTTCAGCAATCACGAAAACAAAAATCAACGGATTCATGATCTGTAAATCGGCTTCGACTTTCCCTTCAGGGCCTTAAATTAAGATTATAGCATGAATCAACAGAGCTCCAGAATCCTCTGACAAGAAATTTCAGCAGATAAAACTGGAATTTTTTGCTGTTCACAAGATTATAAATTGAAGGTAAATATGTACTTGTCATAAGATTTGGATTTCAAAATAAATATCAAATAGTGAACTCACTTCAATGCTAGATATGGGGATTTGTTATGAAGTAGTGATCATATTAGTTAAGAATAACTATTAATTTAGAGGTAGTCATCATTACCTGCCCAGATATTTACCACAAAAAAGACACTTGCTCAGAAAATTTGATAATTAATGATTAGCGTATTAAAAGTAGCACAGACAGCTCCCATCTAGAACTCCTTATATAAAAGGAACCTTACCCTATCACATGGCCATTAATTTGAAGCTAACAATACTTGTTGCTGTTATTTTACTACTTTGCGGTTCAGTGTATTGTATCAATAAATCAATAGCTAGTGCGCAGCCAGTATATTCTATTACAGTATCAAAAACTTCGATAAGTGATTTTGCTGTTACGAATGTTGGAAGTTACACAGGCTCATTTGATACTACTTATATAATTACAGGATCGGAGATTGATTTTGAAGCCACTAAAGAGTTATTGATATCTTCAATTGTCGGTGATTTTTTGAAATCACCAACAATTGGATTTATAAAAATAGAAAACAAAAGCACTCAATTGAATGGAAATGGAACTGGCATTGCTTCTGTGAAGCAAGAGCAAATCAGTAATAAGATAAGTTCTGTCCTATCGGAAACAGTGGATAAAATTATACATACGGGTCCAGGCATAACTCTCGCATCCGGAGTCAACTTCAGACAAATTAAATGTGAATTTGGCGAAGTGTTAAGTGATTTTAGATGCCATCTTGCACCTGTTGTACTCAAGTAGAGTCCCGCGGAAACCATTGTAGACAAACATGAAGGAGGACCAGACATTCACGAAAGATCTCTCGGATTAAGAAAGAATCGTTGAACTCGCCGTATTGGTGAATCAGCATATTCTTTGGTTGGAAAAAACACCAATCTAGAAAGTATTTCCTAAGGTGGATTACATTCCACTTTATTCCGTTATTTGGGATTAATTTTGATGTCGTAAAGTAGTTGCTTTCTGCGGTTACATTGTGCAGAGGACAGGCACGAACCCCACATTAAAGAAGGTATAATCCTAAATATCGCAAGTTACAGCTAAGTATATGCCAAGTGGCAAGTTGTATCATTTCGTCCCATCTACTAAGTCTCGATTGAATAAATATCTTCATTCTGAACATTCTGATATCAGATGAAAAAACTGCAAAAATTAATCATAATTGCGCTTTTCACTACTGCAGGATTTTCTTGGTTATTATCTGCGTTACTACCTGACATGATGGATTTGATGACAGGTTACAATCCAGTACTAATTTTATTATTTACTGCAAGTTGGACAGCTGGCATGGCTGCGATGATGTTCCCGGCAATAGTACCGATGGTTCTTCTTTACAATAGACTTATTACTAACGAGGAATCAGGATCTTCTACAGTAGTTACACAGAGAAAGCTTATGCATATTTTTAAAGTAATCCTGTTCGTAGGAATGTATCTTGTAATTTGGGCGATGACAGGAATTGCTTTACTTCTAAGTTGGTCTGTTCCAATGAACAGTCTAATCATGGGTATGGAAAATAATCACATTGGAATGATTTTTGGGAGTATTCTGATTATCTCTGGTGTATATCAATTTACTTCATTAAAGAACAAATGTATAGGATATTGTGAATCTCCTCTGAGTTTCTTTATGAGAAGGTGGGAGAAGGGAACGCTTGGCGCAATTAAGATGGGAGTGCTTCATGGACTCTATTGTCTTGGCTGTTGCTGGCCTTATTTTTTGATTATGGTAGCCCTGGGATGGATGAATTTGGCATGGATGGGATTGTTTGCCTTGATAATTTTTGGAGAAAAGATTTGGTCTAAAGGAATTTGGATTGCTCGCGCCGTTGGCATTGTTCTAATTATTCTAGGAGCTTCAAGTAGTGTTGGACTCATTGTGGTTCATGATAGTACAATGGATATGAATATGATTAAACAAGGGATGGAACGAGATAATATGGACATGGACATGTCATTACAAGACAAAACTAGTCCGATAGTTACTGGTATGCTAAATGGAAACACAAATACTCTGGATGATAGCCATCTTATAATGCCTGAAAGGTTGAGCATGTGAAAAATAATTTATTTAGGCTTAAGAAATATGTAATTGCATGACACAAATCGAAAGCTAGATGCAATAACACTTACTAAATTAATCAGAGTTTTTTAGAAAAGAGGAAATTAGATGTTCAATTCAATTAGCTATTTATCAAGTCCCTCATACTGGGCTACCATGTATCCGTGGGGTATTTCATGATTATCTACAATTGATTGTGCTTCATTTGATGTATTCGAATAGATTGTTGCATTGGCTAGCTTATCCATTGTATTGTCAATAATTATATCCATAGTCTCTGCTATTACTTCATCTATTGAAGCTTCTACGGAAGACGAAACATTAGCCGTTATGGACTTTAGGGTATCGGTAAGTTTAGCTGTTAAAGTATTGCTAGCTGGTTCAGCAGCAAAACTGTAATTAAGACTACGTACGTCAATAGAAATTAATGTTATGACTCCCAACCCCAATATTGTTAAAATGAATAATTCATTTATTATTTTCATTTTTCCCATGCTTAAAAATTGCGATCATGGAATAAATCATCTTGCACACTTTATTCAAGAAGAAGCTTTAATTAGAAACTAGAGTATGTTTCGATAAAACCGAAATGAATTCTCTATACTGGTATTGTTTCCTTATGATTTCTTCTTGATATGCCAGCTTACATGGTGCACCCCGGAATTTGAGTGACATTAATGAAATTGACAATGAAATCATTATTATCATAATAACGAAATAACATCATCTTAGTTTTTAAAGTGGTAACAATAAATGATTCAATAGTAAGAATGGGAGAGATTTTTGTAGGATGTAGTGGTTGGTGCTACCCTGGGCCACCTCAAAAAGGGGGTTGGAGTAATATCTTTTACCCAACCAATGATTCAAAAAAACTGTCTTATTACTCACAATTTTTCAATACAGCAGAAATAAGTTCCACATTTTATGATAAGTTGTACAGCAAAATGACCAGGCGTACTTTTGAAGGGTTGGCGAGAGCAACTCCTGATAACTTTCAGTTCTCGTTAAAAGTACCAGAAACAATAACTCATATCAATGGTTTGGATATTAGGACCAGTGCTCTTTCTACCCTAGAAGAGTTTCTAGACAAAATATCTCCATTAAAAATGATCAACAAAGTAGGTGCCATCATATTCCAGCTACCTTCTAGATTTGCAGTTAACGATCTCAAAAAGAAAACACAATTTTTTGACCGGCTTCCACGTGGATACGACTTTGCTGTAGAATTCCGACATCCTTCATGGCATATTGAACAACCTTGGGAGATGCTCAGACACTTTAACCTTGCAACAGTGAATGTCGATAGACCTTCACAATCGGATAACCTACGTGAATTCATTGTGACTGCGAATCATTCTTACATTAGATTGGATGGAAAAAATATCCATCATTTGCACAATTATCTTTACTCAATAGAAGAATTACGATATTGGTCTAAAAAGGTCAAGGAATTACAGGCAGAAACCCAAGTCATACGAGGCTATTTCAACAATCATTATGCTGGAAAGTCTGTCATGAATGCCTTACAATTCAAAGATGTGATTGGAACCTTTCTATCAGATAAGGAGAAAAATGTATTGAATCATGGTTTGTCTTATTTACGCCATAACAATATAGAACTCTCTTCTTTGTTTGAATAACGGCTGAAATAATCGTGCTCTGGCCCATTTGATTCTCTATATGTATGACAAGATTTCCTGATTTCATGTACAAATAACTTGGAATACGACCAAGGTTCAGAGGGGCATATAAATAGAAGAACGTAAGAATATATGCGAGAGTACTTTTTGATAAGAAATCGAATTAAACTTCCACTTGTCTTATCTATCTCTAATTTCTTTTTCATTATTTTTGCGCTTGTACATTATTCTAATGGCGCAGCTTTTGGGTCCTTTCAAGGAAACATAGGGACCATGTGGGTTTCTATATCTGATTTTCTAACATATGATGATATCCTTTCAGGCTTCAGTATAAAATACCCTCCTGATTGGCAATTGGAACAAGGCATTAGTAGAGCCCTTACGCTCAAAGCTCCTAATGATGGCTCTTCGTCAGATACCTTTCCAGCAGGCTTAGGAATAACCTCTAAAGAAGTGCCAGCAAATTTGTCCTTATCCGCTATTACTCAAACGCAATTGAGCACTTTGAAGAGTCTTTATCCTGATATCAACTTACTTGAATCTGGTGAAATTACCTTTACGGGTCGCCCAGCTTATAAAATAGTCTTTACTGCTACAGACTCGGACCAGCAGTTTAAAAAGGCCATGCAAATCTGGTTCAAGGAAGGAACTAAGGCCTATCTAATAACTTATAAAGCAGACGTTGACTCTTTCTCGAAATATCTATCAACAGTAGATCAAATGTTGAATTCATTTTATATCATTGGTAACACTATCAGTTCCTCTTAAAAGTATCTGATCGGTGGATCCTTGTTTGTTTATAATAGAGTTGATTAACCAAGGCAGATATTTTCTAGGTATTTTCAATTTGAGTAGCATAATATTTCTCCAGAAGGTACTATTGGAGTATGTTAGGTTTCTCCAAGCAAATAACCTCTTTAAATGATGTTGTATATTTACCTAGTATAGAATGTTCGGGTTTCGGCTCCGTTCACCGAATATTACCAATAAGAAGGGAAAGCCAAACACGGAGCTGGCTTTCTCTTTCCTTAGTTTAACTACATTTATAGAGAAACTATCTTCATACTAGCACAATGTTTTCGAAGCCTATAAGCTAGGTCTATGAAGTTACTCATGATAACATTGATTCTTGCCTTCCAGTCAAGTAGATTTCCGTGCTTTATTTCGAATTATATCTAATATTATTATGATGATTTCTTGAATCATAGGATCTAAATCATAATAATAATTCTTGTGGGTCTGACACATATCCAATTAAATAGTCTGTAGTACAGGAAGTCGAAGAGAAACCCTTAAAATATACTACCATCCCATAGATTGGGAAGTGTGTACAAACTGAAGGGATCTATTAGCAATTACATACTGTTTTTCTCACTTGCATTTGTTCTAGGTTCGGTTAACTTCAACAACCAAGGCGTCCTTGGGGCTAGTCACAGTTTTGATGCTCATGGAACCATAAGTTCACTTGTGTTTGGGATGCCGGCATCAGCTAGTGTTGTCAATATGAGCTCGGTTCAGAAATTCATCCTGTCTGGAAGTTGGAATTTAAGTGCTGAAGAAGGAAAACTTAATAACTTTACGTCAAATTTTTACACCGGTCCTACAAATGGGGCTG
>JBIOZG010000058.1:0-9101 GCA_044870765.1 Nitrososphaeraceae archaeon
CAGCATTGTAATTCTTTCCCACATATTCGTGCTCCCATGAAACCAGCCAGGCCTTCCCTGCGTATTGAAGGTTAGCGGCATGAACAAAATCACCTTCGTTGATACCAGGACTATAGGACTTCACCACATCCTTCGGATTGGACTATAAAAGAAAAATCAAATAGAATTGAAGAAGGAACTGAGATAGAAGTCTCTGATAAAAAAATAGGAGATGGCAAAATCGGAATTCATTTCTACGATGATTTATTGGAAGGCTTTGGTTCGACTGACTTTGAGTTTGCGTTCTCTGATTTTTATAAGCATCGTATAACTGAGGACCTTAAATTTGAATACAAGACAATACAACCGCCATCTCTTCTCGAGATAGATGGTCATAAGACTGGATCTTTCCACATAATGTTCTCACAAAAAGATGAAATTGACCCGATAAGTGGTGAGGTACAGTACTGGATAACGTTTGTAGGAGAAGATGGTTATATGATTGAATTCCTGTCCATTCCTGAGAACTTTGACACTCGAGATAACACTGAGATGCGTGATCGCTTTATTAGTTCGATAGACTTTTTGGGACTGAGTAATAGCACAGATGCAAGCGGCAGAATGTCCAGTGTCGCTATATCAAACTAGTTTTCGATACCATGAAACAACGAGATTATGTTACTAAATGTAAGTATCTTGCATCAAAAGAGGAATTATATAATACAGGAAAAAAGGCGCAAAATGATATAACTAAATTATCGACCATATGTAAGTGAGGAACTGGATTTACTCTGCTGCACCATAATTTTCAAGTAGGACTCCAATTTTTAAGAAGGAGCTTCTGCATATTGGATGCTCCGGTACCCATAAATATTCAATATGAAGACGCTTGAGATGTGAACATAAAGAGCGACATTTATCAAGTATTCGTGTATCTATCTGTTTAATAACTAAAGAAAAAATGTATTGTTGGTAACGATACTTAGTTACCTGTTACTTCTTTAGGCTATGGTGTATTAGGTCCGAATATTTCGTCTACGAACACATTGTCATCGCCGTTAGCCGGAGAATCAAGGATGTTTTCGCAGGTAAATTGATTGTTGTTGACGGGGCTGCCCATGGAACCTATGTGTTCAAATTCATTCTCTACCTTACAGTTATTCTCCTGTGTTATCTTGTGGGTCCTCTCGTTACAGTTGTTGTCATCATTGTCTTCGCACTCTTCCTTGTCAGCAAATGCTGGTGCTACCTGTGATAGCCCTGTTCCTGTTAGCGCTGTCAATATACCTATAGACAGTGCTACAAACATTAACACGTTTTTTGTCTTCAAGGTTTGTTATCGCAAATTGATACTAAACAAAGTATAAGTGGATTAAGTAAGAACAAGTGCTAAAAAAAGAACAGACTCTTCTTTACTACATTAAATCTGAATTTAAGAATAGAATATTATTCTCTTCAATTAGGTAAGCATAAGCGAACTAAAATAGTCAAACCTGGATGGGATACTGAGGGGCCAGGAATGATAATGAGCAGACCAGATAATGAATTCGGAACCGCAAACTACTATCATCAACAATTTATAAAACAGTTAAACCTTAGGAAGTAGCCTTTTTTGATTTTCGTAGGAATATAACTGAGTATCTACCTCCTTAATTAGATCATGCATTCCAATTGGCTTTTGAAGGAATTCATCAATAATCTTATTCTTGGTATAATCCCGAAATATCTTATCCACTACTTCGAAGGCCGTCATTAATATTGTTCTCACAAAGGGATTCAAAGCCTTTATCTTTTTTAGAAATTCCATACCATTTAATCCTGGCATTTTAAAATCTGATATTACAAGCACATAAGCATATTCATTAATTTGAAAGTGTTCAAGAGCCAAGACAGGATCGGTAAAAGTGAAAATTTTTACTCGCGAAATATCCTTCAAAGCCGCCCGAAAGAGAAGAGTTAACTCTAGATCATCATCAATAATAACTACTATTCTATTGTTGTTTGACACTTTGTTCAGGATTGTGCATGAACATATTTTTTAAACTTTGTGCCATGAAATTATACACTCTAGGTCATATCACTACAAAAATGAACAAAGGGGCATTTCCCAGCATCAGAGTTTCGATGATCTAAACTAAAAATACTGCAAGAATTCCACCAAGGGATGACTCGAAAAGGAACAAACTAAAATAAAGAATGATGAATTTGAAGTACCACCAAGATTAGTAAATGTAAACTTATGAGCCCGATCCACATTGCAGCAGTGTTGTTCTAAATCGCAAACAAGGGCAATAGTCGTTTTGACACCTAGATCCGTCCGGAGTATGTTCATCTTTTCTGTGTCCGCAATTAAGGCAGATGTCGTGTAACTGCATAATATGTACAAGTCAGATTATCTTATAATGGTTTAAAGTATTGAATGACAGTACTGTAGACCCACTCCGGTATGATGCTGTGTTGCTTCTTGCTGTTTTACATGTATTCTAGACTCTTAAGTCGATTGCAGAAATCCTCATCATGGACAGGGCTGAGGCAATATTCACCTACTGTCGAGTTACCACTGCGAAGATCTGCTAAGGATTGATTCCAGAGTGCTTTATTATTCTCAATTTTATTAGCTTGGTTATTAAAATGAATCTGTGTGTAAAGCAAAACAACAATTAAGGCTATCGCCGCTATAATTATGATTATCACTATCGGCTTGCGCAATATAGCACGAGCACCGGCCCCCGTCCTTTTTACTATCTCGCTGGACTTCCCTTCGTCGGCAATTTTCGCTGCCTTTTGCCGTAGGGTTTCCTTTGCATCTCTCATATTTTCCGCCGTTTTTTTACTTAGATCTTCGGCCTTGTCGATTTCTCCTGCTTTATATTCTCTGTTTTCAGTCTGTTCATATGATTTGGTATACGTTTCTTTGTCTGTTGTCTCTCTTGCGGTTTCTTTGACTCCTTCTGTAGTGTCTTCAACTCCTTCCTTGACTCCTTCTGTAGTGTCTTCAACTTCTTCCTTGACTCCTTCTGCCGTTTTTTTGAGGCCCTTTTTTACTTTATCAAAACTGTCTTCAGAACCGTCTTCAGGCATGATAAGCTCATTACAATAAATTATTTAATGCTTCAAGCTTGACGTAAGACCCCTAAATTTATCACTTAAGGTAACGCAACAAACTCCTTTCCCAATTTTTTGCTGATCGTTACACACTTGATAGAATATCCAATCTAATAGTCTTAATCTAAGTCACCGATAAGGGAGGGGACAGCTAAAATTTAAAACACCGGGGGGATTTTTGGCAAAGGATTTGATTTGTCCCACCGGAGGATAGTAACGCTGTTTAGACGTGCTAGACATTTACAATTACTCATTGTCCTAGATGTCATATAAGCATCAAATCTACATATCGGATGCTTCGGCACTCATAACCTTCTTCATCAAGAATTCAGACGGCTCTTCCTTAACCTCATTAGCACCCAAGGAATATTAGAAAGACTTTGAAATAAATCTGTCATTTCGTTTCGAAGGATTTCAGGCACAATATGGATTATCTAATTCAAACTAATGGATGTTAACTTTTGTCCTATTCAAGAAAATCAGATGAGAAATGAATTCTTTTAATACTTTGAGGATTATTTCAATGATGAAATGAAATCTGCTCAAATAATTAAAATTAAAGAGAAACTTTCTATTGTTGACCTACCAGAACCAAAACCAAGAGATACCCAAGTTTTGATTAGAATTGAAGCATCAGGTGTATGTCATAGTGACATTCACCTGTGGGAAGGTGGATATGAAGGAGCTGGTGGTGCTTTTTTAAAAGTTGAAGACAGAGGAGTAAAATTTCCAATTACGCCAGGCCATGAGATATCTGGTAGAATTGAAGCGATTGGCGATTCAGTTAGCGGTTTTAGCGTGGGAGACAAGGTTTTAGTATACCCCTGGATAGGCGAGGGTGCATGTCCAGCATGCAGAATCGGCCAAGAAAATCTTTGTGATACTCCTAGAACAATAGGAATTTACAGAGACGGTGGGTATTCCGAGCTTGTTCTTGTTCCCAATTTCAGATATCTTGTGAAAATTGATAACATGGATGTAAATTCATCTGCGTCGCTGGCATGTTCTGGCCTGACCGCATATAACGCTGTCAAAAAGGCAAAGGTGGCTCCCGGTGAATCAATTGTAATAATAGGAGCAGGCGGATTGGGTCTAATGTCTGTTCAACTGGCTAGAGCAATAACTAATTCTAGGATTGTAGTTGTGGACGTAGATGACAAGAGATTGTCTGAAGCAAAAAAACTGGGCGCTCACGAAGTCGTAAATTCTTCCAAAGTGGATCCTGTGGAGGATATCAAAAGGCTCACCAACTCATTGGGAGCAGAAGCAGTGATAGACTTTGTAAACAATAATCGTACTGCGCCACTCTCAATTAACATGTTGAGAAAACGAGGCAAACTTGTGATGGTTGGACTTTTTGGTGGAGCCTTAGAATTAAGTCTACCAATAGTGCCGTTGAGAGGTCTTAACATCACGGGAGCGTATACTGGAAGTTTTAATGACTTAGTAGATCTTGTTAATTTGTCCAAAACAGGAGCGATTAGATCCGTAGTGCATAGAACATACAAGCTGGATGAGGCAAATCAGGCATTGGAGGATTTGCGTGCAGGCAAAATAGTCGGAAGGGCTGTATTGAATCCAAACACCTAGTTTTCTGTAATTTTTTTCTAGTTGCACAAATTGCATCTCACTCTTTTCTAGTCGCCACTTTCAATCTATGTAAGATTCTATAGTTTGATTTTTCTATTTAAATTTACTATAAAGAGTAACACTATTTACAATAGATAAGTATTGTAAATATTATATAAACAGTATTATGTTTAACTGACTCATAACGTATTATAAGTAAAAATCTTAGTCTTGCATAAATAAGATGTAATAAGATAATTTTGCAATGATTAGTGATTATGACTTGATATATTATATTTATCAGGCAAATATTGACTTGACACACTCTTATTCTGCTGGCAATTCAGTTTTTAAACTCAAAATTGAGGTGACTGCATAAAATTGGCTAGTCTCTTTATCAGATCTACATTGTTCTTATTGATAGTATCAAGTTTCATATTTTCGCAAACAATTCATCCGTCTTTTGGAGCTGAAACCACAGCGTCCACATGCGCTAACACAAACATAAATGGTATTTCTGCTAGTGGAAATAGTCAAGGTTTCCCACCAAATAGTGTAGTTGACAATAATTTCAATACTTTATGGTCTGTTTTTGGTAAAGGCTCATGGATACAACTTGATTTGGGATCGAATAAAAACATTTGCAGTATCAACATAGGATGGTATAAGGGTGACGTAAGAGTAAACAATTTTGTTATATCTACCTCTACTGATGGCAGTACATTCAAGGATGTATTGACATCCAAGAGCGCTGGAAACACATTATCTTACGAAAAATATCAAATACCCACCACATTGGCCAGATATGTAAAGATTACTGTGAATGGTAACACTCAAAATAATTATGCAAGTATTACTGAAGTGAAAACACAAACGACTACTTCAAGCCAACCACAACAAACTCAATGTACCACTACAACAATCAAGAACCCTAAAGCATCAGGAAGTCAAACGAGCTTTCCTGCATCAAATGTCTTGGATAACAATCTCAATACCAGGTGGTCTAATAATGGAAAAGGCTCATGGATACAGGTCGATTTAGGAACAAGCAAAAACATTTGCAATGTAAATATTGCATGGTACAAGGGAAATGAGAGACAGAATAACTTTGTCATTTCTACTTCCAAAGATGGTACTACTTTTACAAAAGTACTTACAAGCAAGAGTAGTGGTACTACATTAAACCTTGAAAAATATTCTTTCCCTATTACCAATGGGCGATATGTAAAGGTAACAGTCAATGGTAACACTCAAAATGATTATGCTAGTATTACTGAAATAAAATCAAGCATACAAAATTCAGCTCCAACAACACCACCCTCAACAGGAAATGAAGGGACAGGGGACAATCCAGCTGCCAGCGATGGAGTCAAGATGATTTATCCTACATTGTCAGGTGGAGAAACATGGTTCTTTAATCCGACAAACCCCCAGGATGGTCAGTTTGATAAAAACGGAGCTGAGATTTCTAAAAATTCAGATGGTAGTTGGCGACTTCAGCCTGGTACTACAAGAATGCTAGCATTTACAAAGAGTTCGGGATTGCCGTCTGATGAAGTTCGATCAAGCCTACCAACGTATGACTATTCAAGACTGGCTCAAACTGGATACTTTTACAAACCAACAGACTGGAAGAATGTAGAAATAACAATTTACGTTAAAGTTCTTTCTACATCCGGCGGCGGAGATGAAATCTCTCTCGTATCAAGAAGTGTTAGACACAGCAATAATGTCCACGAAGGCTGTGGGGGTTCATCATATCACAATAATATAGACTTTACAAATGGAAAATTCAAATTCAAAAAAGAGATGTGGCATGTAAACTATGACATAAAACCCTACTCCGGAATAACAATTGGATCAACCATGGATAAGTGGATTGGCTTTAAGGGAGTTGTGTATAATCTTCCTGACGGTAGCGTAAAACTCGAATCCTATGTAGACAAAGATAATAACAATAATTGGCAAAAGGCTACAGAAATGGTAGACAAAGCAAATTGGGGTGATGACATGACACATTGCAATGGAAAAAGTGCTGGTGCAGCTGTAACTTGGGGCTCTCCTATGATAATATTCAAATCAAACGGAGTAACTTATGATTTCAAGAAGCTCTCTGTGAGAGCAATTGTTCCTCCAACATGAAACATTGATGATCCACAATAACAAAGAGATTATCAATATGTATATCTCAAAAGGCATTGAGTCCAGCGCTAATACTTAATTCATTAGCATTGCTGCCTGTAAAATACAATTACGAATGTTCCAAATCAAATCAAACCAGACCACTTAACCAAACCAAATCAGTTTCAGACCTTGACAAATTTAAGATAATCGTTAAAAATAAAATAGATAAGTAGGTAATAAAATTAGTCGGTGAACCATAATTCGTCTTGAATTGGCCATTCAAAAATGCCTTTTGAGAAGAGTCTTAAAATACATTTCAGGCTAACTCTTTTGATGTCTTCTAAATTTTCTAAATTTTCGGGATTAATTTAAGATATAAATATGAAGTGGCAAATTCTAATCTTGTTGACTTTATTTAATGAATAATCTAAGGTAGCGTATTCTTGATTACTATACTAGAATAGTAACAAAATTCTGAATTATTATACATAACATTTTTCCCTTAAATCTTAAGTATTATAACTTCTAGAATAACGTTATGTCGAGACTCGGAAGAAACGATAAAGTGGTTACCTTAGGCGTGTTTGCTTTAGGATTAGCCGCTACGTCAGGGATATTAATTGCACCGCTAGCCTTTGCGCAGGTGGCTCCATTTACACCAGCCGCGCAATTATCGCATACTCAATCAATCCAACCAAATGTGACTACGCCAGTATATGTTCCTATGAACTCTAATGATTACATCAATGGGGGTATTACACACAGTAGTACTAGAAACCCAAATGATGTGATTGTCAATCAAGCTGGAACTTACCTAATCGTAGCTGCAGGACAGGTGGGGAAGACTTCAGGTAATACAACTTGTAATGTTGATTTGTGGCTTAGTCAAAATGGTCAATATGTAGCAAATAGTAACACTCGCGCTGCAGTCAATACAGCTAATGATACCATTGTCCTCGTATCACAAGCAATTATGCCATTGAAAGTGACTGATACCATAAATACAGTGATGTCAGTATCTGCTGCCGATCAAGGTTGCGGTCTCATTAATACTGCAGCAGCTACTGAGCCCAATATTCCTGCTATCATATTCTCCATTGTAAGGATAGGTAATTGATAAATCGTTCCGTTTAGGATAGGATCAGCAGCAGGGAAATACACATAGATACACTTAAACTCTTACATTTTTTTTGACAGCGATTTTGAATAAATAATTTAATTTATTTGATAACCTTTGAGACTATAGATGTGACAAGTGCCGCGAGGATATGCACGCCTACAAGCCAGGCGACTAGACTAGCTTAAACTTTTGGCGTAACCTTTTATTAACTAAGAAAAAAGGGTGTTGTAGGTAACGATACATCGTTACCTATTACAAGCTAAGGTTGTTCTAATGCGCTATCTCCTAATTCGTTGTCATCGCCGTTAGCCGGAGATGTAAGGTCGATGTTGCAAGTAAAGTCATTGTTGGGTTGGTTGTTACCCATAGTACCAATGTGCTCGGCTTCAGTCACTGCCTTACAGTTATCTTCTTGTGTTATCTTGTGGCTCGTTTCGTTACAGTTGTTGTCATCATTGTCTTCGCACTCTTCCTTGTCGGCAAATGCCGGTGCTACCTGTGACAGCCCTGTTCCTGCTAGCGCTGTCAATATCCCTAGAGACAGTGCTACGAACATTAACACGTTTTTTGTGTTCAAGGTTTGTTATCGCAAAATGATACTAAACAAAGTATAAGTGGATTGAGTAAGAACAATTACGAAAAAAAGGACAGAGTCTTAATTACTACATTAAATCTGAATTTATGAATAGAATTTTATTCATCTTAATTAGGTGGAATTTAATCTGTAATATATGATAAAAATGGAAAAGTTTGATTTTGTTTTTATTTTAACTTCCATCCCTGACGAGACTTGCGGCTACTGTGGCGTAAAAAGGGCCGGATGTTATTTGGAGCATATCTCAGAGGTAAGGAATGGGAAATCATAGGGAGCTGTGGCGCTGTGAAAAATGCAGGCAAGACATGAAAACTTTTAAACCATCGGACTAATTATTAATAGTTAGACAAATTCAAATTTCTGCCTATATCACAAGTCCACTCATCCGGGTTTTGTCATGTTGTCTAACCAAGGCCCGCACAAACAGAACAAACTTCTACCTTGCTTTTTAATCCTAAAATCTGTAACATTATAGAAGTTTGCGGTGCATACACAAGATTATATATAAATTTGACGTAATATATGACAATGAGTGGAATGAGAAACATTGATGCTAGGAACATAGGCTTGAGAAACATAGTAGTAGCAGATACAAGGATATGTTCAATT
>JBIOZG010000059.1:0-30016 GCA_044870765.1 Nitrososphaeraceae archaeon
CTGCTCCTTCTTCACAGACTACAGATTCACTGCCTGCTGGTGCTACACATGTTCCTGTTGGATGATCAGTTGCTGTCGAGTTTTCCATTGCTACTACTGCAAATGCACCACCTTTTACGACATCTGCCATTGCGTGGTCAACACCTACATAGACACCTGGGTCTGGGAATGTTGATTCAATTACCGAACCTGCTGCTGGAGGTATCCACCATGTTTCGTCGTTAATGTCCTGTGTTCCAAGTCCGTTGTTTGCTTGATTGGTGCCATCTTTGACTGTAATCATTCCGCTGATAAAGTGGAATGATACACCGTCGTTGGGTCCTGCATTAACTATATACCATCTAGTCAATTCACCTGGTTTTACTTTGAACAGTTCTGCGTTCTTGTTTAGTTCTAGTTTGTTTACTTCACCAACTGCTGGAACATATTTGTGAGCCATACCGTTTGTCATTACCAAGTCTGGATTCTTTGATATGAATTTGCCAATATCAAATGATCCTGCTGTTCCATTTGTACCTACAAATGGTCCCTTGTCAGCATTGTTGTACAATTCACTGAATACTACATAGAATTCCTTTGCTTTTTCTTCGTTTGTTGGATGAACAACTATGCCACCATACATTCCATTAGAAATGTGTTCCCATATTCCGTTGAGACCATCAGCGCCACAGTGATATATGAATACACCTGGGAATTCTCCTGTAAGTGACCATGTCTTTGATTCACCTGGTTTTACGCTACCAGATAATGCTTTACCTGGACCATAGCCTGCATGAAAGTCAAGACTGTGTATAGTCTTTCCTTCATTCTTCAATGTGATGTTTAATGTATCTCCCTGGTTTATTGATATAACTGGAGCGGGTATGGTACCATTGAACGTATATGCATTATACGTGATACCTCCTGGATGTAAAGCGTTATCAGGAGCGACTTCAACTTCTTTTTCTGATGCAATCAAAGTTACGTGTTTGACTTTTCCTTGTCCTTGTTGTTGATCTTGTCCTTGATCTTGTCCTTGATCTTGTCCTTGTTGTTGATCTTGATCTTGCTGTGCACGTACCACATTGGCTGAAAAATATGGAGCCAAAGCAACACTGCTTACAAGCAAGAAACTAGCTACTAGTAAGCTTGTCAGTACTAAACTACGATTCATTATCCGCATTGTATAGTATTCCACTATAAATATTCTTCTGAGATAAGAATAAAATATTCTATTTTAGCTCATAATTTTCTTAAAACTATATTTTTATCATAAAATTACACACATTTTTTTAATTAGATTAGTTCAAAATATAATTATTAAAGAATTATTAAATCAAGTTACAAAATAAGCTAGCGTAAAAATCAATCAAAATTAGTCATCTGTGAGCAATTTCTTCATTTCTTGATAGTCTTCTTTACTTATTTCCCCTTTCGCAAATCTAATTTTAAGAATATGCAATGGGTCATCTGTCCCAATAATTATCGATTTTTTTAAAAGATTGGAAGGTACCGACGAGCCACCTCTACTCTTCATGACATTCATTGATTCACTGCTCTCAGCAAGACCAGAAATATTGGTTTGCATCTGAGGTTTTTGTACAAGATAACATTCCTTACATAACATGAGGTTGGGATTCCAACTAATTCTTGCCGAGTATTTTCTAATGCCAAGCTTCTTTTGGCAAATGCAACAATAATTCTTTTCATGACTAGACAATAAAGCATAGCATGATTCACATAATTCACTATGTGTAGCCCAACCTATGGAGGGGATGTTCCGAGATATACCTAGTTTGAATTTTTTCTTACATATCGCACAATTATCCAGGTCTTCGAATTTTATGTCTACATCTTGTCCGACAATAGGTAAAAGTAAACTAAATAGGCTACCGGCAAATTTCCTATCCAAGCCACGTTTTGAATAATCATATATTTCAACCCCAGTGGGTTTTTCCTTTAGGACAATTTGAAAATTTATTCCAGCTTGGTTTTGAGTTCCAAACATGGATTTTCCCACAATATTATGTCTTTGCTTATCGGCGTACTTTATTTCCGCATTCTTTTTGCAACACTCAAGTACAGTATTAAAAATATCATCATTCAGATCGGAAAACGATACTGACGCTTTTATTGTCACACAATAAGGTATTCAGTATAGATAGAAAAATTTTTCTAACGACGCTCTCAATTTGTAGAATAATCGGGGAAAACCTATCAACTGATTAAACAGGAAACCCAAATTTCAATGGAGAAGGGAGGAAGAGGTTATCGAAATCAACACCTGTTACTTCAAGTGATACCGTATAATTCCCCGGAGAAAAAATTTTACCGATAACCTTTATCGGACCGCTAAAGTCAGATACATAACTTGCTGAAAGGGTGTCGAAATTTGCATTTACCCGATACGGGTCAATTGTAGATGGAACAAATTCCATAAGTATATGCCCATCATGACTATGAACTGTTTCTGTAAATAGCCTTTGATTAGCATTAGATATGGTTACAAGAAATGTTGTGTGTTGTATGTTGTTCCCTGTTTTGTTATCTAACAAAGTAAAATCGAGATTAACATTATTATTTGTTGGTACTTGGGCTGCTTTGAACGTTAACATTGCATTTCGATCGCCAATAGTAACCATGGGCATGTTATGGCCGTCTCCGAGTTCAGCGCCAAATATTTGATTGCTTGAATAATTGACATACGATATGCAGATAATTGGTGTTAATAAACCCAAAACTTTAATTGAAATGAATTCTTGAGTTGAAACCATATCCTGATTCAGGATAGGAATTGCATTTAAATTATTACCTAAAAGGACGATTAAATGGTCTCGTAAAATAATATAAATTACCATTTATTTGCTAGACTGACATGGAAAAGATTATCAAAATAATTGTCTGTTTTCTATTTGCAACTGGCTCCATTTTAATTCCGAATTTGCTACAAGCAAACGCTGATGGTATATTCGAAGAAAATTTACCCCCCGCTACTGTGGGCAATAGAGTAGCAAGTCTCTATACAAAAATCAGCCCGCCAATATTGACATCCGATACCATGCAAAATGCATTTTTCCAATTAAAATTATTTGATTCAAAGACTGGAGATAACATTACCAATGTCAATTATTTTTTAACCATTAACAAGGGAGACAAAATGCTACTCCGAGAATTATTTTATTCCAAAGACGGTCCACTTACCTTAAAAATTGAGCCAGGCGAAGGCCCTGTTAATGTATATGGGACTACAGAACCTTTTTTGGGCGGATGGTCAAGTGAAACAGGACAAATTACGATTTCCGGCCCTGTCCTCACTCAAGGAGGTTTATATCATTTTGCCATAGAAATCTTTGGAATTGACAATGTTAGAAACATCTTCAAACCTGAAAATGCGCCCAAGTTTGATTCTTACCTCAGTATTGGTGATGTCTCTAAAGCGAACTTGACCTTTGGAAATACTAACTATAACAGCACACTAATCTCATATTATGATAAAATCCAAAATTTCACTTTTGAACCAAAAAACCTGGAAGCAAAATGGTCTATGCCATTCAATTGGAATGTGTCAAGAATAAAATCACAGAATATTTTTGTTCATGAAGAAATCAAGTTTCCAAAATCATTCAGCGAGTTTTCAAATTCTTCTATATTTAATGGGACTGTAAATGGACAACCATTGGTAGGTAGATCGCTTGCAGTAGATCCTTTTACTTCGGAAAAGGCACTAATAATTCATTTTCTACTGAACAAAAATGATATCATTAAAATGGCTGAAAATAAAAATGCGTTGGCCGTTAGCAATGATTCTATGAAATTTACAATTCGTCCGTTGAAAAATCAAACCCAGAAAACATCTTTTGAGGTGGTAACAGACGCAGGAGCAATACATGCATTGTTAGGATGGAACCCAAACCCCCCCGTGGTTGGAAAAAATAATCTGAACATTAATTTCAGTGACGCATTAAATGGTAATCGATTGAACGCCGATGTAACTTACAATTTGAATATTCGTACGAAGGATGGACAAGAAATTGTGAAAACTAATAACATTACAGCCATAAATGGGATTTCAAACCAGACATTATCATTCCCTTCCAAAGGATTGTTTAATCTAGAAGTTAAGGTAAATTCGCTAAAATTTGCTAACCAAACTAACCTTGACACAACTCGAAACGGTATTGCAAGGGGATTTGTTGTAATACCCTGATTACTGTTTTGAATCCGCAGGGACGACTTATATGTCCAATACAAAAAAAATAGAATCAATCCCAAAAAATGGACCCAAAAAATGCAATAGTTTGTCGTTGGCTTGATACTAATTCCACCCAGGTCTAATTGTTGAAAAATATCACGATGTCATTTGATTTAATTTAATCAGTGATCCAGATTTTTCATACCCTTATTTCTTTCAATATGATCCAATACATCCTCATATTGCGCATCAAATGGTTTGGTGGAAATCGACAGACGTTCAATCTTTGTAAAGGACTTTACTATACTCTTTGCCGCAAGAGGTTGTGGCAAGGTTTTGTCTGGAATCTCACCGTAAAATCCAATAGCGTCTATATTTCTGTCCGAAGCTAATCCCAAGATAAGACCATTAAACCAAGTTATTGTGGTAAACTCGGAACCTAGAGTGTCCACGTTAGAACTTTGAAGAATTTCCATCAATTCAGAGTTAGTTGCTACACCTACAACTCTGGGTTCTCCTGTAATCATCTCATTTAATGAGCCACCTGCAGTATAGAGTCTTTTTACTGGGCCAATTGAGGTACAAAAATCAAGAAATGTATTACACAAGTCGAGAAGTTCTCTATGGTCTTCCGGCTGTGCCTCGCCGGTGAGAATCAATAGCTTTTCTCTTTTTGCAAAATAGATTTTGTATATGTCCTTTGCCGATACTACAATACCATCCTTGACATTAACCCACGGTTTAGGGTTTGAAATAATATTTGCAATATGTTCAGTCTCTAAGTTACTAGCCAAAAATGAAGATACTAATCCACCAACTCTACCCATATCAGGGAGAGAAGCAAATATCGTAAAGGAATCTACTTTCTTTTTTACCAGAATATCTAGAATCACCATTTTGCATCTGTTCTCCATATGCCTACGCCGGCAAGGAATTCAGTTAATTTTTTCAATATAAAGAGTTTAGAGTTTGTCTTCTTCTTCTACTAAATTATCTACAGGTTCTCCCTCAGGCAAAGGTGCATTCTTATCGACTTTAAATTTGAAAAGCTCGTCCCAGTCCATTCCCAAAATAACGTTTCTTCCTACCGCAATGATTTTTGATTTAGGAACATCGAACCTATAATCACGTTCGCCAAAGATAATGATCTTGTCATCAGTCTCCTTCATCACATGTCCAACATGATCTTCATTTGCTATCCGCACTCCTTTATTGAAGAGCGTCTTGGCATATTCTTTCATATATGTTTTCAAATCAGTAGTTCCATCAGAACCCCAAGGATCTACGTATTTAGTCGTAGGCAGCGGTGCATCCCTGTCGACAGAGTATTTTTTGGCAATTTCATCAAATTTTAATCCTACCAACACATTTTTACTTACGGTCTGAATTTCCGATAACGGTATGTCGTATCTTTCCTTTCCATCTCCAAACACAACGATTTTGTCATCAGTTTCTCTTACAACGTAGCCAACATGAGGTGCATCTAGTGCTATTACTGCCCTATTGAAATATTTTCCCGATGTCATATATTATTTTTAATATCTACTATGCTGTATATTAATAAATAGTTACAAAGACGTATTCAGGCTGTTGCGACCCCGGATTTTGAATTTCTATACCTTCTTTATTAGGCTCAGTTAGATATTATAATTTGTTTTAGCGATTGAGGCAATTCCAATTTGATTTCAGCACAAATGCTAATATATCCAATTGTACCTATTACATATAACAAGAAAACAATTGAGCGTTCCTTTAACGTCTCTAAAAAAGAATAAACAAAGCGTCCCCGCCCTTGATGAAGCGGCGTTGGAAAAATTAAGGAAATACTATAGATTTGAAAGAAAAGAAGAATTACTCGAATTTTTGAAGATACAGTGTATGCACGATTAGTAATCATTAATTTTTTCTCCAAATTCAATTTTTCATTATAATTTTTTGAAATACTTAAGTGCGATTAGATATTTTAATATGGTATGGAAAAAGCAAAAGTAAAAAGATATCCACATTACGATGATGAAACTTTAGAAAAGATGAAAAGATACTACAAGATTGATGATCAGGACGAACTTTTGCGATTCATAGAGACTCATGGACTGAAGAATTCTGATTTTGAACTAGAAAACTCATGAGGTATGTTTAGTAATGGAATTGGAATTTTCTTATTAGGGTAGAGTTATTTGTATTTGTTAGACCTCATATCACAAATAAACACATCACAAATAAACACTGGCTTTTTAATTCAAGATTTCGCAGTAGTAATGATTGTAGCCGCTGTTATGGTATTTGTTACCCACAAACTAAAACAGCCGATGGTAATTGGATATTTATTAGCAGGTATGGTAATTGGACCATTTACTCCCCCATTTAGTCTGATACACGAAGTGGCCACAATCAATACGCTAGCTGAGCTTGGAATAATCATACTTTTGTTTGTAATAGGAACGGAATTTCCTATTACTAAGCTAAAGTCTGTTGGAAGGGTTTCAATGATTGTGGGTATTGCAGAATCATTGGGAACTTTGTTAATTACGTTCTTCGTATCTCAAACACTTGGGTTTTCGCAATTTGACTCGATGTTTCTGGCACTGGCTATGTCTGTTACTAGTACTGTGGTTACAGTAAAGATATTAGAAGAATTGAACATGATAAATGAAAAATCAAGTGTATTGATAATGGGAATACTGATAGTTGAAGATGTTATAGTCATTACTACTTTAGGTATTCTACAATCTCTGGCCTTGACAGCTGCAGTATCATTTGTCCACGTAATAATTTCGGTAGCAATAGTAGTGGGATTCATCGCTGGTATACTAATTCTAGGTTCGAGATATCTACCGCCACTGATAGACAAGCTGGCTAGAAAAACTGATTATTCTGTATTAATTATTGTTATACTTGGTCTCGCATTTGGTTTATCTTTTGTTGCAATTGAGCTTGGATTATCACCAGTTATAGGCGCATTTTTAGCCGGTGTGCTTGTAGCAGAATCAAATAGTGCCGGAATAGCACGGGTCATAACTATCCCTCTTCGAGACGTGTTTGCAGCATTATTCTTCGTATCGGTAGGTGCCCTTGTGGATGTGTCAAAAATTCCTCTTTTTATCATTCCAGCTTTAATCCTTATTGTCACGTCATTTATGGCAAAAATGTTGATTATCATCCCTGTCTTAATTAAAGCAGGATACGACACTACTACGGCCGTTAGAACAGGTCTTGGGTTGTCATCGGCCAGAGGCGAAATGTCATTGATAGTTGGAAAAGGTGGTCAGGATGTAGGCGCTGTCTCGTCATATGTTCTTCCTATTTTGGGAGTTGTTACAATTGTTACCACTTTTGTTACCCCCTATATATTGAAAATGGGGGCTAAACTGAACATATCATCGGGTTTGAACCCTGACAAAAATTAATCGGAATCGAAATCTAGAATCATCAATGCATTGAATCTATCTTGAATTCATAAAGCGTTTCAGAGTGTTACGAATGATTTAGGAATGATTTAGGATACCGGCAACTCTTACGGTGTGTTCATTAGGTGGAATAAATATGTTAGTTGTGATAGTCTTGCCATTGTTTGTAATCTGCTCATTCTGAACTTCCAGATTGTCCAAAAATATCGTTAAATTGTGACTGTTATTTGACTGTGGTATCTTTAAGGTGATGATACCTCCCAGTGGATTATAGTGATCAGCGGTAAAAGATATGCTATCCGTTGACTCATTATATCCGAAATCGCTTATCTTTGCGACACTCTCCAAGCCATATGGCAAAAACTTTCCATTACCCAAGTCAAGAGTGTTAATTGGAGAGTTTGGATTAAATCCTGCACAACTGAAATAATTTGCATTACTCGCTATAGCATAATCTGGCCTTGCTGAAAAATGCTTTATCTCTCCCGGATTTAGTGTTGAGATAGTATTAGATTTAATGGAATCAATTTGGCTTCCATTCTTGTCATGAACTGATGCAAAAACGTTAATGTTCTTCACTACAACATTTCCTACGTTCTTCAGGCTTCCGACAAGTTCCTTGTTTTGGCCTACTGGGAAATTGGAATAATTTTGCACGATGACATTGTAATAAGGCTCATTTCCATTTTTCATTTCAAGTAAATACGGTTTACCTAATACTTCATGGTCGTCACTAATCTTGAATTTAAAGGGAGATTCCTTTCCCGGAAAAATAATTTTACTAAATGTAGTATCCCGTAATATGGTTTTTGAACCATCGATTTTATTATGAACATCTAATCCTACTGTGACCTGTTCTGAAGTTGTTCCAAGATTTGTCACAACTCCTATGACATTTAATTTGCCATTAGAATCAACAAAGGAGGTTCCGGAAGAAATTTCGATATCCTCTCCATAAACAAAACTAAGGTTAAAAAGGCAAATATACGCAGTAAACAAAAAAGAAACCAGACTTATTAGGATTAAATTCACAATAGTAGATACTCAAAGGGAAAATAAATATCATTACGAAATGAAGCGCATAACATCCTTAAAAAATCAAAATATATCTAGATTTTTTGACTAGATATTTTGTCATACGGTTTCATTACTTCCGGGAGTTTTTCTATCAGATCCGTCGCTACTAAATGAAGACCGACCTGTTCAGTTGCTGCAGTCGCAGCCAACCCATTGAAATAAACTGCAAGAGCAGACGCCTCAAAAGGTGAGTTCATCTTTGTATAAAGCGCGGCTACGAGGCCCGCAAGCACATCTCCGGTTCCTCCAACAGTCATAGCAGGAGTACTCCTTTTTATTGATGCAACCTTTCCTGTCGGGTCAGCGATAATATTTAACCAGCCCTTTAGTATTACAGTAATCTTATACTTTGTAGCCATTCTTGAAACGGTCGATATAGTTTGTTCTTCATTGATTCCCAAATCCTCATCAAAAATTCTTTTGAATTCACCTGCATGTGGTGTTACTATGGTATCAGTTTCTTTAATTTCTTTAAGAACTTGCGGAATTAGCGATGAAGCATCTAGTACTAGCTTTATTTCCTTTTCCTTAAGTTTCTTGATAAGTGAGTTTAACGCTTCAACCTTGGATATTGTCATCCCCATTCCTATAGTAGCAGTGTTAGGTATCTTTGGTAGACCCATAACCAAACGATTAGCAGATCCAACTGTTAGAGAGTTATCTACCATCGGCAATGCAATGAGATTTGGCGATTGGGATCTTATTGCATTGATAATAGTTTTAGGAACCGCGGTATAAACCAAGTCAGCGCCAGCACGCAGTACAGTTAATGATGCCAACAATGGAGCACCATGATACAAACTACTACCACCTACGACAAGCACTATCCCATTATCTCCTTTCCTACAATTTTCATATCGAGGCGTTACGCGATTAACAACATAGTCCCTTGTCACAGGAATTAATTCAGTCAATGTTTACTATGCTATGTTACGCCTTTGCCAAAAACCTTCCTAAATGCATGAGAACTTGACTGATGAATGAAATTCACTGATATCCTTTTGGTTTGCCGACTAGATTTGATGAGCAAATTATTCTATAAACTGAAACCTTCGCCTGCTTTTCTTTTGAAGAGATCCAACAATAGGTATGCTCTTTCCACATTGTTTGCAACAATTTCTATCATCCAAGTTCCATCCCTCAATGTTGAATCCATATCTTTGAATTACTAAATTATTACATTCAGGACAGTAAGTGCTTTCCAACTTATGTCCTGGGACATTGCCAATGTAGGCATAGTTCAATCCAGCTTGTTTTGCTATTTCATAATGTTTTTCCAGAGTCAAAACAGGAGTTGATTCAAACTCCATCATCTTGTAGTCTGGGTGAAATCGCAAAAAATGGACCGGAGTGTCAGGTCCAAGCTCATCATAAACAAACTTGCAAAGCTGTCGTGCAGAATCCAATTTGTCACCAACTTGAGGAACGATAAGATCAGTTATCTCTACATGAATATCAGTTTTTGATTTTATTTCCTTTAGAGTTGAAAATATCGGGTCTGAATTAGGAATTCCTATGTAGCGTCTTACAAATTCTTGATTTCCACTACCCTTAAAATCAACAGTAATGCAATCCAAAAATTTCGACATCATATTAACTGATTCGGGGGTATCATATCCATTAGACACAAAAATGTTAAAAATTCCTTTCTTATGTGCTTCAATACCGCAGTCCTTTGCAAATTCCATAAAAATTGATGGCTCATTATAAGTATAGGCGATACCCTGTGCACCATAAAGCTGTGCGTTTTCCACAACCTCTGACGGAGTCATTTCGGTTCCTTCTATTTTTCTTCTCTGAGAGATGTCAAAGTTTTGACAGTATTTACAAAGCCAATTGCATCCTGTCGTAGCAATTGAATATATTGATGAGCCGGGGTTGTAATGAATAACAGGCTTCTTCTCAATCGGATCTACATGTCCTGCAATTACCCTTCCGTAGACATATAGCCATAATTTCTTGTGATTAACACCTCTAATTCCACAAAGGCCTATTTTTCCTTCGGGAATTTCACATTTTCTGGCGCAGGCAGTACATCGAATTCTGCCATTTTGTAGCTCTGTGAACAGCTCAGCTTCTTTACCAATTATTTCTACAGACGCCATCATAATCATATTAGGCAAAGAACTTTATAAATCAGACTAGAGCAGGTAGACGAGATTTTATTAACATCTACTGCATGGCAAAATGTATATCATGGCAATATCCAGTTTTTTGCTCGTAGATTAATTCCACTGGAAATGTTTCCTTTAGGATCAACATTATAGGGTCCATACCAAAGACTATAAGATAGCGAGCACAAGTTTTATATGAAGAAAATAATCCAATTTTCTATCGCTCCGATGGTGTAGGCCGGTTAAGCATTTCGCCCTCTCGAGGCGACGATCCCGGGTTCAAATCCCGGTCGGAGCATTGAAACTACAAGATTCTGCAGTCCGGTAAAATCTCTTCATCTACACTTGATTTAACTCAAGAGTTATAGGGGGACTACCAATGTCATCATTATCTTGTAGCACTTGAAATGAGAGGTGTGCAAAGATATTATTCTTGCTTCTAATCTAATTCTGTTTTTTTAAAGAACTAACGACTTGGCACTATTGTTTTTTTCCGAATTATTACTGAATGCCCTTCTTTGACATGGTAATAGTAATGAAGTTTAGACAATTCATCAATATTGGCATCGGAGAAGTAATCTTCATTGTATTTAGCCAAAATTATTTTGCAGTCTTGACAGTAGATCTCTTTAAATGACACTCCTTACATTTAGCATTTTCAGACCCTTTTTATTTAACTATTTTCTTTCCTTTAGCGTCAGAGTTGTCTCTTGTTTTTTATTTTCATTAAACCTCATGTTACTGAGTTTATAATAAATTACTTCACCGCGTCTTTCAACTACTGCAGCTATTGCACTTTTCCCCATTGTTTCTATTTCACGTACATTTTTTGAGAGCTCACCGACATTGACGTTAATACCTTCATTAACGCAAAAGACGACAAATTTTGCTTGTTTCTTTTCATATCCACCTCTTTCATACACTCTGAAATCCGTACCAAATCCAAACCCTTCCTTTGCAACGTATCCCCTGCTTCTTAAGTCCCTATATACTAAAAATTTTGTAACGATATCCTTATCATATTTTAATACGTGTTTGAGAAGATCGCTAAAGTTGACCACACTCCCATTTGTTATGATTAACTTGTTAAGGTAGAGAAGATAGAGAGCCTCGTATGTTTCTAACAAATAATTATTATCATCTTTGTCGCCAAATCCTTTATTGCGAAGCTGATCTTGAGATCTTGAATCTTCAATCTTTATCATGCATTTTCTTGTCAAGGCCCCCTCGATTACATTTTGGAATTCAGTGTTTTGATCTGCTTCTGAAGACATAACGATTAAATCACTCTGAAAGAGGCATTTAAGTATTAAAACAGGTTATGAGTTGTGAAAGGAGTTAACTATAGAGAAACTAAAGGAATGCCTTATGTAAGGAGGGAATACATTTCTGGGAAACCTCAGCTTAAAATTGCAAGGTTCTCGTCAGGGCAATCTAAAGCAAATTATGATTATAAGCTTGAATTAATTGTTAGTGAGAAAATGCAGATTAGACACAACGCTCTTGAGGCAGCAAGGCTGGCTGCAAATAAGAGAATGGCCCAAGCAGGAGATATGAGTTTTTTTTCTAGGCTTACTGTATATCCTCACCTGGTTCTGCGTGAAAATAAAATGATTGCTACTGCTGGCGCAGACAGATTGCAGGAGGGAATGAGAAGAGCATTTGGCAAGGCCACTGGGCTTGCTGCCAGGGTAAAGCCAGATCAGTCGATATTTGAAGCGTATGTTTCAAAGGCAAACCTCCAGCTGGCAAAAGACGGTTTCAAAGTTGCATCAAGCAAATTAGGCTGTCCGATAAGTGTCAAGATAACTTCATTAAAAAGCCAGAACGTTCAGGACAATTAATATTGGATATAAAGTCCCTGACATATCAAGATTTATTTTGATTGTGCAGTACACTTTATGATTTTCAATAAAATATAGCCCGCCCATAGCTCGCTATTCAAAGTCGACATGGCTTGCAATGTAAATGAATTACTATGATCTGGTAAAATATAGATTAGTTAAATAAAAATCATTTCAAATTTAAGGAACGAGAATCAAGAAATTACTATTTTAATTTCCTAAAGATAGTACGTCTGTACGGCTGACATAAATCATACATTACAATCTAAAAGATGGCGATGAAATTTTAGTTCGTAGTCTATGATTGAATAAGTAAAATCTTTTTTTTAAGAATGGCTCTTTATGGCTGGCAAATATTTAATGGAAAGGCAATTATATGCTATAGGACAATAAGTAGCATGGCAAGTATGAAAAAAGACTTTATTGTAGCACGTATAGAGGCTGCACAGGATGGAGGTCCTTATGTCTACGTCGGTTTCAGTGACCCTAATGATTACAAGACAGATAAACCAACGAACCCATTCGGTTCAAATGTTATGGCATTTTCATCCCCAGAAGACATGATGAAAAATCTTCCAAAAGCTATGGGGAATATCTCTAGAATGATGTCCGGTGGAGGTGTTAGTGATTCTCCAACATTCAAAATCAGTGTAAGGGAGTACGAAGATATTGGAATTAGAGTGGGCGATAAAGTTACAATAGAAATTCGAAAGTCAGACACCAATCTCTACACCTAATCATACCTCTGGAAAAGTTGCAATTCTGCCAAGTGTCCTAAAAATAGGAGAAAAGTTTATCCTACTAGTGCATAAAAGCCATACTTGGAAATAGATGCTCAGATCTATATCAGACCTTGATGATATTCAATATTATGGAAAGAAAGTCTTAGTAAGAGTAGACTTCAATATAACAATTAACAACGGTGCTGTTACTGAAGATTACCGCATTAGGAGTGCAATTCCCACTATTGAATATCTCATTAAAAGAGGAGCAAAGGTCATTTTGGCTTCTCATCTTGGCAGACCTAAATTACGTGATCACAACAACACACTTGCTCCGGTAGCTGTGAGATTGAAAGAAATTCTCAACAGGAATGTTGACTTTATTAACGACTGCGTTGGTCCCGCGGTGCAGGCCAAGATCGACAAGCTAAATTATGGCGGTATTTTGCTTTTAGAAAATCTGAGATACTATCCAGAGGAGCAGAATAATGATCCTGAATTTTCAAAGTCCATATCCTCATTAGCCGATATTTATGTTAATGATGCTTTCAGCACATCTCACAGAAAACATGCTTCAACGTATGGGGCTGTAAAAAATTTTGAAATCCGATTGTCAGGATTTAGTTTAAAGAAAGAAATAGAATATCTTTCAATGATAAGATATAATCCAAAAAAGCCATTTACACTTGTAATCGGAGGTTCCAAAATTAAGGATAAAATCGGAGCATTAGAAAATTTACTGCCAAAGGCAGATAAATTACTGATTGGTGGCGCAGCAGCTTACACGTTTCTTAAGGCAAAAGGATTTAAAATTGGTAATTCACTATTTGACGAGGAACACTATGATTGGGTGAAAAGAGCCCTTTCGTCATATGGTGATAAAATACTCCTTCCAGTTGATCATATAGTGTCATCCGAGGAAAACTCTTTTTCAACTATTACTGGTGACATACCAGACGGAATGAGTGGATTTGACATAGGTAATGAAACTTCTATGATGTATTCTTCTGAAATTGGTGGAAACGGATTTGGTACCATTTTTTGGAATGGACCTATGGGAATGTTCGAAGTCAGTCAATTTTCTGCGGGGACTATGAGTGTAGCAAAGAGCATGGCTCTTGCTTTTTGGAGGGGTGCAATGACACTTGTGGGTGGTGGTGATTCCATTGCTGCTCTGAAAAAATCAGGTGTCTCAGAAAACGAGGTAACTCATTTATCAACCGGAGGTGGGGCAACTCTCAGATTTCTGGCGGGAGATAAAATGCCCGGGATAGAAGCTCTCGAGAGAGCCAATTAGTTTATGAAACATGTACTTTTATTGAATTAAGGTAGGACATTTCACTATTTTCCGCTCCAATCATCAAGGCATACTCACGATTTTCTAGATCTGCTGAAGGAGTAAGCAAAAAAGTTACATTCTTTGTTTCACCCGGGCCCATTGAGAATGAATCTTGGCTGAACGAAAAAGAAGAGTTTCCAAAATTACCCGTATTTGTAAACGTGGATGAAGCAATCATCTTTAGGTCTACTTGCTGGTTAGCCGATACGACCAGGGGTATTTCAATAGTTTCACCACGCTTTATATTGAATTCCTTAGAGTTACTATCCACAACAAATGATAGCGGTTTTGAACTATTCAACATGCCTAGTTTGTTTTCTGTCCATTCTGAAAACCACAATTGGTTATTTTTTCCTATCGAAAACTGAAGAGCGTTAGATATGCCACAAGAACTTTCATTAGGGGTACAGGGTGCCCATAAGCTATTCTGTGTGGGTATCCAATATTCAACTAATGTTCCATTTGTAGGGTTGAATTTTGCGATTTTGTTACCAATATGTTCGTTGAACCAAAGGTTCCCCTTTACATCCATCCTGATCCAGTAAGGCAATGTATAGCTGAAATCCTTTGGAATATTTGCTGAAATCCGCGAAAGTGGCGAAGTACTAAATTCCGAAATTTTGCCATTGGTAGAATTAACCATAAAGAAAATACTGGTTCCATGGTCAGTTATCCAGGGGTTACCCTTTTTATCAATAGCAATCCCCACCGGGGAATCAAGATGGTCAGGTAACTCATAGGGGGTGAATATCTTTGTAGCAAGATCAAACTTGAACAATTGGCCTTTAACTCCGAACGCGAGTACAGATAACCAAATGACATTTCTGTCTCTGTCAATGTCAATTGAACCAGTACTTACCAAGTCTGGATCTATTCCATTGAATGATGATAGTGGAATAGAAATATTTGAAATACCTAGCGGCGACATATTTTTCAAATCTGAGACGTTTGCCGACCAAAGGGATTTTGATCGAATACCTACGAAATAGATTTCATCATCACCGTTGAATGCAATTGAAACGGGATAGATTGTACCAAATGCTGAAGGTCGTTCCGGTACAGGAAAGAAACTAAAATTCTTATTTTCTTGTTCATATTTCCATATTCCATTTTGTTTTTCATCAGTGAACCAGATATTTCCTTTTGAATCTGTCTTGACATCCCAGGTTTGTGACATGTCAGTGGGCTTTGATCGGCTATCCCAAACAGGGATTTTAAACTCTTCACTTTTGTTATTGTTAACATCAAATTTCCCAAGAGTCCCTAATTTGGTGGATACATACCAAACTGAATCGTTATCTGCCAAAATACCCAATGGCATTTCGCATTTCTGCGGAAGTAAATATTCAGTAATGAATGAGTTTTTATTGAGAGTAGAATTCATTCCACAAAATTGACTTTGAAACTGTAAGATCGCTTGGTTTCTTGAAGCACTTTCAGATTTAGAAAACTGATCTGTTTGACCAAATGAGATATTATTTTCACTGAATTCAAATGCTGCAAGAAACACAAAGATAATTGTAATCGCAATTATGGATACAAGAAGCTCAGCTTTAGCATCGGACCTATTTTTGAACATTTTTTAGCGATTCAAATATTTAATATTTGTAATAAGAGTTTTTTTATTCAGATACCGATAAGAAATTTAAATAATAAATTTAATTTTCCTATAATATGAAATCGGTTACAAAATATTTGACATTTCATGTTGAGAAGAGATTCAAATTGGTAAATATAACACCTGAGATAGAAAAAATTGTACAGGACTCGAAAATTAGTGATGGACTTTGTTTAGTTAATTCGATGCATATTACATCAAGCATTTTTATTAACGATGATGAAGGAGGTTTACACGTCGATTTCGAAAGATGGCTTGAGAAGCTTTCACCTCATTTACCCATTAAACTGTACTTACATAATGATACTGGAGAAGATAACGCTGATGCTCATCTGAAACGTCAAGTGATGGGTCGAGAAGCAGTAATAGCCATCACTAATGGTAAGCTTGATTTTGGACCTTGGGAACAAATCTTTTATGGAGAGTTTGATGGTTGTCGAAACAAGCGCGTACTAGTCAAAATTATTGGAGAGTAAAGTAGACACTTGTGGTAATAGCACTGGGCCACATGGGTTAGTCGAATGCCGATTATTTTCATGTTTTGTTTAGTCATTATGCAGAGTCGATTGATTTATTAGATCATTGCTGTTTTTTGTGTTTATGGAGTCGTATCGAGTAGACAAAGACTCTTTAGGAGAGGTCAAAGTCCCGACTAATGCATATTATGGACCATTCACTGTGAGAGCTTCTAACCAATACAAAGTAACAGGTCAGAGCTCACACTTGAATATGATAAGGGCATTTGTAATGATAAAGCGTTCTGCAGCACTGGCAAACAGAGATTTAAAAATTTTGGCTGGAGAAAAAGCCGATGCAATAGTAAAGGCGTGCGATAAAATACTATCTGGAGATTTATTGGATCAATTTATAGTGGATGCTATTAATTCAGGTGCAGGAACGGCATTCAACATGAATACAAACGAAGTTATCGCCAACAAGGCCCTAGAAATTAGTGGACACAAAATCGGTGATTATTCATTTATTAATCCAAACGATGATGTAAATATGTCTCAATCTAGTAACGATACATTTCCAACAGCTATGCATATTGCGTTATTAATGAATTTGAAAGAAGTTGAAGATTCACTTAATTTACTCATAGCTTCGCTTGAAAAAAAAGGGGTGGAATTTAAAGACGTCATTAAAATAGGCCGAACTCACCTAATGGATGCGATACCTGTTACACTTGGTGAGGAATTTAGTGAATATGCCTTTTCTCTTAAGAGAGGTCTGGATAAAATTGTCGATACAAGTTCTGATTTAGAATATGTTGGCCTTGGGGGAACAGCGGTAGGGACGGGAGCGAACGCACCTCCAGGCTACAGCGAGCTGGCGATCAAACATCTATCCCAAATATCGGGATTGAATTTAAAGCCTTCACAAAACTATTTCTTTTCCTTACAGAGTAAATTTGACATCACAATGTGTTCTTCTATTTTGAGGAACATTGCAATTGAATTAATAAAAATGTCAAATGATTTGAGGTTAATGGCATCTGGTCCTATAGCAGGGTTGTCCGAAATTACAATACCTGCGGTACATGCTGGCTCGTCTATAATGCCAGGTAAAGTAAATCCATCACTGTCGGAGTGTCTTAACATGATTTGTTTCATAATAGTAGGTAACGATGTTTCGGTTGCTCTTGCTGCTCAGTCTGGTCAATTTGAATTAAATGTGATGTTACCAGGAATGATAAAAGACATGTTGGAGTCGACTGATATGTTAAAAAACTTTCTGGGAGTTTATGCAACAAATATGATAGATGGATTGAAAGCAAATGAGCAGAAACTAGCTTCGTTTGTAGAAAAAAGTCCCATATTGATCACTCTGCTCAATCCGCATATAGGATACCTCAAAGCATCTGAGATATACAAGGAATCTATGACAACCAACAAAAGCATAAGAGAATTGATCCTTGAAAAAGGACTGATGACAAAAGAAGACCTGGACAATGCCCTTTCAAAGAAAAAGATTCTTGGTTCAAAATAATAATCGATATATTAATTTGTGTGATATTGATATGTTTTCGTGTTTAATTCAATCGATCAATCAATCAATCAATAAATGTATAGAGTGAGATCGACTAGTTGGTGGATAAAAGAATCTTAATCACCTTATCCTTTGGAATATTGGTAACACTTGTTGTTTTTTTGGGTCTCCAGGATTCTCTAAATCGACCCTCGTTGTCGAGGTTGCCAATTTCTGCAGATGCGGCCATAGTAAGGGTAATCAGCACGTACAATATATCAGAAGACCGGTTAGACAAGCCTCCCCGCTATGTTTATGTAAAGGCTGATGGGAATGTGTATGAATCAAATCCGGAACAAAACAATATTGGAGAAATTATTGGTCATACGGATACTACTAATACTGGCGGTAGTCATTTTGCATGGGAAATAAATGACTTGCAAGGGAAGCAAAAGTACTATGTTGATGCGGTAATCGCCGAAATAATTTCTAACTCTAGTTATAATTGATTTAACTAATCTCTAATAATTTAGAATTTCTTAGTATGAAGGTAATAAGGGGTATTTTTCTTCCAAGCATTATTTGCTTAACTGGAATAATATTATCCCCCTTCCCTTGTTGGTGATTTAGATATTAAATTGAATGATTCATGATAATTTGTATGGGCCAAACAATTCCATCGTATATCCTTGCATCAGACAGGAAAAAAAGAAAAAAGTCTCCAATTGTCGCTAAATGTTTGCATTTTGAATATAGAATTACTCGTTTCGATTAAAAGTATCCTTTTACCCTAACCCCTCCCACACTGGTGATCTATGTTTTAAATTGAATGTTTCACGATAATTTGTATGGGTCGAACTATTCCATCATACAGACTTGCATCAGAAAGAGAAAAAAGCAAATGGAAAATATTTAGAGAACAACTAGATAAAAGTGAACGAAAGGATTTTGATGAAATGATGTCTTATTCACGATTGTATAATACTTCGGGAGTAATGGTATGCAAACCTGTCTTATTGCATCCGATTCTTATGTCTATAATATTTGAACATTATAAGCAATTAAAAAATATTGATCTACAGAAGGAATGAAGGAAAAATAATCATCTAATTTGAATTCTTGATTGGATGTTCTATCAAGTTTGTGTTAACAGAAGGCACTAGAAACTATAAATATTATGTTACTTGGTAATAAAATAACAAAAATTGAGACTGACCGGGCATGGAACAGTTACAGACGTCGCCATAGTTGTTGGTATAATGGTTGTGGTGGGAGTGGTCGTCGGGATTGTCTTCAGGCTCTTTTGATTTGACATAAATATTTAATGGTGTTTTCTCAATAATTTTAGATTGGATAGTCATTACCGTAAGAAAGATTACCCAATACTACGGTTGTGACTTAATCCAAGAAATACAAAGAGGCGCTAATTGTATTTTATTATCTCTTTCGGTTGTTGTTTCTTTATTGGTATTCTGTGAAATGGTACTACTTTTTTATTGATCTGCCTAGTTTGAAGGTATTATTCATTCCTTATTCTCCTGTCTCTCCAGTCTCCTCACTCTGTGATCGAGATCTCTAAGATGACACCCAAAGCACTTGAACTCGTCTGCTTCGGTGTTGAGATTGTATAGTTCTTTTACTTCCGAACTGCATACAGGACATTTCATTTCTTATTCTCAAATATTGAAACTCGAAGGATAAAATTCTTCGTCTGGACAGTCAAGCCCCTACTGGCGATCATATATTTCTAGAATTTCGTCATTTAAGACTGGTGGGGTCTAATATGACTGGATGAACAGGAAACAGCCAATATCCCACCACCAGATGTTTAGGACTTCTTACTACTGTGATGATCTATAAGTGAATATAAACCGAGGAATTTATGATAGCACCACAAAGAAACCGCCCTTCTTAATTTATGATCGTTAAGAGCAATAATTCAAATAAAAAGTTGATTTCTTCTCAAGCATTATCACGTATAATTTCACTCCCTCCCTGAATCGCACTTCATATTTTAAATCATTCTAACGCTAATTTCTCTTATGAACGTAGAACGATTACTACAAAACGAAATTAAGACTCTCAAAGATGGATTGAAATTGAAAAAGACGAATCTACTTACAAGCGTAATCTTAAGAAACGAGTAATATTGATAAATTGGGTTCTAGATAATATGAAAAATTCGAATACTGACATTTGTTCTGTCATTGAGACTAGAATGAATCAACTTATAGATAATATAAATAGATTCTATTTTTGAATCCGATCCATTAGATAGTGAATTAAGAATCCTAGATTGGATTTTCTATCAGGATTGTAGTAACAAAATAAAAAGTTTGAAATAATATAATATTAAATAAGAGTTATAATATCGATCATAAGATTTAAAAATAATAATTAAGCAAACTGATGGGCATCTAACTGGTCGAATAATGAACAAGAAACAACCAAGCCCCACCAGTCGCTTGTGTTTAGACTTAGGGTTACTTGGTTGACGTATTATATTAATTGCTGAGGTAGAATGAGACATAAGATTTTGACAAGAAATAGTATATATTTCTAAACTATTTGTTAGTAAGTCTTATTTTTTGAGCGCTCAATTAAATAATATCATATTCAGTCTAAAGGCTTACAGTGTAACTTGAATTGTGTTGAGTTTAAACTATTTTATAATTTGTTGAGCATTATAACATAACGAAAACGAAGAGTCTTGAACACATAGTGGGCTGGGGGGTTCTTGTTTATCACCAATCAACTCCTCCCACCAGTTCTTCGAATCAATATATAAAATTGAGATTATAATATAAAAAAAGAATTAGGGAGAAGTTGAAGGCGTACGGAACAACGCCATGACATCA
Organism: Nitrososphaeraceae archaeon; assembly: GCA_044870765.1. GTDB lineage: Archaea > Thermoproteota > Nitrososphaeria > Nitrososphaerales > Nitrososphaeraceae > TA-21. The sequence goes on from JBIOZG010000059.1 coordinate 21,119, forward strand.
TCGCTGTAGTCATCAAGCAACGTTTGTATCTTGTCAGGATCAGGCGGATTTTGGGCTCCTACATCTAATACGGCCTTCTCGAATTGAGTTGTTAGTTTTTTGAATTCTGAACAACCTGGACAGTCTCTATGTGCATACACTTGCTGAGCGTTCATTGTTACTATTGTGACAATAGTTACTGAGACTAGGATTGCCAGCACGATATAAATGGATTTCATATTTCATTTAGAAAGGATAATCTATTAAGATTTGAGGCTATTCTCCAGAACTGCCTCCTTTAACCCAATCTCCTACGGTTAAAAAACTATAAAATAGACTTTAATTGGGTTCCAAAATTGGAGTGCTAGCGTTATCAGTTCCACCGAACCCGTGTGAAATTCACATCATATTTCTTAATATTATAATGTAAAATACGTTACTATTTGAATATATTATATCCTTTAATTTCTAATTACCAATCTCAAATATTGAATCTAACTAACAGATTATATCGATGATAACGTCTTGGTGAAGCGATCCAGTAAAGCTATTAAGGCTAGCGTTAGTGGCACCGCCCGGCTTCATCTGGAAATAAACTGGTAACGACTGTCCCCCGGCTATCCCACCTAATTGCGATCCAATATTTGATAAGGATTTTTTGTTATCATAATCAATGTTTGGGGCGATAGCGACATGAGTGTTCATTGATGGGAATATAGTAGGGTTACCCGCCGCATCACTTTTCCAGTCACCTCCCTTAATCATAATTTTTGCAACTGTATCCGAAGTCCCTTCATTTTTAAGGATGACCACCCTCTGTCCGCTCACCTGACCAGGATTAACTTGTCCGTAATTCATTGGAACTCCTGATACTATTTGAAGTCCACATGAACAGTCTTCGAGGGTCATTTTACCAAGGACAGGGTCGAACGTATTACATACCTTCTGGATCATAGTTGTTGAAGGGGCATTTATTGTAACTCCGCTCTGAAGTTTTGCCGCCTCTACAAAAACATAGGGAAATAGGTACACTAGAAGGGCAAGTCCAAAAAATAGGAATATTACAAGCAGAACTTGGTTTTTCACAAGTAAAATTTATTTATCAATCTTATATTTAACAATTTTTTGCACACTTGTTGTAATTCTTTAATTGGACTAGTGTGAAATTCCACATGGTTCCCACCGAACCGGAGAAACTATAAGTTCAATCTAAAGTTACTGCACAAACTTCATGTGAAAGAATGGGCTTAAAATTTATGTCAAATATGATTCACAAACCTCCGAGCCAAACAAAATTTAGAGTAACAAAAATGCAGATGCTTTCATAAATGAATTTGGTTCCTTATTTCAAATAGAATTAGAAGCACTTGAATCGTCTCCTTATTTTGAGGAGATGGTTAGAAGAGAAGTTGATATATTATATGATCCAAATGTCCATGAAGAAGCACTTAATCTACCAGAAAACAACCTAACGGAACGCGAAATCAAAGAAACAATTGTGGAAAAACTAAAGGAAAGATTTTCACTTTAATTTTATTATTATTTCCTTTTTCTCTGTTTCATTACTTCATTCTTAAGGTTCTCAAAGTCTGCCCTCAAAGACTCAATTTGAGATTTTTCAATTTGGATTGTCTGCTCCAGTTTCAGTTTAAGCCTATTTTCTTCATTTATTGTCAGTAATCCTACTGCCTTCAAATATTCATTTAACATCTCTTGCTCAGTTGGCCTATAGTAACAAGATGCCAATCCTATTTCATGCCCCAATAACTTTTCACGGATTTCAGGATTTATTCGAGAGTTGACGCATTGTGTTGTGAAAAACTTGCGGAATCCGTGTGATCTAGATACATCTTGTCTAGTATAGTTTGAGGTATGATTGACAACCTTAACGCCGGATTTTATCAAAGCAGTATTAACAATTACCTTTATTGTATGTAATGTAATGCCTTTGCTCCTATTTCGGACCTGCTCTATGTCTGTGATATCGAACTGATCTCTAATCAGAAAAGATTCCTTGTGTAAATTCTCGCCATTTTGTTTTCTATATTCTAAATAGGAATCAATGAATGACGTACATTCCGGAGTACAGAAGGTATAATATTGCTCGTTGGTTCCTTCATAAACAATTATTTTATAAACCGAATCAACCTTTTCGATGTTCCTTAACCTTAGTAATGGTATAGCACCTATTCTAATTCCTGCAGAGGCCATTAAAAGTATAATACTCTTCATTCTCAGATCAGAAACATCTAGTATTTTTTTTATCTCCTTGTCAGTATAGGCCCTGTCTACAAATTTCTTAAATTCACCTTTGAACATGTTAATTTTTTTCTTATTCAAAACTACATCATTCATTTCGTAGAAGTGGTAAATTGCACACAGAGACAGCGAAAGTGTATTGTACGATAAACCTTTTTCTCTTAATGACATCAAATATTTTACTATTTGTTTCTGTGTATCCGTTAACAGAAGATCTGATAATTTGGTTACATTGCAAAACTTCATGAATAATTTAATATTCTTCTCATAGGTTTCTTTGGTAACTTCGGACTTGATTGAATTTATGAAATTAAAGTATATTTCCTCTTCATTTTTGGAATTCTCACGGGTTAGGGTTGTCATAGCGATCCATACCTTATCGCCGTATATGATAACTAATTATTAAAGAGTATATAACTAGACGGTAACTCTAGCTACAGGTAATTGCATTGATTTAGCAACCAAATTATAAGACCTACAATTTGCATAATCTCATGCAGGTTGAGGGTAGAATAATTATCTGCGATGCTATAGATGAAATAGGAATATCTATATTGAAAAAAGCGGGCCTGGTTGTCGATTACAAACCCGATGTTGAGCCTGATGAATTAATAACTTCTGTAAAAGACTGCGATGTAATAATAGTTAGAAGCAGAACCAAGATAACAAAGGACATAATTGACGCTGCTCCAAACGTCAAAATCATTGCTAGAGTAGGCGTAGGATTGGATAATATTGATACAAATTATGCGGATACTAAGGGAATTAAGGTTTTGAATGCTGCTGAGGCTGCAATGAATGCAGTGTCAGAACTTGTAATAGGCCATATGATATCACTATGCAGAAATATTCCAAAGGCCAACGATGGGATAAAGGTAGGCAAATGGTTAAAAAAAGAACTCGTTGGTAGCGAGCTTAGAGGAAAATATTTGGGAATAATCGGAGTGGGAAATATAGGAAGAAATGTCGGTAGAATAGCAAAATGTCTCCGTATGAACTTGATAGGCTACGACATTTTTCCCATAAATCAAGAATATGTTAGAGAAGTAGGAATGATAAAAACGGATTTAAAGACGCTGCTTGAAAATTCAGACTTTGTCACGTGTCATGTGCCATTAACCGCTGAAACTAAACATCTGATAAATTCAGAGACACTGTCGTACATGAAACCAACCGCCTATCTCATCAACACATCTAGAGGAGAAATAATAGATGAGCAATCTTTGTTTATTGCGTTAAGTGAAAAAAGAATTGCTGGAGCAGCACTCGATGTTTTCGAAGTAGAACCTCCAACCAACACCGAGTTACTACACTTGCCAAACATCATTTGCACCCCTCATGTTGCTGCTCAAACAAAAGAAGCGCAGGAGCTTGCTTCAACGGTCATAGCAGAAAAGGTAATCCAGACGCTGCTGACCAATAGATGAAGTATTAAATCAATCTCAAAAACGATTCATTTTTGCTCTTTTTTATTCGTATTATGGCGACTCAACAAAATACAGATATTAAGGTCTTGTCTGGAGTTATCTGTTATATGCATCAGTACATGGCCGACATGTGGACGAAGATGTGGAAAACCAACTCGGAGGAATTAAAGAGTAGAGCAATGGCATGGAGAAAAGAACCCACCATACATAGAGTAGACAAACCTAGCAGACTGGATAGAGCTCATAAACTGGGGTACAAAGCAAAACAGGGCATCATTGTAATTCGCACAAAAGTTGGAAGAGGCGGAATGAGAAAGCAACGTCCCGTATCTGGTAGAAGGCCAAAGCACCTAGGTGTAGTTAGAATTAAGCAAGCAGAAAGTATGAAGCTAGTTGCACAACGAAGAGTAAACGAAAAGTATCCTAATATGGAAGTTCTGGGTTCTTATTTCCTTTATAAAGATGGTAAAAACATATGGTACGAAATTATATTGGCAGACCCTTCTCATCCATCAATAGCAAGAGACGTGGAATTCAAAAAGAAATTAAAGGCGTTTGCTAAATAAATTGATGTTAATTAGAATAACTATTAATTTTTTCAGTTAGCAAATCTACTAATTTTATTAATTCTTGGCTTGCAATGTCATTATCAAATGTGACATAATAGTATCCCCCCGATCGAATCGGAATAGTCAAAGTTATCACCTTCTGATTTACGGTTAGAGTGTAAAGCGTGTTGCCCAAGACAGGATCAAATGCTTTTCGTAACTGATTACGGGTAGCCTCAATAAAATGTTCATTTATTGCATGTTCAACATTAAGTAATGGTACAAGTCCAGCACGTAACTGTCCGGCAATTGTCCTCCCAAAATTATTTATCATACCAACGTACCGCACTTTTTGTGACGATAAGAGTAAATCATGACATCTCTCTTTGTTCTTGATAGACTCCCCTCGTGCAAGCAGATTGTTCTCCTTTTTTTCCATAAGCAAGTAAAGTAATTTTACTAGTTATATTTTTTAATGTCATGATTCCGTTTCCGATCAATAGGTTTTAATGGTCAATTGTAATTGATTACAAAGATATATCCAAAATGAACAAAAGTACGATATATAGTTTGATTGGAATTGCAATTATTATTGGAGGCGGTCTACTTGCTATTCACACATTATTTGGATCCTTTAATCCTTTTTATGTAGTAGTTAGTGGCAGCATGATTCCGACAATAAACATAGGCGATATCGTAATAATTAAGAATAATTCATTTGATACTTCATTTAATAATCTTAAAGTCGGAGACATTATAGTTTTCAGAGCGCCTGAAGCTAAAACGGAAGATGGAAAACCAAAAGTTATAGTACACAGAATAGATGAAATTGGCAACTTTTTTCAAAAAGAAGTCATTAGAACAAAAGGAGATGCAAACCCTTATTCCATCCCAGGGATAGACTACCCGCTATTTACAGAGAATTACGTTGGAAAAGTTGTATATGTAGTACCAAAGATAGGAACAATTTCAATGATTATAACTCCTCCTATTAATTACATCATAATGGCAATTATAATTGGACTGTTAATCTATTCCATAAGACCGAAAAAAGTAAAACCTGATAATGAGACGGTATAACTTTTATTATCGTGTCAAATTAGAATGTAAACCCAACCGTCTTTGACCTCTGTGCCATATGTCTTGAGAGATTCTTCGGCTGGTAAATTCTCAGGTACCCCACTTTCTAGATTAAATCTAGACATGTGGAGCGGACAGGTAACGGTGTTATCGTCTTCATTCAAGAATCCGGTAGAAAGATCGGCATACGCGTGTGTGCATATCCTATCAGTAGCGTAGATTTTGTTTTTTATTTTTGTAATTAGAATTTTTTTATCGTCGTGATCAAAATCTAACATTTCACCGCTATTTAGTGTCTTTATCTCACATACCTTAATCCATGAACTCAAAATAAATCACATTTAGCAAAATTTTCCATTTATCTATACTTATAGTGTTTCTCAAATATGTCTTCTGTCTCTCTATATCTGGATTTTTCAACTTCAAGGATATGTTCCATTGCCTCGTCAGTTTTGAGCATCAAAGGTTTTCCGAGCCATTTATTTTCCATAAGATAGTTGACCCAAGCTCTAATCGTTGGACCCATTTTGCGAGACAATGGCTCCAAAAAGCCGCTAACAATTTCCCTTTTTGATTCTTCATTACTAAGACCTCTACACATAAGATAGAAGATTTGGCTTTCATCTATTTGCGCAACAGATGCCGAATGCGTCGCCCTTACTTCATTAGTTTCAATTTCTAGTCCAGGTATCGTATCAGACTTTGCACCTTTATCCAATAATATAGAATGACCAGCAAGATATGATTCCGCAGATTTTCCATTTTTATTAATTTTTATCATGCCCTTAAAGAGTGACTTGGAGTTGTCTTTCATTACTGATTTTGATAACACTCTTCCCCTTGTGTTTGGTCCCTCGTGAATAAGATTTGAGGTCACATCAAACGACTGGTTATTGACACCAAAAATAATTTCAACATCTTCCGCACTCGCTCCTTCTCCCTTCATAATATTGTCAATTTTATATCTTGAAAGCTGGGCACCAAATAATCCCATATACCAAGACATTTTTGCATCCCTATCAATGAATGCCTTCCTATTTGAAAAGTTAACCGTGCTTTTCTCATTCATTGCTTGCAGTGTTACAACTTCCAGTTCCGAGTTTGATCCAACATAGCATTCTAAAAGTTCAAACAATGACTGTTGAACCGTCTTATCAGATTGTTCATTACTATATAATTCTTGAACTATGCTTGCCTTTGAATTTGATTCTGATATGACGATGTTCCTTGTTATCGAAGATGTTCCATCTGGTGCCAATACATCGATTATTCTTATTGACTCATCAATTATTACATCCTTTGGTATGTACACAAAAATACCAGAGTCAAAGCAGGACAATTCCAAAGCTAGAAACTTATCTTCAGTATAGTTAAGTTGATTTGAATACAGTTTATCTTTAATAATACTTCCGTAATTCTTTATTGCACTCTTAAGATCTGAAATAACTACACCTTGTTTTAACAGCTTTTCTGGAACATTCCTATGAACTATTGAAGAGCCTATTTTAAGAATACTAGTTTCCTTTTGTAGCTCTTTTATCCTTTCATTAAGATCATCTTCTGGAGCATAAGTTTTAGTCCCTTGTGAAAGATAAACACGTTCCGGATATAGAAGATTGGCGTCAGAATATTTCTTATACAAAGGTGAAACTTCGTGAGGAAGAGAGGAATAGTTTGAAAATGCATTATTCCTTATTTCCATCATCCACTCTGGTTCTGAATTCAAATTACTCTTTTCTTTTACATATTTGTCATCTAATGATGATAGAGAAATAAGCCCACTTGTCAAATTATAGGATAAATATGGATAAACATATTATCTATCTTTCTATTTTCAACTTTAATCTGCGAGTTACTTAATAACCACTGATTCTAGCCAATTCTAGCGCTGACCGTGGACCCATATGAATGAAAATCTTTCAGCTTGTTTTGGTCAGAAGAAGGTGCAGATAATTGATAGATGCACAATTTGGCTAACATTATTTCAAAACAGATAAAAGATTGACAAGAATTTTTTCTAATGATGAGAAGGCATATAATAGTTATACTGATTTTTAATTTAATCTTAGTTCCCACTTTTGCTTTTGCTCCAATTATTTACGAGAACAATATTTCTCATGCAGCATACGTGAGAGCTTTGCCTGAGAGCACTGGACAGACATTAGCTGATCCTTCTTTGAAAGTTGAATTAACCTTTAAGGATGGTCTTAAGGGGCCAATAACTGGCATGGCCTTTCTCGGGCCAGATGATATTCTTGTTTTAGAGAAAAACACAGGAAAGGTCCAGAGAGTCTTAAACGGAAGCCTTCAAGACGCACCACTTCTGCAGGTGAAGGTTGGGACAGAAGTAGAGTTGGGAATGTTGGGAATTGCAGTGTCAAAGAGTGAAGAGGGAAAGACCTTTGTATTCCTATACTATACTGAGGCTAATAGTTCTGGAATCGTTATTGGTAACAGATTATACAAATACGAATTGGTCGATAACAGACTTGTAAATCCACTTTTGCTTTTGAATTTGCCCGCAAATTCTCCCATATTGGGACATGAGAATAATCATAACGGCGGAAAAGTTGTCATAGGACCTGACAAGAACGTCTACGTTGTAGTGGGGGATGTAGGAGGCAGAATGGGCAACATTCAGAATATCATTAGAGGCAATGCTCCAGACGGTACAAGCGGAATCTTAAGAGTAACGCAAGATGGTAAGTCTGTGTCTGACGGCCCTTTTGGGAGTAAGGTCCCAAATGTACTATATTATGCATATGGGATACGCAATAGCTTTGGGTTTGATTTTGATCCCGTAACTGGTAACTTGTGGGATAGTGAAAACGGTGGAGTCGACAAGGATGAAATTAATTATGTGTATCCTGGCTTTAATAGTGGCTGGAGAAAGGCCATGGGTATGGCTCTATCAAGATTTGACCCCAATGAAGATTTATTTGATTTTGAGGGGAAAGGAAAATACAGTGATCCGGAGTTCGTATGGAAGGAAACTGTTGCTCCAACAGCTCTAAAATTCCTGAATTCATCTAAACTTGGAGCGCAATATGAGAACACGATATTCGTGGGCGATGTGAAGACTGGCAACCTTTACAATTTCAAACTCGATTCGAATAGAGAACAATTACTTTTGGATCCGCCCTTAGATGATAAGGTAGCCGATACTCCTCAGGAAGTTCAAAGTGTCATATTTGGTCGAGGGTTTGGAGTAATAACGGACATACAAGCTGGACAGGATGGCTATCTCTATGTATTGGGAATAGATGGGACCATCTACAGGATTGTGCCGACGTAAGTGGTACGGATCTAAAGCATACCCATGTATTGAATGGCATGTATTTGATTTATTCCAAGATATCGACTTATTCTTAACTTAAAATATAGCTGACCACAAGTTAATCACATGAATTCAGCAGGCGGCTTCATAAAGGCAATAGAATCTGGAACAAAGCATCTTCTTATCAAGAGATTTACACTCAGATATCCAGAAAAGAAACTAAAGTTTGTAGGCGATGGATATCAATTTGATCCAAAGAGAGGAGTTGGAATCGCAGGTTCTAGAGGTCGACATATCCTATTTCACGATAAATGTACTGGATGCCAGC